>NZ_CP157794.1:2144500-2841500 GCF_040111675.1 Salinarimonas sp. | reverse complement strand
TCGTGGAAGGTGGCCAAGGGCATCTACCTGATGCCGATCCTGTTCGCCTACACGGCGTTCCTCGGCGGCCCGCCGCTCGAGGTGGCGCACGTCTTCGTCATCGCGGTGGTGGGCGTCTACGCACTGGGCGCGGCGATCGAGGGCCACATGGAGGCGCCGCTCGGCTGGCCGATGCGCCTCCTCCTCTTCGCCGCGGGCGTGGCCCTGATCTGGCCGAACAACACGATCGTCGAGAGCGTCGGCGCGGTGGGCGTGATCGCGATCTTCGCCTGGAACGTGCGCGCGGACCGGAAGCGGCAGAAGGCGCGGGTGGCGGCGGCGGCGTCGTGAGTCACCCGAACCGCTCCCGCCACCCCGGCGGCTGTCCCGGAAACCCGAGCCCCGTCGCCTCGTACACGCCCCGCGCCACGGCGCGGGCGAGCACGTCGGCTGCGACGGCGCCGATCTCGGTCAGCGCGGCGGCGGGGTCGTCCCCCAGCGGCGCGCGCCCGGTCGCCGCGCAGAACACGGTGTCGCCGTCGTAGGGCGCGTGGGTGATCCGCAGCGCCCGGGCGAGGCCGTCGTTGGCCTGGACGGCGATGCGGTGCGCCTGGCCCTTCGTCAGCACGGCGTCCGTCGCGACGAGGGCGATGGTGGTGGCCGGCTGCGGCCCGCCCTTCCAGACGAGGCGCCGGCCGCGCTCGGCCGCGTCCGCCGGCAGGCCGAGCCCGCCGAACTCGTCGCCGACCTCCCAGGGCGCCGCCCAGAAATGCGGGCCCCCGCCGACGATCGCCGAGCCGATGGCGTTGACGATCACGAGCGCGCCGACACCGTGCCCCCGCGACGTGCGCGCCGAGGCTGAGCCGAGCCCGCCCTTGAGGTCGGCCGTCGTCGCCCCGTAGCCGCCGCCCGCCGTGCCGAGGGCGAAGTCGGGCCCCGCGCGCTCGCAGGCGTCCCACGCCAGCTCGCGATAGGGCGGGTAGCGCCCCCAAGCCTTGTCGCCGCCATTGAGCAGGTCGAAGACGATGGCCTGCGGAACGATCGGCACCGTCACCGGCCCGATCGGGAAGCCGCGGCCCCGCTCCCGCAGCCAGGCCTGGACGCCGCCGGCCGCGTCGAGCCCGAAGCCGGAGCCGCCGGAGAGCACGATGGCGTCCACCGCCTCCACCGTGGCGTCGGGCTCGAGGCAGGCCGTGTCGCGGTTCGCCGGCGCGCCGCCGAGCGTCGAGACCGACGCCACCGCCGGCTCCTCGAACAGGGCCACGGTCACGCCGGAGGCGAGCCCGACGTCGTGGGCGTTGCCGACCCTGATCCCGGCCACGTCGGTGATGAGGTTGCGCCCCCGCGACATCGCATCCCGCCTCCTTGATCTCGCGCATCGCGCGCGCAGCCCCCATCCTGTATCACGGCGCATCACGAGGCCGCGAGAGCCGGGCGGCCGCGCTTTTCCGCCGGCCGCATACGGATTACACCGACGCTCATGACGGACGTGTCGCTCCTCGCCGCCCTCGCGGGCGGGCTCATCAGCTTCCTCTCGCCCTGCGTGCTGCCGCTGGTGCCGCCCTACATGTCGTACCTCGCGGGCGTCTCGGTGGAGGAGATCCAGCGCGAGGACGATTGGGCGGTTCGCCGCCGCGCGCTGCTCACCGCCGTCGTGTTCGTCCTCGGCTTCTCCACCGTGTTCACCGCGCTCGGGGCGACGGCCTCGTTCTTCGGGCAGCTGGTGCGCCAGTACATGGACGTGTTCGGCTATCTCGCCGGCGCGGTCATCATCGTGATGGGCCTGCACTTCCTCGGCGTCTTCCGCATCGCGCTGCTGTATCGCGAGGCGCGCTTCCAGGGCGGCTCCTCGGCGGGGCTCGGCGGGGCCTACGTGATGGGGCTCGCCTTCGCCTTCGGCTGGACGCCCTGCATCGGGCCGATCCTCGCCGCGATCCTGGCGGTGGCGGGCTCCGAGGCGAGCGTCGGGCGCGGCGCCTTCCTGCTCGCCGTCTATTCCGCCGGGCTCGGCATCCCCTTCGTCCTCGCCGCCTTCGCGATGAAGCCCTTCATCGCCTTCCTCAAGCGCATGAAGTCGCGCTTCGTCTACGTCGAGAAGGCGATGGGGGCGCTGCTCGTGCTCACCGGCATCGCCTTCCTGACGGGCGGCATCCAGGCGATGTCCTTCTGGCTGCTGGAGACCTTCCCGGCGCTGGCGACGCTGGGGTGAGGCCCGGGCCGATCGCCGCTCACCCCTTGGCCAGCACCATGCAGTCGAGCACCGCGAAGTAGAAGCAGCCCGAGGCGACGAGCACGAAGGCGTGCCAAATGGCGTTGTGGTAGCGCAGGCTCTCCCAGAGATGGAAGATCACGCCCACCGTGTAGGTCGCCCCGCCCACCGCGATGAGCCAGAGCGTCGTCGGCGAGAGCGCCTCGATCACGGCGGGCCCGGCGAAGACCCCGCTCCAGCCGATCCCGAGATAGAGCAGCACGGCCGCCTTGTCCCAGCGCCCGGGAAAAGCGAGCTTCAAGGCGATCCCGACGGCCGCCGCGCCCCAGACGATGACGAGGAGCGGCGTCGCGACCGCGCTGTCGAGCTGGGTGAGGAAGGGCGTGTAGGTGCCTGCGATCAGCAGGTAGATCGCCGCATGGTCGAAGCGCCGCAGGATCCACTTCGTGCGCGAGGCGGGATAGAGGTTGTACACCGCCGAGACGCTGAGCACGCTCAGCAGGCCGAAGCAGTAGACCGCGACCCCGGTCATCTCCAGCGCGCCGGCGCGCTCGGCCGCGAACAGCGCGAGCAGAACGACGCCGACGAGGGCGGCCTTCACGCCGAGGGCATGCACGATGCCGTCGGCGATGAGCTCGGCTCTGCTATAGTCCCACTTCACCCGCGCGGGCGGGACGTAGGCGGCGGGCGCCGTGAGAACGGGGGCTTTCGGAACGGGGGTCTCCGTCATGGATCGCGCCTCCTCGGCTCGCGGAGATCCGCGCGGACGTCGCCGCCCTCGCAGGCGAGAGCAAAACGACGGCCGGTCGCGGCCGTTCCGGGAGACTAGCATGAGTTCGGACGAGCACCGCCTGGTTCACGAAGATTTTCACCTCGCCCGGGTGGACCTCTCGGTCCGCGTCGACCAGGAGAGCTACCTCGCCGAGGAGGCGCGGCTTCAGACCGAGCTCAAGCGCATCCAGCAGGCCTTTCTCCATACCGGCGAGCGCGGGCTCATCGTGTTCGAGGGGTGGGACGCCGCCGGCAAGGGCGGCACGATCCGGCGGATGGCGGCCGCGATGGACCCGCGCGGCTTCAAGGTCTGGCCGATCGGCGCGCCGTCGCCCTTCGAGCAGCGCCACCACTATCTCCACCGCTTCTGGAGCCGGCTGCCGGCCGCGGGCGAGATCGTGATCTTCGACCGCTCCTGGTACGGGCGCGTTCTGGTGGAGCGCGTCGAGGGCTACGCCGAGCGGGCGGACTGGCAGCGCGCCTACGGCGAGATCCGCGCCTTCGAGCGGATGCTGCTCGACGACGGCGTGCGGATCGTGAAGCTGTTCCTGCACATCTCCCCGCACGAGCAGAAGAAGCGCTTCGTCCAGCGCCTGCGCGACCCGCTCAAGCGCTGGAAGCTCTCCTACGAGGACCTTCGCAACCGCGAGAAATGGCCGCACTACGCGGCCGCCGTGGAGGAGATGATCCGCCGCACCTCGACCGCTCGAGCGCCCTGGACGGCGCTCTCCTCCGAGCAGAAGAAGGCGGGTCGCCTCAAGGCGTTGACGACCATCGTCGAGACGCTGTCCGACGGCGTGGACCTCGCGCCCCGTCCGCTCGACCTCGACCTCCTGGCGCAGGCGCAGGAACGCCTCGGCATTGATCCGCGGGAGATCGTGGGCACGTAAGAGGAACGTGGCGCGCGGGACGCCCGGCTTTACGTTTCTTCACGTTCTATTCGCACCTGCGAAACGGGGATATGGGAGACGGGAGCGGAGAACCCGCGGAACGCGAGGATGACGGATACCATGGACGCGCGCGTCAACGACGATCCCCCGTTCACCGACGAACGGGCTGCGCGCGAGCGCGCGGAGGACGGCCGACGGCCGGCGGGGCGGCCGAGCGTGCTCGCGCGGCTCGGGCGGGCGCTGCGGCTCCTCGTGATGGTGGTCCTTCCCGTCGCGCTGATCGTCGGCGCGCTCGCGGGCTTCTCCTGGATGCGCGCGACGAAGCCCGTCGTGCCCGTCGAGCGCCAGGGCGAGCAGGCCCGGCCGATCGCGGCGGTGGTCGCGTCGCCCCGGGCCGTGCAGCCGACGCTCACCGTCTACGGCCGCATCGTCGCGGGCCGCTCGGTCGACCTGCGGGCGCTGGTCTCCGGGCCGGTGATCGAGGTCTCGGACGATCTCGTCGACGGCGCCCGTATCGCGCAGGGCGAGGCGCTCGTCACCATCGACCCCTTCGCCTACGAGGGCGCCCTGATCCGCGCCCGCGCCGACCTCGCCGAGGCCCGCGCCCGGCTCGCCGAGCTCGACGCCCGCCGCCGCCAGGAGACCGACGGCATCGAGCGCGCCCGCGAGCAGCTCGCCATCGCCCAGCGCGATTTCGACAGGCTCACCCAGCTGCGCGAGAGCGGCAGCGCCACCGCCCGGGCCTTCGACGACGTGCAGCTGCGGGTCTCGCAGGCGGAGGCCACGCTCGAGAGCCGCGAGAACCAGCTCTCCGTCTACGACGCGCAGCGCACCCAGATCGAGGCCTCGCTCGATCGGCTGCAATTCGCCCTCTCCCAGGCCGAGCGTAATCTCGACGACACGGTCCTGCGCGCGCCCTTCGACGCGCTGGTCTCGAACGTCGGCGCGGAGGTCGGCAAGATCGTCTCGCAGAACGACCGGATCGCGACGCTCGTCGCGACCGACCGGCTCGAGGCGCGCTTCCTCCTCTCCGACGGGCAATACGCGCGGCTCGCCCCCGGCGGGGAGCTCGAGGGGCGTCCCGTCACCGTCGTCTGGAGCGCCGGAAACGCCGAGATCGCCCGCGAGGCGGTGGTGACGCGCGTCGCCGCGGAGGCCTCGGACGCCTCCTTCGCCGCCTACGCCGCCTTCACCGACGCGGTGGAGAGCGACGTCCTGCGCCCGGGCGCCTTCGTCGAGGCCCGTCTCGCCGACCAGGTCTACGAGGACGCGCTGGTGCTTCCCGTCGCCGCGCTCTACGACGGCGGCGTTTTCGTGATCGACGCGGACAACCGTCTGGCGCGCGTCGAGGTCGACGTGCTCACCTGGAGCGAGGACGGCGTCGTCGTGCGCGCCGCCGACATCCCGGAGGGTGCGCGCATCCTCGCCTCCCGGCTCACCGCCGCCAGCGCCGGCCAGCTGGTCGAGGTGCGCGAATGAGCGCCGCGCGAGACGAGGACGAGACAGACGCCGTGCCGACGGGCGGCGGCGGCATCATCGGCATCATCAACGGCTTCCTGCGCCACCGCATCGCGGCCAACCTGCTCGCGCTCGGCGTGGCGCTGCTCGGCCTGATGGCGCTGACGCGGCTCAACACGCAATTCTTCCCCACCGTCCAGATCCCGACGATCTTCGTCACCGTGGCCTGGCAGGGCGCGAGCCCGGAGGACGTCTCCACCGCCGTGCTCGACGTGATCGAGCCCGAGGTGCGCTTCCTGGACGGCGTCGACAACATCACCTCCTACGCGGTCGAGGGCTCGGCGCGCATCGTCGTCGAGTTCGTCGAGGGCGCCGACATGGACAAGGCGCTCTCCGACGTGGAGCAGGCGATCGCGTCCGTCACCACCCTGCCGCTGGATGCGGAGCGCCCGGTCGTCACGCGCGTCGAGTTCTACGAGACGGTGGCGATCCTCGCCCTCTCCGGCGCGGTGTCGGAGGACTCGCTCAAGGCGATCGCGCGGGAGGCCCGCGACGGGCTGCTCGACCGTGGCATCGACCGCGTCGTCTTCACCGGGGACCGGGCCCGCGAGCTCTGGGTCGAGGTCGATCCCGTCGCCATGCGCCGGCTCGGCCTCACCGCCGCCGACGTGTCCCGCGCCATCGCCAACGCCAATCTCTCCGAGCCGCTCGGGACGCTCGAGGGCGCGAGCGAGCGCACCCTGCGGACGCTCTCGCGCACCGACCGGCCATCCGGCATCGGCGCCGTCGAGGTCGTCTCCAGCGCCGAGGGCGAGCGCGTCTTCGTGCGCGACGTCGCGAGCGTCCGCGAGGCCCTGCGCGACGGCGGCGTGCGCCTCCTGCGGGGCGGCGAGCCGACGATCCTGCTCGACATCCAGCGCGCGGAGAGCGCCGACACGCTGGAGAGCATGACCGCGGCGCTCGATTACGTCGCCGATCTCGAGGCGCGCCTGCCGCCCACCGTGGACGCCCAGCTCTTCGACATCCGCGCCCAGGTGGTCTCCGACCGCATCGAGACGCTCTCGCTCAACGCCCTCACGGGCATGGCGATCATCGTCCTCGTGCTCCTGTTCTTCCTCAACACCCGCGTCGCCTTCTGGGTGGCGATGGGCGTGCCGATCTCGCTGCTCGCCACCTTCGCGCTGATGTGGGCGACGGGGCAGACGATCAACGCGATCTCGCTGCTCGGCCTCATCCTCGTCCTCGGCATCCTCGTCGACGACGCCATCATCGTCGGCGAGCACGCGGTGACGCTCACCGAGGAGGGCAAGACGCCGACGCAGGCCGCCCACGGCGCGGCGATGCGCATGCTCGTCCCCGTCATCGCCGCGACGACGACGACCCAGGCGGCCTTCCTGCCTGTCTTCATGATCTCCGGCGTCGTCGGCCAGATCATCGTGGCGATCCCGCTCGTCGTGGTCGTCGCGCTCGCGGCGTCGCTGTTCGAGAGCTTCCTCATCCTGCCGACGCATCTGCGGCACGCGCTGGCCGCGCAGGAGCGCGCCAAGGCCCGCGCGGCGCGCCGGGTGCGGCCCTCGCTGATGGCGCGGATGCGCGCCGGGCTCGAGCGCGGCATCGACCGGTTCCGCAACGGACCGGTCCGGGCGCTGGCGCGCATCGCCTTCGCCTGGCGCTATTCCACCATCGCGCTGGCGGTGGCGGCCCTGATCCTCTCCGTGGGCCTCATCGCCGGCGGGCGGGTGCAGTTCACCTTCTTCCCGACGCCCGAGCCCGAATACGTCACGGCCGAGATCATGTTCGCGCCCGGCATGTCGGAAGCCGCCATGATCGACGCCCTCGTGCGGGTCGAGCAGGCGATCGACGACGCCGACCGGCGCATCTTCGAGGAGCGCGGCGAGCGCGTCGTCACCTATCATTTCGCGAGGCTCGGCGTCGCCGGCCAGAAGCGCGGCGACAACATGGCGACCGTCGAGGTCGAGCTCACACCCGGCGAGGAGCGCCTCACCCGCACGCCCGAGGTGGTCGCCGCCTTCGAGGAGGCCGTGCCGGCGATCCCCGGCCTCGACGAGATCTCCATTACAGGCCGCCGCTCCGGCCCGCCGGGCTCGGACATCGACGTCGCCTTCACCGGCGCCGAGCTCGGCACGCTCAAGGCCGCGGCCGAGGAGCTGAAGCTGCGGCTGCGCGACTATCCGGGCGTCTACGGCATCGCCGACGACACGCCCTTCGGCAAGAACGAGATCGTGCTCGCGCCCACCCCGCGCGGCAAGGCGCTGGGGCTCACGACGGACGCCATCGTCTCGCAGGTGCGCGGCGTCTATCAGGGCGCGGTCGCCATGCGCTTCGCCGCCGGCGAGGAGGAGGTGACGATCCGCGTCGTGCAGGAGGGCGCCGACCTCTCGGTGGCGGGCCTGCTCGACATGATGCTGCGCACGCCGTCGGGCGCGCAGGTGCGGCTCGGCGACGTGGTCGCCATCGAGGAGCGCGCGGCCTTCGCGCTGGTCCAGCGGCGCGACGGGCGCGTCGCCGTCACCGTCACGGCGGACGTCAACGCCGACGTCACGCCCGAGGGCGAGGTGCGCGCCGACGTCGTCGACAACATCCTGCCGGAGCTGCGCACCCGCTACGGCGTCGAGACGACCGTGCGCGGACGCGCGGAGACGCAGGCCAAGGCCTTCGGCGACCTCGGCTTCGGCGCGCTCATCGCGCTCGCGGCGATCTACGTGATCCTCGCCCTCGTCTTCCAGAACTGGTCGCAGCCGATCCTGGTCATGCTCGTCATTCCCTTCGGCTTCATCGGCGCGGTGATCGGGCACTGGCTGCTCGGCTTCCAGTTCGCCTTTTTGTCGATGGTGGGTCTGCTCGGGCTCTCGGGCATCCTGGTCAACGGCTCGATCGTGCTCGTCGACCGCTACAACGAGCGCGTCCGCGACGGGCAGGAGCCCGCCGAGGCGGCGGTGGCGTCCTCCGTCGACCGCTTCCGCGCGGTGCTGCTGACGACGCTGACCACGTCCGGGGGCATGGCCCCGTTGATCGCCGAGAAGAGCCTGCAGGCGCAGTTCCTGATCCCGATCGCGATCACGCTCTCCTTCGGGCTGCTCGTCGCGGCGCTGATCATCCTGTTCGTGGTGCCGGCGCTGCTCGGCGTCGCCCAGGACCTCGCCCGCATCAAGCGCGGCTATCTCCGCGCCGCCGGCCTCGCCCCGGCGGGGTAGAGGCTCGGAGGCGACTGGCCTGCACGACCCACACCCCCGGTCCCTCGCCATCGGGGCGAGGGGAGAGCCTGCATCGCCGCCTCGCTGAAACGACGATCGTTCGGGCCGAGCTCGGCCTGCTTGCCGGGCTGAAGGATGACGACGCTGGTCAGACCTCCACGCCCGCCTCCCGCAGCCCCGCCTCGAGGTCGAACCCGAGCGGGCAGTGGAGCGCGCGCATGCCGACCGCGCGGGCGCCCGCCACGTTCTTCTCCGAATCGTCGATGAAGAGGCAGCGCCAGGCCTCGAGGCCGTAGCGGTCGAGCAGCGTGCGGTAGATCGCCGGGTCGGGCTTGATCAGCCGCTCGTGCGCCGAGACGACGACGCCCTCGAACCGCGTCAGAAGCGGAAAGCGCGCCTGCGCCTCCACCCATTTCTCCCGCGAGAAGTTGGTGATGGCGTAGATCGGCTCGCCCCGCCCGAGAAGGCGCTCCAGGAGCGCCATGTTCGGCTCGACGGCGCCCGGCACCATGTCGGCCCAGCGCGCGTCGAAGGCCCGGATCTCGGCCTCCCATTCGGGATGGCGCGCGCACAAGGCGGCGACCTGATCGGCGAAGGCCGCGCCGCGATCCATCTCCAGGTTCCAGTCCGGCGTGCAGACATTGGCGAGGAACCACTCCATCCGCTCGGCGTCGGCGAACATCGTCTCGTACAGGAAGCGCGGATCCCAGCGGATCAGCACGTTGCCGACGTCGAAGACGAGGACGGTCATGGGAGGCTCCGGTGCGCGTGGCTGCCGCGCCGGGCCTGCCACGGCTTCGTGACGGACGCAAGACGGCCGCCGCACGATCGAGGGCCCGCGGCGCGCGGTCGCGCGTTGCCTGTCCAGCCCGGTCCTCTCCCGATTTGACACGCGCCCGCGCTTTGCCCACTTAAACCCCTCGCGCCGTCGCCAGGGGCTCGGCGGCGCGTCGCCACATCCGCGCCCGTCCTGGAACGAACGCATGAAAGTCGTCGTCGTCGAGTCGCCCGCCAAGGCCAAGACGATCAACAAGTATCTCGGCCGGGACTACGAGGTCCTGGCGAGCTTCGGGCACATCCGCGACCTGCCGGCCAAGGACGGCTCCGTGGACCCGGAGGACGACTTCCGCATGCTCTGGGAGCTCGAGGACCGCGGCGCCAAGCGGCTCTCCGAGATCGCCAAGGCGGTGAAGGGGGCGGAGAAGCTGATTCTCGCCACCGACCCGGACCGTGAGGGCGAGGCCATCTCCTGGCACGTTCTGGAGGCGCTCAACGAGAAGCGCGTGCTCAAGGGCATGCCGATCGAGCGCGTCACCTTCAACGCCATCACCAAGGATTCCGTCGCCGCCGCCATGCGCGCGCCCCGGGAGATCGACCAGGCCCTGGTCGACGCCTACCTGGCGCGGCGCGCGCTCGACTATCTCGTCGGCTTCACCCTCTCGCCGGTGCTCTGGCGCAAGCTGCCGGGCTCGCGCTCGGCGGGCCGCGTGCAGTCGGTGGCCCTGCGCCTCGTCTGCGACCGCGAGCGCGAGATCGAGAGCTTCGTGCCGCGCGAGTACTGGTCGCTCGTCGCGACGCTCGCGACCAAGGACGGCGGCGTCTTCGACGCGCGGCTCGTCGGCGCCGACGGCCGGAAGATCACCCGCCTCGACATCGGCAAGGGCGAGGAGGCGGAGGCCTTCAAGAAGGATCTCGAGATCGCGACCTTCGCGGTCTCGAACATCGAGGCGAAGCCGGCCAAGCGCCACCCGCAGCCGCCCTTCACCACCTCGACGCTCCAGCAGGAGGCCTCGCGCAAGCTCGGCATGGCGCCGGCCCAGACCATGCGCGTCGCCCAGCGGCTCTACGAGGGCGTCGAGATCGGCGGCGAGACGGTGGGCCTCATCACCTACATGCGAACCGACGGCGTCGACATGGCGCCGGAGGCGGTGCGCGCCGCGCGCGCCGTGATCGGCCGCGAGTTCGGCGACCGCTACGTGCCGGACGTGCCGCGCAAGTACGCGACCAAGGCCAAGAACGCGCAGGAGGCCCACGAGGCCGTGCGCCCCACCGACATGGGCCGGCTGCCGAAGCAGGTGGCGCGCTATCTCGATCCCGAGCAGGCGAAGCTCTACGAGCTGATCTGGGTGCGCACCACGGCCTCGCAGATGGAATCGGCGCTGCTGGAGCGCACAACGGCCGACATCGCGGCCTCGGTCGGCCCGCGCACCCTCGACCTGCGCGCCACCGGCCAGGTGGTGAAGTTCGACGGCTTCCTCACCCTCTACCAGGAGGGCCGCGACGACGAGGAGGACGAGGAATCGGGCCGCCTGCCGCCGATGGAGACGGGCGATCCCCTCAAGCGCGAGCGCATCAGCGCGACGCAGCACTTCACCGAGCCGCCGCCGCGCTATTCCGAGGCGAGCCTCGTCAAGCGCATGGAGGAGCTCGGCATCGGCCGGCCCTCGACCTACGCCTCGATCCTGCAGGTCCTGAAGGACCGCGAATACGTCACGCTGGAGAAGAAGCGCCTCCACGCCCACGACAAGGGCCGCATCGTCACGGCCTTCCTGGAGGCCTTCTTCAAGCGCTACGTGGAATACGACTTCACCGCCGCGCTGGAGGAGCAGCTCGACCGGATCTCGAACCACGAGATCGACTGGAAGCAGGTGCTGCGCGATTTCTGGCGCGATTTCTCGGCCTCGGTCGGCGACACCAAGGAGCTGCGCACGACGCAGGTTCTCGACGCGCTCAACGACTATCTCGCCCCGCACATCTTCCCGCCCAAGGGCGACGGGGCCGATCCACGGGCCTGCCCCTCCTGCGGAGCGGGGACGCTGTCGCTCAAGCTCGGCAAGTTCGGCGCCTTCATCGGCTGCTCGAACTATCCCGAATGCCGCTACACCCGCCAGCTCTCCGCCGCGCAGGGCGAGGGCGACGGCGAGGGCGGGCAGCCGGGAACGCGCGTGCTCGGCAAGGACCCGGAGACCGGCCTCGAGGTCTCGCTGCGGGACGGGCGCTTCGGCCCCTTCGTCCAGCTCGGCGAGGCGGAGGGCGACGAGAAGCCCAAGCGCGCCTCGCTGCCGCGGGGCATGACGCCGGGCGCGGTCGACCTCGAGAAGGCGCTCAAGCTTCTCTCGCTGCCCCGCGAGGTGGCGAAGCACCCCGAGACCGGCGAGCCGATCAAGGCCGGCGTCGGCCGCTTCGGGCCCTATGTCCAGCACGGCAAGACCTACGCGTCGCTGGGCAAGGACGACGACGTGCTGGAGATCGGCGCCAACCGGGCGATCGACCTCATCGTCGCCAAGGAGAGCGGCGCCGGCGGGCGTCGCGGCGGCGGCGATCCCGGCCGGCCGCTCGGGGACGATCCCGAGAGCGGCAAGCCCGTGGTGGTCAAGGCCGGCCGCTACGGGCCCTACGTCACCGACGGCAAGACCAACGCCACCCTGCCCAAGGGCATGGAGGCCGAGGCCGTGACGCTGGAGGAGGCGGCGGGGCTCCTCAAGGCGCGCCGGGCCTCCGGCGGGGCGAAGAAAGCGACGACGAGGAAGGCGGCGACCAAGAAGGCGCCGGCCGCGAAGAAGGCCGCCGCGGGCGAGGAGGGCGCCGAGGCGCCGGCCAAGAAGACGGCGACGAAGAAGCCGGCCGCCAAGAAGCCGGCCGCCAAGAAGGCGTCGACGACGAAGAAGGCGTCCACCGCCAAGAAGGCCGCCACGACGAAGAAGGCGGCCGACGCCGAGGCGGATGCCGCGCCGCGGCCGGCGCGAAAGGCGGCCTCGTGAGCCTGCGCGACGGCGCCCGGCGCATCCGCGCCGATCTCGTCACGCTGGCGCGCGCGGTGCGCGATCCGCATGCGCCGCGTACGGCGAAGGCGCTGGCCGTGCTCGTCGTGCTCTACGTCGTCAGCCCGCTCGATCTCGTGCCGGACTGGAACGCGCTCACGGGGCTCGCCGACGACCTCCTCGTCGTCGTGGGCGGGCTCGCGTTGCTCTCGCGGCTGATCCCGCCGGAGCAGCTCGCGGACCATCGCGCCCGGGTCGAGGCGGGCCGGCCGCCGCTGCCGCGCGGGCGCGCCCGTCCCCTGGCCGGGGCGGTGATGTGGCTCGTCGCCCTCACCGCGCTCGCCTGGTGGGGATACGGCTGGATGGCGGGAGCCTGACGCGATGCGCCTCGCGCTCGTGACCCTGGTCGTGCCGAGCTACGAGGCCGGCCTCGCCTTCTTCGCGGATGGGCTCGGCTTCTCGGTCGTCGAGAACACGCCGCTCTCCGAGACCAAGAGCTGGGTCGTCGTGCGCCCGCCGGGCGGCGGCGCGGACCTGCTCCTCGCCCGCGCCGCGAGCCCCGATCAGGCCGCCCGCATCGGCGACCAGACCGGCGGGCGCGTCGCCTTCTTCCTCCACACCGACGACTTCACCCACGCCCGCGCCCGCATCGAGGCCGCCGGCGGGCGCTTCCTCGAGACGCCGCGCCGGGAGGCCTACGGAACGGTGGCGAAGTTCGCCGACCCGTTCGGGAATTCGTGGGACTTGATCGAGGCGGCGGGGGTGTGAGGAGAGCGGCCCTCGCCGCACGCGTCGTAGTAGCTTGTGGAACCACGCTGAGATGCAACCAAAAATATTGAAATCTTCACCCCGATCCATTATTAAAGAGGTGGTTCGTCACGGGTGGGAGCGCGATGTCCGACGCTGGCGAGAAGGCGCCGGGCGGAGCGCCTGTGCGAGTGACTCGATCTGCGTTCAAGGCGCGCGTGTCGGCGCTTCTGGCAGACGGCCGAGTCAAGGTCTCGCTGCACTTGAGACGCGACCACCCTGAGCGGCAGATATCGCTGGCGCAGATCGAGCGCTGCCTTCGGCTCGGCACGGTTCAAACGGATCCGTACCTGAACAGGTTCGGGAATTGGCAGGCAGAAATCTACCGGCATCTCGCCGGCGAAGGGCTGACGGTGGTTGCGGCGCTGGAGTGGGAGAGGCAGATTATCGTCGTCACGGCGTACCGATGAGCGGGAGCGTGAGGTGAGCTACCATTACACGGAATCCGGCCTAGACTACGTCTGGTTGGAGAACGGCTACAGCATCGAAACACATCCCAATTACGGCGATCTCGTATCGATCCAGAACGTCGGCAGCTTGCACGTGGCGATCGGGCGGTGGCTGCTCGTGCGCACGGAACCGTTGACGGGAGCCGAGTTCCGGTTCCTGCGCATCGAGATCGACGCGGCGCCGGACGCGATCGCTGAAGGGCTCGGGGTATCGGCGGATACGATATGCACTTGGGAGTCGGCGCGGAGCGAGCCCGTTCCCGTCGAAGCCGATCGTCTCCTCAGAAAGGCGTACGCAGCGTTTCTGGATCGCGCCGGGGACGGCCGCGCAACAAATCTTCCCGAACCGGGCCGGGCGCGGGCGCTGCGGCTGGCGCGCGGCGACGAGGGCTGGGCCCGCGCCGCCTGACCCTCACCCTGCGCGTAGATCCTTGTAGAACACCTTCGTCGCCCCGAGCCCGCCCTGGGGCCACAGCGCGAAATCCGGGATGACGCCCACGGGCACCCAGCCGCCCCGCGTATAGAGCCGATCGGCCGGCGTGCCGGGCGTGGTGTCCAGCACGAGCAGCCAGAGGCCGGCGGCCAGCGCCTCGCGCTCGGCGGCGGCGAGGAGGGCTGCACCGAGGCCGCGGCCGCGGGCCGCGCGGTGGACCAGCATCTTGGCGAGGTCGCCGCGATGGGGCTGGTTCGGCTTGCCCGCGGCGCTCACCTGCGCCGTGCCGAGGAGCCGGCCCTCCGCGCTCTCGGCGATGACCAGGATCGTGCGCCCCGCCGCCACGCTCTCGGCGACGCCGGCCCAGAAGGCGCGGGCGTCCTCCGGCGTCGTGTCCGCCATGAAGGAGACCGAGGCGCCGCCCGCGACGCAGTCGAGCAGGATCTCGGCGAGCTCGCCGCAGCGGGCGGCGGCCTCGGTCGCATCGAGGCGGCGGACGACGGCGTCTGGCATCGCGAGGCCTCCCTCAGGCGGTCAGGCGCGAGAGCACCACCGCGTAGCGCGCGGGCGTCTCGCCGGGATTGTGGAAGGCGACGGGGCGGTCGAGCCGCAGGAACAGGCAATCGCCGGCGGCGAGGCGGGTCGTCACCTCGCCGACCGTGATCTCGATCGCGCCCTCCAGGGCCCAGACCTGCTGGGCGAGGCCGTGCCAGCCGAACGGGTTGTCGAGCAGCACGCGCCGCCCGGGCGGGAAGGTCACGTCGACGATCTCCGCCGCCCCCGCCGCCCCGGGCGGCGAGACGTTGCGGCGCACGTAGCCGCTCTCCGGATCGGTCCAGGTCGCCTGGTCGGCGGCGCGGGCGAGGGGGGACGCCGCGGCCGGCGCGGGTGCGGCGTTCTCCGAAAAGAGAGAGGCGACGCTGACCTCGAGCCCCGCGGCGATCCGGGCCAGGATGGCGGCGGTGGGGCTGGCGTCGCCGCGCTCGATCTTGGAAATCGTGGCGCGCCCGACGCCCGCGGCGTCGGCGAGCTGGTCGAGCGTCCAGCGGCGCGCGATGCGCGCCGCGCGCAGGCGCGCGGGAAGTGAGGTAGGGGTCGGTTCCATGATCGGAGAATATTTCTCCGATCGGAGATGTCAAGCCATCGGCTGCGGACACGGCCCCGATACCTCTCCGCAGGGGAGGTCGACGGTGGACGGCCATCGGGTGGGGAGGGCTAGGTCGAACTCCAGACCGCCCCTCCGCCCCGCATGCGCGGCCCATCTCCGCCGCGCGGAGATGGCGGCGTCGCGTCCGTCATCACGTCCCGGCCGCGAGCGCCCGCTCGATCGCCATGATCACGCGCGGGTCGGTGGGCGCGGTCGTGGTGCCGAAGGCGGCGGCGAGGCGGCCGTCCGGGCCCACCAGGTACTTGTGGAAGTTCCAGCGCGGGCCCTGGCCCGGGCGCTCGCGCGCGGCCCAGGCGTAGAAGGGGTGGGCGTCGGCCCCGATCACGTGGCTCTTGGCCGCGAGGGGGAAGGTGACGCCGTAGGCGCCCTCGCAGAAGGCGGCGATGTCCGCGTTGTCGGACAGTTCCTGGCGGAAGTCGTTGGAGGGCACGCCGATCACCACGAGCCCGCGCGGGCCGTAGCGCTCGTGCAGGGTCTGCAGGCCGCCGAGCTGGCTCGTGAAGCCGCAGCGCGACGCGGTGTTGACCACGAGGACCGGGCGCCCCGCATGGGCGGCGAGGTCGATGCGCCCGCCCTCGATCCCGTCGAAGGAGAAGGCGTGCGCCGTGGGGCGGGACATCGGCGCCGGCTCCTCGGCGCGGGCGGAGGACGCGGCGACGCCGGCGGCGGCGAGCACGGCCGCGGGGGCGAGGGCGAGAAGGCCGGCGGCGAGGACGGCGAGGCGGATCGGCACGGGCGGGCTCCGTCGGTCTCGGGCGAGGGGCATCGCACGAGGAGATGGCGCGGACGCCTCGCCCGCCAAGCCTGCGCTCGGCCTCTCAGAATGCGACGTAGAGCCCCAGTGCGGCGACCGCGCCGGCGGTGACCCAGATCGCCGTCGAGCCGTAGCCGCGCGCACGGGGGGCCGGCTCGTCCGCTGTCCAGGCGAAGGCTTCGCCTGCCGATTGCGCGGCGCGCTTGAGATGGGAGGCGTGCGCCTCGATGCCGACGGCCTTGCCCTCGGCGAGATCGCGCGCGCTGCGGCTCGGCGGCTTCGGGCGGGAGCGGTCGTGCCGTCTCGCCGTGGATGTCGTCATGACCTCCTCCTCACGTCCGGCCGCCTGTCGGCGCCCCATCCGGCCCTTCGCTCCCCCCGGGCTTTCGACCGTGCCCTTGAAAGATGACGCTACCACGACGCCGTTAACGAGACGAGATCGGGATGCGCGCGGATCGGCCTCGCCGAGGCGGATCGTCGGCGCGGCGTTGCCAGAGCGCGGCCGCCACCCTAGAACGGGGCTGACCTCCCCTCGAATCGCGTAAGGAGTGGCGCATGGCTGACGCCGACGACACGCTCGCGCCGGAGATTGCGGCCGTCGGCGTCTCGCAGGCGAGCCCGCCCCCTGTGTTCCGCGACGAGGAGGACGGGGGGGTCTCCCGCGGCTTCCTCGACGCCGTACGCGCGGCGCTCGAGGCGCAGGACGGGGAGGGCCTGCGTTCCCTCGTGGGCGACCTGCACGAGTCCGATCTCGGCGATCTCATCGAGGCGCTCTTCCAGGAGGAGCGGCTCGCGCTCTTCGCGCTCTACGGACCCGACCTCGACTTCACCGCGCTCACGGAGGTGGACGAGACCATCCGCGTCGCGATGCTGCGCGAATTGCCGACCGAGCTCGTCGTCGACGGCATGCGCGAGCTCGACATCGACGACGCGGTCTACATTCTCGAGGATCTCGAGGACGAGGAGAAGTTCGAGATCCTGCAGAAGCTGCCTGCCATGGAGCGGGCGGCGCTGCAGCGCTCCCTCGACCTGCCGGAAAACGCCGCCGGCCGGCGCATGCAGACGCAGTTCATCGCCGTGCCGCCGTTCTGGACGGTCGGCCAGACGATCGACTTCATGCGCGAGAGCCAGGACCTGCCGGAGACCTTCTACGAGATCTACGTCGTCGATCCCACGGTGCGGCTCAAGGGCTCGGTCTCGCTCGACCGCATCCTGCGCACGCAGCGCCCCAAGCGCATCGCCGAGATCATGAACCCTGCCGAGCACGCCATCCTCGCCACCGACGAGCAGGAGGAGGCCGCGCGCGTGTTCCAGCGCTACAACCTCGTCTCCGCCGCCGTGGTCGACGCGGCGGGGCGCATGGTCGGCGTGATCACCGTCGACGACATCGTCGACGTGCTCGAGGAGGAGGCGGACGCCGACATCAAGGCGCTCGGCGGCGTCAAGGCGGACGAGGAGCTCTCGGATTCCGTCTGGTACATCACCCGCTCGCGCTTCACCTGGCTGTTCGTCAACCTGCTCACCGCCATCCTCGCGTCGGTGGTGATCGGCTTCTTCGCCGAGGCGCTGGAGCAGATGGTGGCGCTCGCGGTGCTGATGCCGATCGTCGCCTCCATGGGGGGCAACGCGGGCACCCAGACCATGACGGTGGCCGTGCGGGCGCTCGGCACGCGCCAGCTGGGCCGCGCCAACGCCATGCGCATCGTGCGCCGCGAGATCGTGGTAGGGCTCCTGAACGGCGCGGCGTTCGCGGTGCTGATGGGGATCGTCGCCGCGGTGTGGTTCGACCTGCCGAGCCTGGGACCGGTGATCGGCCTCGCGCTCGTCATCACGCTCGTCTCCGCCGCGCTCGGCGGCATCGTGATCCCGCTCGTCCTCGACCGCTTCAAGATCGACCCCGCCGTGTCGTCGGGCCCGTTCGTGACGACGGTGACGGACGTGATCGGGTTCTTCGCCTTCCTGGGGATCGCGAGCGTGTGGTTCGGGATCGGCTGACCCACGGGCCGCCGCCGTCGCGTCAGAGCCGCGAGACGTCGACCACGGGCTCGTTCCCCGCCGCCTTGCGGATGTTGCCGAAGAACTGCCGCGCGCTCTCGCGCCAGGTGAAGGTCTCGCCGTAGGCGCGGCAGCGATCGCGGGGGATCTCGAGCGCGGCGAGCGCGGCGGCCCGCAGGTCCTGGTCGAGCACGCCGCAGCCGCTGTCGCCGACCACGTCGAGCGGGCCGGTGACCGGGTAGGCCGCGATCGGCAGGCCCGAGGCCAGCGCCTCGAGCAGCACGATGCCGAACGTGTCGGTGAGGCTCGGAAAGACGAACACGTCGGCCGAGGCGTAGACCTCGGCGAGCGCCTCGCCGGTCTTCGCGCCCAGGAACACCGCGTCCGAATGCTTGCGCTCGAGCTCGGCCCGCGCCGGGCCGTCGCCGACGACGACCTTGGTCCCGGGCAGGTCGAGGGCGAGGAAGGCGCCGATGTTCTTCTCCACGGCGACGCGGCCGACATAGAGGAAGATCGGGCCGGGCGCCTCGACGACGCGGCGCTCGCGGGGGCGGAACAGCTCGGTATCGACGCCGCGGCCCCAGCGCAGGATGTTGGCGAAGCCCCGCTGCCGCAGGTCCGCCTCGAGGGAGTCCGTCGCGACCATGATGCCGCGCCCGGTATTGTGGAAGCGGCGGATCGCCCGGTAGATCCAGCGTTCGGGGACCGGCGCGCGGGCGGCGACGTATTCCGGGAAGCGGGTGTGATAGCTCGTCGTGTAGGGGAAGCCGTGGGCGAGGCAGATCTTGCGCGCCCCGATCCCGATCGGGCCTTCGGTGGCGATGTGGATGTGGGTGGGCGCAAGCTCCTCGATGCGCCGGGCGATGGCCCGCGGCCGCGCGAGCGCGAGGCGGATCTCGGGATAGGTCGGCATCGGCACGGAGCGGAAGTCGCTCGGGGTGACGAGGCTCACCTCGGCGCCGAACTCGGGGGCGAGCTCCGCCATGTATTCCAGCGAACGCACGACGCCGTTGATCTGCGGACGCCAGGCGTCCGTCGCGACGAGAAGGCGCATCAGGCGACGGCTTTCGAGCCCGCCGCCGCGGGGGCGATCTCGGCGTCCCGGCGCCTGGCGAGGCGGGCGGGCCGAACGGGCTCCGGCGCGGGCGCCTCGCCGTCGGCGGCCTCGGCGGCCTCGGCGGCCATGGCCTCGACCCAGCGGATCAGCTCCAGCCGGCCGTCGTAATGCTCGACGACGGCCGTGCAGCTCTCGACCCAGTCGCCGCAATTGAGGTAGCGCATCCCGCCGATGTCGCGCTGGGCGGCGTGGTGGATGTGCCCGCAGACGACGCCGGTGGCGCCCTGGTCGCGGGCCTCCTCCACCAGGAACTCCTCGAACTTGGAGATGAAGTTCACCGCGTTCTTGACCTTCAGCTTGGCCCACGCCGAGAGCGACCAGTAGGTCAGCCCGAGCCGGCGGCGCACCACGTTGACGTAGGTGTTCGATACGAGCGCCAGAGAGTAGGCCCAGTCGCCCAGGTGCGCCAGCCACTTCGCGTGCTTGACCACCATGTCGAACTGGTCGCCGTGGATGACGAGGAGCCTCTCCCCGGCGGCCGTCTCGTGAAGCGCCTTCTCGCAGACCTCGATGCCGCCGAAATTGGCGCCGATATAGTCGCGCAGGAACTCGTCGTGGTTCCCCGGCAGGTAGATCAGCCGCGCGCCCTTGCGCACCTTGCGCAGGAGCTTCTGGACCACGTCGTTGTGCGATTGCGGCCAGACCCAGCCCTTCTTGAGCTTCCAGCCGTCGATGATGTCGCCGACGAGATAGATCACGTCCGCATCGTAACGGCGCAGGAAGGCGAGCAGCATGTCGGCCTGGCAGTCGCGCGTGCCGAGATGGAAATCCGACAGGAACAAGGTCCGCACGCGGATCGATTGATCGTCTTCGGTCACTCTTCAGCTCCGCTCCGGCGGTTTTCCGGACAAGAACCGATTCTCCATTGCACTTTGATGACGAGGCGGCGCGCTCTCCGCGGATGCGGGCGATCCGCCGCACCGCTCGTTGCGCGCGGCATGCGCGGGACGCGCATCGGAGGGCGCACGGACGGCTCTTCTCCCGCCTGGGCGCGCATGCTTCAAGAAAAGGCGACCTCCCGGAATCCGGCCCCGTGAAACCCGCCCTCGGCGTCAGCCTCAAGATCCTCTCGGCCCTCGCCTTCACCCTGATGGCGGCGAGCATCAAGCTCGCCTCGGCGACGTACCCGACCGGGCAGCTGATCTTCTTCCGCTCGGCCTTCGCGCTCGTGCCCCTGATCGCCTGGCTCGCCGTCTCGGACGCGGTGGTGAACGCGGTGCGCACGCACAACCTCAAGGGCCATCTGCTGCGCTCGATCATCGGCGCGACGGGGATGGTGCTCGGCTTCTCCGCGCTCGCCTATCTGCCGCTGACGGAGGCGGTGGCGATCGGCTACGCCGCGCCGCTGATCGTGGTCGTGCTGGCGGCGCTCCTCCTGAAGGAGACCGTGCGCGCCTATCGCTGGTCGGCGGTCGGCGTCGGCTTCGTCGGCGTGCTGATCATGCTGAGCCCGCGGCTCGGGTCGGAGGGGCTCGCGGAGGGCGCGAGCGTCGGCGCGCTCTTCGCCATCGGCGCGGCCTGCTGCACGGCGGGCGCGACGATCCAGGTGCGCCGGCTCACCGCGACCGAGCGCACGGGCGCCATCGTGTTCTACTTCACGGCCGTGACGACGCTGATCGGGCTTTCGACCGCGGCCTTCGGCTGGATCATGCCGACGCCCCTCGACTTCGCCATGCTGATCGGCATCGGCATTCTCGGCGGGATCGGGCAGATCCTGCTCACCGAGAGCTATCGCTACGCCGACGCCTCCCTCGTCGCGCCCTTCGAGTACACGACCATGATCTGGGCGACACTGCTCGGCTGGTTCGTCTTCGGGCAATGGCCGGAGGCGGCGGTGATCGCGGGCGCCGTGCTGGTGACGGCGTCGGGCATCTTCGTGATCTACCGCGAGCGCAGGCTCGGCCTCCAGCGCCGCAAGGAGCTGGAGACGTCCTCGCAGCGGCCGGGATGAGGCGCGCGCCGCCATCTCCCCGAGGGGAGGTGGGCCGCGAAGCGGCCCGGAGGACCGCACCGAACGAAAACGCCCCCTCCCGGAGGAGGGGGCGCGCCGCAGGCCGAGCGTGCGGCCGGCGGATCAGAAGTCCATGTCGGGCGCGCCGGCGGGGGCGGGGGACGCCTTCTTGGGCTTCTCGGCGATCATCGCCTCGGTGGTGACGAGGAGGCCGGCGACGGACGCCGCGTCCTGCAGGGCGGTGCGCACCACCTTCACCGGGTCGATCACGCCGAAGGCGAACATGTCGCCGTAGGCGCTGGTCTGGGCGTTGAAGCCGAAGGAATAGTCGGCGTTCTCCAGCACCTTGCCGACGATGACCGAGCCGTCCTCGCCCGCGTTCAGCGCGATCTGGCGGGCCGGCGCCTGGATCGCGCGGCGCACGATCTCGATGCCGGTCTTCTGGTCGTCGTTGGCGGGCTTCAGGTCCGCCAGCGCCTTCACGGCGCGCAGCAGCGCGACGCCGCCGCCCGGCAGCACGCCCTCCTCGACCGCGGCCTTGGTGGCGTGCATCGCGTCGTCGACGCGATCCTTGCGCTCCTTCACCTCGACCTCGGTCGCGCCGCCGACGCGGATCACCGCGACGCCGCCGGCGAGCTTGGCGAGGCGCTCCTGCAGCTTCTCGCGGTCGTAGTCCGAGGTGGTCTCCTCGATCTGCGCCTTGATCTGCGCCACGCGCGCCTCGATGTCGGCCTTGGAGCCGGCGCCGTCGACGATCGTGGTGTTCTCCTTCTCGATCACCACCTTCTTGGCGCGGCCGAGCATGTTCAGCGTGACGGTCTCGAGCTTGATGCCGAGATCCTCGCTGATCGCCGTGCCGCCGGTGAGGATCGCGATGTCCTGGAGCATGGCCTTGCGGCGATCGCCGAAGCCCGGCGCCTTCACGGCCGCGATCTTGAGGCCGCCGCGCAGCTTGTTGACGACGAGGGTGGCCAGCGCCTCGCCCTCGACGTCCTCGGCGATGATGACGAGCGGCTTGCCCGACTGCACCACCGCCTCGAGCACGGGCAGCAGCTCCTGGAGGTTCGAGAGCTTCTTCTCGTGGATGAGGACGTAGGCGTCCTCGAGCTCGACGCGCATCTTCTCGGCGTTGGTCACGAAGTACGGCGAGAGGTAGCCGCGGTCGAACTGCATGCCCTCGACGATGTCGAGCTCGGTCTCGAGGCTCTTGGCCTCCTCGACCGTGATCACGCCCTCGTTGCCGACCTTGGCCATGGCCTCGGCGAGGAAGCGGCCGATCTCGGAATCGCCGTTCGCCGAGATGGTGCCGACCTGGGCGATCTCGTCGTTGTTGGTGACCTTGCGGGCGTTGGCCTTGAGGTCGGCGATGATGGCCTCCACGGCCATGTCGACGCCGCGCTTGAGGTCCATCGGGTTCATGCCCGCGGCCACCGCCTTGGCGCCCTCCTTGACGATCGCCTGGGCGAGGACCGTCGCCGTCGTGGTGCCGTCGCCGGCGAGGTCGTTGGTCTTGGACGCGACCTCGCGGACCATCTGCGCGCCCATGTTCTCGAACTTGTCGGCGAGCTCGATCTCCTTGGCGACGGTGACGCCGTCCTTGGTGATGCGGGGCGCGCCGAACGACTTCTCGATGACGACGTTGCGGCCCTTCGGGCCGAGCGTCACCTTCACCGCGTCGGCGAGAATGTCGACGCCGCGCAGCATCTTGTCGCGCGCGTCGGCGGAAAACTTGACGTCCTTGGCAGCCATTTTCGTCACTCCGAAAGAGACATGACGTTGATATCGGGGGGATCAGGCGGCCTTCTTCGCCGCCTCGGACGCGTCGAGCACGCCCATGATGTCGCTTTCCTTCATGATCAGGAGGTCCTCGCCGTCGATGCGCACCTCGGTGCCCGACCACTTGCCGAAGAGCACGCGGTCGCCGGCCTTCACCTCGAGCGCGACCACCTCGCCCTTCTCGTTGCGGGCGCCGGGACCCACCGCGACCACCTCGCCCTGCTGGGGCTTCTCCTTGGCGGTGTCGGGGATGATGATGCCGCCGGCGGTCTTCTGATCGGCCTCGATGCGGCGAACGACCACCCGGTCGTGCAGGGGACGGAACTTCATGGCTTCTCAGTCTCCGTTTGTGATGCGAGATCGTCATGATCCTCACCGGACGGGTGCGCGCGGATGTCGCGCCGCGCCCCGTCCGGACGCCGAGGTAATCCGGCCATGGCCGCGCTTCAAGAGGGGGAGCGTATATTTTTGGCACTCGATCGGTCGGAGTGCTAGCATCCGGCCGCGGAAGCGTGGCAGCACTCTTTCAGACATGCTGCTAACGCCTTGATTTCATGCAGGAAAGTGCATTCCGAGGCTTGAGCGTCGCCGCTTCTGTGGCATCATGGTCGCCAGCCGGATATCGCGTCGGGACGTGACGCTCCGCGCGGCCGGCGTCTATCGCCGCACGCACGGAGGAGCCCGATGGCGTCGACCGCGTTCGTGAAGCAGCTCGAGGGCTACGGCCTGACGACGGCTCATATCCTCTACCGCCTGCCGGACCACCCGGGCATCCTGCAGACCTACGTCTGGCAGGATTACGACCTCGCGCCGGACTTTCCCGAGCTGAAGGGCTTCCTCGATTTCTGGGAGCGCGAGCTCGAGGGGCCGCTGCATTCCGTCAGGGTCTCGCACGAGCGGCTGATCAAGCCGGCGGAGTTCAAGGCGGTCGACGGGATGCTGACGCTGCACTGAGGATCGCCGCGCCCATGGCGCGGGCCGGGGGGAGCCTCTATATGCGGGGCGCCCCCACTCGGACCCGGCTCGCACGTGCAGCGCACCTCCCAGATTCTCGAACGGCTCGTGGCGGACGAGCCGGACCCCACGATCACCCTCGGCGAGATCGTCCGCCGCCTGCGGGCGCGGGCCTTCGGCGTGCTGCTGATTCTCTTCGCCGCGCCGATGCTGATCCCGACGCCGCCGGGCTTCTCGACCGTGGCGGCGATCCTGATCGTCCTCGTCGCCTTCCAGTTCCTGATCCTGCGCCGCTCGCTCTGGCTGCCGCAGCGGCTCGCGCGGCGACCCGTCCAGACCGCCTTCCTGCAGCGGGTCGTCGCCTGGACCGCCCCGAAGCTGCGGCGGATCGAGCGCTTCGCCAGGCCGCGCGCCATCGGCATGACGCGGCTGCGTGCGCGGCGCCCGCTCGGGCTGCTGATCCTGGTGCTCGCCGCCATCATGGCGCTGCCGATCCCCTTCATCGGCAACACGCCCCCCGCCATCGCCATCGTGCTGATGGGGTTCGGCATGATCGAGCGCGACGGCGCCTGGGTGGGCGCGGGGATCGTGGTGGGGCTGCTCGCGGTGGGGCTGATCGCGGGGCTCGGGCTCGGCCTCGTCACGGCTCTGGAGGCGTGGGTGCCGGCCGCGTGGCTCGCATGGCTGCCGGGGTGACATCGCGTGCAGACGCTCGCGCGCTCCTCACCCCGCGAGATAGCGTCCGACCGCCTCGAGCCCGCCCACGGCGTCGAGCGAGAGCGCGAAGCCGGCGGCGATGAGCCCCGCGCCGACGATCTTCGCCGCGCGCTCGGTCGCGATCGTCTTCTCCGCCGCCATGATCGCCGAGAAGACCGCCATCCAGACGAGGTTCATGGCGCCGAGCACGACCAGCACCGCCATCATCGCCCAGCAGCAGCCGACGCAGCGCGCGCCCTGCGCGAGGCCGAGCCGGAAGACCGCGCGACGGCTCGCCAGCCAGCCGGAGGCCTGCGGCCTGAACGGCGCGCCGACCGCGACGAGGCAGGAGAGCTTGAACGCGGTGAACTGGTAGAGCCCCGCCGCCCCGAGCGCCGCCCCGCCGAGCACGCCGAGGAGCCGGTCGGGGAGCTCGACCGCGGCGAAGCCCGCCGAGACCGCCGTCTGCGCCACCGCCACCACGACGGAGAGCCCGATCCACACCACGAGATAGCCCGCGCCGAGCACCAGCGGCGACACGGCCCGCAGCCCGGCGGCGCGCGCGTCCTCAGCCTTCTCGGCGTAGCCGACGAGGAGCGCGCTCGCGGTGGGCAGCATCATGGCGACGCTCATGGCGATCCACAGGCCGATGGAGATCGCGACCGCCGAGAGCGCGGCCGCGAGCGAGGGCGCTTCCAGCACGGCGGCGGGCGTGCACAGGGCCTCCAGAAAGGCGTCCGCCCCGCCGCCGCGGCGCACGGCCTCCATGAAGAGCACGGCCCAGCCGATGAGCGTCAGCACGCTTATGGAGACGAGCGCGACCGGAACCGGGCGCTCCCAGAGGCGGGGCGGGCTCTGCAGGGTCTCGGCGGGATGGCTCACGGCTCTCGTGGTCCCTCGGCTGACGCGGCGCAACGGCTTATAGCACTTCCCGAATCTAGACGCAGCGGCGGCGAGGCGCGTTGACGCGCATCAATCGCCTCGACGCTGTTTCCGCGCTAGGTGTGGGGTCGAGACGGTTCGAAGGAGGACGTG
Source organism: Salinarimonas sp. (assembly GCF_040111675.1). NCBI lineage: Bacteria > Pseudomonadati > Pseudomonadota > Alphaproteobacteria > Hyphomicrobiales > Salinarimonadaceae > Salinarimonas > Salinarimonas sp. The sequence goes on along the minus strand of NZ_CP157794.1, from coordinate 2,816,082 downwards.
CGCGATGGCCGAGAGAACGTTCGACGTGGTCGTGGTGGGCGCGGGCGCGGCCGGGCTGACGGCGGCGCTCGCCTTCGCGCGGGAGGGCTACGACACCGCCCTGGTCGGCCCGGTGCGCGCGAATCGCGACGGGCGCACCGTGGCGCTGCTCGACGGCTCGGTGAGCTTTCTCGAGGCGCTCGGCGTCTGGGACGCGCTCCTGCCCCACGCGGCACCGCTCGAGACGATGCGGCTCGTCGACGCCACAGACAACCTGTTCCGCGCCCCCACCGTCGACTTCAAGGCGCACGAGATCGACCTCGACGCCTTCGGGTGGAACATCGAGAGCGCGACGCTGGTCGAGACCCTGGGCGAGGCGATCGCCGAGGTCCCGAACCTGACGCACCTGCCGGTCGCGGCCGAGGGCCTCGGCGGCGTCCAGGCGGTGATCGCGCCGGGGGACGACGACGCCGGGGAGGGCGCCGGAGACCGGCGCGCGGTGCGCCTCGCCGACGGGACCTCGCTCCTCGCCCGGCTGATCGTCGCCGCCGACGGGCGCGGCTCGACGCTGCGCGAGGAGGCCGGCATCCGCCCCCGCACCTGGTCCTATCCGCAGAAGGCGCTGACCACGATCCTGGCGCACGCGCGCGATCATCGCGACGTCTCGACCGAGTTCCACACCCGTCACGGCCCGTTCACGCTGGTGCCGCTGCCGGGCCGGCGCTCGAGCCTCGTCTGGGTGACGGCGCCGGAGAAGGCCGAGGACCTGATGGCGCTCGACGATACGGCGCTGGCCCGCGCCGTCGAGAAGCAGGCGCGCTCGCTTCTGGGGGCCATGTGCGTCGACGGCCCGCGCGGGATCGTGCCGATGTCCGGGATGGCGGTGCCGCGCTACACGGCCGAGCGGATCGCGCTCGTGGGCGAGACGGCGCACGTCTTCCCGCCGATCGGCGCGCAGGGGCTCAACCTCGGGCTTCGCGACGTCGCATCGCTGCGCGACGCGGCGGTGGAGACCTCCTTCGGCGATCCCGGGGCGCGCGCCGCGCTCCAGGCCTACGAGCGCTCGCGCGCGGTCGACGTGCGGCTGCGCACGACAGGGGTCGACCTCCTCAACCGCACGCTGCTGGCCGGCATCCTGCCCGCCGACTTCCTGCGCGGCGCGGGCCTGCACGCGCTCTCCTTCGTCGGCCCGCTGCGGCGGCGGCTGATGAAGGAGGGGGTGACCCCGACCTTCGGCACGCCCCAGCTGATGCGCCGGCGCGAGGCGCGCGCGGTTGCGTTCTGAGGCGTCGGGGCTCGTCAGTCCCCGGTCGGCCCCTCTGCGCGGGGAGGGCGCGCGCGTCGGCGGCTCGGGCCCCGAGATCGCGCCCGTCGCGGTCACGCGAAGGCGTCGAGCCTCCCGTAATCCCCGACCAGCAGCCGCCAGGGGGCCTCGTCCTCCTCGATCGTGGGGAAGCGTCCGACCGGATCCTCGAAGACGTTGTCGGTCTCGTCGTCGTTGACGGTGGAGACCTCGCCGACGAGCACGTCGCCGGCCTCGCCCCAGAAGGCGTGCCAGACGCCCGGCATCAGCGTGATGCTCTCGCCCGGACCGAGGGTGACCACGCCGCCGGCCTCGACCTCGCGCATGACGCCGTCACAGGGAACCCGCACCAGGGCCGTGCGGTCGATGCTCCCGTCGGGGGCGGGCGCGAAGAGCTGCAGCGCGAGGCGGGCGCCGTCGCGGGCGCCGCGGACGATGATGTCCTCCGCCTTGACGTCGTGGCGATGCATGGGCCCGAGCTGGTCGTGGCCGACGATCATCAGCTTTTCGGCGTAGAGCATGCCGCGGCCCCGCGCGAGGTCCTGCTTGCGGCCGTTGCGCAGGGTGAACAGGACGAGCCCCACGGCGTCGAAGCGCCCGAGCCCGTAATCCGTCACGTCCCAGCCGAGCCGCGCCTCCATCAGATCGGCGATGCGCGCGCGCTCGGCCGCGAAGCGCGCGGGCGGCCAGTCCGCGAAGGGCGGCAGCGCGAAGCCGAAGGAGCGCACGAAGGCGTCGGCCTCGCGCAGGACGGAATTGATTTCGGAGCGGCGCATGACGATCTCCCACGCAGCGACGCGCGCACGCTAGCCGGGCCGGGCGCGCGCCGGAAGAGGGGCCCGGGGGCAGGACAACGAGCGATGATCGTCACCACCACCAACAGCATCGAAGGCCGGCAGATCGTCGAGTATCACGGCATCGTCTCCGGCGAGGCGATCTTCGGGGCCAACATCTTCAAGGATTTCTTCGCCTCGATCCGCGATGTGGTCGGCGGGCGCTCCGGCTCCTACGAGCGCGTGATGCGCGACGGCCGCGACACGGCGATCAAGGAGATGGTGGAGGAGGCCCAGCGGCTGGGCGCCAACGCCGTGATCGGCGTCGACCTCGATTACGGCGCCATCGGCGCCAAGGAGAGCATGATGCTCGTCACCGCCTCGGGCACGGCGGTCACCCTGCGCTGACCGCGCGCCCGTTCGGCACGCCGCGCACCAGCAGCGCGCCGACCGCGAAGAACACGATCAGCACGGCGGGCCCGGCGGCCTGCGTGTCGAAGATCCGCGTGAACGTGGCCACCAGGAACGGGCCGACGAAGGCGGTCAGCTTGCCCGAGAGGGCGAGGAGGCCGAAATAGCGGCCCGCGTCCTGCGGCGGCGCGAGCCGCGCCAGCAGCGAGCGCGAGGAGGCCTGCAGCGGCCCGGCGAGCGCGCCGATGACGAGGCCGAGCCCGAGGAAGACCTTCTCCGGCGCGGTCTCGTAGAGGCCCGCGCCCGTGCCCGGCGCGGTGGCGATCACGAAGAGCATGCGCGTCTCGCCGAGCGAGAGGATGCCGAGCGTGACGAGGGCGAGGAGCCCGAGGCAGCCGAGAATCACCGCGCGCGGCCCGATCCGGTCGTCGATGCGCCCGCCGAGGACCGCGCCGAGCGTGCCGGTGACGGTGAGCAGGATGCCGAAGATCCCGAGCTCGACGGTGGTCCAGCCGAAGACGCCCGCGCCGTAGATGCCGCCCAGCGAGAACAGCACCACGAGCCCGTCCTGGTAGGCCATGTTGGCCAGGAGGAAGCGCGCGATCGAGACGTCGCGGCGCGCCTCGCCGAGGGTCTCCTTCAGCCGCGCGAGCCCCTCGCGCACGGCCTCGCCCGCGGGCCGGCGGCTGCGGCCGACGTCGGGCGTGAAGAGAACGAGGGGCACGACGAACAGCGCGAACCACAGGGCGGTCAGCGGTCCGACGATCCGATCGCCCTCGCGGGCCTCCGGGTCGAGGCCGAAGGCGGGCTCGAGGCCGGCCAGCGTCAGCCCGGTCTCCGGGCTCGCCGCCAGCAGCGCGAGCACGAGGGCGAGCGAGACGAGCCCGCCGGCATAGCCCGTCGCCCAGCCCGCGCCGGAGAGCCGACCGAGCTTCTCGGGCGGGACGAGGGTCGGCATCATGGCGTTGTTGAACACGCCCGAGAGCTCGGCCGCCACCGTACCCACCGCATAGGCGGCGAGCGCGAGCAGGATCAGCGAGGCGGGAGCGGCCGGGGGCACGAACCACAGCAGCGCGGCGGCGCCGGCCATCAGCGCGCCGAAGGCGAGAACCCACGGCTTCTTGGCGCCGCCGGCATCGGCGACGCTGCCGAGGATGGGCGAGAGCAGCGCCAGCGCGAGGCCCGCCGCCGAGGTCGCGAACAGCCATTGCGACTGGCCCTCGACCGGGTTCTCCGCCACCGCGCTGACGAAGTAGGGCGCGAAGACGAAGGTGACGACGAGCGTGAAGAAGGGCTGCGTCGCCCAGTCGAACATCACCCAGCCGAACAAAGCTCGGCGCGGTGCGCTCTCGCGGGCGCGCCGCGGCGTCGGCGCCTCGGGGGCTGGCGCCGATCGGGGCGCGAGGGCGTCGGGCTGCATGCGGCGTCTCCGGCTGCGCGTCGCCCCGTTCTACACGCGACGGGGCGCCGCGCGCCAGAGCGGCGCCGCGCTCGCCGGAGCCGGCGCGATCAGGCCGTCAGCTTCTCGCGAGTCGCCCGCAGCTCGGCGATCGCCTTCTCCACCTCCGACTTCTGCGCCTCGAGGTGGGCGATCTGCTCGTCGATCTTCTCGACCGAGAGCTTGAGATCGACGACGCCGGGATCGGAGCGGCCGTCGGTGTCGAGCATCTCCTGGATCTCGGCGAGCGTGAAGCCGAGAGCCTTGCCCTTGAGGATGACCGACAGGCGCGCCCGGTCCCGCGCGCTGTAGATCCGCATCGTGCCGATGCGCCGCGGCGACAGCAGGCCGCGGTCTTCGTAGAAGCGCAACGCCCGCAGGGTCACGTCGAACTCGCGGGAGAGGTCGCTGATCAGGTACTCGCGCTCGTCCGCCCCGCTCGCCTCGAGCGGCTTGTCCTTGCGCCGTGTCTTTGCAATCGTGCTCATGGAAACGGCCCCCGAAAGACCTTTCGTGAAAACAGCGAATCCACCGAGGTGCATGCGCTGGGTTGTTCGATCATGCAATGAAAGCGAGCGGGTGGCAAGCTTGAGCTGCGCACTATCGCTCAAGCAACAGGAGCGGGCATCGATGTGTCGATGACGAAGCTCCTGGTGGCGCTTGCCCCAGGGCCGGCCCCGCCCCATGTTGAAGACACGATGAAAGCCCGGATGTCCAGCCAGATCGTCACCGTCGCGGCCGCTGCGGCCGGCGCAGCTCTCGGCCTTCTGGTGCTCGCGTCGACGCCGGCGCAGGCGCAGTTCGGCCGCGAGCCGACCGCCTGCATGGAGATCGCGACGGGCTATGCCGAGCGTCTCGCCCAGCTCGGCGAGGTCGCGCCGCTGATCGAGACGCAGGCCGAGGCGTTGCGCGCCCTCGACGAGATCGCAGCCCGGGAGGACGTGGAGCCCTTCGATCGGCTGCAGGAGGCCGAGGCGCTGCTGCGCGGGCGAGATCTGTGGGACGCCGCCCGCAACATCCGTCGCGTGGTGCGCGCCCTCGACAATGCCAGCGCCGTCGTCGCCGGCTGGCGCGGGCTCTACTGCCCCTCGGCGCGGCCGACGATCGGCGCCGGCCTGGAGGGCCAGGAGCGGTGCGACGCGCTCTCCGCGACCTTCGTCGACCAGCTGCGAATCGACAATCCGAGCCCGCAGGAGCTTCGCGAGCGCGAGCGCCGCGAGGCGGAGCGCCAGACCATCCTCAAGGCCCGAATCACCCGCACCGATCGCGACGACCTGCTCGAGCTCTGGGACATCCGCACCGACGCCTACGACACGCTCAAGACTCTGGAGCGCGCCCTCGTCCTGCAGGAAGCGGGCGAGACGCTGCTCGAGCGCGTGCGCAGCGCCGGCTGCGTCAACGGCGAATCGAGCTGACCCGCGCGCCCCGTTGCGTCTCGGCCCGGCCTCGCGCATAGCTCCCGCATCGCGTCCCCTGCAGGAGCCCGCCCCGTGACCGAGCCCGCCAAGCGCGCCACCGAAACCCGGCGCAGCTGCCTCGCCCTCGTCCTCGCCGCGGGTGAGGGCACCCGCATGCGCTCCGGCACGCCGAAGGTGCTCCACCATGTCGCCGGCCGCGCGATGCTCGCGCACGCGCTCGCCGCGGTGCGGGCCGCCGGCGCCGACCGGATCGCGGTCGTGGTCGGTCCCGGCCGCGAGGACGTCGCAGCCGCTGCACGCGCCGAGAGTCCCGATGCGGCGATCTTCGTGCAGAGCGAGCGCCTCGGCACGGCGCACGCCGTCCTCGCCGCGCGCGCGGCCCTGGAGGAGGCGGCCGACGACGTCGTCGTCGCCTATGCCGACACGCCGCTCGTCGAGCCGCAGACGCTCGCGCGCCTGCGCGCGCCGCTGGCCGACGGCGCCGCCGTCACCGTGCTCGGGTTCGAGGCGGCGGATCCCGCCGGATACGGCCGCATCCTGCGCGAGGGCGACGCCGTCCTCGCGATCCGCGAGGACAAGGACGCGAGCGAGGCCGAACGGGCGACGACCCTGTGCAATGCCGGCCTCATGGCGCTCTCCGGGGCGCAGGCGCTCTCGCTTCTCGACGCCATCGGCAACGCCAACGCCAAGGGCGAGTACTACCTCACCGACGCCGTCGAGATCGCCCGCGCGCGCGGCCTCGCCGTCGCCTGCGCGACGGCGCCCGAGGACGAGGTGCAGGGCGTCAACGACCGCGTCCAGCTCGCCCTGGTCGAGCGCACGCTCCAGCGGCGGCTGCGCGAGGCGGCCATGCGCGCGGGCGTCACCATGATCGATCCCGACAGCGTCTTCCTCGCCCACGACACCGTGCTCGGCCGGGACGTGACGATCGAGCCGAACGTGGTGTTCGGGCCTGGCGTGATGGTGGAGGATCGCGCGACGATCCACGCCTTCTCGCATCTGGAGGGCGCGCGCGTCGCGTCCGGCGCGACGGTCGGGCCGTTCGCGCGCCTGCGTCCCGGCGCCGACATCGGCGAGAAGGCGAAGGTCGGCAATTTCGTCGAGGTGAAGAAGGCGAAGGTCGGCCGCGGCGCGAAGCTGCCGCATCTGTCCTATGTCGGGGACGCCGAGATCGGCGCGAAGGCCAATCTCGGCGCGGGCACGATCACCTGCAATTACGACGGCTTCGACAAGCACCTGACACGGGTGGGCGAGGGCGCCTTCGTCGGCTCGAACGCCTCGCTCGTCGCGCCGGTCTCGGTGGGGGCGGGCGCCTATGTGGGATCGGGCTCCGTCGTGACGCAGGACGTGCCCGAGAACGCGCTCGCCGTGGGCCGCGCGCGCCAGGTAGTGAAGCCGGGCTGGGCCGAGAGCTTCCGGCGCTGGAAGACCGACGCGACCTGACCGGGGCGGCCGAATCGGCGTCGCCGCGTTTCATAAACGGACAAGAAAGTTGATTGGCTCAGGCTCGCGGGCGTGGGCTACCTCGAAAGCCGCGGTCCTGCGGCCCGCGCGGTTCTGGTCTGGAGATTCGGTCATGTGCGGCATCGTGGGAATTCTGGGGCGTGCGCCCGTCGCCGGCCAGCTGGTCGACGCCCTCAAGCGCCTCGAGTACCGCGGCTACGATTCCGCGGGCGTCGCGACGCTGGAGGAGGGGCGCCTCGCGCGGCGGCGCGCCGAGGGCAAGCTCCGGAACCTCGAGGCCAGGCTCGGCCGCGAGCCGCTGGAGGGGCGCTGCGGCATCGGCCACACCCGCTGGGCGACGCACGGGCGGCCCACGGAGGCCAACGCCCATCCGCACGCGACCGCACGGCTCGCGCTCGTCCACAACGGCATCATCGAGAATTACCGGGAGCTGCGCGCCGCGCTCGAGAACGACGGGGCGCGCTTCACGTCGGACACGGACACCGAGGTCGTGGCCCAGGCCGTCAGCGCCGAGATCGAGGCCGGGCTCGATCCGCGCGCGGCGGTGCTCGCCGTGCTGCCGCGCCTGCGCGGGGCCTTCTCCCTCGCCTTCCTGTTCGACGGCGAGGAGGACCTGATGATCGGCGCCCGGCGCGGCTCGCCGCTCGCGGTGGGGCACGGCGAGGGCGAGATGTTCCTCGGCTCCGACGCGCTGGCGCTCGCGCCCTTCACCGACGAGATCACCTATCTCGAGGAAGGGGACGTCGTCGTCCTCACCCGCGCCGGCGCGACGTTCCTCGACGAGCGCGGCGCCCCGGTCTCGCGGGCGCGCCAGCGCATCGCGGCCGGCGTCTACGCGGCGGACAAGGGCAACCACCGCCATTTCATGATCAAGGAGATCCACGAGCAGCCGGAAGTCGTCGCGCGCACCATCGCGCCCTACGTCGACGCCGCCGCCGGGGCGATCGCGCTGCCGGACGGCGCGGACGTCGACTGGGCGGCGCAGGAGCGCCTGACCATCGTCGCCTGCGGGACGGCCTACTATGCCGGCCTCGTCGCCAAGTACTGGTTCGAGCGCTTCGCGCGGCTGCCGGTCGAGATCGACGTCGCCTCCGAGTTCCGCTACCGCGAGCCGCCGCTGCCGAAGACCGGGCTGATGCTGGTGGTCTCGCAGTCGGGCGAGACCGCGGACACGCTCGCCTGCCTGCGCTACGCCAAGGCGCAGGACCAGACGATCCTCGCCGTGGTCAACGTGCCGACCTCGACCATGGCGCGCGAGTCGGACGTGCTGGCGCCGACCTATGCCGGCCCGGAGATCGGCGTCGCCTCCACCAAGGCCTTCACCTGCCAGCTCGCGACGCTCTACGCGCTCGCGCTCCAGGCCGGCCGCGCCCGCGGCGTGCTCGACGAGCCCGCGCTCGCGGCCCATGTCGACGCCCTCGTCGGCGCGCCGACGGCGATCCATGCGGCCCTTTCGCTCGAGGACGAGATCGAGGGGCTCGCCCGCGAGCTCGCCAAGGCGCGCGACGTGCTCTACCTCGGCCGCGGCCAGTCCTACCCGATCGCGCTCGAGGGCGCGCTGAAGCTCAAGGAAATCTCCTACATCCACGCCGAGGGCTACGCGGCGGGCGAGCTCAAGCACGGGCCGATCGCGCTCATCGACGAGACGACCCCCGTCGTCGTCGTCGCGCCCCACGACCACCTGTTCGAGAAGACGATCTCCAACATGCAGGAGGTCGCCGCCCGCGGCGGGCGGATCGTGCTGATCACCGATGGCGAGGGCGCGAAGCACGAGCACGTGGAGACGCTCGCGACCCTCGTCATGCCCACCGTCGACCCGATGATCGCGCCCCTCGTCGCGGCGGTGCCGGTGCAGCTGATCGCCTACCACACGGCCGTGTTCATGGGGAAGGACGTGGACCAGCCCCGCAACCTGGCGAAGTCCGTCACGGTGGAGTGATCAGGGCGCGCGCGGCGCGTCCGGTCTCGTGAGGATGTAGGCGGCGCAGGCGAGCATGATCGCCGCCACCGGCGCGATCGCGACGACGGGTGCGCCGCCGATCGTCATGACCGCGAACGAGGCGGCCATCCCGAGGCAGGCCGCCAGCTTGGCGTGGCGCGGGATCGCGCCCGTGCGCCGCCAGGTGACGACCGGCGGGCCGAGATGCCGGTGGTTCACGAGCCAGCTCTCGAAGCGCGGCGAGGAACGTGCGAAGCAGGCGGCGGCGAGGATCAGGAAGACGACGCCGGGCATCACGGGCAGGACGAGCCCCAGCGCCCCGAACCCGAGGAAGACGAAGCCCAGCGCGAAGAGCGACCAGCGCGCCCAGCCGGGAAGCGCGAGGCTCTCCATCGCCCGCTCCTCCGCGGCGCCCATCGGCGGCGGCGCGGGTGCGCACAGGGCGTCCGCAGGGCTCTCGCGGTCGCGCGATCCGGCCTCGATCACGATGGCTCCGTCCTCGGGTTGGCGCGCGATCCGGGGGCTCTCGCGGCGTCGCATCGACCTCACGGAGATAGGGCGGATGCGCGCTCGCGCAAGACGACTGCCGGCAACTCAGAGCGGCGGGCGTGGCGGCGGCAGCGGATGCTCGGCGAGCGTGCCCTGGCGGTCGGGGCCGGTCTCCGCCTCGAGCGCGGCCTGGGCCTGCGCCTGCGCCATCGTGCGGCAATCGACCAGCCAAATGTCGTAGACCGGGTGCTCGATGGCGTTCAGCCCCGGCGAGTTGGCGTAGATCCAGCCGGTAAAGGTGCGCGACAGCGCCCCGTCGAGGGAGAGCTCGTCCACCTCGATGAAGCTCGTCGTGTTCGGGCTCTCGGTGGGCGGGCGGGTGTAGCAGACCCGCGCCGTGAGCTGCAGCGAGCCGAATTGCACGGTCTCGTCGATGGCCGCCTCGAAGCTGATGATCCGCCCCGTGATCTTGTCGAGGCCGGAGAACACCGCGATGGGGTTCTCGATCTTCTGCGCGGCCGCGGGCGACGCCGCGAGGGCGGCGGCGAGGAGGCCGGCGAGGGCGGCGAGGGGGCGGACGTGACGCATGCGTGGGGCTCGAACGGGACGGAGCGCCGGGCGGCGCGCCTCTTCCTCGCCGCGCAGTGCGACGGAAAAGAGGCGCGGCCGGCTCAGTCGCCCGGCGTCCAGGCGACGTAGTCGCCGGTCGCGGCCGGGCGCTGGCCCTCGGAGAGGGTCGAGCCGCGCGGGCGGTAGGCGCCGGCGGTGCCGGTGAGGTTCTCCTCGTGCGGCTTCTGCCAGGCGCGGGGCGTGTAGTCCTCCTGCGAGGGCGGCGTCGGATAGGTGTGGCAGAGCCACATGCGCCATTCCAACGGCGTGCGCGAGGCGTCGGCGAGGCCGTTGTAGATCACGTAGCGGCGCTCGTAGCCGTAGCCGTCGACCTTGCCGCGCTTGTCGCGATAGTAGGTGTTGCCGAGCTCGTCCCGGCCGACGAGCTCGCCGTGGCGGCGGATGGTCAGCCGCGTGCCGAGCGTGTTGCCGTTCCACCAGGTGAAGAGCTCGGTGAGGAATTGCTTGAAGGTCATGCGCGTCGTCCCTTGTGCCCGCCCTTATGGCGATTGCGCCGCGGCCTGTCCAGAGGCCGCGCCCGCCGCCCGCGCCGGGCGCGGCCCCATCCGGACGAACCCGCATCCGCTCCCTGGCGACGTGCGGGCCTGCTAGTCTCCCGAGGTCGCCCAGATGAGGCCGAGGGATTTCGCATGTCCGCCGCCGTCCGCGCCGCCCTGTCCCGATCGCTTCTCCTGCTGGCGGCCGTCGTGCTCGCCGCCCTCGCGGCGCAGGCGCCCGCGCTCGCGCAGGAGCGCACCTACGAGGACCCCTCCCTCGAGGCGATGACCCGGCAGGTCGAGGCGCAGCTCGCGCAGGAGACGCCGGCGCCGGACAAGTCGAGCCGGGAGCTGCTGCAGGAAGGGCGTCGGCTTCTCGCCGCGAACGAACCGCGCGAGGCGCTCCGGCGCTTCGCGCTGGCGATCCGCGCCAACCCGGACAGCTATACGCTCTGGTCCTCCTACGCCCGCGCGGCGATCGCCATCCCCTACGAGAACTGGAGCGAGCGCTGGCGCATGCACGAGCGCGCCTCGGTGGCCGCCTACATCGCCTACGGCCACGCCGAGAACGCGACCGAGGGGGCGGACGCGCTCGCCGCGCTCGGCGAGACCTTCGCGGCCCGGGAGATGTGGCGCCCGGCGCTCGACGCCTACGAGGCGAGCCTCGCGACGCGCGGCGAGCCGACGGTGCAGGCTGTCTACGAGGGGCTCCGAGAGCGCTGGGGCTTTCGCATTCTCGACTACCGGGTCGAGAGCGATTCGTCCGTGCCGCGCGTCTGCTTCGTCTTCTCCGAGCCGATCCGGCCGCGGGTGGACCTCACGCCTTACCTAGCGGTCGCGGGCGCCAGCGGCTTCGCCGTGACGGCCGAGGGCAGCGAGGTCTGCGTCGACGGTCTCTCGCACGGCGAGCGCTACGCCATCGTACTGCGCTCAGGCATCCCCTCGACCGTCGACGAGACGCTGCAGCGGCCGGGCGACTACGAGGTCTATATCCGCGACCGTGCGCCCCAGGCCCGCTTCACCGGGCGCAACTACGTTCTCCCGCGGCTCGGCCAGGAGGGGATCCCGGTCGTCTCCACCAACACCGAGGAAGTCGCCGTCGCGATCTACCGCATCGGCGACCGCAACCTGCTGCCCACCGTGCGCTCCGACGAATTCCTGGCGCAGCTCTCGAGCTGGACCGAGGACCGGATCGCGGCCGAGCGCGGGCGCCCGATCTGGGAGGGCGTCCTCGACGTCGCCATGGAGCGCAACGTCGACGTCGTGACCGCCTTCCCGGTCTCCGAGGCCGTCGGCGCGTTGGAGCCCGGGATCTACGTCATGACGGCGCGGGCCGACCCGACCGTCGACGCCGACGCGGATTGGGGGCCGCGGGCGACGCAATGGTTCGTCGTCTCGGACATCGGCCTCACCGCCTTCTCGGCGACCGACGGCGTGCACGTGCTGGTGCGCTCCCTCGCCACGGCCGAGCCGGTTCCCGGCGCCGAGGTGCGGCTGGTGGCGCGCAACAACGAGGTTCTCGCCACCCTCGCCACCGACGCGGCCGGCTACGCCCGCTTCGATCCCGGCCTCTCCCGAGGCGAGGAGGGGCTCGCGCCGGGGCTGGTGACCGCGGAGGTCGGCGGCGATTACGGCTTCCTGGATCTCGGCCAGGCGCCCTTCGACCTCACCGATCGCGGCGTCGAGGGACGGCCGGTCGCCGGCGCGCTGGAGGCGATGGTGTTCCCCGAGCGCGGGGTCTACCGCTCGGGCGAGACGGTGCACCTCACGGCGCTCCTGCGCGACGCGGGGGCGGACGCGGCGGAAAACCTGCCGCTCACCCTCGTGATCCGCCGGCCCGACGGCGTCGAGCACGCCCGCGTCACGACGCGGGACGAGGGCGCCGGCGGGCGCGTGCACGATCTGGAGCTCCTCGCCGACGCCATGACCGGCACCTGGCGGGTGAGCGCGCATGTCGACCCGACGGGCCCAGCCGTCGGCGAGGCCGTGTTCCTGGTCGAGGACTACGTTCCCGAGCGCATCGCGCTCGATCTCACGCCCCGCACCCCCGCCATCGCGCCGGGCGCGCCGGCCGAGATCGATCTTTCCGCCCGCTACCTGTTCGGCGCGCCCGGCGCGGGCCTCGTCGTCTCGGGCGAGGTCTCGGTCGCGGCGGCGCAGGAGAGCGCCGTGCCCGGGCTCGAGGGCTACGTCGTCGGCCTCTCGGACGAGCCGGTGGAGGGCGCCTTCGCCGCGCTGCCGGAGGAGAGCCGTACGGACGCTTCCGGCGTGGCCGCGCTGAGCGTGCCGGTTCCCGCCATCGCCGCCCCGCGCCCGCTCGCGGCGCAGGTGACCCTGCGCGTCGCCGAGGAGGGCGGGCGCGCGGTCTCCCGCACGCTCACCCTGCCGATCCTGCCGGACGCGCCGGTCATCGGCGTGAAGCCGCTCGACACGGATCTCGGCGAGGGCGACGTCGCCGGCTTCGACGTCGTCGCCGCGCGGCCCGACGGCACGCGGCTCGGCGGGGAGGCGCGCTGGAGCCTCTACAAGGTCGAGCGGCGCTACCAATGGTACCAGACGAACGGCCAATGGGGCTTCGAGCCGGTGACCACGACCGAGCGGCTCGCCAGCGGCGAGGTGACGCTCTCGCCCGACGCGGCGGTGCGGATCGAGGCGCCGGTCTCCTGGGGCGCGCATCGCCTCGAGGTCGTCGCCGAGGATCCGTCGGTCCTGCCCACCAGCGTCTCCTTCGACGTCGGCTGGTCCGGCGACGCCACGGCGCGCGCGCCCGACCTCCTGCCGCTCACCCTCGACAGGCAGGCCTACGCCGCGGGCGACACGCTCGTCGCGACGATCGACGCGCGCTTCGAGGGCGAGGCGACGCTCGCCGTGATCTCCGACCGGGTGCACGCGCTGGAGACCATCCCCGTCACGGGGGAGGGGACCCGGGCGGAGCTCGTCGTTTCCGAGGACTGGGGCGCGGGCGCCTATCTCGTCGCCATCGCCCATCGGCCTCTCGACCGCGAGGCGCGGCGCCAGCCGGGCAGGGCGCTCGGCCTCTCCTGGTTCTCCATCGACGCCGCGGCGCGCGATCTCGCGATGGCGCTCGACCCGCCGGCCGAGATCCGCCCGCGCGGGACGCTCACCGTGCCGGTGCGGCTCGCGAATCTCGCGCCGGGCGAGGAGGCGCACGTCGTCCTCGCCGCGGTGGACGTCGGCATCCTGGCGCTGACCCGGTACGAGGCGCCCGACGCGACGGGCTACTTCCTCGGCCAGAAGCAGCTCGGCGCGGAGGTGCGCGATCTCTACGGCTACCTCATCGACGGCATGCAGGGCACCCGCGGCGCGATCCGCTCGGGCGGCGACAGCGCGCCCGCCGGCCTCGCGGCGCCGCCGCCGGACCAGCCGCCGCTGGCGCTGCATTCGGGCATCGTCACCGTCGGCCCCGACGGAACGGCGAGCGTGGACTTCGCCATCCCCGCCTTCAACGGCACGGTGCGCGTGATGGGCGTCGCCTGGTCGGCGTCGAAGGTCGGCGACGCCTCCGTCGACGTCTTGGTGCGCGACCCCGTCGTCGTCGCCGCGAGCGCGCCGCGCTTCCTCAATGTCGGCGACGAGAGCCGCCTGCATCTGCGGCTCGAGAACGTCTCCGGCCCCGCCGGGGAGTATACCGTGGAGACCCTGCCGCTGGGCCTCGTCGACATCCCCGTCGGCCGGCGCGTGACGCGCCTCACCCTCGCCGAGGGCGCGCGGGCCGAGGCGAACGTGCCGCTCGCGGCCCTGGCGCCCGGGAATGCGGGCGTCTCGATCCGGCTCGAGGGGCCGGACGGGCTCGCGCTCGCGCAGGACGTCGCCTTCCCGGTCCAGCCGGGCACGCCCGCCGTGGTGCGCCGCGACATCCGCCCGCTCGCGCCGGGCGCCTCGCTCCGGGTCACGGAGGATCTCCTCGCCGACATCCAGCCGGGCACCGGCCTCGTCTCGCTGGCGGTGACGCCCATCGGCCGGCTCGATCCGGCGGGCATGATCCAGGCGCTGGCGCGCTACCCCTACGGCTGCACGGAGCAGCTGATCTCGCAGGCGCTGCCGCTGCTCTACGCCGAGGCGCTGGTCGGGCCGGAGGCGCTGGAGCTGCCGGCGGATCGCGAGGAGACGATCCGCTCCGTGATCGCGCGCGTGCTGGCGCGGCAGACGGCGTCCGGCTCCTTCGGCCTGTGGTCGGCGCGCACCTACACCGACGACATCTGGCTCTCGACCTACGCGACCGACTTCCTCACCCGCGCCCGCGAGCTCGGCTTCGAGGCGCCGCAGAGCGCGCTCGATCGCGCGCTCGAGCGGCTTCGCAACCACGTCGCCAACACGACGGAGGTCTCGGGCGGGGAGGGTGCCGCGCTCGCCTACGCCGCCTACGTGCTCGCCCGCAACGGCCGCCCGGTCATGGGCGACCTGCGCTACCTCGCCGACGCGCGGCTCGACGCGTTCGAGACACCGCTCGCCCGCGCCCAGATCGGCGCCGGCCTGGCGCTTCTGGGCGACCGCGAGCGGGCGGAGAGCGCCTTCACCGCGGCGGTGCGCCGGCTGGGCGAGGAGGAGACCCGTACCCGCCTCTGGCGGTCCGATTACGGCTCGCGCCTGCGCGACGCGGCGGGCGTGCTCGCCCTCGTCGGCGAGGCGGACGTCGGCCGCGGCGCGTTGAAGCGCCTGGCCGTCGCCATCGACGAGGAGAGCGCGGCCCACCCGCGTCAGTCGACGCAGGAGATGGCCTGGCTCGCCATGGCCGCGCGCAGCGTCGCCGAGGAGGCCGCCGACATCCGGCTCGACGTCGCGGGCGCCGCCTGGCGCGGCGCCTATTACGACGGCTTCGCGGCCGAGGATCTGGCCGGGGGCGGCGTCTCCATCCGCAACGAGGGACCCGCAGGCGTCGAGGCGGCGATCACCGTCACCGGCAACCCGATCGGCCGCGACCCGCCGGAGGAGAACGGCTTCGAGGTGGTGAGCACCTATTACGATCTCGACGGAAACGAGGTCGATCCCGCCGAGGTGCGTCAGAACCAGCGCCTCGTCGCGGTGCTGCGGGTGACGAACACCGACGGCGTCGCCGGGCGCGTGCTGGTCGTCGACCGGCTGCCCGCGGGCTTCGAGATCGACAATCCGGCGCTGGTCGATTCGGAAACGGTCTCGGCGCTGCCTTGGCTCTCCCGCGAGGCGGAGCCGGACCGGGTGGAATATCGCGACGACCGTTTCGTCGCGGCCTTCGACTCGTTCGGCGAGCCGTTCTCGACCCTCACCCTCGCCTATGTCGTGCGCGCGACGACGCCGGGGATCTACCTGCACCCGCCGGCGAGCGCGGAGGACATGTACCGGCCCGAGCGCTTCGGCCGCACCGGCTTCGGCGCGGTGACCGTGCTGCCGGCGCGCTGAGGGGAGGGGAGCATTGAGCGCGCGGCGCCCACGTCTGCGGCTCGCGGCGGCGATCGCGGGCGCGCTCGTCGCCGTCGCCCTCGTCGCCGCGGCGGCGGGGGCGCTCGCCTATCAGCGCGTCACGGCCTCCCTCGGGCCGCTCGACCTCGCGCCGGCCGCCGCGCGCTCCGTCGTCGTGCTCGACCGCGACGGCGACCTGCTGCGCCCCTACGCCACCGCCGACGGCCGCTGGCGGCTGCCGGTGGCGGTCGACGACGTCGACCCGACCTTCCTCTCCATGCTGACGGCCTACGAGGACGCGCGCTTCGAGACGCATTCCGGCGTCGACTGGCGGGCGCTCGCCCGCGCCGCCTGGCAGCTCGCGGCGAACGGCCGAATCGTGTCCGGCGCATCGACGCTGACCATGCAGGTCGCGCGCCTCGTCGAGCCGCGCGCCGAGCGCAGCCTCGCGGCGAAGCTGCGCCAGATCGTGCGGGCGCGGCAGTTGGAGCGCACGCACACCAAGGAGGAGATCCTCGCCCTCTATCTCGCGCTCGCGCCCTATGGCGGGAACCTGGAGGGCGTGCGGGCGGCGAGCCTCGCCTATTTCGGCCGCGAGCCGAAGCGGCTCTCCCACGCCGAGGCGGCGCTTCTGGTGGCTTTGCCGCAGAGCCCCGAGACCCGGAGGCCGGACCGCCATCCCGAGAGCGCCCGCGCGGCCCGCGCCCGCGTCCTCGACCGCGCGCTCGAGCGCGGCGTGATCACCGCCCGCGAGCGGGAGGCGGCGGAGCGCGAGGCGGTGCCCATCGCGCGGCGGCTCTTCCCCATGCACGCCGCCCACGCCGCCGACGCGGCCCGCGCCGAGCGGCCGGAGGCGCAGGCGCACCGCCTCGCCATCGACGGCGGCCTGCAGGCGGGGCTGGAGCGCCTCGTTTCCGGGCGCGTCGCCCGCCTCGGGCCCCAGCTCTCCGCCGCGATCCTCGTGATCGACAACCGCACGGGCGAGGTGCTCGCCCATGTCGGCTCGGCCGGGTATCTCGCGAACGCACGCCGCGGGGCGATCGACATGACCCGCGCCGTGCGCTCCCCCGGCTCTGCGTTGAAGCCTTTCATCTACGCCCTCGCCTTCGAGACCGGGCTCGCCCATCCCGAGACGATCCTGGAGGACCGCCCCGTCCGCTACGGGATCTACGCGCCGGAGAATTTCGACCTCGGCTACCAGGGCGCGGTCACCGCCCGGCGGGCGCTGCAGGAATCGCTCAACGTGCCCGCCGTGGCGCTGCTCTCCGGCGTCGGCCCGGCGCGCTTCGTCGCGCGCCTGCGCCAGGCGGGGGCGACGGTCGTCGTGCCGCGGGAGACCGCGCCGGGGCTGGCGGTGGGGCTCGGCGGGCTCGGGATCACGCTCACGGACGTCGCGCGCCTCTACGCCGGCCTGGCGCGCGGCGGGGCCGCGCCCGATCTCGTCACCCGCGTGGGCGAGACGCCCGAGGCGGACGAGCCCCGCCCGATGCCCGTCGCCGACCCGGTCGCCGCCTGGTACGTCTTCGACGTCCTGCGGGGCGCGCCCGCGCCGGAGGGCGCGCGCGGCGGGCGCATCGCCTACAAGACCGGCACGTCCTACGGCTTTCGCGACGCCTGGGCGATCGGCTGGGACCGGGCGCACACGATCGCGGTGTGGGTCGGGCGCGCCGACGGCGGCGCGGCGCCCGGGCTGACGGGTCGCAACGCCGCCGCGCCCCTCCTGTTCGACGCCTTCGCGCGGCTCGACACGGATCCCGAGCCGCTGCCCGTGCCGGCGCATGCGCTGGTCACGACGACGGCGGGCCTGCCGCCGCCCTTGCGCCATATCCGCCAGGACCGCCCGAAGACCATCGCCGCGACCGCCACGGCGCGCCTCGCCGTCGCCTTCCCGCCCGACGGCGCGCGGGTCGATCTCGGCCTCGTCGACGAAGCCGGCGCGCGCGAGAGCCGCCTCGCGCTCAAGGCCCAGGGCGGCGCGCTGCCGCTCACCTGGCTCGTCAACGGCGCGCCCGTCGGCGAGGCGAGCCTGCGCCGCGAGAGCGCCTGGCGCCCCGACGGCGCCGGCTTCGCCCGCATCACGGTGATCGACGCGCAGGGCGAGACGGACAGCGTGAGCGTGCGGCTGGAGTAGGAGCGCGACGTCCACCCTTTGCCGTGGCGGGAACTCGGTGAGGGCGGGCACCGACCCTTCTCCTTCCCTGTAGGGGAAGGTGGCTCCGCGAAGCGGAGACGGATGGGGCGCGCGGCACGCGCGTTCGGCGAAGCCGAAATCGACGGGGGAGCCGGACGCCGCCGGGCGCTTCCGCTTCGCGGAACGCGCCTTCGGCGCGCCCCATCCGTCACGCCGCTTCGCGGCGCGACACCTTCCCCTACAGGGAAGGACAAGCTCCACGTCGATCTGAACGGGCACCGTGCATTGCCCCCTTCCTAAGGCGACGGTAATTCGCCGGCGCCGAGTGTCAGGTCGCGAGGCACCTCGCTCTATTCGCGATCGGAACTCGCGCGTTCCGGAGCCTCGTCCCCCTCCGCCGCCTGCGCCCCGATCCCCACCCCGATCCGCCCCCAGCCCGGCAGCTTGATCGCCGGGCGGCGCAGGTCGAGGCCGGCGACGAGGCCCATCAGGTTGAGCTCGACGCCCTCGATCCAGCCGATGGTCACCCCCGCGAGGCCGGACCAGGACAGGCGCAGGCCCGTCCCGCCGGCGGCGAGGGCGGCGCGCCAGCCCTCGGGAGACCAGTCCTTGCCGAGCGCGGTGGGCGGCAGGGCGACGGCGAGGGCGGGGGCGGTGCGGGCGGCCTCCTCCAGGACGAAGGCGACGAAGGTGTTCGAGTTGGGGCCTGGCCAGGCGCGGTAGTCGCCGTATCCGGTCCAGGGATAGGCCGCGACGGCGGCGCGCAGGGCGGGGATCGCGGCCTCGGCCGCGGGGCCGTCGAGGGCGAGGACGAGCTCGGGTGGGTTCGAGTACCAGCGCCCGTCCGGCGCCCAGCCGTTGACACGGATCGGCGAGCCCCAGCCGACCTTGTCGTAGCGGGTATAGGCGGTCGCGCCCGCCTCCTTCACCACGATCCAGGAATGGTGGGCCACCGCCCCGCGCCAGCGGCCCGTGCGCGCGGCGTAGACCCGCACCAGCGCCTGCGGCGCGGCGCGCGCGTCCTGCGGGAGGAGGCCGGCGCTCGACCAGTCCGCCGTGCTCCAGCGCGCCGGGATGTCGTCGCGCGACATCCACCAGAGCGCGTGCGTGCCGAGCGGCAGGGCGAAGGCCGCGAGGAACACGACGAGGGCGAGGGCCGTGGCGCGCAGGGCGGTTCTCATGACGAGGAGTGTAGCGCACGCGGCGGCGAAGGGGAGGGACGCCTCACCAGCTGCGCCGCTCTCCGTCGTCGATGTGGATCAGGCCCGAGCGGTAGAGCTTGAGGCCGCCCACCGCCGGGTGATCGCGCAGGAAGGCGAGGACCTGGCGGCCGCGGGCGGCGACGCGGAAGTCGATCGCCCGGCAGGAGAGATGCATCGAGCGCGGGGCGCCGCCGGCGCGGCGATTGCGCGAGGCGCTGCGGTGGGTCGACATGATGCGCACCGCGCCGAAGCGCTCGGCCACCTGGGCGACCACCTGCGTGAGGTCCCCCGGCAGGCAGCGGGTCGGCGCGCTCTCGCGCACCCAGATCGCGCCCGCATCGACCTTGGCCGCGAAGCCCCCGAGCGTGCGAGGCAGCGCGCCGGTCGTGTCGACGTCGATCTCGCGGCGGGCCTGCGCCGCGGCGGCGTCCTCATCGAGATCCTCCTCCAGCCGTTCGGCGGGCTTGAGCGTGGCGTAGACGTTGGCGAGGCCGCCGTCTCCGGCGGGCAGGGGCGGCGGGGTCGCCGAGGCGACCGCCTCGGTCTCGTCATAGCGCTCGGCATCGGACCGGGCCTGCTGGTCCGCGCCTTCGGCGTCGCCGCTCTCGGGCGTCTCGGTCGAGACCTCCGGCGGCTTGATCGTGGCGTAGACGTGCGAGAGGCCCTCCGCGCGAGACGGGTCCGCGAGCGCCATCGGGAGAGCGGTGAGGAGGAGTGCGGCCAGGAGGTGTGCGGCCGGGCGGGTGGTCGCGCGCGCGAGGGGCGCGCGGACGTGGAACGCGATACGCATGTCGAAACGGCGTCCTTCGAAACGGGGCGCCCCCGGAAATCCTTGCGGCCTGCGGCGGCCGTCTTCGCGTTTGCGCGCACGCGGCGCGGATCGCTGTGGCCCCGTTCGCCGTTGACGGAGCGTGCGGGTTTCACCAGCCGATGGAGGCAATTCGATGGCGCGGGGCGTTTGGATCGTCGCCTGGATACTCGTCGCGGTCTGGTCGCTCGCGGCCCTCGTGGGCTACGGCGTGATCGACCTGTTCGGAACCTTCGCCGTCGAGCGCGCCGATCTCGCGGCGCGCGACCCCGACCAGGTCGCCTGGATCGCCTGGTTCTTCGAGACCCTGCGCGACCTCGGGCTGCTCGCGGTGGGCGCCCTGTGGCTGCTCGTCTCGGCGGCGATCCTCGGGGTCGCGGCGCTGGTGGCCAAGGCGAAGCGCGACCGCTCCCGCTTCACCGATGGGACGAGATGAACTGCCGGAAGCGGTCCGATTTCGGCGCGCCGAACACCTCGGAGGGCGGGCCCTCCTCCTCGACCACCCCCTGGTGCAGGAACACCACCCGGTTCGAGACGTCCTTGGCGAAGCCCATCTCGTGGGTGACGACGAGCATGGTGCGGCCCTCCTCGGCGAGCGCGCGCATGACGCGAAGCACCTCGCCGACGAGCTCGGGGTCGAGCGCGGAGGTCGGCTCGTCGAACAGCATCACGCGGGGGCGCATGGCGAGCGCGCGGGCGATGGCCGCGCGCTGCTGCTGGCCGCCGGAGAGGTGGGAGGGATAGTGCTTCGCCTTGTCGGCGATGCCGACCTTCTCGAGCAGCGCCATGCCCTCGTCGAGCGCCTCCTGCCTGGGGCGCTTCTGCACGTGGATCGGCGCCTCGACCACGTTCTCGAGGATGGTCATATGGGACCAGAGGTTGAAGCTCTGGAACACCATGGCGACCTCGGAGCGGATGCGGTCGACCTGGCGGGCGTCCGCCGGCTGCATGCCGCGGCGCGTCTTCTTCAGCCCGATCGTCTCGCCGCCGATGGTGATCTCGCCGCTGTCGGGCACTTCCAGCATGTTGATGCAGCGCAGCATGGTCGACTTGCCGGACCCGGAGGCGCCGAGGATCGAGATCACGTCGCCCTCGCGCGCGGCGAGGGAGACGCCCTTCAGGACCTCGAGCGCGCCGAAGCTCTTGCGCAGGTCGCGGACGGTTACGGCGACGTCTGTCATCTCGCGCTCGCTCATGTCAGGCGCCCCGCGCATGGGCCGGGGCGGGCTTCATCACCGGCTCGGCCTCCGGCGGGCGCCGCAGATGCGGGGAGAGCCGCCATTCGAGATAGAGGATGGCCCGGGTGACGACGAAGTTGATGAACAGGTAGATCGCGCCGGCCACCACGAACACCTCCACGGCCCGGAAGGTCTGGGCGATGGTGCGGTGGGCGAGGCCGGTCACCTCCATCAGGGTGATGACGGAAGCGAGCGAGGTCGCCTTCACCATCAGGATGATCTCGTTGCCGTAGGCGGGCAGCGCCTGGCGGATGGCGATCGGCAGGGTGATGCGCCGGAAGCGCATGGCCCGCGACATGCCGCAGGCCTTGGCCGCCTCGATCTGCCCGTGGGGCACGGAGAGGAGCCCGCCGCGGATGATCTCGGCGGAATAGGCGGCGGTGTTGAGGGTGAGCGCGAAGACGGCGCAGTAGAACGGCTCGCGGAAGAACCACCAGATGCCGATGTCCTGGAGGGCGGGGCGGAACTGCCCGAGCCCGTAATAGATCAGGAAGATCTGCACCAGGAGCGGCGTGCCGCGGAAGACGAAGATGTAGGCCTGCGCCGTCCAGTCGAGGACGGCGACGCCTGAGAGCCGCATCGTCGCGAGCAGGAGCGCGAAGACCGCGCCCGCCGCGAGGGACAGGCCGGCGAGCTCGAGCAGCAGCGGCACGCCCTCGATCAGGGTGAGGAACGTCTTCCACAGGAAGGCGAGATCCATCAGCTCGCCCTCCGGACGCCGCGCATCGCCCGGTCCTCCGCCTTCTGGAAGGCGTAGGTGGAGATCGTGGTGAGCGCGAGATAGAGGATCGCCGCAGCCAGGAAGAAGTAGAACGGCTGGCGGGTGGAGCCCGCGCCGATCTGCGCCTGGCGCAGCAGCTCGACGAGGCCGATGACGGAGATGAGCGCCGATTCCTTCAAGGCCAGCTGCCAGACGTTGCCGAGCCCCGGAATGGCGTAGCGCATCACCTGCGGGATCACGATGCGGCGGAACATCAGCCACCGGCTCATGCCCACCGAGCGCGCCGCCTCGAGCTCGCCCTTGGAGAGCGAGAGATAGGCGCCGCGGAAGACCTCGGCCTGATAGGCGCCGTTGACGACGCCGATCGCCAGCGCGCCGGTGATGAAGACGGGCAGCCCGAGGAAGCCGTCGTAGCCGAGCATCCGGCCGATATTGGTGAGCGCCAGCGATCCGCCGAAATAGAACAGGTAGATGACGAGCAGGTCCGGGATGCCGCGCAGCACGGTGGTGTAGAAATCACCCACCGCCGCCGCGATGCGCGAGCCGGAGAGCTTGGCGGCCGCAGCGGTGGCGCCGAGCACGGAGCCGACGAGGAAGCCGCAGATCGCGACCGCGAGCGTCACGCCCGCCGCGAGGAGGAGCGCGGCCCCCCAGCCGCGCTCGCCGAACCCGATGATCTCGAAAAAGCCGATCGGCGTCATGGCGTCCCGTCGCGTCCCGGCGCCGCGCGGGCGCCGGGACGTCCGTTGTGCGTCAGCTCGCCGGCGTCACGTCGACGCCGAACCACTTCACCGCGAGCTCCGAGACGGTGCCGTCGTCCAGCGCCTCCTGGATCGCCTCGGAGAACATGTCGCGCAGGTCGGTGTTCTCCTTGCGCAAGCCGACCGCGACGCCGCGGCCGAGCACGCCGCCGGAGAGGCCCGTGCCGACGATCTTCATCTCGGTGAATTCGGGCTTCTGCATCGTCGCGGTGAGCGCCGAATGCGCGGCGAAGACGCCGTCGAGCCGGCCCGCCGTGAGGTCGAGATCGTGCTGCTCGGTGGTGCCGTACTCGCGGATCTCGATGACGTCGCCGAGATATTGCTGCAGGAAGTTGGAGTTCGTGGTCGAGCCCTGCACGCCGATGACCTTGCCCTCCAGGATCGGCGTCCAGGCCTCGACGAGGGCCGCGACCTTCTCGGGATCGGTGTCGAGGGAGAGCGGCTCCTCGCTCGTCTCCAGCTCGACGAGCGGCGAATCCGCCATGGCGCCGAAGCCGTGGGGCGTGCCGGCGTAGGAGCGCGAGAAGTCGATCACCTCGAGCCGCTGGTCGGTGATGTTCATGCCGGCCATGATGGCGTCGTACTTTCCGGCCTGGAGCGCCGGGATGATGCCGGCCCAGTCCTGCACCACGATCTCGCACTCGACCTCCATGCGCGCGCACAGCTCGTTGGCGAGATCGATCTCGAAGCCGGCGAGGGTGCCGTCGGGATTCGAGAAGTTCCAGGGCGCGTAGGCGCCCTCGGTCGCGATGCGGACCTTGTCCCACTGCGCCGCCGCGGGGGCGCTCGCGAGACCGAGCGCCAGGGCGGCGCCGACGAGCCCGAGGCTCAGGGCCTTCAACCTCGACATGTGTTCGTTCCCCTCTGGAGGGATCCGCTTCCCGCGGATCGTCGATGCGAACGCTTGGTGCGTCCGTTGCTGCTTAACTAACAGGCAGGCCTCGGAGGCTGGCAAGCATTTCTTTTGCGCGCTTCGCGCAGCGGAATGCCCAAAGACCAGGCTTTAAGACCGAAAGTGGCGGGACCGGCGGCCCCGCCACGCGTTCGCTCGGCGGCTTCCGCCGGCTCACATGGCCGGGGTCAGGTCGACGCCGAACCACTTCTCCGAGAGCTCCTTGATGGTGCCGTCGGCGGCCGCCGCGGCGATCGCCTCGTTGAACTTGGCGCGCAGCTCCTCGTCGTCCTGGCGGATGCCGACGCCGACGCCGCGGCCGAGCAGGCCGCCGGTGAAGCCCGGGCCGACGATCTGGAACTCGCCCTGGAACTCGGGCTTCTGCATCGTCGCCTCGAGCGTCGGCGCGTCGGCCAGCACCGCGTCGATGCGGCCGGCCTGCAGGTCGAGATCGTGCTGCTCGGTGGTGCCGTACTCGCGGATCTCGGCGATGTCGGCGAAGTACTCGCGGGCGAAGTTGGCGTGGGTGGTCGAGCCCTGGACGCCGATCGTCTTGCCCTCGAGGGCCGGCTTGATCTGCTCGAGCGCGTCCATGGCGGCCGCCTCGTTGGTGTTCATGTTGAACTTCTCGCCCGTGAGCGGAATGTCGACGAGGTCGGACGCGTTCGGGACGAGGAGGCCGTTGGCCGAGAGCGTGTAGGCGTCCGAGAAGGAGATCACCTGCTCGCGCTCCTCGGTGATCGACATGCCGGCCATGATGGCGTCGTAGCGCCCGGCGGTGAGGCCGGGAATGATGCCGTTCCAGTCCTGCGCGATGATCTCGCAATCGGCTTCCATGCGCTCGCACAGGTCGCGGGCGAGCTCGATCTCGAAGCCGTCGAGCGTGCCGTCCGGATTCGAGAAGTTCCACGGGGCGTAGGCGCCCTCGGTGGCGATGGTGACCTTCTCCTGGGCCGACGCCGCGCCGAGCGCGAGGAGCGAGGCCGCGACGGCGAGGCCGATCGTCTTCGAAATGGTCATTTGCACATCCTTGGTTTCTTATGCGGGCGCCCCGGGCGGGGCGCCGCGGGCCCCTCGGCCCGCTCAGGGCGCAAATGAAGCCGCTCACGCGCGCCGGGTCAACGGCGCAGGGAGGGCGCGCGGCTCATCAGGGCCAGAATTTCGAGCAGCATCTGCCCGGCGACGTGCGCGGTGTTGGTGGTGGCGTCGTATTGCGGCGCGACCTCGACCACGTCCCCGCCGACGATGTCGAGGCCCGCGCACCCCCGCATCAGCGCGAGCACCTCGCGCGGCGTGAGCCCGCCGACCTCCGGCGTGCCGGTGCCCGGCGCGAAGGCGGGGTCGATCGAATCGATGTCGAAGGAGAGATAGGTCGGCCCCTCGCCGACGATCGCGCGCGCCTTCTCGACGATGGCCGGGATGCCGAGCGCGTCCACCTCCTCGGCGTGGATCATCGTCATGCCGCTCTCGGTGGAGAACTCCCAGAGCCAGTCGGCCGAGCCGCGGATGCCGATCTGGATCGTGCGCTCGGGGTCGAGCACGCCGTCGAGAACCGCCTGCCGGAACGGGCCGCCATGGTGGAACTTCGCGCCCTCGTACTCGCCGGACGTGTCGGCGTGGGCGTCGATGTGGATCATGCCCACCGGCCGCTCGGCGCCGACCGCCTTCAGGATCGGCAGCGAGACGGAATGGTCGCCGCCCACCGACAGCGGGCGCACGCCGGCCGCGACGATGCGGCGGTAGAAGGCCTCGATGTCGGCGTGGCAGCGCTCGAGCGAGAAGCGGCTCTGGAAGGGCACGTCGCCGATGTCCGCGACCCGCAGCTCGTAGGTGGGCAGCGCCTTCAGGACGTGCTCGTAGGGCCCGATCCGCTCGATGGCGCGCACGGCCCGCGGGCCGAAGCGCGTGCCCGTGCGGTTCGTCACGCCGAGATCCATCGGCACGCCGACGAGGGCCACGTCGAGATCGGCGAAGCCGGTCTCGGCGGCGTCGGGCCGGTAGGGCGCGTCGAGCAGGGTCGGCACGCCGGCGAAGGGCCAGCGGCGCGTCTCGCCGTCCCGGAACTGCGTGTCGGCGATGGCCTTGAAGGCGGGGTCGAAGATGTCCCCGCCCTTGGCGGTCGCGTAGCGGGCGCGCAGGGCGGCGAGCTTGTCGGGGTTCATGGGCGGGCTCCGATGCGTTTTCGGCATCGAAGCACGGCGCCGGGGCGGGGGGAAGCGACACCCGTGTCATCCCCGGCCGGAGCCGGCGAAGCCGGCGCAGGGGAAGGGGACCCAGCGCAGGAATGTGCGCCGCAGGCGCTCCTTCGGCCGCCGACGAGGCGGCTGGTCGCCGCTCGATGCCGCGGCTTCGTCGCGAAGAGTCGTGCTGGGTTCCCTTCCCCTCCGGTCGCTACGCGACCTCCGGCCGGGAGTGACGTCTCACACCACCGTCAGCGCGATCGCGCCCAGCCCCGCGATGCGCGCGCGCATGGTCTCGCCGCGCTGCACGGCCCCGACGCCGTCCGGCGTGCCGGTGAAGATCACGTCGCCGGGGAAGAGCTCGTTGTAGCGCGAGAGATGGGAGACCTGCTCGGCCACCGACCAGATCATGTCGGCGAGGTCCGCTTTCTGGCGCACGGCGCCGTCGACCTCCAGCACGATCTCGCCCGACGCGAGATGCCCGACCTGGCTCGCGGGGTGGAGCGGGCCGACGGGGCCTGAGAGGTCCGCGCCCTTGGCGAGCGCCCAGGGCCGGCGCAGGGCCTTCGCCTCGTCCTGGAGGTCGCGCCGGGTCATGTCGATGCCCACCGCGTAGCCGAAGACGAGGTCGAGCGCGTCTTCCACCGCGACGTCCCGCCCGCCGCGGGAGAGGGCGGCGACGAGCTCGATCTCGAAATGGTAGTTCCCCGTCATCGGCGGGTAGGGATGCTCGGCGAGCGCGTCCGCCGGCACCGGCTGGAGCGCGTCCGCCGGCTTCATGAAGAAGAAGGGCGGCTCGCGCGTCGGGTCCCCGCCCATCTCGCGGGCATGGGCCGCGTAGTTGCGCCCGACGCAATAGACCCGGCGCACCGGGAAGAGCGCGCTCGTCCCCGCCACGGGGATCGCGGGGGTCTCGGGGGCGGGGAAGACGAAGGTCATCGGGGCGCCTCTCGCATGCGGATGGTGCCGGGTTTAGCCCAGCCGGCGAGCCCGCGCCATGCGCATCGGCGCGCAAGCGCGCGCCGCCCTCAGAACACCCCCGCCGCGATCCCGCCCACGACGAGGTAGCGCGCGCCCTTGGCGAGCGTGACCAGCGGCAGGAAGACCAGGATCGGCGTGCGCATCGCGCCCGCCACCACGGTGAGCGGGTCGCCGACGATGGGCGTCCACGACAGCAGCAGCGAGAAGACGCCCCAGCGCCGGTAGGCGGCCTCGGTCTTCATCCAGCGCGCGGGCGAGACGGGGAAGCGCGGGTGCTCGCGGAAGCGCTGGAGGAAGCGGCCGACGCCCCAGTTCACCGTCGAGCCCACGACGTTCGCCACGGTGGCGACCGCGATCGCCGACCACAGCACCGCCTCGTCCAGCGCGAGAAGCGCGACGAGCGCGGCCTCCGACGTGCCGGGCAGCAGCGTCGCGGAGGTGAAGGCGGACACGGCGAGGGCGGCGAGCGTGGCGAGGTCGCTCAAGGCGGGCTCCGGGACGGGCGGGACGCGCCTCACATGGCCCGTCGGCTGGCGGATGGCAAGCCGACGCCCGCCCGCCCCTCAGCTCTTCTCCAGCACGTAGGTCCCCGGCGCGTCGCCGAGCGGCTCGAGCTCGCCGTCGCCGGGCGTGCGCGCCGGCACGCGCTCGGGGGCCTGCTTCTCGATCCAGGAGAACCAGTAGGGCCACCAGGTGCCGGGATGCTCCGTCGCCTCCGCGATCCAGTCCTCGAGCTCGCCCTCCGGCTTCGGGCCGGTCCAGTACTGGTATTTCGGCTTCGAGGGCGGGTTGACGACGCCGGCGATGTGGCCGGAGCCCGCCATCACGTAGTCGACCGGCCCGCCGAAGGCGGAGGAGCCGAGGAAGACGGACTTGGCCGGGGCGATGTGGTCCTCGCGGGTGGCGAGATTGAAGATCGGGATCTTCACCTTCTTCAGGTCGATCTTCTTGCCGCCGAGCGTGACCTTGCCCTGGCTGAGATTGTTCTCGAGGTAGCAGTTGCGCAGGTAGAAGGAATGGTTCGCCGCGGGCATGCGCGTCGAATCCGAGTTCCAGTACAGGAGGTCGAAGGGGAAGGGCGCCTGGCCCTTGAGGTAGACGTTGACGATGTAGGGCCAGATCAGGTCGTTGGGGCGCAGCATGTTGAAGGCGGACGCCATGCGCGAGCCCTCGAGGTAGCCGCGCTGCTTCATCGTCTCCTCGATGGCCTTGATGCCCACCTCGTCGGCGAAGACCTTCAGGTCGCCGGCATGGGTGAAGTCGACCTGGGTCGTGAACAGCGTCGCGCTGTCGATCCGGTCGTCCTTCGTGGCGGCCATGTAGCCGAGCGTGGTCGAGAGCAGCGTCCCGCCGACGCAATAGCCCACCGCCGAGACCTTCTTCTCGCCGGTGGCCTGCTCGATGGCCTCGAGCGCGGCGAAGACGCCCTCGCGCATGTAGTGCTCGAAGCTCTTCTCGGCGAGCCGCGCGTCGGGGTTCACCCAGGAGATGCAGAACACCGTCAGGCCCTGGCCGACGGCCCAGCGAATGAAGCTCTTGTTCTCGTTGAGATCGAGAATGTAGTACTTGTTGATCCACGGCGGCACGATCAGCAGCGGGCGCTTCAGCACCGTCTCGGTCGTGGGCGTGTACTGCAACAGCTCGATCAGGTCGTTGCGGAAGATCACCTTGCCCGGCGTGGTCGCGAGGTTCACGCCCACCTTGAAGCGCGCCGGGTCGGACTGGCGGATCTTCAGCTCGCCGCCGCCGGCCTCGATGTCCTCCGCCAGCATCTGCATGCCGCGCACGAGGTTCGCGCCCGATTCGCGCAGCGTCTCGCGGATCAGCTCGGGGTTGGTGGTGAGGAAATTGGAAGGCGCCAGCGCGCTCGACATCTGGCGCACGTAGAAGCGCGCCTTCTGACGGGTGGCGTCGTCGATGCCTTCCGCCTCCTCCACCATGCTCTCCGCCCAGCGCGAGGTGGCGAGATAGGCCTGCTTGAGGAAGTCGAAATAGGCGTTCTCGTTCCACTCCGGGTCGGCGAAGCGGGAATCCTTCGGTTCCGGCGCCGCGGCGGGCGGGACGTTCTCGCCGTGCATCCGGCGCAGCGAGCTCGACCAGACGTCGAAGAACGAGCGGCCGAGCCGCGCCTGCGCCTCGATGGCGCGCTGCGGGTCGATCAGCCAGCGCTCGGTGACGTGGACGAGCGTCTTCACCATGTCCGACATCTCGTCGGCCATGCCGGTCTTCGCCCGCCGCTCCTCGATGGGCTTGAGGTAGGCGGCGGTGGCCTTGCCGTACTCTTCCACGAACCGAGCCATGTTGCGCGACATGGCCTCGAAATCGGGCATGGCGTCGGGCCTGGGCTGGTCGGTCGGCGTGGTGCGCGGTCCCTCGGACCTTCTGTTGTCGCTCACGAACGCTCCCCCTTCCGGACGGCGCCGCAGGCCTGCCGACCATCGCCGTCCTTTCGACACTTTACGCGGCGCGATATGATGTCCGCTAGACCGGAAGACGCCCGATGCGGGGCGCGCGCCACGCGGAGACGACATGACAGCGAACTCGCGCAGTTTTGTGACGGCCATCGCCGCCGCTCTCGCGCTCGTGACGGCGGGCTGCGCCGGGGATCTGAACCCCGTGCGCGACGTCTTCGTCGCGACCGGCGCGGGGGCGACGCCGACGCCGGCGCCGGATTTCGTCGAGCAGAGCAGGGCCGCGGCGCCGACGGGCTACGTCCCGGTCGCGCGCCTGCCCGAGCGCGAGACGCCGGCCAAGACGCCCGAGGAGATCGCCGCTCTCGAGGCCGAGCTCGTCGCGACGCGGGACGACGCCGAGGCGAGGGCCGCGCGCCTGCGCCGCCTCGCCATCGGGCCTGCGCCCGAGCCCGTGACCGTGCCCCCGCCCGTTCCGATCGAGGGCGAGGTCGCGCCGCCGCCGCTGCCGCGCTGAGCGCCCGCGGGCGCGACGCGGCGTCGCCCGCAACTCTTTGCTTAATGCCCCGTGAACTCGCCCGTGCTACACGCACCCAGATCCGTCCCCTCGGACGCCGGCCCCCTTGGACGAACGCCATGACCGACTTCCACCGCATCAAGCGCCTGCCGACCTACGTCTTCGAGCACGTGAACCGGATCAAGGCCGCCGCGCGCGCCGAGGGCACGGACATCATCGATCTCGGCATGGGCAACCCGGACCTGCCGGCCCCGGCGCACATCGTCGCCAAGCTCGCCGAGACCGCGGGCAAGCCGCGCACCGACCGCTATTCCGCCTCCAAGGGCATCGCCGGCCTGCGCCGCGCCCAGGCCGGCTATTACGGCCGCCGCTTCGGCGTCAAGCTCGACCCGGACAAGCAGGTCGTGGTGACGCTCGGCTCCAAGGAAGGCTTCGCCAACATGGCGCAGGCGATCACGGCGCCGGGCGACGTGGTGCTGGTGCCGAACCCGAGCTACCCGCTGCACGCCTTCGGCTTCCTGATGGCCGGCGGAACCATCCGCTCGGTGCCCGCCGAGACCGGCCCGGGCTTCTTCCAGGCGCTGGAGCGTGCGGTGATCCATTCGATCCCCAAGCCCATCGCGCTGGTGGTCTGCTATCCGTCCAATCCGACCGGGTATACCGCCGACCTCGATTTCTACGCCGACGTGATCGCCTTCGCCAAGAAGCACGAGCTGATCGTGCTCTCGGATCTCGCCTATGCCGAGATCTATTTCGACGGCAACCCGCCGCCCTCGATCCTTCAGGTCCCAGGCGCGGTCGACGTCGCGGTCGAGTTCACCTCGGTGTCGAAGACCTTCTCGATGGCGGGCTGGCGCATCGGCTTCGCGGTGGGCAACGAGCGGCTCCTCGCGGCGCTCGCCCGGGTGAAGTCCTATCTCGATTACGGCGCCTTCACCCCCGTTCAGGTCGCCGCGACGGCGGCGCTGAACGGCCCGGAGGACTGCATCGCCGAGACGCGCGCCATCTACCGGCGCCGCCGCGACGCCCTCGTCGAGAGCTTCGGCAAGGCCGGCTGGCCGATCCCGGCGCCGAGCGCCTCGATGTTCGCCTGGGTGCCGATCCCCGAGCGCTATCGCCATCTGGGCTCGCTCGAGTTCTCGAAGCTCCTCGTCGAGAAGGCCGAGGTCGCGGTCGCTCCCGGCGTCGGCTTCGGCGAGCACGGCGACGATTACGTCCGCATCGCCCTCGTCGAGAACGAGCAGCGCATCCGCCAGGCCGCACGCAACATCCGCCGCTTCTTCGAGACCGACGGGACGGGCCACAACGTCGTGCCGTTGGCGCGCGCAGGCGGGCGCTGAGGGGGTCAGCGGGCCGCGTCCGTCGCTCCCTGCAGGCCCGGGCCGCCCGATTCCGGTGCGAACACCGTCACGGCGCCGGGCAGCACGCGGAAGAGCGCCGGCGTCTTGGTGATCAGCTCGCCGTCGGCGTCGACCGAGCGGGGGCGGCGCGTGCGCACGGTGAAGGCCTTGGCCGCGCGGGTGCGCACGTCGTCGAAGACGCCGTGACGTCCCACGCGGAAGGCGCGCGCGAGGAGCAGCAGCTCCCACGGGCGGCGCATCTCGAGCGAGTAGAGCCGCAGCAGCGCGTCGTCGATCACGGCCTCCTCGTCCACCGCGATGCCGCCGCCGTAGAAGCGCCCGTTGCCCACCGCGATCTGGAAGGTCTTGACCCGGGCGCTCTCCCCGGCGCTCTCGATCGTCGCACGGAAGGGCCGCGCCCGGGCCATCACCTGCGCGGCGGCGTAGGCGTAGCCGAGCCGGCCGAAGCGGCGCTTCACCTCGCGCGTGAGCGTTCTGGCGAGCTCGGCCGAAAGCCCGATCGAGGCGACGTTGAAGAAGGGACGCCCGTTCACCTCGCCGCAATCGATCCGGCGCGTGCGCCCGGCCAGGATCAGGTCCGCCGCGGCCTCTAGGTCCTCCGGTATGCCCAGCGTGCGGGCGAGGTCGTTGGCGGTGCCGAGCGGCAGGATTCCGAGCGGCAGCCCGCTCTCGATCAGCCCGCGCGCGGCGGCGTTGAGGGTGCCGTCGCCGCCGCCGATGATGACCATGTCCACCTCGTCCCGATAGGCCGCGATGACGCCGGAGAGAAGCTCCGGGTCGCGGCAATCCTCGAGCACGATCTCCAGATCCTCGTAGGCCTGCAGCCGGCCGACGGCGCTCTCCATCAGGTCCGGCGCGCGGCGGCTGTTGGCGTTGATCATCAGGAGCGCGCGCTTGGCGACCCCGCGCGCGGGCGGGGGAGGGGGCGCCTCGGCCGGGCGCGTCGCCTCGTTCCGTTCTCCGGGCTCGCCGCTCATGCCCGCCTTCGCCCCCCTCGTCCGACCGTGAACCGCAGCCGGAGGCGAACCGACGAAGACGGCGATGGTTCCGCTTCGCGAGATCCGCCGCCGCGCTTCCCCGAGGGTCGGTCAAATACGAATCGGGGAACCGGCGGATGGTCGGTACGTTAACGAAGCGGTAATATTTCGTGATCAGCCCCGCGCAAGCCCGCGCGGATGGACTCTGGTCCCGAGGACAGCGAGGAGCGCCCCGTGCCAGCTTTCGACCCCGCCTCGCACGAGAATTCCGAGGACCTTCGCGTCCTGCGGGACGCGCTCGGCCCGGCGCGCCGGGAGCCCCTCCACGCGGGAGCGATGCGCGCCGCCCTCGGCGAGAGCAAGGCGCGCCGTCTCGCGCTCGAGACCGCGCGCCTGCGCATCGCCGTCGCGCGCCGCGTCGCCCGGCAGCGGGCCCACGCCGCGGGCAGCTGAGCCCTCACTCGGCCAGGCCGTCGATATAGGCCGTGAGATCCGCGATCTCCTCGCGGGTGAGCGCCATGTCCGGCATCACCGGATGGGGATCGGTCAGGAAGGCTTCCAGCGTCTCGCCGGTCAGGTCCCCGCGCGCGGCGATGGCCTGGAAGCTCGGCACGCCGTCCATCGCCCGTTCCTGCTCCGGCGAGACCAGATGGCACGACGCGCACCAGCGCTGGGCGATCGCCTGTCCCTCGGCCGGATCAGCGGCTCGCGCGCCGGCGGCCGCGACGAGCGCCATGGCGAAGGTGATGATGAGGGTCCGGATACGCATGCTCGCCTCCTCGAATCGCGCGACCGCCCGGCAGCTGCAGATCGCACGCACGGCCGGGTTCGGGTTCAACGTTAGCGAAGCGGAAAAGGTTGTCGCCCCAAAATCCGCGCGAACCCGGATGCGCCAGGCAGCATGATCGCGACGCCCACCTTCCCCGACCTCGCCGCCCTCGTCGTCGACGAGAGCCTCTACGTGCGCCGTATCCTGCGCGACATGCTCACCCGCGTGGGCATCAAGCGCGTGCTGGAGGCGCCCGACGGGGCGGAGGCGCTGGGCGTCCTCTCCGAATCGAAGCCGGATCTCGTCATCCTCGACTGGGACCTCGCCATCCTCTCCGGCGAGGAGTTCATCCGCCTCACCCGCACGCCGACGACCTCGCCTGCGCCCACCGTGCCGATCATCGTGATGATGTCGAAGCCGCGCCGTTACGTCGTGGACCGCGCGGTGTCGCTCGGCGTCAACGAGATCATCGCCAAGCCCTTCTCGCCGAAGGTGCTGTGGTCGCGGCTCGACGAGGTGATCAACCGCCCGCGACCCTATCTCCAGGTGAAGAGCCTGCTGCGCCCGGTCGCGCGGACCGCGCCCCAGCAGCTCGTGCAGAAGCCGGCGGCCTGAGCCCTCCGCAGCGTCCACTGGCGGGATCGTGACGAATACGCCCTTGGCACGGCGGGGGGCGGGTGCTTACATTCGAAACAAGTAGCCTGGCGAACCCTTCGGGATGACGCCGCAAACGGAAGATGGACCCTTGCTGGTCAACGTCGGAGATCTGCCCAAGGTCAAGGACGTGGTCGCCGATGACGCGCCGCGTGCCCTGGCCGCCGCCCCGGCGACGGGACACGGCCTTTCGGGACCACCCGCTCACGCCGTTCGCGCGGGGCCTCGTCGCGGCCCGGTCTCGGACGGCGCCGCCTACGCCGCGCTCGATCTCGGCACCAACAATTGCCGCCTGCTCATCGCCGAGCCTTCCCGGCACGGCTTTCGCGTGGTGGACGCCTTCTCGCGAATCGTCCGGCTGGGCGAGGGCCTCGCGGCGAGCGAGCAGCTCAACGCGCTGGCCATCGAGCGCACGATCGAGGCGCTGCGGGTCTGCCGCGACAAGATGCGGGTCAAGGGCGTGCGTCGGGCGCGGCTGATCGCCACGGAGGCCTGCCGCGCGGCGCGCAACGGCACGCATTTCGTCGAGCGGGTGCAGGACGAGATCGGCCTCGACCTCGAGATCGTGGATCGGCGCACCGAAGCCTATCTCGCAGTCACCGGCTGCGCGGCGCTCGCCGACCCGCAGGCCCATTCGGTGGTGATCTTCGACATCGGCGGCGGCTCGACCGAGATCGCCTGGCTCGACGGGCGCGCCAAGAGCCCGATGGCGGATCCGTGCAAGCGCATCCGCGCCTGGGATTCGCTGCCCGTCGGCGTCGTCACCGTGGCCGAGCGCCATGGCGGCGTCACGGTCACCCGCGAGAGCTTCGAGGACATGGTGGAGGAGGTCTCGACCCTGCTCCAGCCCTTCCAGCTCGCCGCCAGCGCCGCCTCGACGGCGCCGGGCTTCCACCTGCTCGGCACGTCCGGCACGGTGACGACGCTGGGCGGCATCTTCCTCGACCTGCCGCGCTACGACCGCCGGCGCGTCGACGGCCTCTGGATGGCGGACACCGAGATCGACCACGTCATCGACCAGCTGATCGAGCTGAACTATTCCGAGCGGGCGACGCATCCCTGCATCGGGCGCGACCGGGCGGACCTCGTGCTCGCCGGCTGCGCCATCCTGGAGGCGATCCGCCGCGCCTTCCCCTCGCCCCGCCTGCGCATCGCCGATCGCGGCCTGCGCGAGGGCATCCTGATGAACCTGATGCGCGAGGACGGCGTCTGGCGCCGCCGCCGGCGCTGAGCCGAGACCGTTTCGTGAGCGACAAGAAGAAGCCCGGCGCCACGCGCGCCATGAAGGTTCGCGTGAAGTCCGCGCGCGGGCGCACGACCTCGTCGCAGCGCTGGCTCGAGCGCCAGCTGAACGACCCCTACGTCGTCCGCGCCAAGGCCGAGGGCATGCGCTCGCGGGCCGCCTACAAGCTCCTCGAGATCGACGAGAAGTACAAGTTCCTGAAGCCCGGCCAGCGTATCGTCGATCTCGGCGCGGCGCCGGGCGGCTGGTCGCAGGTCGCGGCGCGCAAGATCGGGCTCGAGCGCTCGGAGCGCGCCACCATCGTCGGCATCGACATCCTGCCCATCGAGCCGATGCCGGGCGCGAGCTTCATCCAGCTGGACTTCCTCGCCGAGGACGCGCCGGAGCGCCTCAAGGCGCTGCTGGGCGGCGAGGCGGACGTGGTGATGTCCGACATGGCGGCCAACGCCACCGGCCACAAGAAGACCGACCACCTGCGCATCATGGGCCTCGCCGAGGCCGGCGTGGAGTTCGCCCGCGAGGTGCTGGCGCCGGGCGGGACCTTCCTGTGCAAGGTGCTGCGCGGCGGCACCGAGCACACGCTGCTCGCCGACCTGAAGCGCGACTTCGCCCAGGTCCGCCACGTCAAGCCGGGGGCGAGCCGGGCGGATTCGGCGGAGCTGTTCGTGCTGGCGACGGGCTTCCGCGGGCGGAGCGAGGAGGCGGGCGAGGGGGGGCTGATCTCGGATTGAGGTGTCATCCCGGATGCCGAAGGCAGTCCGGGACCCAGAACCGCCGACATTCGTCGAGCGGCACATGCGCCGCGTCCCGCTGCCGGTGGCGTCGGCAAAAGGGCCGCCGTCGCCAAGGGCGCGGGACGCGCGCGCTTCGCGCACGCTGACCATTCGTCGAGGGTCTGGGTCCCGGACTTGCTTCGCAATCCGGGATGACATTCCCTGTCATCACCGAAATGGTCGGACGATCGCGCCCTCACGCCAGCACGCCGTGCAGGTCGTAGGCGTCGGCGCGCCGCACCGCCACCTGCACCACGTCGCCGGGCTCGATCGACTTCGCGCGGGTCTTGACGAAGACGTTGCCGTCGATCTCCGGCGCGTCCCATTGCGAGCGGCCGACGGCGACGGTCGGGCCGATCTCGTCGAGGATGACCGGGATCGTACGGCCCACCTTGCGGGCGAGGATGCGCTCGGAGATCGCGGCCTGGGCCTGCATGAAGCGGTGCCAGCGCTCCTCCTTGACCTCCTCCGGCACGGCGCCCTCGATGGCGTTCGCCGGCGCGCCGGCGACGGGCTCGTACTTGAAGCAGCCGACGCGCTCGAGCTCGGCCTCCTCCATCCAGTCGAGCAGGTGCTGGAAGTCCTCCTCGGTCTCGCCGGGGAAGCCGACGATGAACGTCGAGCGGATGGCGAGGTCCGGGCAGACGCCGCGCCAGGCCTTGATGCGGTCGAGCGTCTTCTCGACGTTGCCGGGCCGCTTCATGGCGCGCAGCACCTTCGGCGAGGCGTGCTGGAAGGGGATGTCGAGATAGGGCAGCACCTTGCCCTCCGCCATCAGCGGGATGACCTCGTCGACATGCGGGTAGGGGTAGACGTAGTGCAGCCTCACCCAGGCGCCGAGCGTGCCGAGCTCGCGGGCGAGGTCGAGAAAGCGGGTGCGCACCTCCCGGTCCTTCCAGGTCGAGGGCGCGTATTTCACGTCGACGCCGTAGGCGGAGGTGTCCTGCGAGATCACGAGCAGCTCGCGCACGCCCGCCTTCACCAGCCGCTCCGCCTCGCGCAGCACGTCGCCGGCCGGGCGGGAAACGAGGTCGCCGCGCAGCTTGGGGATGATGCAGAAGGAGCAACGGTTGTTGCAGCCCTCCGAGATCTTCAGGTAGGCGTAGTGCCGCGGCGTCAGCTTCACGCCCTGCGGCGGCACCAGATCCATGAACGGGTCGTGCGCCGGCGGCGCCGCCGCGTTCACCGCGCCGAGCACGCTCTCGTAGGCCTGCGGCCCGGTGATGGCGAGCACGTCCGGGAACTGCTCGCGGATCTGCTCGGGCTCGGCGCCCATGCAGCCGGTGACGATCACCTTGCCGTTCTCGGCCATGGCCTCGCCGATGGCGTCGAGCGATTCCGCCTTGGCGCTGTCGAGGAAGCCGCAGGTGTTGACGATGACGAGGTCGGCGCCCTGGTGCTCCCGGGAGAGCTGGTAGCCCTGCGCGCGCAGCTGCGTGATGATGCGCTCCGAATCCACCAGCGCCTTCGGGCAGCCGAGGGAGACGAAGGAGATCGTGCGCGCGGTCGAGGTCATCGGGATGCGGGTCCTGGCGAGATGGTCCGCGACCCGCGCGGCGCGGGACGAGGAGGGCGGGGCGTTGTCGGGACCGGGGTCACATAAGCGAGAACGGCCGCACGCGCCAGAGGCGCCGTGACAGCCGCCCCCGCGACATGCTACCCGCCGTGCGGACGTGGAGGCGGCGAGGCGTGAGCGGACCGGTCGAGACCTTGGGCGTGCGCCGCCGCGCCGCCTTCTACCTTCCCGGCTACGACCCGCGTCGACCGGCGGTGTATCACGCCCATCTGACGGGAGAGCTCGCCAAGGCCGCCGGCTTGCGCGGCTTCTCGGCGCAGGCCGGCGCGCTGGAGGAAGAGGACGGCCCGCTTCCCGGCTTCGACGTCGCCGCGGCGGGCGAGGGGTGGGAGGCGCACACCCGCGTCACGCTTCTTCGCTGGGACGACGTCGCGCGGCCCGTCTTCCGGGAAAACGTCCTGCCCCGCGCGCCGCGCCTTCTCGGCGTCGGGCTGGACCTGCTGCGGCGGGGCGTGCTCGCCCGCGTCGCGCGCTTCGACAAGCAGTTCGCCGCCTTCGTCGCCTATCCCTACGTGGCGACGCTCGCCCTCCTCGCCCTCCTCCTCCTCGCGGGGCTCGGAGCGGGTGCGCTCGCGGCGTCTCTCGCAGGCAGCGTCCTCGCGGGGCTGCTCGCCGGGCTCGCGGCGGCCGCCCTCGCCGGATGGCTCGCGCTGCGGCTCGAGCGCCCGCTCTACCTGCGCTACCTGCTGGAGGATTGGCTGTTCTCCTTCGCCCACGAGCGCGGCAAGACCGATCTCCTCGCCGACCGGCTGGACGTCTTCGCGGATGCGCTCGTGGCGGCGGCGCGCGATCCGGAGATCGACGAGATCCTGATCGTCGGCCATTCCTCCGGCGCCTTCCTCGCGCCCGAGACCCTGGCGCGGGCGCTCGCCCGCGATCCCGACCTCGGGCGGCGCGGCCCGGTCGTCTCGCTCCTCACCGTCGGCACCGTGGCGCCCTTGATGCTCGCGGACGAGCAGGCCTTCCGCTATCGCGAGGCCCTCGCGCGCCTCGCCGACGAGCCCGAGATCGTCTGGCACGAGGTCCAGAGCCGGCACGACGCCATGAACGCCTGTCCCGTCGATCCCGCGGCCGTTTCCGGCCTCTTCGCGATGCGCCCTCGCTGGCCGAAGCTGATGCGGCTCGCCATGACCCAGCTCGCGCGGCCGGGTCAGCTCGGCTTCTTCCGCGAGCGGCTGTTCTTCTTCCGCATTCATTTCCGCTTCATCGCCGCCAACGAGCGCGCGCATTGGTACGATTTCTACGGCGCGCTGACCGGCCCGCTCACCCTCGCCGCGCGGCATGCGGCCGTGCCGGACATGCGCGACGGCTGAGGTCTCACTGCGCCGGCTCGCGCTCGGCGGCGGCGGGGCGCTCGCCGTCGTCCCGCATGCGGCTCATGCCGCGGTCCATGCGCCGCTCGAGCTCCTCGCGGCCGGGCCCGATCAGGTCGTCGATCTCGCGGAGGTTCTGGCGCAGCTCGTCGACGCCGAAGCGCAGGGCGGCGACGGCCCGCTCGCGCTCCGGGTCCTGCGTGAGCGTCGTCTCGGGAACCGCCCGCCGCAGGGCGTCCTCGGTCTCGCGCAGGCAGTCCCCGACCGCGTCCATCCGCGGCGGCGCGCCTGCGCGCCCTTCCATGTAGGCGACGAGATCGCGGAGGTACTCGGCCGTGTTCCGCCGCACGCCGTCGAGGAGCGGCTCGGCGCTCGCCATGTCCGCCTCGCTCAGCGCGGAGCGGCGCTCCTCCGCCGCGCGGTCGAGGGCGACGGAACCGTGCCAAAGGCGCTCGATGGCGATCAGCCCGTCCCCGAGAGAGTGGGAGGACGTCAGCTTCTTCTTGAAGCGCGCGTCGCCGACCACCTCGCGGGCGGTCTGGATGTGGCGGCTGAAATCCTGGTCGATGCGCCGCGTGTCCTCCGCGTCCTCGCCGGAGAGCCCGCCCAGCGAGGCCTCGATCAGCCGCCGGCAATCGTCGAGCGCGTAGGCGATGTTGCGCATGCCGCGGGCGCGGGCGGTTTCGGGCCAGACGACGAAGGACGCGACCGCGGCGCCGACGGAGCCGATCAGGATCGCGAGGGCGCGCTCGAGCGCCTTCATCACCTCGGCGTCGGCGTTGAGCGCCACGATGGCGGCCGCGACCGCGATGTAGTTGAGGCTCGGCCATTGGCTGGACATCAAGTTGGCGACGACGCAGGCCGTCACCAGGGCCGCGAGGACCGGCCAGGATCCCGGCAGCCAGGCGAACAGGAGCACGGTCGCGAGGCCCAGAGCCGTGCCGATCAAAGCCGCGACGACCCTGTAGACGGCGACGGAAAGGGTCGAGTCCGAGCTCAGCTGGATCGAGAACAGCGCCGAGATGATCGCCCAGGACAGGTGATCGAGCGCGTACCAGCGCATCACGAAATAGACGAGCGTCACGGCGGCCGCGGTCTGCAGGCCGACGCGGCTGAGGTCGCGAAGCTGCTTCTTGTCGACGTCGAACACGGGAGAACCTCCGGCGCTGACAACGCGCGGGGGCGGAAGTCGTTCGCCGTCGTCCGCGCGGGTGACGCAACGCTCATGGAGTTGCGCCGCAATGGGATTTTCGTTGCGTTGTGTCTTGGGTTAGGGTTCGACGGCGTTCGCCGGAGCGGGCCCGCGGTCCTTCCTGCGGCGCAGCGGAGGTCGATTTGAGTAGCACCACCGAGCAGACGCCGACGTTCGGCGAAGCCGACCTGACGAATTGCGACCGCGAACCGATTCACGTCCCCGGCTCGGTTCAGCCGCACGGGCTCCTTCTGGCGCTCGACCCGCCGACGCTCGCCGTCGCCCAGGCCGGCGGGGACGGGCCCGGGCTCGTGGGGTTCGAGAACGCCGCGCTTCTCGGCAGGAGGCTCGACGAGATCCTCGGCGCCGGCGCCGCCGCCCAGGTCCTCGCTCATCTCGCGGAGGCGGCCGATACGAGCCGTCCGGCTCTCGCCCTCCACGCCGCGGGCGTCGGCGGGGCGCCCCTCGATCTCGCCGTCCATCGCAGCCGCGGCGTCCCGATCGTCGAGATCGAGCCCCGCGGCGAGACGACCGCCGATCCGCTCACGGTGGTTCAGGGCGTCGTCGGGCGCCTGCAGGACACCCCCACGATCGACGCCTTTCTCGGCGCGCTCGCCCGCGAGGTGCGGGCCGTCACCGGCTATGCCCGGGTGATGATCTACCGCTTCGCCCCCGACGACAGCGGCGAGGTGGTGGCTGAGGAGCGCAAGGAGACGCTCG
Source organism: Salinarimonas sp. (assembly GCF_040111675.1). NCBI lineage: Bacteria > Pseudomonadati > Pseudomonadota > Alphaproteobacteria > Hyphomicrobiales > Salinarimonadaceae > Salinarimonas > Salinarimonas sp. The sequence goes on along the minus strand of NZ_CP157794.1, from coordinate 2,775,945 downwards.
AGCCTTATCTGGGCCTGCACTATCCGGCGACCGACATTCCCAAGCAGGCGCGGGCGCTCTACCTGCGCAGCTGGATCCGCGTCATCGCGGACGCGCGCTACGCCCCGGCGCCGCTCGAGCCCACGCTCCACCCCGGGACGGGCGAGCCCCTCGACATGTCCTTCGCGCTGCTGCGCTCGGTGTCGCCGCTGCACCTCGAATACCTGGCGAACATGGGGGTGGCGGCCTCGATGTCGCTGTCGCTCGTGGTCGATGGGCGGCTCTGGGGCCTCGTCGCCTGTCACCACGACGCGCCCAAGCGTCTTGCGCAGGGGCAGCGCGCGGCCTGCGAGCTCCTCGCGCAGATGATCTCGCTGCAGCTCGGCGAAAAGCTGGCCCGGGCGGAATCGGGCGAGCGGCTGCGCGCCAGCGCGGTGCATGCGCGCCTCGTCGAAGCCTTGTCGCGCGAGAAGGACCTGGCGGCCGCCCTCGTACGCGGCGCGCCGACGCTCCTCGACTACGTCGCCGCCGACGGGGCCGCCCTGTGCGTCGGCGGGCGGGTCTTCACCCTGGGCCGCACGCCGCCGCAGCCGGCGATCGAGGCCCTGTGCCGATGGCTCGGCGAGACGCTGCCGGACGGCGTCTTCTCCACCGACCGTCTGCCCGCGCTCTATCCGCCGGCCGGCGCCTTCGCCGAGACGGCGAGCGGCATCCTCGCTCTGTCCGTGTCGCGGACGCCGCGGGACTACGTGCTCTGGTTCCGCCCCGAGATCGTCCGCACCGTCACCTGGGCCGGCGATCCCTCGAAGCCCGTCCAGGTCTCGTCGGACGGCGAGCGCCGCCTTTCGCCGCGCACGTCGTTCGCCGCGTGGGCCGAGACGGTGCGCGGCTGCGCGCGGCCGTGGTCGTCCGACGAGATCGAGGCGGCGCAGACGCTGCGCGCCTCGATCCTGGAGGTCGTCCTGCGCCGCATCGACGAGATCGCGCGCGAGCGCGAGGCGGCCCGCGCACGCCAGGACGTGCTCATCGCCGAGCTCGATCACCGCGTGAAGAACACGCTCGCGACGATCCAGTCGCTGGTGAAGTATTCCGCGGCGAGCGCGGCGAGTCTCGAGGCGTTCACCCGCACGGTCCAGATGCGCCTGCACGCCATGGCGCGCACGCACGACCTCCTGACGCGGGCGCGCTGGGAGGGCGCCGATCTCGCGCAGATCGTCGAGACCGAGAGCGCGCCCTACGGCGGGCGCAACCGCGTTCGGCTCGACGGGCCGCCCGCCGTGCTCAAGCCGAAGACCGCGTTGTCGCTCTCCCTGGCGATGCACGAGCTGGCGACGAACGCTGCGAAATACGGCGCCCTCTCCGTCTCGGAGGGCTGGGTGGACGTGTCGTGGGGCGTGAAGCCGGACTGCGAGCGGCTCGTCCTCGTCTGGAAGGAGCGCGGCGGCCCGCGGGTCGAGCCCCCGCCCCGGCGCGGCTTCGGGCGCACGCTGCTCGAACGCAGCGTCGCCTACGAGATCGACGGGCGGGTCACCCTCGATTTCGCGCCCGAAGGCCTGACCTGCACGGCCGAGATCCCTGTCGAGCAGCTGGTGCGCGAGCCCGACGACCGCGACGCGCCGGACGCCGCATCGCCGTCCGCGGGCGAGGCGGCCCGCGCGGCGATCGCGGGCCGGCGGGTTCTCGTCGTCGAGGATCAGGCCCTGATCGCCATGGAGGTCCAGGACGAGCTCGAGGCCGCCGGCCTCAGCGTCGTCGGACCCGTCGGACGCCTCGACAAGGCGCTCGCCGCGGCCGAGAACGAGGCGGTCGACGCGGCGCTGATCGACGTCGATCTCGACGGCGAGCGCTCCTGGCCCGTCGCGGATCTCCTGGCGCGTCGGGGCGTGCCGTTCGCGTTCACTACGGGGTTCCAGGCGCAGATCGTGTTCCCGCCGCGCTTCGTGGCGGCGACGGTTCTCGCCAAGCCGTACGGCGACGGCGCGCTCGTGCGGCTCGTCGGCGAGCTGCTGGCGGCGCGCCCGGATGCGTGAGCGCGCCGCAGGACGCTTGCCGCGGGCGTGCGGCTCGCCATATGCGACGGATGACGGAGCCTATCAGCCTGAACCGCCGCCTGTTCCTGGGCGGCGTCGCGGCCGTGGCCCTCGCCGGATGCGGCGAGGGCGTCGGCCAGACCGTGCGTGAAGCGCGCGCCGAGACCGGCGCGCCGGACGAGGGAGACATCACCGTGAGCGTCGCCGAGAAGGAAGCCTGGAAGCTGAGCGAAGCCGAGTGGCGCGAGCGCCTGACGCCCGAGCAGTTCCACGTCCTGCGCAAGGAAGGCACCGAGCGCGCCGGCACGAGCCCGCTCGACAAGACCTACGCGCCCGGCACCTATCACTGCGCCGGCTGCGATCTGCCGCTCTTCACCGCGGACATGAAGTTCGATTCCGGCACCGGCTGGCCGTCCTTCTACGACACGATCGACGGCGCGGTGGAGACGAAGCGCGACTTCAAGCTGATCCTGCCGCGCACGGAATATCATTGCGCCCGCTGCGGCGGCCACCAGGGCCACGTCTTCAACGACGGCCCGCCGCCGACCGGCCTGCGCTACTGCAACAACGGCGTCGCCCTGCGCTTCCAGCCGGCGGAGCGCGCCGAAGGCTGAGCCGCGCGCCTCGGGGCGCGCCGCGGTCAGCCGACCTTGGCGCGCACCTTGAGGAAGCGCATGGCGCGTTCCGACATCTCGGCGGGCAGCGCCTGGTAGTTCGCGACCTCCGCGTCGATCTTTCCCTCGGGCAGGTTCAGGCGCTTGGCGCGCAGATCCAGCACCTTGCGGAAGGCTTCCGGCCCGACCCCGAGGGCCCGGCACGCCACGGCGATGCCCGACGCCTCCGGCTGGAGCAGGGCGCGCAGCGCCTGGGCATTGGGGATCTCCGAGAAGGTGGAGATGATCTGCGCGAGGTCGAAGGCACGATCGTCGCGGGCGAGGATCGCGACGACGTCGTCGATGGTGCGCCGGCCGTCCTTCAGGTCGGCGATGAGGAGCTTGAGCTCGAGCCGGCGCTCGCGCGCCTCGCGCACCACGCGTTTGGGCGCCTCGCCGGAGATGAGCTCCACAGTGTGGCCGTGCTCCGTGCGAGAGGCGGCCTGGGCGGCGATCTGCATGACGCGGCGCGCCTGCGAGACCGGGAGGCTTTCGCGCCGGTCGTCGAGATTGCGCCGCACGGCCGCGTCGTTGCCACCGCGCTGGACGAGCCTGTCGAAGCCCTGATCGGAGAAGGCGGCGCCCTCGTTGCCCGAGACCGTCCGCAGAACCTGCTTGTCGCCGCGATCGACCAGGATGTCGGTGACGTTCTCCGACAGCGTGGCGCGCTCCGCGATGGCGAGGAGGTGCTGCTGGGAATGCGTCACCGCGATCGCCGCGAGGTCCGCGTCGGTGAGGACCGGCGAGAGCTTCAGGACGAGCTTGGCGACCTCGGCGTCGGGATCGCTCGCGAGCGTGGTCGCGACCTTGCGGGGGAGGGCGGGCTCGGCGGCGACGCGATCCGCGTAGTCCTTCCGGTCCGGCGTCTCCATCTTCTCGAGCGAGCGGGTGGCGATGTCGGAGAAGTGGTCCTGCGCCTCGTCGCTCGGCTCCGAATCGTGCAGGAACAGATCGGTGACGGCGTTCAGCAGGCGACGTCGTCCCTCCGACGTCGCATCCGCCGATAGGCGCGCCAGCTCGTCAAGCATGCCACGGTTCTCCCCGTCTCCTCGTGCCCCTCGGTCTAGCCGAGATTGCTGAGGAGGCGGTTAACCGCGCCGTCGAAAGGCGACGCTTCGGCGCTCACAGGCCGAGCGTCGTCGCGACCTCCTCGGCGGCGGCGGTCGGCGAGGTCTCTCCCGCGGCGACGCCGGCCTCCAGCCGCGCGAGGAGCGCGCGCGTCTGCGCGTCCCGGGTGAGGCGGGCGCGCAGGCGCTCCTCGATCATGGCCCACATCCACTTGACGTCCTGCGCGCGTCGGCGCTCCGCCAGGAGGCCCTTCGCCTCGTGCCGCGCCCGATGATCGAGCACCTTCGCCCACAGATCGTCGAGGCCCGCGCCCGTCAGCCCCGAGACCGTGATCACCGGGGGCGTCCAGAGGCTCGACGCGGGGGCGAGGATGGAGAGGGCGGTGCGGTATTCCGAGGCGGCGGCGCGGGCGCGCGCGGCGTTGTCGCCCTCGGCCTTGTTGACGGCGATCATGTCCGCGAGCTCGAGCACGCCCTTCTTGATGCCCTGGAGCTCGTCGCCCGCGCCGGGCAGCATCAGCACGAGGAAGAAGTCGGTGAGATCCGAGACCGCCGTCTCCGACTGGCCGACGCCGACCGTCTCGACGAGCAAAACGTCGAATCCCGCCGCCTCGCAGAGCAGCATGGTCTCGCGCGTCTTCGCGGCGACGCCGCCGAGCGTGCCGGAGGACGGGGAGGGGCGGATGAAGGCGTTCGGGTCGACGGCGAGGCGCGCCATCCGGGTCTTGTCGCCCAGGATCGAGCCGCCGGTGCGCGTCGAGCTCGGGTCGACGGCGAGGACGGCGAGGCGGTGCCCGCGGGCGGTGAGCATGGAGCCGAGCTGGTCGATCAGCGTCGACTTGCCGACCCCCGGCACGCCGGTGACGCCGATGCGCACCGCCCCTCCGGTGCGCGGCAGCACCGAGTCGAGGAGCGTCCGCGCCGCCGCCCGGCGATCCTCCCGCTTCGATTCGACGAGCGTGATGGCGCGGGCGAGCGCGGCGCGGTCGCCGGCGAGAAGCTTTCGCTCGAGCGCTGCGACGTCTGGTGCGGACATGACGGGCGCCTCCCTCGGCCCCCGGAGCGGGGCCGGCCGCGCCTCATAGCGCGTCGCGGCGGCGCGCGCGACCCGTCGCGCCGTGGCGGCGGCGCCGCCGGATGCCGGGTCGACGCCGAAGGCGGACCGGACTAGCCTTCGCCTTCGGGGCGACGCGCGCACGTGCGACGCCTCGTCCATGGTCCGGTCGCGTCTCGATGCGGGAAGAGCATCTTCGGAGATGAAGAACGATCGACTGAGCGTGTTCGGCGTCGTGCCCGAACGACAGGTCGCGCCGGCGCCGTCCGGCGAGCGGCAGGCTCCCGCGCGGGCGGCTCGGCCGACGATCGCCGCCGGCTATGCGCGCCGCGCGCCGGCGACCCTGGCGCTCGTGGATGCCGCGTATCGCAGCGGCTTTCCGGCGCAGGGCGATGCCGTGGCCGTGCGCGCCCCCAATCGCGAGATCTTCGCCCGCCTGCTCCACGTCCGCGAGGTCGGCGCCGAGGACGCGCGCAACGGCGCCGAGGCGCGTCTCGCGCTCCTGCGCGACGCCTTCGACGCGGATCGTCGCTTTCCCAGCGCTCGTCCCGTTCTCGACGCCGTCGAGATCGAAGCCTGGACGTGGTGGCACGAGGTCTCGACCGCGCCGGCGCGGGTCGCATCGCGCCCGCGGCCGCAGCGCTGACCGCCGGGCCGTCGCATCATCGCCACGATCGCGGCGCAGGAGAGGCGCTCCGCCCGCCCTCCCGACGCCTGTGCGCCATGATCCTCTCTCTCGGCCGTCTCGCCCCGCGCTTCGGCGCGCTCGCCCTCGCCGCGAGCCTCGCCGCCTGCAACTTCGCCGGCGCGAGCGCGCCCGCCGATCCGGGCGCGGCGACGCGTCCGCTCCTCGTCGCGACGACCCGCGCGCCCGCCGCCGATCCGGGCGCCGCGCCCTTCTTCGGGAGCGAGCGCGGGGCGGGCCTGGCCTTCGCCCAGGCGACCCTCGCGCCCCCTGAAACGACCCTGTTCGCCAGCCTCTCTCCCTTCGACGCCGATTGGCGGGTGGTCGGGGTCGGGCCGGTGGTCGGGGCCGAGCCGGCCGAGGCCTTCGCCCGCGCGGCGGTCGGGCGCGACGTGATGCTCTACGTTCACGGCTATCGCGAGACGTTCGAGACAGCGGCCTCCGGCGCGGCGGAGCTCGCCGACGGCGTCGGCTTCCGCGGCGCGACCGGGCTGTTCACCTGGCCGTCCGGCGGCGCGACGTTCGATTACGGCTACGATCGCGAGAGCGCGCTCTGGTCCCGCGACGCGCTCGAGGACCTGATCCTCACCCTCGCCCAGAGCGAGAGCGGCGGGCGCGTGCACATCGTCGCGCATTCCATGGGGTCGCTCCTCACGCTCGAGACCCTGCGCTTCGTGCGCGCCAGCGGGGGCGACGCCGCGATGGCGCGCATCGGTGCGGTGGTGCTCGCCTCGCCGGACGTCGACATCGACCTGTTCGCGCAGGGCGTCGAGCGGCTCGGGGTCGATGCACGCAAGATCACCGTGATCACCGCGCAGAACGACCGGGCGCTGGCGCTGTCCCGCCGCCTCGCCGGCGGCGTCGTGCGCGCCGGGGCGGCCGAACGCGAGCGGCTGACCGCGCTCGGCGTGACGGTGGCCGACGCCTCGGAATTCGGCGGCGGCGTGCTCAATCACGACCTCTTCCTGCGCGATCCGGACGTCCGCGCCGTGGTGACGCGCGCCATCGAGCGGGCGCGCTGAACGCGTCACCCGATCCTGGGAAGGACCCGGCCCCCCCAGCGCCGCTTCGGCGAACCGCGGGCGCGCGCCGACGTTGGCCCCTGGACAGCCAGGGAGACCCTCATGACCGACGACAAGCGCACCTCGAAGGGCGATCCGGAGACCACCCGTCCGCTCGCCCCGGGAGACGAGGCGGCACCGGGCACGCCCGGCGTCGGCGAGAACGTCTGCCCGGACTGCAAGGGCACGGGCCGTCTCGAAGGTCGCGCTTGCCCGACCTGCGGCGGAACGGGCAAGGTACAGGAGGGTATCGGCGGCGCATAATCCCGGGTTGCTATCCGGCCGATCCTGCGCTAGAGGACGCGCGCCCTCTTCCAGCGCGCCCTTCGAGCGCTCCCTCGCAGCCGGATGCACACGCGATGACCGAGCCCGCCATCGTCCTCACCCTGTCCTGCCGCAACCGTCCCGGCATCGTCGCCGCGGTCTCGACCCATCTCTTCGAGAACGCGTGCAACATCCTGGACGCGCAGCAATACGACGACACGCAGACGGGCAATTTCTTCATGCGCGTCGTGTTCAACCGGCTCGACGAGGCGGCGCCGCTCGAGGGGCTGCGCGAGGCCTTCGCGCCCCTGGCCGAGCGCTTCGCCATGTCCTGGTCGATGCGCGGAACCGACGCGCGCCCGCGCGTCATGGTTCTCGTCTCGAAGTTCGACCATTGCCTCGCGGATCTGCTCTATCGCTGGCGTACGGGCGAGCTCGCCATGGACCTCGCGGCGATCGTGTCGAACCATCCGCGCGAGACCTTCGCCCATCTGGATTTCGGCGGGGCGCCGTTCCATCACCTGCCGGTGACGAAGGAGACCAAGCTCGAGCAGGAGGGGGCGCTCTGGAAGCTGATCCAGGAGGTCGCACCGGATCTCGTCGTGCTCGCGCGCTACATGCAGGTGCTCTCCGACGGGCTCTCCGCGAAGCTGACCGGGCGGTGCATCAACATCCACCACTCCTTCCTGCCGGGCTTCAAGGGCGCCAAGCCCTATCACCAGGCCCACGCCCGGGGCGTGAAGCTGATCGGCGCCACCGCGCACTACGTGACGTCCGATCTCGACGAGGGCCCGATCATCGAGCAGGACGTCGAGCGCATCTCCCATCGCGACACGCCCGACGACCTGGTGCGCAAGGGCCGCGACATCGAGCGCCGCGTGCTCGCCCGCGCCGTGCGCCTGCACGTCGAGGACCGAGTGATCCTCAACGGCGCGAAGACGGTGGTCTTCACGGATTGACGCCGCGGGGCGCTCTCACTGCTCCAGCCTCTCCGGGAAGGGCGTGATCGTCGACTTGACGGTGCGCATCGCCATGGCGTCGTCGACGGCCCGGCGCACGCCCGCCTCGTCGAACGGATAGATCGTCTGCATCTCCGCCCAGGGATAGCGGTCGCGGGCGACGTCGAGCATCTTCACGCCGAGCGCGAGGTCGCCGCCAAGACGGCATGGGCGCGGAACATCGCGCACGCGTGACATCGGAGCGGCAAATTTTTGCCCGCTCGTCCTGTCAAAACACGGCTCCGACGCTATGATCGCGCCGCGCCGCGGAACGGGCGCGCGCAACAGGGGGAATGAGATGACCGAACGCAAGAGCAGCACCGCCCGTCGGCTCACGCTGATGGCCGGCGTCGCAGCCGCCGTGCTCGCCGTCGGGGACGCCGGCTTCGGGCCGACCCGCATCGCGCTGCCCGCCAACGGCGAGGGCGGCGTCCGCGTCGAGGCGGTGCGGCTGGAGAGCGGCCTGTTCGCGGCGGCCTTCGCGCAGAGCGAGATCACGCTCGAGAACGTCACGATCGATGCGGGGCCGAGCGTCTACCGGCTGCCGAGCCTCACCTTCTCCGGCGCGAACCTGTCTCGCGACGAGCTTCTCGGCGTGCTGCGCGGCAAGGGCGGCGGCGCCTGGCACGAGTCGCTCGCGCGCATCTCCGCGGATTCGATCACCGCGCCCGAGCTCGTGGTCGAGCAGACGATGGACGGGGCCGACGGCACGATCACCTATCTCGACATCGCCGCCGAGGGCGTGGAGAACGGCCGGATCGCCTCTCTCGTCGTCGGCAGCGCCGAGATCGCGGCCGAGGCCGACGACCAGGACGTCGACGGGACGGTCGGGGAGATGCGCGTCACCGATTTCGACCTGCCCTTCGCCGTGCGCTGGTACGTCGACGCCGCGCCCGAGGGCGGGGACAACCCGTTCAGGACCGTCTACGACAGCTTCTCGGTCTCCGACATGGCGTTCGGCGACGCGGAGGCGACGGTGCGCATCGCCTCGATCAGCGGCGACGGCGTCTCCGCGCGTCTCATGCAGACGCCTTTCGCCGAGCTGATGCCGGAGATGCAGGCCATGTCCGAGGGCGACGAGCCGACGGACGCGGAGACGCGCCGCATCATGGGCATGATGGCCGACATGCTCGGCGCCATGGAGCTCGGCTCCATCGCCATGGAGGACATCACCTTCACCATCACCGAGCTCGGCGACGAGCCGGCCTTCGGCATCGCGCGGATCGCGATCGGCGAGGCCGAGGGCGGCCTGCGCATGGACGAGGTCTTCGTGGACACGCCGGAAGCGCAGGTCGCGATCGCCGCGATCACCTCCTCCGGCTTCGACACGACGCCGATGATCGAGGGCTTCCGCAAGATCGCCGAGAACCCCGATCTCGAGATGGACGCCGCGACCGCCCGCGCCCTGATGCCGACGATCGGCACCTGGCGGCTCGAGGGGCTCGACGCAGCTGTCACCCCCGAGGGCGAGAGCGAGCCGATCGCGGTGGCGCTCGGCGCCTTCGAGATGACCGCCGACGAGCCGGTGAACGGAACCCCGAGCAACATCCGCGTCGGCTTCGACAACCTCGCCTTCGCCATTCCGAAGAAGAGCGAGGAGGACGCGGCGGTGCAGCTCCTCGCGCTGGGCTACGGCGATCTCGACCTGTCGGGCGTCTTCGCCGCGCGCTGGAACCAGGAGACCGAGGAGGTCGTGATCGAGGAGGTCTCGATCTCGGGCGTCGAGATGGGCCGCTTCGCCCTCTCGGGCGCCTTCGGCGGTATCGGCCCCGAGGCGTTCGCTGGCGACGAGACCGCGATGATGATGGCCTGGCTCGGCGCCACCGCGAAGAGCATGCAGATCAGCGTCTCCGACGAGGGGTTCGCCGAGCGCGTCCTCGCCTTCCAGGCGGACGAGCAGGGCGTGCCGGCCGAGGATCTGCGGGCGCAGGCCGCGATGATGTCGCGCGCCATGCTCCCCGCCATGCTCGGCGGCACGGCCGAGGCGCGGGCGCTCGGCGATGCGCTCGCCGCCTTCGTCGAGGCGCCCGGCGAGCTCGACGTGAAGGTCACCTCCACCGATCCGGCCGGCATCCCGGTGATGGAGTTCACCGCCGTCGAGAACCCGATGGAGTTCCTGCCGCGGATCTCCATCGAGGCCGAGTCGCGCTGAGGCGCTCTCCCTCCGTGGCATGGAAGGGCGCGCCTTCGGGTGCGCCCTTGTCGTATCCGGCTCCCGATTTCGCGAATCCTCGGGACCGGGCGCGGGCCGTCGAGCGTTGATCCGCGAAGGAGACGCTCATGGACGCGACCGAGAGCACCGATCCCCGCGACCATCTGATCGAGCCCGACGCGCTCGGCCTGACCGAGGAGGCCCGCGCCGCCTTCGCCCGTCGGGCCGGGCGACAGCGCGCGCGCCTCGACGGTCGCGCCTGCATCCCCTTCCTCGCGGGGCTCGATCGCCTCGGGCTGATGGAGCCCGGCGCGCCCGATCTCGCGGCGATCGACGCGCAGCTCGACGCCGCCTGCGGCTGGCGGCTCGCGCCGGTGCGCGGGCCGCTGCCCGAGACGGTTCGGCTCGCGCTCCTCGCCGCCCGCGCGCTGCCCGTCGGCCCGCCGGGGGCGGGCGCGGGCGAGATCGGCTTCTTCCACGCCCTGTTCGGCCACGCGCCGCTGCTGCTCGAGCGCGCCTATGCCGACTTCCTGGAGGAGTACGGCCGCACCGGCCTCGAGGCCGCGCGCCACGGCACCCAGCATCGCCTCGCCCGCGTGTGGACCTATGCCGTCGAGGGCGGGCTCGCCGAGACCGAGCAGGGCCTGCGTCTCGTCGGGGCGCGGCTTCTGTGCTCGCAGGACGAGTGCGTCACCGCCCTGGAGAGCCCGACCGCCCACCGCATCCGCTTCGATCTCGCCCGGCTGATGCGCACGCGCCAGTCGGAAGCCGGCGCCACGCCGCTCTACGTCGTGCTGGACGCGCCCGACGCCTGGCCGCGCCTCGACGCCGGAATGCTCGCGCCGCTCTGGCGCGCCCTCGACCGCGAGCCGGACATCGAGGCGGGGAGCCTCGTGCCGGAGGACCGCGTTCTCTCCCGCGCCGCCGGGTGAGCGCCGCGCCCGCGGCCGTTCCTTCAAGGGTCTCTTCCGTTTCGGAAAACAGCCCCCATTTTTTTCACGTGAGGGCTGGACACGGCACCCGGCATTGGGTATCGAAGCGCCCTCACGACGGGGCGGCCACCGCCGCCTCCGACTGGACCGGGCGCATAGCTCAGTTGGTAGAGCAGCTGACTCTTAATCAGCGGGTCCTAGGTTCGAGCCCTAGTGCGCCCACCACCGGTTTCAAGAAGGCCCGCCGATCCGCAAAGGATCGGCGGGCCTTCGTTTTGGTGCGGCCAGGGAGACGAACGGATGAGTGCCGATACGATCGCGGCGGTGACGGAGGATATCTACACGTCGCTCGAGCACGACAACGAGGACATCGATCACCACATCGCCCGGCTCAAGCAGGCGCTTGCCGCCGCCGGGGCCGAGAAGGCCAGGTTCGATGCGAGCCGGCTTCCTCAGAACAACCGCGCCGGCCGCAAGACGATGCAATCCTACTTCAGGCAGCGCGGCGTGAAGGTCGTGTTCGAGGCGTGAGCGCCCGCGCCGCGCGGGCCGGTCGGCCTCGCGCGCCGGGGGGCGCCCGGACCGGGACGGGGCTCACGAGAGCGGGGCGGGCTCGCGCGCCAGGTCCCGTGCCCGCTCGCGCAGGGCGAGCTTCTGGATCTTGCCCGTCGACGTTCGCGGAACCGGCGTGAAGACGAACCGCGCGGGGACCTTGTAGGGCGCGAGGTGCTGGCGGCACCAGGCGCGCAGCGACTCGGCGTCGGCGTGCCCGCCGGGCGCGAGCTCGACGAAGGCGCAGGGGGTCTCCCCCCATTTCTCGTGGGGCATGGCGACGACGGCGGCGACCGCGACGGCGGGGTGGCGGTAGAGGGCCTCCTCGACCTCGATCGAGGAGATGTTCTCCCCGCCCGAGATGATGATGTCCTTGGCGCGGTCCTTGAGCTGGATGTAGCCGTCGGGGTGCACGACCCCGAGGTCGCCGGAATGGAACCAGCCCCCCGCGAAGGCCTCCCGCGTCGCCTTCGGGTTCCGGAAGTATCCCTTCATCACGACGTTGCCGCGGAACATCACCTCGCCCATGGTCTCGCCGTCGCGCGGCACGGGGCGCATCGTCTCGGGATCGAGGACGTCGAGCTGCTCGAGCGGCAGGTAGCGCACGCCCTGGCGCGCCTTCAGCGTGGCCTGCTCGGCCGGCGGCAGCGCCGACCAGTCTTCGTGCCAGTCGTTGACGACGGCGGGGCCGTAGGTCTCGGTGAGCCCGTAGAGATGGGTGACCTCGAAGCCGGCGGTCTTCATGTCCGCCAGGAGGGATTCCGGCGGGGGCGCGGCGGCGGTGAAGACCTGCACCGTCCGATCGAGATCGCGCTTCACGCCATCGGGCGCCGAGATCATCAGCGACATCACGATGGGCGCGCCGCACAGATGCGTGACGCCTTCCTCCGCGAGCGCGTTCCAGATCGGCTCCGCCCGCACCTGACGCAGGCAGACATGCGTTCCGGCGATGGCGGACATCGTCCAGGGAAAGCACCAGCCATTGCAGTGGAACATCGGCAGGGTCCAGAGATAGACCGCATGCTTGCGCATCGACGTCGTCAGCGCGTTCCCCTGCGCCAGAAGGTAGGCGCCCCGGTGATGGTAGACGACGCCCTTCGGGTCGCCGGTCGTGCCGGACGTGTAGTTGATCGCGATGGCGTCCCATTCGTCGCGCGGCATCAGCCAGGCGAAGTCCGGATCGCCCCCGGCGAGGAACGCCTCGTAGTCCGTCGCCGCGCCCGTCTCGCCCGGGCCGGCGAATTCCGGGTCGTCGGACACGACGAGGAGGGGCGTCACCGTGGCGAGCGCGAGCGCCTGGCGCATCAGCGGCAGGAGCTCGCGGTCGACGATCACGACCCTGGCGAGGGCATGGTCGAGCTGGAAGGCGATGGCGGCCGCGTCCAGCCGGGTGTTGATCGCATGCAGGACCGCGCCGCACATCGGCACGCCGTAATGGCACTCGAGCATCGCGGGCGTATTCGGCAACAGCGCCGAGACGGTGTCGCCTCGGCCGACGCCGTTGCGGGCGAGGGCGGAGGCGAGCCGCCGCGAGCGCGCGTAGAACTCGCCGTAGGTCCGCCGCAGCGCGCCGTGCACGATCGCGACGTGATCGGGGAAGACGCTGGCAGCCCGCTCCAGGAAGGTCAGCGGCGTGAGCGGCTGGAAGTTCGCCGGGTTGCGGTCGAGGTCGGTGTCATAGGGATTGCCGGCCATGGCCTCACCGATCCTGCCACTGGGGCGCGCGCTTCTCGACGAACGCGCCGATACCTTCCTCGGCGTCGCGGGCGAGCATGTTCTCGACCATGATCCCCGCCGCGTAGTCGTAGGCCTCGGCGAGGGGCATCTCGCGCTGCGCGTAGAAGGCGCGCTTGCCCGTGGCGAGCGTCATGCTGGACTTCGACGCGATCTTGCGGGCGAGCTCCAGGGTCGCGTCCCGCAAGGCCTCGGGCGCCACGACCCGGTTGACGAGCCCGATCTCGGCGGCGCGCGCGGCGGCCACCATGTCGCCGGTGAGCAGCATCTCCATCGCGTGTTTGCTGCCGACGTTGCGCGAGAGGGCGACCATCGGCGTCGAGCAGAACAGACCGATATGGACGCCCGGCGTGGAGAACCGCGCCGTCTCGGCGGCGATGGCGAGATCGCAGCTGGCGACCAGCTGGCAGCCCGCGGCGGTCGCGACGCCCGCCACCTCGGCGATCACGGGCTTCGGGCAGGTCACGATCGCCTGCATGACGCCGGAGCAGGCCGTCATCACCTGCGCGAAATAGGCGCGGCCCCGATCCGGGGCCGAGCGGCCCGCGGTCAGCTCCTTCAGGTCGTGCCCGGCGCAGAAGGCCGGACCGGCCGCGGCGAGGACGACGACCCGCACGGCGGGGTCGGCTCCTGCGTCGGCGAGGGCGTCGCCGAGCTGCGCCAGCATCGCCTCGGAGAGGGCGTTGCGCCGTTTCTCGTCGTTGAGGGTCAGGCGCAGGACGCCGTCGCCGTCCAGCTCACGCAGCAGGATGGTGCTCTCGTGCACGGGCGTTCTCCCCGGCGTCCGCCGGCAGGATGTTGATCTCGACGCTGTCGGCGAGCGTGTTGGCGATGAAGCAATAGCGATGCGCGCGATGCTGCATCTCCGCGAGCTTCTGCGCGTCGATCGTGAAGCCCGTGTCGAAGCGCACGATCGGGTGGAGATCGATGCGGGTGACCGACATCTGCCCCTTGGCGTTCTTGCCGAGATGCGCGACGGCGTGGTCGTGATAGCTCGCGATCGGCCACTTCGCCTTCGCGGCCAGCGCGAGGAAGGTCATCATGTGGCAGCTCGACAGCGCCGACGCCAAGGCCTGCTCGGGGTTGGTGCTGGCGGGATCGCCGCCCCAATCGGGGGCGGCGTCCACCTCGAGCTCGTGGCGCGCATTGAACTGGACGACGTGGGCGTTCGAGTACTTGCCCGGCGAAAGCTCGGGCTCCTCGCGCTGCCAATGCAGCCGGATCGACAGATCGGACATGTCCGGAGGTCCTCGTCTGGGAGGGCGAAGGTCAGGCGGCGGCGAGCGTCTTCTTGGGATCGTAGAAGGGGCGCTCGACGATCCGGGCGCGGGTCCTGCCGGTCGGGACGATCACCTCGACCTCGGCGCCGATATGCGCGAAGTCCGTCGAGACCATCGCGAGCGCGATGTTCTGCTCGAGCCGGGGCGAGTACACGGCCGAGGTGACCTTGCCGATGGCGGCGCCGTTCTTCTCGATGGCCCAGAAGCGGGTGTTGGGGCCTTTGAGCCGGGGACCGTCGATGATCAGGCCCACCTGCCGGCGGCGCACGCCCTCTTCCTTGATGCGCCGCAGCGCGGCCTTGCCGATGAAGTCGGCCTCCATATCGAGGTTCACGAGGCGATCGAGCCCCAGCTCGAAGGGGTTCGTGTTGATGTCCGCATCGGCATGGTAGGACAGCATGCCGCCTTCGATGCGGCGGATCGAGGAGGTGTGGCCGGGCTTCAGGCCGAACGGCCGCCCCGCCGCCATGATCGTCTCCCAGAGCTCGTCGCCGCGCGTCTCGTCCTGCAGGTAGAGCTCGTAGCCGAGCTCGCTCGACCAGCCGGTGCGCGAGACGATGAGCGGAATGCCGTTGAGCTCGACCTCGCGGAGCCAGTAATAGCGCAGGTCCATGATCCCGTCGCCGAACAGCGCCCGCATCACCTCGCCGGACTTCGGCCCCTGCAGTTGCAGGGGAGACACGTCGGGCTCGCGGATCGTGACGTCCAGGCCGGAATGCACGGCGACGCCCTGCGCCCAGAACAGGACGTCGCTGTCGGCGAGCGAGATCCAGAAATGGTTCTCCGCCAGGCGCAGCAGGACCGGATCGTTGAGGATGCCGCCCTCCGCATTGGTGATCAGGACGTACTTGCACTGCCCGACCGCCATCTTCGACAGGTCACGCGGGGTCAGCGTCTGCACGAACTTCGCCGCGTCCGGGCCGGTGATCTCGACCTGGCGCTCGACGGCGACGTCGCACAGGATCGCGTCGTTCACGAGATTCCAGAAGTTCTGCTCGGGATCGCCGAAGTCCCGCGGAATGTACATGTGATTGTAGACGGAGAAGCCCTTCGCGCCCCACCTGACGGTCGCGTCGAAGAAGGGGGACTTGCGAATCTGCGTACCGAACCCGAAATCGCCCGACTGATCCATGGCGCTCACCCTCCCGAGCCGTAGCCGGACCGACCCTCGATCCCGTGCTCCGTGACGGCATTTGGCCCGACTCCATGCCGGGCTGCGGACTGAAAACAGCCCCCGCGACAGACCGAACGGTCCGATCTGCGGCCGGTTTCGGACCGTTCGGTCGCAGCCTCGCGCGGGCTCGCAGCCGCCGGGGCGCAGACGCGAAAACGCCCGAAGCCTGGCGCCTACGCATCTCGCACCCGAGCACATGTAAGGGGTCCTCGCCGCGGCGACGTGCGCCTGCCTAGCACGGTCGGCGTCGCCCTCATCGCCGATCCCGGGTCCCGGTTGCGATGTGAGGCGACGCCCACCATCTCGCCTCGGCGAGGCGGGCGCCGGTCCGTCGACGAGGGAGAACGAACCCGACATGTCGACAAGAGGATTTCTTTTGTGGATCGCGGCGGCGATCCCGCTGGTCCTGATCGCTGGCGCGGCCTTCGTGGTCGGCAGCGCCTACCTGGATCACAGGCGGGCGATCGAGCGCGAGAAGGTCGCCTATCCCGCACCGGGCGAGCTCGTCGCGGTGGGGCCGCCGGGCGCGCGCGAGGGTCTGCTGCACGTCTATGCCGAGGGCGTGGGGAACCCGACCCTGGTGTTCCTGTCGGGCCTGGGAACGAGCTCGCCCTATTACGACTTCAGGACGCTCTTCGAGCGGCTCTCCGACCATTACCGGATCGCGGTGGTCGAGCGTGCCGGCTACGGCTGGAGCGAGGTGAGCGCGCGCAGCCGAGACCTCGCCACCGTGCTGGAGGAGACGCGCACGGCCTTGCGGCGCGCTGGGGAGAGCCCGCCCTACGTGCTGTTTCCGCATTCGATGGCGGGCCTCGAGGCCCTGCTCTGGGCCGAGCGGCATTCCGAGGAGGTCGAGGCGATCATCGGGCTCGACCCGCTCGTGCCCGGATACGAGCCGGACGCCGAGGAGGGCCCCGCCCTGTCGCGCCTGGAGACGCTGCTGGCGCGCACCGGACTGATGCGCTCGGGGCCCGACGTCTTCGACCGAAACTTTCCGGCCATGGTCGAGGGGCGGCTCGATCCGTGCGAGGCCGCGGCGGCCGAGACGATCTTCATGCGCCGCACGCACACCCAGGACATGTGGGACGAGGTGCGCGCCCTCGAGGAGAACCTCGCCCTCGTCCGCGCTCTGGGCCCGCCGGACGTCCCCGTTCACGCCTTCGTATCGGGGCAGGGGACCGAGGCCTGGATCGACGGCGTCGTCTCGTTCGCGACCGCGAGCGGGGGCGAGGCCGTCGTGCTCGACGCGGGCCATTACGTCCATCTGGCCGAGCCTGTGCTGATCGCCGAGAAGAGCAGGGAGCTGATCGAGGCGAGCAGCGCGCGCTGAGCCCGGCAGTCGCCGGCTGCTCATGAAGGGAAACAAACGAAAACTCAGTTAGTCACCTTGCTGCTGCAATCCTCGTCACGACCGAACCATCCGGGCGATGCGCGAGACGTCGGTCGGGAACAGCGGGCGTTCGCCGGCGATTCTCGATTACGAGCCCACCTCGCCGACAGCGCGAACGGCGATAAGCGGCGCAGCGAAAACGCATACCGCGCCGTCGGGTTCGAACCGCAGCTCGGCGCGCGCCTGCACCTCGAAAGCGAGCACGCTCTCGGTCAGGCGCGTGCCGAAGCCGCGCGTCGACGGCGCCACCACGTGGGGAACGCCGCGCTCCTCCCGGCACGGGCGCAGGCACTCTTCGTCGTCCTCCGCCGAGACGCTCTAAGCCCCCGAGACGCGCCCGTCCTCGACCGAGAGGGCGCCGTACTTCGCCGCATTGGTCGCCGGCTCGTGCAGCGCCAGCGAGAGCGCGACCGCCGCGCGGGGCTCCGGCGAGACGCCGGAGCCCTTCTGGTGGCTCTGTGTCCTCAGACGTGGAATGCGTGGGCCTGGGGCTTCGGGCGCTGTTCGATAGGCCGTCGCGGCGGGTCGGAAGGCTTGGCTCGGAGCGGCGCTCTACCCCATCCGCTCCGAGGCGTAGGAGCCCGGCGAGGCCGGGAAGACCACCGT
Organism: Salinarimonas sp.; assembly: GCF_040111675.1. Lineage (NCBI taxonomy): Bacteria > Pseudomonadati > Pseudomonadota > Alphaproteobacteria > Hyphomicrobiales > Salinarimonadaceae > Salinarimonas > Salinarimonas sp. The sequence continues at coordinate 2,758,334 of NZ_CP157794.1, read as the reverse complement.
CGTGTCGCCGTTGAGGAACACACGGTGATGGATGTGGGCGTGGACCGCGCGGGCCAGCACCTGGCTCTCGACGTCGCGCCCGAGCGACACGTAGTCGTCGGCCGACTGGGCATGCGTGATGCGCACGATGTCCTGCTCGATGATCGGCCCTTCGTCCAGGTCGGCCGTGACGTAGTGCGAGGTGGCCCCGATCAGCTTCACGCCCCGCTCGCGGGCCTGCTTGTAGGGATTCGCGCCCTTGAAGCTCGGCAGGAACGAGTGGTGGATGTTGATGATCCGGCCGGACATCGTCCGGCACATCTCGTCGCTGAGGATCTGCATGTAGCGCGCGAGCACGATCAGCTCCGCCCCGGTCTCCTCCACCACGGCCATGATCGCCGCCTCGGCCTGGGGCTTGTTCTCCTTGGTGACCTTGATGCGGTGGAAGGGGATGTCGTGGTTCACCACGAGCTTCTGGTAGTCGTTGTGGTTGGAGATCACCGCGACGATGTCGATCGGCAGCGCCCCGATCCGCCAGCGGTAGAGCAGGTCGTTGAGGCAATGGCCGAAGCGCGAGACCATGATGATCACCTTCATCTTCTCGGCCTCGTCGTGGAAGTCGAAGAGCATGCCGAAAGGCTCGGCCACCTTCGTGAACCCGTCGCGGAGCGCCGCCAGCCCCACGCCCTCCTCGCTGGTGAAGCTCACGCGCGCGAAGAAGCGGCCGCTCTCCACGTCGTCGAACTGGGCGGCGTCGGTGATGTTGCAGCCGCGCTCGGCGAGATAGGTGGCGATGGCGGCGACGATGCCGCGGGTCGACTCGCATTTCACGGTGAGAACGAACTTGTTCATCTCTCGTGACGTCCTTTTCAATCGAGCTTCAGAGGGGCGTCGGGGATGCCGAGCTGGTGGCGGCATGCGGACAGCGTGTTGGCGAGAAGGCAGGCGATGGTCATCGGCCCGACCCCGCCGGGCACCGGGGTGATCGCGCCGGCGACCCGGCGGACGTTGGCGAAATCGACGTCGCCCACGATCTTGGTCGCGACGCTGCCGTCCTCCCGCAGGCCCTTCTCGGGCGCGGGCACGCGGCTGATGCCGACGTCGATCACCGTCGCGCCGGGCTTGATCCAGTCGGCCTTCACCAGGCCCGGCACGCCGGCGGCGACGACGACGATGTCGGCGAGCCGCGCGAGCTGCGGGATGTTGGTCGAGGACTTGTGCGCGATCATCACCGTGCAATCGGCGTTGAGCAGGAGGCGCGCCATCGGCTTTCCGACGATGTTCGAATGCCCGATGACGAGCGCGGTCTTGCCCGCGAGATCGGGGTGGCGACGGCGGATCATCATCATGCAGCCGAGCGGCGTGCACGGCGCGATCGCGGTCTGCCCGGTGCCGACCATGCCGACGTTCGAGATGTGGAAGCCGTCCACGTCCTTCAGCGGGTCGATGGCGTTGATCACGAGCGTGGCGTCGAGATGCTTCGGCAGCGGCAGCTGCACGAGGATGCCGTGCACCTCCGGATCCGCATTCAGCCTCCGGATCAGGCCGAGCAGCTCCTCCCGCGTGGTCTCCTCGGACAGCCGGAACTCCAGCGAGCGCATGCCCGCCTCGATCGCCTGCTTGCCCTTGGAGCGCACGTAGATCTCCGAGGCCGGATCGCTGCCGACGAGCACCACGGCGAGCCCGGGGGTGACGCCGTACGCGGCCTTCACCTGCGCGACCTCGCCGCGAATCTCGCGACGCAGGTCGTCGGCATGGGCCTTGCCGTCGATGAGACGCGCCAGCGGGAGTTCCTCGACTTCGGTCATGACCGCTTCCTCTGCCATGTCTGAATTCTCCTCCGGAGCGGCCGACCGCGAGAGCCTGACCGAGGACGTTCCTCGACACGCCGGCGAACCGTATCCGCCTGCGCGATCGGGCGAGGGTCCGAAAAGCGGCGTAAGCTGTCGGTGAAGCGCCATCGCGCGCCGCTAGGCGGGCCGCGGCGCGGCGTGCGTGCGCGCGAAGTCCAGCGTCTCGGCGATCCCGCCGAAGGGGAAGAAATGCACCTGCCGGACGAGGCTGCCCGGGTTCTCTCGCTTGTGGACCATAAGGTCGTGCAGCATCTCGGTCGGCTCGTAGGGCAGAAGCAGGTTCGAGATGTCCGCCGCGCGCCGTTGCAGGACGCGGACCGAGGGGCCGACGCCGCAGGAGAGCGCGAACTTGATCATGGTCTGCAGCTTGGCGGGCCCGGCGATGCCGAGATGGATCGGCAGGTCGATGCCCTCGCGCTGCAGGCGCTCCGCCCAGGCGGTCACCGGCGCGACGTCGAAGGCGAACTGGGTGACGATCGCCATCTCCGCGTCGGTGCGCTCGCGGAAGGCCTGCTTCCAGCGCAGCGCCATCATCAGGTTCTCGTCCGACCCGTCCGCGTCGATGTCCCTGTTGCCCTCCGGGTGCCCGGCGACGTGCAGGCGCGTGAAGCCGTGCTTGTCGAAAAGGCCGGTCTCGAGGAGCTGCATGGACGAGTGGAAGGCGCCCCGCGGCTGGTCGAGGCCGCCCGCCAGGACCAGCGCCTGCGTCGCGCCGGCGTCCCGGTAGCGCAGCAGCCAGTCCTCGAGCATCGCCCGGTTCGTCAGCGAGCGCGCCGGAACATGGGGCATGGCGGCGAGGCCGGCGCGGGAGATTCGCGCGGCGGCGGCGACCATGTCCCCGATGTCCGTGCCGTCGATGTGGGCGACGTAGACGCGCGTTCCCGCAGGCACGCGCGCCTCGAAGTCCGTGCAGCGGGCCAGGGTGCGCGGCATCACCTCCATGGAGAACCCGGACAGCATCGAGGCCAGATCCGCCGATGCGGGCATCGCCGTCGCGGCGCTCGACTTCCTGGTGAAGAAGCCGCGGATCCGGTCGATCGCCGACCGCTCACGCGCGGGGATCGTCCGTCCGAACGATCGGGGGGACGTCGTCGCGGCCGCGCCGACGTCGAGAGAGCCGCGGAGCGGCGAGCCGAACCCGAAATCGCGAGGCTGCATCATGACCGTGACCCTCCCGCAGCAACGGCCGCACCAGCCGCGACCCGTTGCGACGAGGAGGGAATTTGGCCGCTAATCGGCCCTTCGCCGGACTGAAAACGCGCGGCGGACGGACCGAACGGACCGTTGTCGGGCCAGGCGCGGACCGTTCAGTCTGCGCCCGCCGACTTGCCCGTCCTGGCGGTCAGCCAGGCGAGATTGGGCTGCGTGGACTTGACCTCGCGCGTGACGATGTAGGTCATGTAGCGCTGGATTCCGAGCTCGGCCGACAGGAGCTGGTCCATCAGCTCCTGGAACGCGGCGAGGCTCGGGGTGAAGACCTTCAGGACGTAATCCATGCCGCCGCCGGTCGCGACGCATTCGACGACCCCGTCCAGCTTGCGGATCTGCGTCTCGAAGCGATCGAAATCGGCCTTGCGATGATGCGTCAGCGCGACGGTGACGATCACCCGCGTGAAGTCACCGACGCGGTCGAGCGCGAGGTCGGCATGGTATCCGCGAATGAAACCGCCCGCCTTTAACCTGTTCAGGCGCGCCAGGCACGGCGTCGGCGACAGGTTGACGATCTCCGCGAGCTTGGTCTTGCTCAGCTGGCCGTGTTTCTGAAGTGCGCCGAGGATCCGGATGTCGGTCGCATCGAGGCCGAACTTGCTCATTTACTCGAGACCCGATCCCGGTTCATTGTCGACATCGACTTGCGGATATCCGACGCCGAGCCGGTTGCCGGCATACGGCTCGCGCCGCCGAGATGATTGTCGCGGCGCAATACGAGCGCAAGGGCTTTTTTGCGCGCGAGACGGCGTCGTCCCTGCCCGGTGCACCATCGATCGCGGCCGCTGGCCGGCGCACGCCGTCAGGGAGAGGCGGCCTCGATCCCGAAGCCGAGCAGGAAGCGGTCGATCGCCCGCGTGATCGCATGCGCCGGGTCGGCGGGGCAGGGCATCCGGTAGATGTGCTGCCGGATGCCGATATAGACGATGCCGCCGTGCAGGTTCCAGAGATCCTCCATGCTCGGCGCCGTGTCGCCGCGCGCCTCGTGCGCGATCTCCGCGAGGAGCGGGCGGAGGATCACCTCGCCGAGGTGCCGGAGATAGCGCCGGTTCAGCTCCGCCCCGGCCAGGCCCGAGAACATGAAGATGCGCATCCACTCGTGCTGGAAGATCAGCTGGCTGTACTCGTTGTAGAACGCCAGCAGGCGCGCGCGCAGCGGCACCGAGCGGTCGGTGAGCCGCCTCGGCCAATCCGGCGAGAGCCGGTCGAGATAGACGGTCTCGTACACCGCCTCGACCAGCTCGTCCTTCGTCGCGAAATAGTTGAACAGCAGCGGCTGCGTGATCCCGAGGCGCTTGGCCAGGTCACGCGTGTTCCCCTCGATCCCGACCTCGGCGAAGAACGCCACCGCGCCGTCGACGATCTGCCGACGCCGCTCTTCCGCGGGCAGCCGGCGCCTGCGGGAACGCTCCATTCGTCCGCCCCCGACGGCGTCGACACGCTGACCAGACGTCATACCCGATTGCCCTCCCTGGAAACATTCTACTTGCAAAGCCGCGAAATCCATACATCATCCGGATAACGGGATTGAGCAAACGCTCAATTAGCCGCCCGCGGAGACGGGGACGCACAGGGAGGAGAGGCGATGAAGGCTGCTGTGGGCGGCTATGCCCGCGCGCGCGACCTGCGGCACGCGCTGGAGCTTCTGTCGAGCGCCGACGGCGCGGGCCGCGTGCTCGCCGGCGGGCAGAGCCTCGTCGCGGCGCTCAACATGCGGCTGACGACGGGCGACGTTCTCGTGGACATCGCGTCCCTCGACGAATGCCGCGGCGTCGTCGACGAGGGCGAGACGCTGCGCATCGGCGCGCTCACCCGGCACGCCGAGATCGGCCGCGATCCGCTGATCCGGACGCACGCGCCGCTCCTCGCCGACGCCGTCGGCCACATCGCGCACGCGGCGATCCGCAATCGCGGCACCATCGGCGGCGCGATCGCGCACGCCGACCCCGCCGCGGAGTTTCCGGCCTGCGCACTGGCGCTCGGGGCGGTGATGCACGTCGAAGGGCTCGGCGGCCGTCGCTCCATCCCTGCCGAGGCGTTCTTCCGCGACACGTTCGAGACGGCCCTCGCGGACGGCGAGATCCTCACGGAGATCTCCGTGCCCAAGGCCGCGGCCGGCGAGGCGCAGGCGATCGAGGAGGTCGCCCGCCGCTCCGGCGACTACGCGCTCGCGGGCCTGTGCCTCGTGCGCCGCGAGGGTCGCCACCGCATCGCGCTGTTCTCCGTAGGCCCGAAGCCGACGCTGGCCGCGGGCGCCATGGCCGCCCTCGACGGCGGCGACGTCGAGGCGGCGGTCGCGGCGCTGACGGACGAGATCGACCCGCCGTCGGACACGCAGGCGAGCGGCGCCTATCGCCGGCATCTGGCGGGCGTGCTGCTGCGCCGCGTCGTCGCGCGCATCGAGGGAGAGGCCCGATGAACGAGATCGTCCGCGACAGGATCGACGTCGCGCTCACGGTGAACGGAGAGCCCGTCGAGGCGCGCGTGCCGGCCGGCCAGCACCTGATCGACTTCCTGCGGCTCGAGCTCGGCCTGACCGGCGCGCATGCGAGCTGCGAGCACGGGGTGTGCGGCGCCTGCACGGTCCGCGTGAACGGCGACGCGGTGCGCGGCTGCCTGATGCTCGCCGCCCAGGCCGACGGCGCGGAGGTCTGGACCGTCGAGGGTCTCACCGACACGGGCGAGATCGCCGACCTGCAGGAGGCCTTCGTCGCCCGCAACGCGCTGCAATGCGGCTTCTGCACGCCCGGCATGCTGGTCGCGGCGCAGGAGCTCCTCGCCCGCGAGGACGCGCCCTCCCGCGCGGAGATCCGCGAGCATCTGTCCGGAAACTACTGCCGCTGCACGGGCTACGAGGCCATCGTCGACGCGGTAGAGACGGTCGCGACGGCGCGCGCCGGAAAGGGGGGAGCATGACCATTCAGTTCGGCAATCCCGACCGGCCGAATTCCTACATCGGCAAGACCGTGCCGCGCCCGAACGCGCCGCGGCTCGCGCAGGGGCGGGGGCGCTTCGTCGACGACGTGGTCCTGCCGCGCATGGCGCACGTGGCCTTCGTGCGCTCGCCCTACGCGCATGCCCGCATCGGCGGGATCGACGCCGCCGCGGCGAAGGCCGCGAAGGGCGTGCTGCGGGTCTTCACCGGCGCCGACATCGCGGAGGTCTGCACGCCCTGGGTCGCGGTGCTCGCGCATCTCAAGGGGCTGAAATCGCCCCCGCAGCACCCGCTCGCGATCGAGCGCGCCACCTGGGTCGGCGAGCCCGTGGCCGCGGTCGTCGCGACGAGCCGGGCCGCGGCGGAGGAGGCGGCCGCGCTCGTCGAGGTCGCCTACGAGGCGCTGCCCGTCGTCACCGACATGATGAGCGCCCTCGACGAGACGACGCCCGTCATCCATCCCGATCTCGGCGACAACCTCGCCTTCCGCCGGCTGCACGAGGAGGGCGACGTCGAGGGCGCCTTCGCCGGCGCCCACAAGGTGGTTTCCGCGCGATTTCGCACGGCGCGCCATACCGGCGTGACGCTGGAGCCGCGCTCGATCCTGGTCGACTGGAATCCGGCCGAGGGCCAGATGGTCGCCTGGCACGCGACGCAGGCGCCGCACATGATGCAGACCGTGTTCGCCAAGCACCTCGACGTGCCCGAGAGCCGCGTGCGCGTGATCTGCGCCGACGTCGGCGGCTCCTACGGCATCAAGGTGCACGTCTACCCGGACGAGGTCGCGACGGCGGCCATCGCCAAGATCATGGGGCGGCCGGTGAAGTTCGTCGCCGACCGGCTGGAGAGCTTCACCACCGACATCCACGCCCGCGACCACGTCATCGACGCCCGTCTCGCCGTGGACGAGACGGGAAAGATCCTCGCCATGGACGTGGACGACTGGACGGCCATCGGGCCCTATTCGGTCTACCCGCGGACCTCGGCGATCGAGGGCAACCAGGTGGTCAACCTCTGCGGCGGCCCCTACGATTTCGCGAGCTACCGGGCGCGGACGACGGTCGTCTTCCAGAACAAGACGCCCACCTGCCAGTACCGCGCCGTCGGCCACCCGATCGCCGTGGCGATCACGGAAGGCCTCGTCGACATGGCCGCCGCCGAGCTCGGGCTCGACCCGATCGAGATCCGCCGGCGCAACCTCTACGCCGACGACGCCTATCCGGTGACCTCGCCGGCGAAGATGCGCTTCGAGGGCCTGTCCCATCACGCCTCGCTGAACAAGCTGCTCGAGCTGATGGACTACGACGCGCTGCGGGCGGATCAGGCGCAGGCCCGCAAGCGCGGCGTCCACCGCGGCATCGGCATCGCGAGCTTCATCGAGCTGACCAATCCCTCGCCGTTCATGTACGGCATCGGCGGCGCGCGCATCTCGGCGCAGGACGGCTGCACCGTGCGCATGGACCCCGACGGCTCCGTCGTCGCCCTCTCCGGGGTCACCGAGCAGGGGCAGGGGACGGAGGCGATGCTCGCCCAGATCGTCGCGGAGGGCGTCGGCGTGAGCGCGGACAAGGTGCGCGTCGTCACCGGCGACACGCAGGTGACGCCTTATGGCGGGGGCACCTGGGCCTCCCGCGGCGCCGGCATCGGCGGCGAGGCGGCGCTGCAGGCGGCGCGGGCCTTGCGCGACGCGATCCTCGAGGTCGCCGCCGCCATGCTGCAGAGCGAGCCGGGCCGCCTCGACATCCGCGCCGGCGCGGTCGTCGATCCCGAGACGGGCGAGGAGCGCCTCTCGCTCGAGGAGCTCGGCCGCATCGTCTACTTCCGTGGCGACACGCTGCCGAAGGGCCTGCCGCGCGAGCTCGTGCAGACCCGCCACTTTATCACCTCGGACTACCCCTTCGCCTTCACCAACGGCGTGCAGGCCTCCTACCTCGAGGTCGACGTCGAGACCGGGGTGGTGACGCTCCTGAAGCATTGGTGCGTCGAGGATTGCGGGCGCATCATCAACCCGCAGCTCGTCGACGAGCAGATCCGCGGCGGCATCGTCCAGGGGCTCGGCGGGGCGCTCTACGAGGAGATCCACTACGACGAGGAGGGCCAGCTGCTGAACGGGTCGATGGCCGACTACCTCGTGCCGATGGCGGCCGAGATGCCGGACATGGTCGTCGGCCACGTGGAGACGCCCACCAAGGAGAGCCTGCTCGGCGCCAAGGGCGCGGGCGAGGCGGGGACCGCGGGCGCGCCCGCGGCCGTGATGAACGCCGTCAACGACGCCCTGCGCCCCCTGGGCGCGCAGATCACCGAAATGCCGTTCACGCCCGAGCGCATCCTGCGCGCGCTCGGGACGATCGAGAGCTGACAGCGAACGAGGTCCCGGCACGAGGACCGCAAACGGGAGGAGAACCATGAAGATCGTCACCATCGCCGGCGCCACGGCCCTGGCCCTGACGGCCGCCGGCGCGGCCTCCGCGCAAGAGCGCATCACCGTGAACATCGGCTCGTCGCACCCGGAGAACAACATCTGGGTCTACGCGATGAAGAACACCTTCCAGCCGGAGGTGAACCGCATCCTCGGCGAGGCGGGCGCGTACGAGATCGTCTGGGTCGAGAGCTACGGCGGCACGCTCTACAAGTTCACCGACACCCGCGAGGCGGTGATGGACGGGATCGTGGACGTCGGCATGGTCGGCACGGTCTGGGAGGGCGCGAACATGCCGCTCCAGAACGTGACCTACTTCACGCCGTTCGCGACCGAGGATCACCGGATGATCATCGAGATCTTCGACGATCTCTCGGAGAACCTGCCCGAGCTGAAGGACGCCTGGGCGCAGAACGGCATGGTGCACCTGTCCTCGCTCATCACCGACAGCTACGACATCTACGCCACCTTCCCCGTCACCGCGCTGGCCGATCTGCAGAACCGCAAGCTGAACGCGCCGGGCACCTCGGCCAACTGGCTGCAGGGCACGGGGGCGACGCCCGTCGACGGGGCGCTGACCACCTACTACACCAACATCCAGACCGGCGTGACCGAGGGCACGCTGTCCTTCGCGTCCGGCATCCTGCCGACCCGGGTCTACGAGGTGGCGCCGGAGCTCACCCGCGTCGGCATCGGCTCGATGTATTTCGGCGGGATCGCGGCCAACAAGGACTTCTTCGACGGCCTCCCCGAGCCGGTGCAGGAGGCCTTCCGCGAGGCGGCGAAGGCGACCTCCGCGGCGCACGGCGACTACGTCGCCGATCTCGCGGCGCGCGCCCTCGACGAGATGCAGGCCGCGGGCCTGACCATCCACGAGCTGCCCGAGGAGGAGAAGGCGGCGTGGGTGAACGGCCTGCCCAACATCATCGAGCCTTGGCTCGAGCAGACGGGCGAGTCCGGCCGCGTGGTGCTGAAGGCCTATTTCGACGCCCTGCGCGAGCGCGGCGCCGAGCCGCTCCGCAACTGGGACGAGGGTCTCTGATCGGCGCGAGGCCGATCGACGTCGAGCGTACGACCAGCCCGCCCGGGTCCGCCCGGGCGGGCGCCGCGCGAAGGGGGATCGAGGGCGTGAGCAGCAGCGACGAGAGCACGACAGAGGCCGAGGACGCGTACGTGCCGCGCCTGTCGGAGGCGCCCGTCGGCGCGGTGCTGGGCACGCTGGCCGCGATCCTGTCCTCCATCGGCACCGCCTGGATCGGCGCGCTCATGCTGCTGATCATGGCCGACGTGATCGGCCGCAACTTTCTCGACGCGCCGATCACCGGCGTGTCGGAGATCGCCGCGCGCTCGGTCGTCGCCATCGTCTTCCTGCAGGTCTCGGCCGCGATCCTGCAGCGGCGCCTCACCCGCGCGGACTTCCTCCTGCGCCGTCTCGAAGGCGCCTCGCCGCGGACGCTCGCCCTGTTCGAGGCGGCGTTCGCGCTCGTCGGGGCCGTGGTCTTCGCCCTGATCGTCTGGGCCTCCTGGCCGAAGCTCGCCTCCGCCTGGGCGACCGCGGAATTCTTCGGCGTGCAGGGCGTGTTCACCGTTCCCACCTGGCCCTTCCGGCTCATCACGGTCGCCGGCTCCGCCCTGGCCTCGCTCGCCGCGCTTTACGTCTTGCAGGACGAGCTGCGCAAGCTCGGAGGCCGGGCATGACCACCCTGACCATCGGCTTCGCCCTGATCGGCCTGCTGATCGTGCTCGTGCTGCTCGGCATGCAGATCGCCTACGCGCTGTTCGCGGTGGCGTTCGCCGGGATCTGGATCATCCGCGACAATCTGGGCCTCGCCTTCCGCATGCTGGAGCTGACGGCCTACAGCGGCATCGCCGACTACCTGTTCGCGACGATCCCGCTGTTCGTGCTGATGGGCCTCCTGGTGAGCGTCTCCAATGTCGGCCGCGACACGTTCGAGGTGGCGGAGGAGCTGCTGCGACGGCTCGTCGGCGGGCTCGGCGTCGCGACGGTGGCCGCGAACACGGTCTTCGCCGCGGTGACCGGCGTGTCGATCGCCTCGGCCGCCGTGTTCACGCGCGTCGCCGTGCCGGAGATGACGCGCCACGGCTACCGCGCCTCGTTCTCGGCGGGCACGGTGGCCGGCTCCTCCGTGCTCGGCATGCTGATCCCGCCGAGCCTGCTCCTGATCATCTACGGGGTTCTGGCGGAGGTCTCGATCGGCGGCATGTTCATCGCCGGGATCATTCCCGGGCTGATGCTGGCGGGCGGCTTCGTGGCGATGCTGATGGTCACCGCCGTCCTGTTTCCGGGCTTCGTCATGACCGATCCCGCGGCGAGCCGCGAGCGGCGCCGCGATACGGGCGCGAAGCCCATGCCGCTCTCGGTGATGCTCGCCAAGCTCGCGCCGATCGTGGTGCTCGTCGTGCTCGTGCTGGGCGGCCTCTATACCGGCTACTTCACCCCCACCGAGGCGGGCGGCGTCGGCGCCTTCGGCGCGCTCGTCGTGGCGCTGGGGCGGCGCTCGCTCGATCGCCACAAGCTCTGGCAGGTGATGAAGCAGACGGGCGTGATCTCCGTCTCGATCCTGCTCCTGCTGATCGCCGCGAGCTTCTACTCGCGCATGCTCTCCATCGCGGGGCTGCCCAACGCGATCGCCGATCTCGTGACGCAGTCGGGCTTCGGGCCGTACGGGTTCCTGTTCTTCTACGCGCTGATCATCCTGCTGATGGGGATGATCCTCGACAGCACGTCGATCCTGCTCATCATGGTCCCCATCGCCGCGCCGATCGCGCTCGGCATGGGCTTCGACCTGAGCCATTTCGGGATCGTCACGGTGATCGCGGTCGAGATCGGGCTCCTGACCCCGCCCTTCGGCATCTCGGTGTTCACCGTCCACAGCACGCTGAACGATCCGAACGTCTCCATCGAGCAGGTCTTCTACGCGACCTTGCCCTTCATCGGCGTGATGCTTCTCGTGCTCGTCCTCGTCGCGCTGTTCCCGATCACGGCGACGCTGTTCCTCTGAGCGCGATCGGCGCGATCGGGTTCGTCGGCGGCGCCGCTCGTCGCGCGCTGCGACGTTCTGCCGCGCAAAGTTGTATGCTCGCCATCTCCGATCAACAGAATCTGAGCCGACGACACACGGACTGATCGTGATCGGCGATTCGGCCCGTTCCTCGGCGCCGATCGGCCCGTGAAACGGCGAGATCGGTCCTCCGCACTCCGATTTCGGCGCCGAACCCGATTTCCCATCGCCAGCGTGTGGGTTGCATTTCCCCGTTCCGTCGACTTGACCATGTGGGTAGTTGCACGTAGCCTTTCATGCGTTGTACCGGGCGGTCCCGTACCGCCCTTGCGTACCAAATCCCGCAACCTCGAAAGGAGATACGCAAATGACCCAGGCTCTGGTGAAGGTCGACAACACCGTCAAGGCCGCCCGTCTGAAGGCGTCGGTCTCGCTCCTCAACATGTTCGCCGAGCGCTACCTCGGCCTCGAGACCCCGACCTCGAGCAAGATGGCGCTCGAGATCTCGGCGGCCTGGAACTGCCGTCCGGTCGTCGAGTGATCGGGGGCCTGCGCCTCGCGGCGCGGGCGTCTCGGCAGGATCTGCGCCGCGGAGCAGATCCTGCTTGAATTACCATAAATTGCATCACAGCGGCCGCCGGCCGGAGCGCGCCTGCTTCCCTGGATTGCGGAAGCCCGCCCTCGGCAGAGCCGGAGCGCCGCCACGACGGGGAGCCCAGATCATGTCCAACATCGTCAGATTCCCCGGGCGGGAGTCGCGCGCCGACAAGCTCAACGCCGTGTTCGAGTCCTACCGCACGGCCGTCGCGAGCCGTATTTACGTCCAGGTCACCGAGACCGGCCGGCTCGATCGCGACGCGCTGCGTGCGCAGGCGGAGCTCGCCGAGACGGCCGCGTTCCGCAGGCTCGCCTGCGGCCCCGAAGCGTTCAGCGTGATGCACGATCTGCGCGCCTTCTATCGCGAGGCGCTCGGGGCGGCGGAGCTGGACCTCGTCCTCGCCGACATCCGTGCGAGCCGCGCCTATTCCGATCACATCGTCTCCAAGGCGGCCGACTTCGTGCGCACGCGGGAGATCTTCTTCGCCCGCGAGGCGCAGTTCCCGCCGAGCACCATCCGGCGGCCGGAGAAGAACATCTATTTCGCCACGACCTTCAACATGGTCATGACGCGCTTCTTCGTGGAGTGCCACAAGCGCCTCCTGGAGAAGACCGGCGCGGCGCCGATCTTCGTCGTGGAGAACCTGCAGGACTGCGATCGCTGCTCGCTGCGCATCCTGCAGAACATGCACCTCTTCCTGAAGCCGTTCGGCTTCGTCTTCGCCTTCGCCTTCAAGAGCGCCGCGGGAGCGATCGCGCCCGATCCGGCGGACGGCTACGCCCGGCGCTTCGTCGCCGCGCGGCGCGGCTGCTTCCGCAAGCTGCTGAACGTGGCGCTCGCCTCCGGCAACATGGCGACCTTCGTCGACACGGACACCCTGCTGGACGACATCGACTTCGCGTCCGGCTACGCGGCGATGCACGCGTCGATGGCCGCCGATCCGGGGCTCTCGCTCGACGACTTCATGAACCTCGTCTACCGCAACCGCTACGAGGAATTCTATGTCCGCAAGGCGCTGCTCGACGCGGCGCCCTCGCTGGACCGCCAGGAGGCGATGGAGGTCGAGAAGCTGCTTCTGCTGGTCGACTCCTACAACTACCTCTTCGACGACGCGCTCGCCGTGGCCGAGGCGGCCGTGGAGGCGGGCGACGGCTTCGCGCAGTGCTACTTCCTGCTGATGAAGGGCCTCGTTCTGCTGAAGAAGCGCAACGACAAGCAGGCGGCGCTCGCCACGCTGGAGCAGGGCCTCGCCGTCGCGGAGGCGCTGCCGCGCTCGCTCGAGGCCGCGACCGAGAAGGCCTTCCTCGGCAACGCCGTCAACTTCGTGCGCCTGATCGAGACCATGGCCACCAAGAAGGGCGACGAGCGCACGGACGCGATCGAGGCGATCCTCGTCGACGAGCACCGGATCCTGCACGAGATCTGCGAGGCCTTCATCTCCGCGCGGGAGGCGGACCTCGCCGACCAGCGGCGGCAGATGAACGTGCTCTTCATCATCACGACCGTGGTGGAGAACATCTCCAAGCTCAACGGCCTGATCGGCGCCTACGAGGACACGATCGAGCTCTACCGCAGCTACGAGCACATCCTCGACACCGTCGGCGAGCGCATGCGCGGCGAGGCGTACAAGCGCTCCTTCACGATCTCCTACAGCCACGCCCTGTTCCACAACCGGATCATGGTGGCGAAGTGCTTCGCGAACCTGAAGCAGCTCGATCAGGCCTACGAGATCACCAAGGACGTCGTGGCGCGCGGCGACGAGTACGACGTCACCGGCGACTATCGCGGCTTCGCGCTCAACGCCCACGCGGTCAACGCCGCGCGGCTCGGCAAGACCGAGGAGGTGGTGGACGCCCTCGTCGACATGGCGCGCATCTACGTCGACTACAACGAGCCCTACCTGATCAAGTCCGCGATCAACGGGCTGCGCGACTTCATCGCGGAGAACGATCGCAAGAGCTTCGACTACCTGAAGTCCATCGGGATCATCGAGGACAGCTTCCGCCGACACGAGGAATCCACCTTCCTCGTCAGCTCGCCGGTGGACCTCGAGAATCCGCTGATCGGCGGCATGGAGCAGTTCGTGTTCGGGCGGCGGTCGGAGGGCGAGCTGCGCTCGTATCTCGACCACCCGAACCGCAACCTGAACGCCGCCTTCAAGTCCTACGGTCTCTGGCGGCAGATCTACGCCAAGCAGGCGACGTGACCGGCATGAACGTGCACGCATCCCGGCACGTGCGGGCGCGCGCGCCCGCCGACGGCGAGACGCAGGCGACGAGCGCGCGAGACCGCGCGCTCGTCGTCTGCGCACATCCGGACCTCGCCGCCTCCGGCTTCAGCCGGCCTTTTCTCGAGGCTCTCGACGAGTCGTGCTTCGCCAAGAAGGCGCTCGCCGAGACCTACCCTGATTGGCGCTTCGACGTCGCGCGCGAGCAGGCGGACCTCGTCGCGGCGGCGGAGATCGTGCTGCTCTTCCCCGTCTTCTGGTATTCGCCGCCGGCTCTCCTGCAGAAATGGCTCGAGGACGTGCTGGTCGATTCCGACGGCTTCGAGCAGCGCGCCTCGCTCGCCGGCAAGCCCGCGCGGATGATCGTCTCCACGGGAGGCTCCGCGGACGAGTACGGCCCCGCGGGCAAGAACGGCCACAGCGTCGAGGACTTCCTGCGGTCGCTGGAGACGACCCTGCGGTACGTCGGCTGCGTTGTGGGCCCGAGCGAGGTGCACCACGCCGCCTGGCGCTATTCCGAGGAGGAGGTGCGCGCGCTCGCCGGGCGCTTCGCGGCGGAGAGGCGCCGATGAGCTATCTGCGCCTCGCCGTCCCGGACATCGCGAGCCCCACCGTCCGCACGAGCGTCTTCCTCGCGTTCCTGTTCCTGTCGCTGATCGGCACGTCCTTCGTCACCAACTCGTTCAAGTTCGCGGCCTTCGAGATCACGCAATCGAAGTCCGTCGTGTCTCTGATCGGGTCGGTATCGGCGGTGGCCTTCATCGTGCTCGGGCTGTTCGCCGGCGTGATCGTCGACGCGATCTCCCGAAAGTTCTTCGTCCAGTTCCAGCTCATCGCGGTCGCGGCGATGTCGTTCGTGTTCTTCGCCTTCTTCGAGGCGGGCTACGTGAGCATCCTGTGGCTGTTCGCCTTCATCATCGCCCACGAGATCATCGCCGCCTTCGCCAACGCGGCGAAGCACAGCGTCTTCTTCGACCTGTGCGGCTCGGACCAGATCGCGCGCTGGGTGAGCCGGCGCGGCATCGTGATGATCGCCGCCTCGATGTCGGCGTCGCTGCTGCTGACCTTCTTCGTCAGCGACGAGGCGTTCCTGTTCGCCATCTACGCCGTGATCCTGCTGATGGCGCTCGCGGTCTTTCGCGTCATCGGCTACCAGGACCAGAACAAGGCGCAGCGCTTCTCCTCGGTGCGGGAGGCCGTGGGCTTCGTGCTGGTGCGGCTGAAGGACTTCGTGCGCGTGTGCCGCGGCAACAGGGCGCTGATGTTCCTGTTCCTGTTCTCCTTCTTGAAGACGGTGTTCATCTTCTGGCCGATGGCGAGCGGCGCGTTGTTCAAGTTCGGCATCGAGGACGACGCGACGCGGCGCGTGTACCTGATCGCGGCCGTGATCATGGACGTCATCAGCATGGCCTCGCTCTACGCGCTCGGCCGCAAGAAGAGCTACACGAACGCCTCGTTCGTCGCCGGCGCGGCGATCAGCGGGCTCGGCATCTTCCTGTTCTCGCTGGCGGACACGACCGTGCTCGCCGTGCTCACGCTGGCGATCATGTATGTCGGGCTCGCCGTCTCGCAGGTCTCGTCGACCTACATCCTGCGCATGGAGCTGCCGGAGGATCATCGCACGCAGGGGCTCGGCTTCGCCGTCGTGCCCTACTACTTCGCCGACATCGTCTCGGGCATCGTGTTCGCCTTCCTGGTGGTCTACGTCAGCGTCGACGATCTCCTGTTCTGGACCGGCGCGCTGCTGACCGTGCTCGCCACCGCGCTCTTCGTGCCGCTCGCCCGTGCGAAGGCCTGAACGCCCCCGGCGCGCGACGAAAGCGCGCCGGGGGCGACGCCCGCCATGCTCGTGCGTTGACCTCGCGACGCGAACGACGCGAGAGGGAGGCGCGCGATGGACGGCTTCTACTTGTGGGCCCTGGCGATCCTGGTCATCCTGGCCGTCGCGGGCGGGGTCACGTTCTTCACCTGGAAGGCGCGCGCCCGCCGCCGCTGACGGCGTTGGGCCGAAACGCGCCCGCGATGGCGAGCGGCGGCGTCACCCGAGGCCGTAGCCGAAGCCGAGGATCGCGCCGTAGACGGCCTGGCCGACCATCGTGATCAGCGGGGTGCGCGTGCCGTAGTTCAGCCCCGCGAGCCCGGGCGGCTCGAGCCGGCGGGTGCGGGTGAGGCCCGTGCGCGCCGTCGCCATGCGCGGATGGATCTCGGCGAGGAGCGGCAGGAAGACGACGAGCAGCCACGCCCCGTGCAGCACGCCGACCGCCGCGCCGAGCCAGATCCCGGCGCGCCCGATCGCCTCGAAGAACCAGGCGTAGAGGAAGGCGAAGACCCAGCCGCCCAGCATGTAGAGCCCGAAGCCGACGAGGCTCGCGAGCCGGCTCGTGTCCGTCACCGCCGTGCCGAACAGGAAGGGCAGGCTCATGCGCGACCAGTGCAGGCGCCGCGATCCCTCCAGGATCGCCGACATCGCCACCGTGGCGACGAGGCCCCAGACGAGGAAGCGTTCGAGATCGATGGCGGTCAGCGCCGGCATCATCGCCCCTCCCGTTCCGCGCCCGTCGCCCGCGCGCGCTCGATCCACAGGGCCGCGTTGACGAGGCCCGCATGCACGAAGGCCTGCGGGAAGTTGCCCCGCGCCTCGCCGGTGGCGGCGTCGGTCTCCTCGGCGAACAGGCCGAGATCGTTGGCGTGGCCCAGCATCGCCTCGAACTGCCGCTCCGCCCGCGCCGCCTCGCCGCGGCGGGCGAGATACTCGATCTCCCAGAAGGCGCAGATGCAGAAGGTCGCCTCGTCCTGCGCCGGGCTGTCGAAGCGCGCGTCGTAGCGGCGCATCAGCGGGCCCGCGCCGAGCTCCCGGCGCAGGCGCTCGTGGGTGCGCGACAGGCGCGGCTCGCGCGGCGCGTGGAAGTGCGTGCGCGCCATGACCAGCAGGCTCGCATCGAGCGCCGGCGCGTCCATCAGGCCGGAATAGGCCTGCATGTCGGGGTCGAAGGCCTGCGTCTCGATGGCGTTACGGATCTCGGCGCGGGTGGCGGCGGCCCGCTCGCGGTCGATGGCGAGGACGCCCCTGTCCGCGAGCGCGATCAGCCGGTCGAGGGCGGTCCAGCACATCAGCGCCGAATGGGTGTGGCGTCGCCGCGGCCCGCGCACCTCCCAGATCCCGTCGTCGGGCTCGCGCCATTGCCGGCAAACGACTTCCGCGAAGCCGGCGAGGTATGAGCAGGCGTCCGTGTCCAGGGTCCCGCCGCGCTCGACGAAGTCGAAGGCCGCCATCACCACGGTGCCGTAGACGTCGAGCTGGACCTGCCCGCGCGCGGCGTTGCCGACGCGCACCGGCCGCGAGCCGCGATAGCCCTCGAGATGGTCGAGCGTGCGCTCGCCGAGGTCGAGGCGGCCGTAGACGTCGTAGACCGGCTTCAGCGCGGGGGCGGAGAGGCGGGTCGTGTGCAGAAGCCAGTCGATGAAGCGCGTCGCCTCCTCCTGGTAGCCGAGATCGCTGAAGGCGCGCAGGACGAGGGCGGCGTCCCGCAGCCAGCAATAGCGGTAGTCCCAGTTCAGGGCGCCGCCGATCGCCTCCGGCAGGCCGGCCGTCGCCGCCGCGAGGAGCGCGCCGGAGGGCGCGAAGGTGAGGAGCTCGAGCGTGATCGCGGCGCGCACCACCGCCTCGCGATGGCGGCCGCGATAGGCGCAGCGCCCGCTCCAGCCGCGCCAATAGGCGCAGGTCCGCGCGAGCGTCGCGTCCGCCTCCTCCACCGGCGCGAGCACGCCCGGGTCGTCGCCCGAGAAGGTCAGCGAGAAGGCCCGCCGCTCGCCGGCCTGGAGGCGCAGGCGCCCCGTGCGCGCGCCCACCTCGCCGGGAGCGAGGGGAAAGTCCGTCACCAGATGCGCGGCGCCCTCGCCGGTGACGCAGGAGAGGGCGACCCCGCTCCGATCGCCGATCGCGGCGGACGCACCGGCGTAGTCCGGTCGAGGGGCGAAGATCGCGGCGACCTCGGGCGCGCCCTCCGTCGCCTCGACGATGCGCACGAGCTCGCGCAGCGGCTCCAGCGCGACGTTCTCGCGGATCGCCATGAAGTCGAGCAGCCGCACGACGCCGTCGTCGGTGGTGAAGACGGTCTCCAGCACGGCCGTCCCGGGCAGGTAGCGCCGCACGATCCGCCGCGCCGGCGCGACCGGGCCGACGCGGAAGCGCCCGCCGCGGCGGCGGTCGAGCAGGGCGGCGAACAGCGAGGGGCTGTGGAAGTCGGGCCAGCAGAGCCAGTCGATCGAGCCGTCGCGCCCGACGAGCGCGCAGCTGCGCCCGTCGCCGACGAGCCCGTAGGCGCCGATCGGCGGGTAGTCCGCGCGCTCCGGGGAGAGGGCGGCGCGCGCGGCCGCCTCCGCCTCCGTCCTGTCGTCGATCGCCGTCATCCGCCCCGCGTCCCCTCGCCCCCGCGGTGGGACAATGCGGAGCCCGGGCGGGCGGTTGCTCCCGTCAGCCGGCGAGGTCGTCGCCGATGAGGCGCGTCCAGCTCTCGCCGGCGAAGCCGTTGACGAAGGCGCGCCCGGCGAGGAACGGCTCGATCAGGGCTTGGTCGCGCGCATGCACCAGCGTAGAGGCCCGGTGCGCGTAGGCGCAGCCGCGGGTGAGCACGGCCTCGAGGATCGCCGGCTGCGAGCGCCCGCGCAGGCCCGCGAGGCCCTCCTCCGCCGCGCTGGCGAAGAGGCGGTCGATGACGTCCTGCATGCGGCCGGGCGCGGCGGCGATCTGGAGCACGTGCCCGATCCCGCCGGGCTCCGCGTGACGGACGTAGAGCCCGATCGGCATGGCGCCACGGCGTACCAGCCGGCGGGTCATCGCCCCGTAGCGCGCCTTGGAGCGCGCGTCCTCGATCATGCGGTCGAGATCCATCTCGGACCAGGCCGGGCGGGCGGCGGCTTGCGCGGTGAAGCGCTCCAGCAGCGCCGCGAAGGCCGCGTCGTCGACGATCTCCTCCTCCGTGCAGGCGCTCGCGGCGAGAGCCGGCATGGCGCGGCGGGCCAGCGCGTCGAGGGGCACGGCGAGGCCGCGAAGCCGGCGCAGGGCGGGCCGTTTCGCCGCCGCGACGGCATGTGCGAAGGCGACCGGCCGGAAGACGCGGATCCATTCCAGGCTGTAGGCGGGCAGCACCGTCCCGCGCAGGCGCCGCCACATCCCCTCCGAGATCGCGTTCGCCGTCTCGCTGAGCGACAGATCCTGCGGGCCGTTGAGGAAGGTGCGCAGCAGCTTCGCGCCGGCGAGCGGGTCGCGCGTGGCGTCGGCGACCATCAGCGCGCCGCAGAAGGCGGCGCGACGCATCGCGCCGTCCACCACGAACGGCATCGCGATCACGCCGACGAAGCCGTCGACCGAGCCGGCCTCGGTGCGGTGGACGAGGGAGGCGATCTCCGGCTCGGCCTCGAGCGGCTCGACGAAGAGCCGCTCGATATAGGCTTCGAGCGCGCCGTCGCCCGACCCGTCCGCGCGGCCGAAGGTCTTGCGGAAGAGCGCCGCGACGGCCGGCACGTCCTCCCGGGCGATCGGGCTTATGTCGCTCGCGCCCGCCGGCGCCTTCGCGTCGTCGTGGACGAGACGGATCATACGGCGTCTCCCTCGCGTCGACGGGCCCGGGCGACGCGCGGCGCGCCGGTCTCGTCGGCGACGAGCCGGATGTCGTCGTAGGCGGCCGCGCGCTCGAGCAGGCGGGTCACCTGGCGCTCCTGGCCGTGGCCGAACTCGAAGGCGAGGACGCCGCCGGGCGCGAGGAACGGGATCGCCTCCCGCGCCAGCCGCTGCAGGATCGAGATGCCGTAGGGGCCGCCGTCGAAGGCCTCGCGCGGCTCGCGCTCCACGAGATGCGCGCGGTCGCCGGCGAGCCGGCCCGTCGAGATGTAGGGCGGGTTGCAGACGACGAGGTCGACCCGGCCCTCCAGCCAGCGCCCGGCGAGGGGCGCGAACAGATCCCCGCGCAGCACCTCGACGCGATCCGCGACGCCGAGCCGCTCGGCATTGGCCCGGGCCGCGGAAACCGCGCCGGCCGTCAGGTCGCAGGCGGCGACCCGGGCCCGCGGCGCGTGGTGGGCGAGCGCGATGGCGACGTTGCCCGAGCCGCAGCACATGTCGACGACGCGCACCGTCCCTGCGCGCGCCTCGATGGCGGCGAGCGCCGTGCGGGCGAGGAGCTCGGTCTCGGCGCGCGGCGCGAGCACGTCGGCCTGGGGCGGGAAGGGCAGGCCCATGAACAGGGCCGTTCCGGGCGCATGCGAGGCGGACGGCGTGCGATCGGCGACGGCGGCATTCATGGCGAGGGCGTTCATGGCGGGCGCGTTCATGGCGGCTCTCCTCAGGTTCGGACGAGAGGCTCGACCGTGATGGGGGGCGCGAGCAGAACGGACGCCACCTTGCGCTTGCCGGCGATGTCCCGCCACACGGCCTCGACCTGCGCGACGGTGATCTGCGCCGCCGCCGCGACCTGCTCCGCCGGCACCCGGGCGTCGAGTGCGTAGAGGCACAGGTCCATCGTCGCCGTGTCGGCGGCGAAGTAGAATTCCTCCTGGCTCTGCGGCATGGACCACGTGTCCGTGGTCGGCGGACGCGAGCGGATCTCGTCCGGCACCCCGAGATAGGCGGCGAGCTGGTAGACCTGGGTCTTGTAGAGATGCGCGATCGGCTTCACGTCGGCGGCGCCGTCGCCGTTCTTGACGAAGAAGCCGAGCTCGTATTCGAGCCGGTTCGGCGTGCCGGCCACCGCGTAGTTCAGCCGGTCGGCGTGGTAGTACTCCAGCTGCTTGCGGGTGCGCTGCTTCATGTTCGCCGCCGCGATGATCGCCTGGTAGGGGGCGAGCGGCAGCCGGTGGCGGCTCTCGACGCCCTCGGGAGACCGCACGACCAGCGAGGACAGGTTGTAGCCCCGCGCCCGGAAGTCCGGGTCGAGCACGACCTTGCAGCCCCAGCCCGGGCCGAACGCCGGCACGATCTCGCGGATCGCGGCGTCGCGCCGCGCGTAGCAGCCGGCGGCGTCGAGCATCGGCGCGATGTCCTCGACCACCGTCTCGATCCCGAAGCGCTCCGCCACCAGGCGCCCGAGGCGCAGGCTCTCGGGATCCGAGTCGCGCTCGGGCATCAGCACGCCGAGCACCCGGTCCGCGCCGAGCGCGGCGACCGCGAGGCCCGCCGTGACGGAGGAGTCGATCCCGCCCGAGAGGCCGAGCACGATGCCGCGCTTCTTCAGCCGCCGGCGCACCTGCCCCGTGAGCGAGCCGGCGATGCGGGCGATCTCGTAGGCGGGATCGAGCGCGAGCGCGTCGCGCGTGAAGGGCGGGACGGCGTAGCTGTCGGGGCGCATGACGGCCTCCTCTCTCTCGGTTTCGGGCTCACTCGGCGGCGATCAGCGTCGCGGCCTCGCGGCGGCTGATCTTGCCGGTGGTGGTCTTGGGCAGCTCGGCGACGAAAGTGACCTCGCTCGGGACCATGAAATCCTCGAGGTGCCTGGCGCAGTGGCGGACGACGGCGCGCGCGTCGAGCGCGACGCCGGGCTCGAGCGCGACGAGCGCCTTCAGCGCCTGGCCGAGCACCGGGTGCGGCACGCCGATCACGGTCGCCTCGCGCACGCCGTCGAGCATGTAGAGGACGCTCTCGACCTCCTTCGGCGCGACCTTCTCGCCGCGGGTCTTGATGATGTCGTCCTTGCGCGCGACGAAGTAGAGGAACCCGTCGGCGTCGGTGCGGAAGAGGTCGCCCGTGTAGAGCACCTTTTCCCAGGGGAAGGGGCCGGGGCGCAGGGCGGCGTTCGTGGCCTCCTCGTTGCGCCAATAGCCCTTCATCACGTGCGGGCCGCGGATGACGAGCTCTCCGACCTCGCCCGGCGCCACGGGCCGCCCCGCGTCGTCGACGACGAACGCCTCCGTGCCCGGGATCGCGACGCCGACGGAGCCGGGGCGCCGCGTCAGCTCCTCGGGCGGCAGCCAGGTGCAGCGCTTGCACTCGGTGAGCCCGTACATCGAGTAGATCCGCGTCGTCGGCAGGAGCGCCTGCAGCCGCTCGATATGCGCAGGCGGCAGCGCGGCCGCCGTGTTCGAGACGTAGCGCAGGCCGGGCAGCGAGCCGGGCTCGAGGTCGCGCATGGCGAGGAGCAGCGCCGCCATGGTCGGCACCAGGGGGAAGCCGGTGACCTTCTCCTCGCGCACGCGGTTCAGCACCGCCTGCGGGAAGGCGAAGCCCTTCTCCAGCACCAGCGTCGCGCCCACCATCACCGACATCAGCACCTGGTAGAGGCCGTAGTCGAAGGAGATCGGCAGCGCGCAGAGGATGACGTCGTCGGGCGTGTTCTCGAGATAGGTCGTGATCGAGGACGCGGCGGCGTGCACCGTCTGGTGCGTCATCATCACGCCCTTGGGCCGTCCCGTGGAGCCCGACGTGTAGACCAGCATTGCGAGGTCGAGGACGATGCCCGGGGAGGGCAGGGGCGCCCGCTCGGCCGCCGAAGCGGCCTCGTAGGCGAGGGCGCCCGGGATCTCCGCCGCGCCGCCGTCGGCGACGATCACGCAGGCCACCGAAGGCGCGCCTTCCAGGGCCGCCCGGGCGGTCGCGGCGAGCTTCCTCTGCGTGACGAGCGCCGTCGGCTCGCAATCGGCGAGGATCAGGGCGAGCTTGTCGGACTTGGTCGAGGCGTTGATCACGCTGAAGCACGCGCCCGCCTTGGCCGCGGCGTAGAGCGCGACCACCGCCTCGCGGCAATTGTCGGCGAAGACGACGACGCGGTCGCCGCGGGAGACGCCGCCCGCGACGAGGGAAGCCGCGAGGCGCGCCGCCTCGTCCTCCAGCGCGGCGTAGCTCGTCCGCACGCCCCCGGCGACCAGCGCCGTCTTGTCCGGGAAGCGCCGGGCGCTCTCCTCGAGATGCCGCTCGATCCGCATCGTCGTCCCTCCGATCCCGGGGTTCACGCCGCCGCGGCGGCCTGCTGCTTGCGCGCCACGAAGGCGACGAGCGCCGCGACGCTGTCGAGGTTCTCCGGCACGATCTCGGCGTCGGCGACGGAGAGCCCGAGGCGGTCCTCGAGGAAGGCGACCAGCTCGAGCACGCCGGTCGAGTCGATCAGGCCCTGCTCGAGCAGCGAGGCCTCGGCATCGAGGCCGCTCGCGTCGTCGGTGAAGAGGAAGTTCTCGGCGATGAAGCCGCGGATCTGCGTCTCGATGGTCATGGTGTCAGCCTCTCGGGGTCGGGTTGGAGAAGTTCAGGCGCCGAGCGCCGCATCGGGGCGGCCGCGCGCGCCGGCGAGGAAGTGCTGGTGGAACAGCTGCGTCGACAGCACGCCGACGAGCGCCATGTTGTCCTTGAAGCCCATCGCCCCGCCCGCCTCGCATTTGGAGACGAGCTTGCCGACGGCTCCCTGATGGAACAGGCCCGTCTCGGCGAGCGCCGCGGGCGAGAGCCGCTCGCGGACGAAAGCGGGTTGCTCCGCGCCGAAGAAGGCGGCGCTGTCGGGCGCGCGGTAGGGCTGCTTCGGGCGGTCGCCGATCGCGGCCGGCACGCGGTGGCCGAGCGCCGCGCGCAGGATGTGCTTCTCGCGCAGCCCCTTGAGCTTCAGCCGCGCCGGGATCCGCGCCGCCGCGTCGACGACGCGCGGGTCGAGGAAGGGGAAGCGCCCCTCCACGGCATGCGCCATCGACACCCGGTCGCCCTGGGCGGAGAGGATGTAGCCGGGCAGCAGATGCGCGGTCTCGAGATACTGCGCCTGCGCGAGCGGGTGCCAGCCGTGGAAGGCCTCGGGCAGGCTCTCGCGCAGGGCCTGCAGCGGGTCGTAATCGCCCACGAGCCGCTTCAGCTCCGGCGAGAAGAAGCCTTGCGTGCGCGCCGTCGTGGTGAAGCGCGGCAGATGCGAGAACAGCGGGTCTCCGGCGCGGTCGAGCGCCATGCCGAAGAAGGCGTTCAGATAGGCCGGGCTCTGCGCCTGCAGCGCCGGAAGGTACGGGTAGAGCCGGCGGAAGAGGAGCGGGCGCAGGCGCGACTCGGGGCGGCGCGCGCAAAAGGAGCGGATCTTCGCTTCCTTGAAGATGTCGTAGCCCCCGAAGAGCTCGTCCGCGCCCTCGCCGGTGAGGACGACCTTGTAGCCGCTCTCGCGCACGTGCCGGGCGAGCTTGTAGAGAGGCGCCGGCGCCGTGCGCAGGATCGGCCGCTCGGCGGCGCGGACCACCTCGGAAAAGTCGGCGGCGATATCCGCGCCCCGGCAGAGGGTCGCGTCGTGCGCCGTGCCGAGCGCCCCGACCATGGCCTCCTGGAAGGCGCTCTCGTCGAACTCGGCGCTCTCGAACGTCACCGAGAAGGTGCGCAGCCGCTCGGCCACCTCGTCGGCCGCGAGGGACGAGACGATGGAGGAATCGAGCCCGCCGGAGAGGTAGGCCCCCACCGGCACGTCGGCGCGCAGGCGCAGCCGGGTCGCGTCGGCGAGGAGGGCGGCGACCTCCTCCGCGATCGCGCCTTCGCTGCGGCGGGCGGCGGCGTCTTCCTCCAGGGTCGGGTAGGACGGCGCCCACCAGCGCGAGACGCGCACGCTGTCCGGCGTCGCAACCAGCATGTGGCCGGGCGGCAATTCGTTCACGTCGGCGAAGAGGGTGCGCGGCGCGAGCGGCAGCCACAGCGTGAACACGTCGGCGAGCCCGAGCGGGTCGAGCCGGCCCGACGCCGCGCCGCAGGCGAGGAGGGCCTTGATCTCGGAGGCGAAGCTCAGGCCGTCGCGGCCGCGAACCCAGTAGAGCGGGCGCACGCCCATGCGATCGCGGGCCATGAGCAGGGTTCGGCTGCGCCCGTCCTGGATGGCGAAGGCGAAATCGCCGTTGAGCTCCGCGAGGCAATCCGCGCCCTTCTCGAGATAGAGGCGCAGGATCACCTCGGTGTCCGAGCGGGTGCGGAAGCGGTGGCCGCGGGCTTCGAGGTCGCGGCGCAGCTCCTCGTGGTTGAAGATCTCGCCGTTGAAGCTGATCGCGACGTCCGCCGCCTCGTCGACCAGCGGCTGGGCGCCACCGGCGATGTCGACGATCGACAGACGGACGTGGCCGAGCGCGCCGTTTCCGGCCACGCGCACGCCGCGCCCGTCCGGGCCGCGATGGGCGATGGCGTCGAGCATGCGCGCGACGGCGTCGCGCGCCGCGTCGGCGTTAACCAGTCTTCCGAAGTATCCGGCGATCCCGCACATGACGTCAGCCTCCCGTCGGCAACGTCGCCCCGAAACGAGACAGGTGCAAGAGCTTGACCGCAAAGGATTTATTAAAGTTTTCGCTTTGGTGAACAACGATCGATACAATTTTACTCAAATCCCTCGCATCGGAGAATTCGCAAGCCGGATCAGGCTCTTGAGCCGCGCCCTCGATCGGCGATCCGCGATCTCGAATTGTCGAGGCGGATTGTTGGCCTGGATTTCCCGCGTCCCATGGCTGAAAGGAACGTCAGGAGCTGCCCGAGAGCTTTACGCGGGCTTTACTCGGCAGGAGGTTCTGTCGAGGCTCCTGCCGCCAGAGAGCGCGCGAGATCCGCCCGTGCCGAGCCGTATCGAACGCCTGTTCGCGTCCTCCGTGACCGTCACCGCCGTCCGCCTCGTGGGGGCCGGTGCGGGCTTCCTCGCGCAGCTCGTGATGGCGAAGAATCTCGGCGCGACGGCGCTCGGCCTGTTCTATGCGGTGACGAGCCTGATCACCGTGCTCGCCATGCTCGCGATCCAGGGCTACCCGGCGGTGACGACCCGCTTCGTCGCCCGCTACCGGGAGCGGCCTTCGCTCACGGCGGCCTTCGTGCGCGCCGCGGCGCGGCATGCCGCCCTCGGCACGGCCGTCGCGGCCGCCGGGCTCGCCGGGGTGGCGCTCGCCTGGCCGTTCGAGAGCGGCGAGATCCGCGCCGGCCTGCTGATCGGCGCCGCCTGCCTGCCGTTCCTGGCCATGCTGGGCCATTCGGCGGCGGTCGCCGCCGCGAACCGACGCTTCGACATCGCCTACGTTCCGGAATCGCTGGCGCGGCCCGTGCTCTTCCTCGCGGGTGTCGTCGCGCTCGCGGCGCTCGGCGCTCCCGCGAGCGGGCCGCTGGTCATCGGGCTGTTCGCGGCGGTGACGGCCGGCGTCGCGCTGGTGCAGACCGCGCTCGCGTCGCGGCTCGTGCCGCGCGTCCCGTCGGCGCCGGTTCGCCCCCGGCTGTCCCGTCGCTGGAGGCGCGAAGCCTGGGGAGCGGCCATCGTGGCGCTCTTCGTGGGCGCCTTCGCCGACGTCGCGATCGTTCTCGCCGCGCCGCTGATGGCGAAGGCGGACACCGCCGTATTCGGCTTGTGCCTGAAGCTGTCCTTCCTGGTCGGCTTCCTCGTGCAGGCCGCCCACCACGTCGCCTCGCCCGATCTCGCCGACGCTCGCCGCGCGGGCGACGCCGCCCGGCTCGGCTCGGCCATGCGCAAGGCGGTGATCCTGCCCGTCGCGGCGACGCTCGCGGCGACGCTCGGCGCGCTCGCGCTGGGAGGGCCGGTGCTCGGGCTGTTCGGGCCGGAATTCGGGGCAGGGGCGGGGGTGCTCGTCCTGCTGCTGGCCGCGCAGGCCGTGCGGGCGATCGCGGGCCCGAGCGTCACGATGCTGACGCTGACGGGGGCGCAGGCGCAGAATGCGGCCTTGTGCGTGATGGCGCTCGCGGTGCTCGCCGCGGCGAGCCTCCTGCTCGTCCCGACCTACGCCGCGCTCGGCGCCGCCGGCGCGGTCTTTCTCGCGACGCTCGCCTGGCAGATCGGGGTCGCAATGGTGCTGCGTCGGCGCGGCGAGCCGGGGACGGATCTCCTCACGCTCGCGCGCGAGGCCGCCCGCCGCCGCGCCGCCGCCGCGGCCTGATCGATCAGAACGCCGTCCCGGGCCTGACGCCGAGCCTGCGGAACAGGGCCGCGGCGGGGCAGAAGCCGGTGATCGAGGACTGGATCAGGTTCACGCCCACAAAGGCGGTGAGCCAGACGAAATGCACCGACACGGTCAGCGTCAGCACGAGCGAGACGAGAACCATGAAGCCGGCGAAACCGAGAACGAGCCTGTCGAGGGTCATGTGAGCCTCCCTTTCCTGTGAACATTAGAATAAGCTAATAGAGAGGAGAGGCAAGAGCCGCCGGGGTCCGTGCGATCACGGAGGAGCGCGGACGAAAAAAGGCGCGGCCCACGAGGGAGCCGCGCCGAGTTCGGGTCTCGACCCTTTGGAGGCCGATGCCGTCGATATGGGAACTGGTCGCGCGCTTTGCGAGCGCGGCCGTCGTCAATCGAGAAGATAGGCCCTGGCGAGGCAGGCGTCCGACACCAGCCGCGTCATGGCGTCGGCGTCGAGAGCGCGCGGATCGAAGGGAGG
The DNA here is from genome assembly GCF_040111675.1 of Salinarimonas sp. Taxonomy (NCBI): domain Bacteria; kingdom Pseudomonadati; phylum Pseudomonadota; class Alphaproteobacteria; order Hyphomicrobiales; family Salinarimonadaceae; genus Salinarimonas; species Salinarimonas sp. Next base: position 2,730,743 of record NZ_CP157794.1, on the reverse strand, counting down.
CCGCAGGTCGTGGCGGGCGAGCAGCTCCTCGACCGCGTCCTCGTCGTCGAGGAGCGAGAGCCAGACCTCGGGCAGGGTTCGCTCGGCGACGGGCGCGAGCTGCACCAGCGTCACCGCCTCGTGGCGGGGATCGTCGAGCAGCCGCAGGAAGAGATCGCCGATCGCGACCGAGTCTCCCTCCAGCGCCTGCATGAACACGCCGCGGTACAGGACCAGGCCGCCGGTGATCCCGGCCGTTCTGTTGCGGTTCCGGCTCGCCTCGACGATCGCCGCCAGCTCCGCGGCATCCACGCCCTCGGCGATGCGGCTGTGATAGACGAGGCGAGTCGGCACGGTGCTCGTCACGAGGCGCACTCTCGGCTGGGGCTCAGGCGGCCTTGATCTCGGTGAGGAAGGTCTGCACCTCGCTCGCGAGCGCGTCCGTGTCGCGCGCCAGCGCGTCCGCCGCGGACAGGACCTGCGCGGCGGCGGCCCCGGTCTGGCTGGCGGCGCCCTGGACGTCGCCGATGTTGCCGGTCACCTCCTCGGTGCCGCGGGCGGCTTCCGACACGTTGCGGGCGATCTCGCGGGTCGCGGATTGCTGCTCCTCCACCGCCGAGGCGATGGCGGTCGCGATGTCGCTGACCTCGGAGATCGTCGTGCCGATGCCCTGGATGGCGGCTACCGCGTCCTTGGTCGAGCCCTGGATCCGGGAGATCTGGGCCGCGATCTCCTCTGTGGCGCGAGAGGTCTGCTCGGCGAGATTCTTCACCTCCGCGGCGACCACCGCGAAGCCCTTGCCGGCCTCGCCCGCACGCGCCGCCTCGATCGTGGCGTTGAGCGCGAGGAGGTTCGTCTGCCCCGCGATCTGCGAGATCAGCTCGACGACGTCGCCGATCCGGCTCGCGCTCTCGTCGAGAGCCTCGACCGTGGCGTTGGTCTCGGAGGCCCGGGCGACGGCGGTCCTGGCGATCTCGGCCGAATGGGTCACCTGCGCGCCGATCTCCTTGGCGGAGGCGGCGAGCTCCTCGGTGGCGACGGCGACGGTCTGGACGTTGGCGGAGGTCTGCTCGGCGGACGCTGCGACGGCGGCGGTCCGGGAGGTCGCCTCCTCGGCCGTCGAGGACATGGCGCGGGCGGTCTTCTCCATCTCGCCGGCCGCGGCTGAGAGGGTCTCGACGAGAGCCTTCGTCTTGCCCTCGAAGCCGCGCATCAGCGCATCGAGCGTCTCGGCACGGCGCTCCTTGGCCGCCTGCTCCGCCTGCTCGGCCGCGGCGAGGCGCTCGCGCTCGAGGGCGCTCTCCTTGAACACGCCGACGGCGCGCGCCATGGCGCCGATCTCGTCGCCGCGCCCGGCGCTCGGCACCTCGACGGAGAGGTCGCCCTCGGCGAGACGCGCCATGGTCCCGGTCATCGCGCGCACGGGACCGGCCACCTGAACGCGCACGAGCACGAACGCGATCACGGCCGCCAGGATCGCGCCGATGGCGACGACGGCGAGCGTCGTCAGCCGGCTCTGCTCGAAGGCCGATTGCGAGCTTTCGGCGGCTGTGCCGAGATTGCGGCGCTGCGTCATGACGACCTCTTCCAGCACCTCGTCGATGCGCTCGAAGAGGGGAACGGCCACCATCTCGAGCGTCGCCTGGGCGGCCTCGGGGCCGCTGGCGAGCGCGATCGAGGCCACCTGCGCTAGGGTCTCCGCGTACATCTGCTGGCTCGAGACGATCTCGCTCGTCTGCGGCCCGGGGCGCAGCGTCGCGAGGCTGGCGAGGCGACGCTGCGCTTCCGCCAGCTCGGCGCCTTGCAGCTCGGTCAGCCGCGTCCGCTCGGCCTCGCTCGAGGCCCACATGATCTCGTACGCGGCGAGCTGCGAACGAGTCATGTTCTCGGAGACGCGCGCCGCGAGATAGAGCGTTTCCGCATCGTCCTCGACCACCTGCTGCGTGGTGGCGTTCAGGGCCCCGAGCTGAAGAACGGCGAAGAGGCCGATCGCGGCCGTGAGAACCACGAACAACGCGATCGGGATCATCAGCTTGATCGAGATCGACAACCGAGCGAAACGCGACATTGCTTATGCTTCCCCTTAGGCAGGATTTGCTAAAAGGGATAGCGAGCAGAGCCTAATTCGCCTTTAACGGCTTGCGACGTTTCCGATTTTCGGCTGGACCGGCGCGGGCGCGTCGAGCGGGAGCAGCGATTCGAGATCCGCGCGAATCACCGCCCGGCACTCGCAGGCTCGTGCCTCCAGCCCCTGCGGATTCTCGATCCACACGCGGCCGTGACGGTAGCCGATCAAACCCTCCGCCCGCAGCGTCCGGGCGGCGGCGGTGACGCTGGTGCGGCGCACGCCGAGGGTCTCGGCCAGGGCTTCCTGCGTCAGCGCGAAGCGACGCGCGTCGGACGCGTCGCAGCAGGCGAGGAGACGCCGCGCGAAACGCTGCTCGAGCCCGTGCTTGGCATTGCAGGCCACGAGCTGCAGGAGCTTGCCGATCGTCGCCGCATTCGCCCGCAGCACCATCTCCCGCAGCATCGGGCTCTCGAGCATCGCGGCCTGCATGTCCGCGAGCGGCAGGGCGAAGCCGTGGCCCTCGACGCTCACGCGCGCCTGACGCAGCGTATGCGGTGCGCCCGTGCCGCCCATCAGGCCGATCGCGCCCTCGGGACCGATCGTCAGGCTCTCGACGGACGATCCGTCCTCCATCACGGTCACGTACGAGACGAGGCCGCTTTCCAGGAAGACGACGCGGGCGATCGGCTGATCGGGCTCGAGCACGACGTCCCCGATCTCGAACGTCACCGGCTGCAGCCTTCGCTCGAGACGTTCGAGATCCGCATCCGGCAGGAAGGCGAGACAACGATTTTTGTAGTGCCGGCGCGTCATGACATCCCCTCTTCCGCTCTGTGACGGGTTTTTCGTATCGTGATAGACCCTCGCCGGCTATGACGCAAATGCTTGAGCGTAAAGCGAAACCTAACTTTACGTAACTTGTGCTTCGCGCATTGCTCGCTTGTACATCCGTCGGACGGATTACCTGGCGACGCCGTCCCCACCGACGCGCGCCTCGCGAGCCGCCGACCTCTGATTCCAGCGAACCGGACGCAAGAATACGCGCTTCTCTTCCGTTCTGCAACCGAAAGCGCGTCATCGGGCTTCGAATGCACGTGGCCGCGGGAGGCGGGCGGGCGCCTCAGCGCCGCGGCCGCTCGTCGGCGGGCGGGGCCCGCGCCCGGCTCGCGCGAAACAGGACGGCCGTCGTCGCCATGGCGCCGGCGAGGCCCGTCGCCGTGGCGATTCCCGCTCCCAGCGGCAGCGCCAGCACGGCGATCGCGAGGCAGAAGGCCGCGAGGCTCCCGGTTCCGATCGCGACGGCGCCGAGCGTCGCGATCGCCGTCGGCGCGCCGTGACGCCGGTGGATGGTCGCGGCGATCACCGTCATGCCGACGGGATAGGCCATGGCGAGACCCGCGAGGGCGGGGCCCAGCCACGAGGAAGCGGCCGTCACCGCGCCGACGAGCGCGCCGGCGAGCGTTCCGCGCATGAGGAGGAGGGCGGGCCCGTCCCGGCCGCGGACCGGGGTCTCGACCAGCGCGAGGCGCCGGTGCGCGGCGTGCGAAAGCGCCGTCGCGGCGAGGAACGCGAGCAGCGCTCCGACGGCGCCGGCCTCGACCTGCGTGAACACGGCGGCGCAGGCGAGCCAGGCGAGCACCGCGCCCGCGAGCGCCGCGGCCACGCCGACGCCCGCTCGCGCGACGCCCGAATAGGCGAGCATGAAGGCCTGCGTCGCGGTCAGCGAGAGCAGCGCATAGGTCGCGGCCTCGGCGACATAGGCGTCCGGCTCCGTCGCCGCGAGCACGACGAACCCCGGGCCGAGCACGATCGGCAGCCCGGCGAGCACGCCGCCGCGGCGCGCGCCGAGCCGGCCGACGGCGAGCGTGATCGCGATCACGATCCCCGCCGTCGCGGCGGCGCGGACGAGAAAGACGCCGAGGTCGAGGCCCACCGGCGGGCCTCAGGCCACGACGGGCAGGGCGCGCGTGGCGTAGCCGTGGGTGAGGCGCCGCTCGCCGTCGGCGATCTCGAGGCGCATGGCGTGGGCCGGGCGCACGCCGCCGGACAGGACGGGCAGCGTGCCGCAGAGCATCGCCGTTCCCGGAGGCAGCCGGCCGTTCTCCGCGAGCGGGCAGCCGGCGATCAGCTCGGCGAGCGGGCGGATCGCGGCGAGCGAGCCCGCCTGATAGGGCGTCCAGTCCCGGCCGTCGCCCTCCTGGACGAAGGAGGTGAGGGTCAGCCCGTCGAGGCGATCCGCCACCGCGTCGAGCGGCCAGGCGGTGCGCCCGATCGGCTTGGCGCAGACCTGCTTGGAGAGCGCCACCGAGGTCGCCTCCAGCGCCCGGTCGGTGTGGTCCGAGCCGACGGTGAGCCACGGCCGCCCCTCGGCGTCGGCGATCACCACGGGCTCGACCTCGCCCGAGGTGGCCTCGCCCACCACCTCGATCGCCTCCTCCTGGGTGAGGAGGGCGGCGGCGACGCGGTAGTAGAGCGGCGCCGTCGAGGGCGGGGGCACGCCGATCTCCGCGAGCTCCGCGATGTGGTGGTCGACGGCGGCGCGGTCGCGCGCGGTCCAGCCGGCCACGACGGCGCGGGTGACGGTGATCTCGACGAGCCCGTTCTCGGGCGTGGCGAAGGCGAGCGTGGCGCTCATTCGGGACACTCTCACAGGTTCGGGAGGAACAGGGCGATCGACGGGAACAGGATCAGCACGCCCACCATGGCGAGCATGGCCAGCACGTAGGGCACGGCGCCGATCATCACGTCGGAGAAGCGCCCGCCGGGGTTGGACCCGTGCACGACGTAGAGGTTGAGCCCCACCGGCGGCGTGATCAGCGCCATCTCGACGAGCACGATCAGAAGGATGCCGAACCAGATCTTGGCGTCCCCCGGCGACATGCCGAAGTCGAGCCCCGCGACGATCGGCACGACGATGGGGATCGTCGCGATCATCAGCGCCATCGTCTCGATGAAGAAGCCGAGCACGATGTAGAGGGCGACGATGACGAAGAGCGTGCCGTAGGGCCCGAGCCCCAGCCCCTCGAGCATCGCCGTGAGCTCCCGCCCCAGCCCGGCGGCGCCGAGCGTGTAGTTGAGGAAGTAGGCGCCGACGATGACGAACATCACCATGGCCGTGATCTTCACGGTGCCCAGCAGCGCCTCGATCAGAACGGCGAGGGTGAGCGTCCGGTTCGCCGCCGCGATGGCGAGCGCCATGGCGACGCCGATGGCGGCGCTCTCGGTGGGCGTCGCCCAGCCACGGTAGATCGAGCCGATGACGACGGCGAAGAGCGCGACGAGCGGCAGGAGATGGCGCAGCCCGCGCACGCGCTCGCCCCAGGAGGCGTGCCGGCTCGGGCCGCCGAGCTCGGGGCGCACTCGGCATAGCACGGCCGTGATCAGCATGAAGACCGCCGCCATGGCGAGGCCGGGGACGAGGCCCGCGAGGAACAGCTTGGGGATCGAGCTCTCGGTGAGGAAGCCGTAGACGATCAGGTTGATCGAGGGCGGGATCATGATGCCGAGCGTGCCGCCCGCGGCGATGGCGCCGGCGAAGAGCCGCTGGTCGTAGCCGAGCGCCCGCGCCTGCGGCATCGCCACGGTCGCGACCGTCGCCGCGGTGGCGACGGAGGAGCCCGACGTCGCCGAGAACATGGTCGCGGTCCCGATATTGGCGTGGATCAGCCCGCCGGGCAGCCAGGAGAACCAGGCGTCGAGCGCCTTGTAGGTGCGCTCCGCGATCCCCGCCCGCACCAGGATCTCGCCGAGCAGCACGAAGAAGGGGATCGCGATCAGGAGAAAGGAATCGGAGGCGGAATAGACCACCTGGCCGAGGCCGCGCATCAGCGGAAAGGCGGAGAAGAACCAGTCCACCCCGAAGCCGAGGAGGAACAGCACCACGCCGACGGGAAGCGAGAGGGCGAGCAGCGCCAGCAGCGCGGAGGCGACCGAGACGATCACGGCGTGTCTCCTCCGGCTTCCGCCGCGACGCCGGCGGCGCGCTCGGCTTCGCGGAAGCGTCCCGTGGCGACGAGGGCGGCGGTGGCGAGCGTCAGGAGCGCCGCGACCAGCGTGAGCCAGGCCCAGCCCGAGAGCCAGATCGATTGCGGGATCCACAGCGGCGTCTCGAGCGGCGTGTTCGCCCGCGAGCCGCGCGACAGCGTGGTCTCCAGCACGCGCCAGCCATAGGCTGTGACGGTCCCCGCCACCGCCGTGAGCCCGGCGAGCGCCACGAGATCGAAGATCGAGCGCCCCGGGAGCGGGAGGCGCCCCGTCAGCACGTCGATGCGCACGTGCGCGCGCTCGACGAGCGCGTAGGAGAAGCCCCAGGCCGCGATCCCGGCCATGACGTAGCCGGAGATCTCGTCCGCCCCGCCGATGCCGTGGCCGGCGGCCTGGCGCATGACGATCTCGGCGAGGATCAGCGCCATCGCGACGAGCAGCACGAGCCCGCAGACGATGGCGATGCCCCGGTTGATCCGCGCCAGCACAGCGACGAGGCGCAGCGGCCAGGGCGGGGGGGAGGCGTCCGGCATGGGGGTGTCCTCGTTATCGGGCGAAGCCGCCACCTCCCCGCAGGGGAGGTCGACGGCCGCAGGCCGGCGGGTGGGGCGCGCAGCACCTGCGGTCCCCTCCGGCCCGCGCTCCGCGCGGTCCACCTCCCCTGCGGGGAGATGCCGGCGCCGATGCTGCCGCTCAGTTCAGCGGGATCTCCACGCCGGTCGCGGCGCCGACGCTCTCGTTCCAGCGCGTGGCCCATTCGTCGCCGGCGCGCTCGGCCCAGTCGGGGAGCACCGTCTCCTGCAGCACCGCGAGCGCGGTCTGCCGGTCCTCCTCGCTCGCCTCGACCAGCGTCATCGCCGCCTCGGTCTCCACCGCGCATTCGCCGCCGGTGAGGCAGGCGACGTCGCGCTCGAGCGCGCCCTGCGCGTCGGCCCAGGCCGGGCCCTCGAAATGCTCCGAGATCTGCGCCGTCAGGAACTCCTGCGTCGCCGGCGAGAGGCTTTCCCAGCGCTCCAGGTTCATGGCGGTGACGACCGGGTCCCAGCCGCCGAGCGGCAGCGTCATCAGGTAGTCGGCGCTCTCCCACCAGCCGGCGGAGAGCCCCGAGCCCGCGCCGGTGATGGCGCAGTCGACGATGCCGCGCTCGAGCGCGCCCGGCACCTCCGAGAAGGCGAGGTTGATGCCCTCGGCGCCCAGCGCCTCGAGGAACTGCGTCGTCATGCGGCCCGAGCCGCGGACCTTGCGGCCCTCGAGATCGGCGAGCGAGGAGAGCTCGTCGTTGCAGAAGACGACCTGCGGCGGATAGGGGGCGATGGCCAGGAGCTTCGCGCCGAAGCGCTCGCGCATGATGTCCTCGACCATCGGCCGCGCGGCGTCCACCGCCTCGCGCGCCGCGGCGGCGTCGGTCGCGATGAGCGGCACGTCCAGGCCCTCGAGCTCCGGCGCGTCGGCGACCGTGTAGTCCGCCACCGTCATGCCGACGTCGAAGACGCCCTCGGAGAGGAGCCGGAACACGTCGCCGCCCGACGAGCCGAGCTGGTTGAAGGTCGTCATCTCGACCGTGATCGCGCCGTCGGAGGCCTCCGGCAGGTGCTCGGTCCAGAACGGCTCCTCGAACTTCTGGTAGAGCGGCAGGCTCGACCAGGAGCCGACGACCGACAGCGTGACCTCGTCGATCTCCTGCGCCTGGACGGCGGAGGCCGCCACGAGAAGGCTCGCGCCGGCGAGCAGGCTGCGCTTCATCATCGCGTGCATGGTTTTCGTCTCCCCTCTTGTTTCGCGCTCTCCCGAGCGCGTCTCGAAAGCGGTCGGCGTCACAGGCCGATGCCGGCCCCCTCCGCCGGACGGTCGGTGACGAGCATGTGTCCCGGCTCGTGGGTGATCGCGAGATCGGGCCGGGCCCCGCGGATCGCGACCTGGGGCGTGACCCCGCAGGCCCAGAACACGGGGACGTCCCCCGGCGCCATGACCGGCGGATCCCCGAACTCGGGATCGGCGAGATCGCGGATGCCGATCGCCGCCGGGTCGCCGAAATGGACCGGCGCGCCGTGGGCCAGCGGCTGACGCTCGGAGAGCACGACGGCGCGGATCGCGTCCGCCGGCGCGAAGGCGCGCATGGACACCACCATCGGTCCGCCGAAGGGGCCGGCGCGGTGCGTCTCGAGATTGGTCACGTACATCGGCACGTTCCGCCCGGCCGCGATGTGCCGCACCGGGATGCGCGCCCGCGCCAGGCTCTCCTCGAACGAGAACGAGCAGCCGAGCACGAAGGTCACGAGGTCCTCGCGCCACAGCGCGCGCAGATCGCCGACCCGCTCCGGCTCGCCGCCGTTGCGGAAGACGCGGTAGCCCGGCACGTCGGTGCGGATGTCGAGGTCCTCGGCGAGCGCGGGCAGGCGCGGGTCGCCGGGCTCGGAGACGCCGAGCAGCGGGCAGGGCTTCGGGTTCTTGGCGCAGAAGGCGAGGAAATCCGCGGCGAAGGCCTGAGGCAGGATGGCGAGGTTGCCCTGCAGGAAGCCGGGCGCGTGGCCGGTCGTGGGTCGCCGGAAGGCGCCGGCGCGGACCTGCCGGCGCAGCTCGTCGGGGCTCTCGATCCGGTCCATCGCGGCTCTCCCCTGATCGGCCCGCGGGCGGGCCTCACGATGGGGAAAGTGTTCCACCGCCTCCAAATCGCGTCAATCGATCAAAAACTGATCATGACGATCTCTTCAGTCGATCACGCGGGCTGCTCCGCGATCGCCTCCCGCGCCGCCTCGACCAAGGCCGCCATGGCCGCGCGGTCCTGCCGGGCCAGATGCGCGACGGCGAAGGCGAGGTCCGACATGTGCGCGGCCTCCGTCGTCTCGACCCGCCGCAGCGCGCCCCGCGCGAGATCCCCCGCCGCCATCGGCGCGGGCAGGAGGCCGATGCCGAACCCGTCCCGGGCGAGGTGCAGCGTCGTCGACAGCGAGGCGCAGGCGTGCAGCAGCGGCGGCGGCAGCCCGTCGAGCGGCAGGCGCCGCTCGAGCTCGGCATAGGGCAGCGTGCCCCGCGAGAAGGTGATGATCGGATGCGCGGCGAGCGCCGCCGGATCGAGCGGTCCCGCCGGCAGGGCGAGCGAGGGCGCCGCGAACCAGTCGAGCCGGCAGGTGTAGAGCGGCGTCGCGATCGCCTCGGCCGGCGTCAGCGCCGCCATCATCACCGCGACGTCGATCTCGTCGTCGAGGAGCTTCGCCGCGAGCACGGGCGAGGTCTCGACCGAGAGCTCGATGCGGCTCCTCGGCAGCACGTCGCGCACGCGCGTCAGCATGCCCGCGAGCCAGGTGTGCACGATGGTCTCGGCGACCCCGATCCGCAGCGTGCCGACGAAGCCCGCCTGCGGGGCGAAGCCCTCGGCGATCGTGTCCCGCAGCACGACGAGCCGCGCCGCCTGCTCGAGGAAGGCGCGCCCCTGCGCCGTGAGCCGCGCGCCCCGGCGCTTGCGGTCGAAGATCGTGATCCCGAGCCGCTCCTCCAGCCCCGACACCCGCGCCGACACGGCCGACTGCGTCAGGTTCAGCCGCCCCGCCGCCGCGCGGAACCCCCCGCAGCGCACCACCTCCCGCACCACCTCGGCGTCGCGGATGTCGAACATGGCCGATCGCCCTCCCGGTCGAGGTCATCTCACGGCGCGGGCGGAGGGGGAAGGGCGCGCCCCACCGTCCATCCGCAATCCTGCGAAGCGGACGCCCGCGCACCGCTCCGCTAGCCTCTCCCCGAACGGATCGCACGGCGCGGCCGGGGAGGGGCGTTTGGACGGAACGGCGAACACCGCCGCGCGGCTTTCGGCGCCGGATCTCGCGCCCGCGCCGCATCGCGACCTGTGCACCGATTGCGGCGTCTCGCGCATGGCGGATCCGAAGCGGTGCGGGCGCGCCTGCCAGTTCATCGCGCCGGACTATCCGCGGCTCGAGCGGCAGGTCCACGGCCGCGCCCGCGATCCCGGGAAGCCCGACGAGCTGCATTTCGGCCCCTTCCGCCGCATGGTCCGCGCCGCCTTGAGGGCGCCGCGGGAGGGCGCGCAATGGACCGGGATCACCACGCGCCTCGCCGAGCGGCTGCTCGAGACGAAGGCGGTGGAGGCCGTGCTCACCATGGCGCCCGACCCCGCCGACCGCTGGCGGCCGGTGCCCGTCCTCGTCACCGACCCCGCGCAGCTCGCCCAGTGCCGGGGCATGCGCATGGGCTACGCGCCGCTGCTGGCGCTGCTCGAGCCCGCCCGCGCGCAGGGGATCACCCGCCTCGCCGTCGTCGGCATTCCCTGCCAGGTCTACGCGCTGCGGGCGCTCGAGGCCGAGCTCGGCTTCGAGCGGCTCTACGTCATCGGCACGCCCTGCTCGGACAACACCACGACCGAGCGCTTCCACGAGTTCCTGGCGCTCCTCGACGCGCGGCCGGAGACCATCTCCTATCTCGAGTTCCGCGCCGACTACCGCGTCGAGATCCGCCACGACGACGGGCGGGTGCGCACCGTGCCGTTCCTGAAGCTGCCGATCTCGAAGCTGCCGAGCGACTTCTTCCCGCTCACCTGCCGCACCTGCGTCGACTACACGAACGTGCTCGCCGACGTGACGGTAGGCTACATGGGCGGGCAGGGGAAGCAATGGCTGATCGTGCGCAACGCCCGCGGCGAGGAGCTGGTGTCGCTGCTCGGCGAGGAGGTCGCGCTCGAGGCCTGCGGCACCGCCGGCAAGCGGCGGGCGGCGGTGGCCGGCTTCGCCGCGAACGTCGCCCGCGCCGCCGGCGGCCTCCCGCTGCGGTCGATGCCGAACTGGGTGCGCCCCCTCGTCGCCTGGCTCCAGCCCCGCATCGGCCCCCGCGGCCTCGAATTCGCCCGCGCCCGCGTCGAGATGAAGGCGGTGGAGACCGTCCTCCACCTGCGCCGCGCGCGCGGCCGGCGCATGCGGGCGATGATTCCCGATCACGTCTGGCGGCTGGTGGCGCCCTACGGGATCACGCCGGGGGAGGGAGAGCGCGACGGCGGCGAGACGCAACCCTGACCCATTATCGCATTCGATCTCACTCCCGTCTTGCGTGCGGCGCAAAAATGGTCACCCTGGGCGCCGAAAGTCGAAGCCGCGGGGAGAGGTCATGGCCGACGACGCGAAGGGAATCGGGACCGGGCTCGCCATCGGCGCGGTCGATCGCGCGGAAGAGAAGGATCGGCCGCTGTGGGAAGACATCCGCCTGCTCGGGCGGGTGCTCGGCGACACCGTGCGCGCCCAGGAAGGCGAGGCGACGTTCGAGCTCGTCGAGCGCATCCGCCAGACGAGCCTGCGCTTCCATCGCGACGAGGATGCCGCCGCGCGCGGGGAGCTGCAGACGACGCTCGACGCGCTCTCGCGCGAGTCGAGCCTGCAGATCATCCGCGCCTTCTCCTATTTCTCCCACCTCGCCAACATCGCCGAGGACCAACATCGCCAGCGGCGCTCGCGGGCGCATGCGCAGGCGCTCTCCGAGCCGCGCGAGGGCACGCTCGCCCGCACCATCGCGCTGTGCAAGGAGGCCGGGATCGGGCGCGGCGACCTCGAGCGCTTCTTCGCCGAGGCCGAGATCTCGCCGGTTCTCACCGCGCATCCGACCGAGGTGCGCCGCAAGTCGACGATCGACCGCGAGATGGAGGTCGCCCGCCTGCTCAAGGAGCGCGACAATCCCGCGCTCACCCCGGACGAGCGCGCCGACCTCGACGAGGACATGCGCCGCGCCGTGCTGACGCTCTGGCAGACCGCCATCCTGCGCAGCACCCGGCTGCGCGTCGTCGACGAGGTGATCAACGCGCTCTCCTATTACGACGACACGTTTCTCGGCGAGCTGCCCCGCCTCTACGCCGGGCTCGAGGACGCGCTGAAGCGGGAGGGGCTCGGCGAGTCCGAGCTGCCGGCCTTCCTGCGCATGGGCTCCTGGATCGGTGGCGACCGTGACGGCAACCCCTTCGTCACCGCGGAGGTGCTGCGCGAGGCCCTCCACCTGCAGAGCCGCAAGGCGCTCTCGCATCACATCGACGCGCTGGAGGCGCTGAGCGCGGAGCTGCCGCTGGACGAACGGCTCGTCGGCGTCTCCGACGAGGTGCGGGCGCTCGCCGACGCGTCGCCCGAGCGCTCGGCCTTTCGCCAGAACGAGCCCTACCGCCGGGCGCTGGCGCATGTCCACGCGCGGCTGTGCGCCACGGCGCGGGCGCTCGGCCACCCGGATCTGTGCCGCACGCCGGCGGCCGAGGCGGCCGAGCCCTATGCATCGGTCGACGCCTTCGGCGCCGATCTCGACGCGATCAAGCGCTCGCTCGAGGCGAACGGCTCGGGCGCGCTCGCCCGGGGGCGGCTGCGCATGCTGCGCCGCGCGGTCTCGGTCTTCGGCTTCCATCTCGCCACGATCGACCTGCGCCAGAACTCGGACGTGCACGAGCGCACCATCGCCGAGCTCTTCGCGGTGGCGCGGCCCGAGATCGATTATCTCGCGCTCTCGGAGGCCGATCGCGTCGCGCTTCTCGTCGAGGAGCTGAAGACGCCGCGCCCGCTCTTCTCGCCGCACGTGACCTATTCGGAGAAGACCGCCGGCGAGCTCGCCATCGTGCGCGAGGCGGCGGCGGCGCGCGCCCGCTACGGCGAGGCGGCCCTGCGCCACTACGTGATCTCGAAGGCGGATTCGGTCTCCGACGTGCTCGAGGTCGCCGTCCTCCTCAAGGAGGCGGGCCTGCTGCGCCCGGTCGAGGGCGTGCTCGACCTCGACATCGTGCCGCTGTTCGAGACGATCGGCGACCTGCAGGCCTCCGCCCGGATCATGGCGGAGCTGTTCTCGGTCTTCGAGTACCGGGCTTTGCTCGAGACCCGCGGGCGCACCCAGGAGGTGATGCTCGGCTATTCGGATTCGAACAAGGACGGCGGCTTCCTCACCTCGAACTGGGAGCTCTACAAGGCCGAGATCGCCCTCGTGCGGGTCTTCCGCGAGACCGGCCTGCGGCTGCGCCTGTTCCACGGCCGCGGCGGCACGGTCGGCCGTGGCGGCGGGCCCTCCTACCAGGCGATCCTCGCCCAGCCCGGCGGCGCCGTGCAGGGCTCGATCCGCATCACCGAGCAGGGCGAGGTGATCGCCGCGAAATACGCGACGCCCGAGCTCGGGCGGCGCAACCTCGAGATCATCGCCTCCGCCACGATGGAGGCGAGCCTGCTCCACGGCGACGACCCGGCCCCGCGCGACGCCTACCTCAAGGTGATGGAGGACCTCTCCGCCCGCGCCTTCGGCGCCTATCGGGCCCTCGTCTACGAGACCCCGGGCTTCCAGGACTATTTCTGGGAATCCACCGTCATCGGCGAGATCGCCAACCTCAACATCGGCTCGCGGCCGGCCTCGCGGACGAACTCGCGGGCGATCGAGGACCTGCGCGCCATCCCCTGGGTGTTCGGCTGGGCCCAGTCGCGCCTGATGCTGCCGGGCTGGTACGGCTTCGGCGCGGCGGTGGAGGGCTTCCTCGCGGAGGACCCGCAGCGGATGGAGACGCTCCAGGCCATGCACCGGGAATGGCCGTTCTTCCAGGCGCTTCTCTCCAACATGGACATGGTGCTCGCCAAGTCGAACATCGCGATCGCCTCGCGCTACGCCTCGCTCGTGTCCGACCAGGAGCTCGCCCGGCGCATCTTCCCCATGCTGCGCGAGGAATGGCGCCGCTCCATCGACCTGCTGCTGGCCATCACCGGCCAGAAGACGCTGCTCGAGACGAACCCGCTGCTGGCGCGCTCGATCCGCAACCGCTTTCCCTATCTCGACCCGCTCAACCACCTGCAGGTCGAGCTCCTGCGCCGCCACCGCGCCGGCGACGAGGAGCGCCGCGTCAGGCAGGGCATCCACATGACGATCAACGGCGTGGCGGCGGGCCTGCGGAACTCGGGGTGAGGGGAGAGGCCGTGCTCCTCAGAGGTCGAGCCGCGCCGTGATCGGCACGTGGTCGGAGGGCTTCTCCTTCGCACGCTCGCTCTTGTGGATGGTCACGCCCGCGAGCCGGTCGGCGGCCTGGGGGGAGAGCAGCAGGTGGTCGATGCGGATGCCCTTGTTCCGCTGCCAGGCGCCCGCCTGATAGTCCCAGAACGTGTAGCGACCATCCACGTCGTCGCAGGCGCGCAGCGCGTCGGTGAGGCCGAGCGCCAGGAGCTGGCGGAACTTCGCGCGGGTCTGCGGCAGGAACAGCGCGTCGCCCTCCCAGGCGGCCGGATCGGCGGCGTCGCGCGGCTCGGGGATGACGTTGTAGTCCCCGGCGAGCACGAGCGGCTCCTCGAGCGCCAGGAGCTCCCTGGCATGGGCGGTCAGCCGGTCCATGAAGGCGAGCTTGTAGGGGTATTTCGGCCCGTCCACGGGATTGCCGTTCGGCAGGTAGATCGAGGCGACGCGCACGACCCCGCCGCCCTCCGTCGAGACCACGCCCTCGATGTAGCGGGCCTGGCTGTCCTCGTCGTCGCCGGGGAGGCCCTTGCGGACGTCCTCGAGCGGGCGCTTCGAGAGGATCGCGACGCCATTGAAGCCCTTCTGCCCGAGCGCCGCGACGTTGTAGCCGGCGCCCTCGATCTCGGCGACCGGCAGGTTCTCCTCCGTCGTCTTCAGCTCCTGCAGGCACAGCACGTCCGGCGCCTCGTCCTTCAGGAAGGCGAGGAGGTGGTCGAGCCGCTGGCGGATCGAGTTGACGTTCCAGCTGGTGACGCGCATCGGGGCCTCGGGAAGCGGAGCTGCGGGCGGGCGTCGTTTCTTCGGCCAGGCGCGCGCCGATGGCAAGAGGGGCGCGTCCCGCGTCAGCGCGCGGCGAGGCGTCCCGACGCCACGGCCGCGACGAGCCCGAAGGCCGCGAAGCCGCCGAAGGCGAGCGTGTAGCCGGCGGCGTCGATGGTCCAGCCCGCGAGCGGCGAGCCCAGCGCCTGCCCGATGGTCGTCGCGGAGAGCGGCAGGACCGGGCCGAGAGCCGGCCGCTCCGACATCGTCCGGACGCCGCGGACCAGGTAGAAGCCGGTAAGGGTCATGTAGGCGGCGCCGAAGCCCGCAGCGGAGACCAGCGCGAGGCCGAAATCGCCGGGCGCCGCGGCGGCGAGGCCGAGCGAGCCGCCCATCAGGGCGAGCGCCAGCGCATGCGTCCGGCCCGGGCCGAACCGGTCGATCAGGTCGCCGGCGCCGCCGCCCGAGAGGCCCGCGAGCCCGATCGCGAGCCACATCCAGGCGCTGTCCCGGTCCGTCAGGCCGCCTTCGTTGACCACGAGGTCCGGGGCGAACACCCAATAGATGCTGCTGACGAGGCCCATGGCGCCGGCCAGCGCGGCGAGCCGCGCGACCCGCCGCCATTGCGCGCCGCTCGGCCAGGGCGGCGCGCCGCGCCCGCCGAGCGCGGCGCCTCCCTCCCGGCCGCGCGGCAGGAAGACCAGCGCCGCGACGGCGCCCAGGACGGCGACGACCGCGAAGGCCAGGTAGGCCGAGCGCCAGGCGCCGAGGAGCCAGATCATCGCCGGCGTGCCGAGCGCGACGCCGAGGCTCGTGCCGGCATTGTGCACGGCGTTCACCCGGCCGCGCAGCTGCGGGCGCACGGCCAGCCGCACGGCCCGGGCCAGGACCGGCGACGACAGGCCGGTGCTGATTCCGCACACGGCGACGCCGATCCCGAGCACGAGCACGCCCGGCGCGGTGGCGATGGCGACGAGGCCGGCCGCCGCGAGGCCGACGGCGAGCCCGCCGGCGAGCCGCGTCCCGAGCCTGCGGGCGACCGCCGGCCCGATCAGCACGGCGCCGAGGAAGCTCACGAAGGGCAAAGCGCCGACGACCCCAGCGGCGGTCGCGCCGAGACCGAGGTCGCTGCGGATCGCCGGCAGGAACAGCCCGAAGACGAACCGCGCGAGGCCGTAGGTGACGGCGAGCAGGAAGGCGCCGAGAACGGCCATTCCGAGAGAGGATCGAGTGCGCAACGCGGGTACGCCTTCGGTGCTCGAGAGGACTGTCGGATCATGACGGCGCGCGCACGTCGAGGCTGCCGCGCGGCTCTGCCTGCACGCCCATTGCGCGGCGCAGCGAGCCTGCTACTTTCGTCGCAGGCGATCGCCCCGAAAGCGACGCCCCGAGAGAACCACGCCCCGGAGAACGCCTCATGGACGAGACCGGCTGGTGCGCCCCGATCGACCTCTATTGCGAGCGCGCCGGTATCGGCTTCTGGGCCGAACCGGTCAACGCGATCTCGAACGGCGCGTTCCTGGTCGCGGCTGCGATCGCCTTCGCGCTGTGGCGGGGGGGCGGCGGCCGCGACGGCTTCGCGCTCTTCCTGATCGGAATCGTCGCGGCGACAGGCGTCGGCTCGTTCCTGTTCCACACCTACGCGAACCGTTGGTCGCTGCTCGCCGACGTCATCCCGATCACGATCTTCATCTATTCCTTCTTCCTGCTGGCCATGCACCGCTTCTTCCGGCTGGGCTGGATCGCGGCCGGGCTCCTCACGCTCGCCTTCTTCGGGGCGAGCGCGGTCTTCCCCGCCGGCTGGACGGGGGTGTTCGGCGAGGGGGCGGACGTCAACGGCTCGGTCGGCTACTTCCCGGCGGCTCTGGCGCTGATTCTCGTCGGCGGGCTGCTCGTCCTGAAGGCGCGCCGCGCCGAGACCGTGCTGATGAACCGCAAGAACCAGGCCTGGGGCGAAGACGACGAGCACGCCCGCGCCCGCGCCTTCCTCGACAAGGTCGTCGCGCCCCACGAGGCCGGCACGGCGCTCCTCGTCGCGGCGGCCGTCTTCGCCACGTCCCTCGTCTTCCGCTCCATCGACGTCGCGATCTGCGGCTGGCTGCCGATGGGCACGCACTTCCTGTGGCACGTACTGAACGCGGTGGTTTTGTTCGTGCTGGTGCGCGCGGCGATCCGGGGGAGGGCGGTTCGCGCCGCCGCATAGCCCCGCGGAATGGGCGTACGGTCAGGCCGCGAGCGCCAGCGAGGCCTTCAGCGCGCGCATGGCGTCGAACGTGTTCAGCGTGGCGACCCCGAAGTGCGCGCAGACGTTCGGGAGCGGAACGCGCTTCTTCGCGCCGGGCGCCGCGACCTCGTGAGTGACGATCGTGCAGCCGGCGATCATCGCCTTGGCGACCAGCCAAGGGTCCGCACCGGACAGGAAACGGGCCTGCGCCTGCGGCGTGTACGGACCGGATGCGACGTGTGCGGCGACCGCCTGGAAGGCGACCTGAGTCGCGGTATCGTCCACGGGGAGAAACCAAGGCTCCGCCGCGCGGTCCTTCACCCATTCCGCGAGCAGGTCCGCGCCGCTCGCTATCTCGTCACGGACGAGAGCGACGCTCGCCGCGTCGGCTCCGGTGACGATGTCCATCCACGCCCAGAAGCCGGGACAGATGTCGAAGGCATAGTACCGATTGCTCGCCTCGATGAAGACGTTGGCGTCGAGGAGGTACTTCATCGAGGCGAAGCCCTCCGGAAATGCTCCACGATGGTCCTGGGCTTCGTGTTGAGGAGCGCGCCCGCGTCCCGCAGCAGCGTGTCGCCGCTCATCGCGCGCCGAACCACCTCTTCGGTGAAACGCCGCCCGAACCGCACGGGCAAGGTCGCGTGAAAATTCCCGCCGCCGACGCCGTTCTTGGGCAGCGCGGCCCAACGTGCCCGCTCTTGCTCGTAGATGCTCTCGAACGCCGCGCGCTCGATCAGGTCGAGATCGAGCGCCTTCTTGGCGGCGACGATCCTGCTCACCTTCCAGGATGTCGCGAGCGCGTCGACGTTGGCCGAGGCGGATCGCCTGTCCGACCATTCGCCGACGACGATCCGCGACGGCAGGAGAAACTCGGCGGCGACCTGGTTGCAGAAGCTCTCGACGTCGCCGCGGGGCCGGGTCAGCCCGGAAACGACGTCGGAGATGCCCGTGCTGCCGAGCCAGATATGGGCGAGCTCGTGCGCGAAGGTGAAGATCTGCGCCGCCGTCGCATCGTTTCCGTTGACGAAGACGAGCGGCGCGATCGGATCGGCGATCGCGAACCCCCGGAATGCAGCGACGGCGAGCGTTCGTCGCGTGCTGTTGCCGACGACGCCGCTCTTCATTACCCAGATGCGCGCGGTCTCCGCTGCGCCGACGGCGTCGCGCAGCCATTCCTGCTGCCCCTTGGTCCGCCTCGCATGGTCCGGCATCAGGCCCAGCACCGAGCGCATGTCGTCAGCGACGGCGGAGGGAGCGTCGGACGTGCCGAAGCGCCCGACGAAGCCGAGCGGTTCGTCTCCCTCCTCGATCAGGATCTGCTTGTACCAGTCGTGCTTGAACAGAACGTCCCGGATGAGGTCGAGCGTATTGGCGTCGAAGCGCGGGGTGTCGCGCTCTCCCGAGAGCCGGCGGAAATCGGGCAGGCGAGGCTCCGCGGGCGGCTCCGTGAGAAACAGGAAACCGAATGGAACGTGCAGAGCCGATGCGAGCGCCTGCGCCTGGCGAAAGGTGGGCTTCGCGTCCCCGCGCTCCCACGCCGCCAGGTCGTCCGGGCTCTTGCTCAGCCGTTCCGCCACCGCTTCGATGCTCACGCCCGCACGCTCCCGAGCCCACCGAAGCATGGTGCCGTTGATCAGCGCTGCTGGCATGGCTCGTTCCGATCGACTCGGGCGTGTATAGCCGAACGTTGGACGACGCACAAGGGTACGATCGCGCTAGCGCCCCGGCCCGATCGTCAGCTTCTGGACGCCTCCCGCGGCGCGGGTGGGCTTCTTGGCGGAGAGGACGCGCGAGTTGACGCCCTGCCACGAGATCTCGCCGGAGAGCCGGCCGAACTCGATCTTCGGGCAGCGGTTCATCACCACCTGCACGCCCGCGGCCTCGGCTCGGGCCGCGGCCTCGTCGTTGCGCACCGAGAGCTGCATCCAGATCGTCTTCGGCTTGGGCTCCAGCGCCAGCGCCTCGTCGACGATCGGGCCGGCGGCCTCCGAATTGCGGAAGATCTCGACCATGTCGACCGGGCGATCGAGGTCCTCGAGCGAGGCGTAGACCTGCTGGCCCAGGATCTCGCCGCCGGCCTGGCCGGGGTTGATCGGGATCACCTCGAAGCCGCGCCCGAGGAGATACTTCATGACGATCCAGCTCGGGCGCGCCGGGTTGTTCGAGGCGCCCACGAGGGCGATGGACTTCGTGCTGGTGAGGATGGCGCGGATCGTCGCGTCGGGATAGCTGTCGTGGCTCATCGGTCTTCCCAGGTGGGCGCGCGCTTCTCGATGAAGGCGCCGATGCCTTCCTCGGCGTCGCGCGCCATCATGTTCTCGGCCATCACGCGGGCCGCGTAGTCGTAGGCCTCGGCGAGGCCCATCTCGGCCTGCGCGTAGAAGGCGCGCTTGCCGGTCTTGATCGTCAGGCTCGAGCGGGCGGCGACGGAGCGGGCGAGCGCGAGCGCCTCGTCCCTGGCGGCGCCCGCCGGGACGACGCGGTTGACGAGGCCCATTCGATGCGCCTCGGCAGCCGGGACCGCCTCGCCCGTGAGCAGCATCTCCATGGCGTGCTTGCGCGACAGGTTGCGCGAGAGCGCCACCATCGGCGTCGAGCAGAACAGCCCGATCTGCACGCCCGGCGTCGCGAAGCGCGCGTTCTCGCCCGCCACCGCGAGGTCGCAGGTGGCGACGAGCTGGCAGCCGGCGGCGGTGGCGACGCCCTCGACGGCGGCGATCACCGGCTGGGGCAGGGCGACGATCGCCTGCATCATCGCCGAGCAGCGCCCCATCAGGTCCTCGAAATAGGCCCGGCCCCGGTCCGCGTCGGCGCGGCGCGCGGTCATCTCCTTGAGGTCGTGCCCGGCGCAGAAGGCGGGTCCCTCCGCCGCGAGCACCACGCAGCGCACCGAGGCGTCGGCGGCGATGGCGTCCAGCGTCTCGTGCAGGAGGGCGATGGTGCGGTCGGACAGCGCGTTGCGGGCGCGCGGATTGTCGAGGGTGAGAACGGCGACCCCGTCCGCGTCGGCGCGGGTCAACGGCGGGGCGTCGATGCCGGTATGGGCGTTCATGAGGTCCTCCCGGCGCGGCGCCGCGCTTGATCTCGGCGTCGGCGCACGTTCAGATGGCTTCGCGCGGGCGCGAGAACCCGCATGCGGCGTGAGGGGAGACTGCCCGATGAGCGAGCGATCGGCAATGCGCGAGGACGCACGGCTGCCCGTGATGACCCGCGAGGAGGTCGAGGCGTTCCTCGAGCGGGAGTTTCCCGAGATCTATCTCGACGGCAGGATCTGGCACGTCGAGGCCGTCGGTCCGATGACGGCGCGCATGCGGCTCGACTTCCACCCGCGCCACATCCGCCCGGGCGGCACCCTGTCGGGGCCCTCGATGATGACGCTCGCCGACCTCGCGCTCTACGTGGCGGTGCTCGCGAATGTCGGCCCGGTCGCGCTGGCGGTGACGACGAGCCTCACCTTCAACTTCCTGCGCAAGCCGCCCCAGTCGGCGCTCGTCGCCGACACGCGGCTCCTCAAGCTCGGGCGCCGGCTCGCCGTGGGCGAGGTGACGATCCACTCCGACACGCGGCCCGAGCCCGTCTGCCACGCCACGGGGACCTACGCGCTGCCGTGAGCCCGTACCGCGGCGGATGCGAAAAGGGCGGCCCGAAGGCCGCCCCCACAGCGCGTCGCGGACGCGGGAGGATCACGCCTCCTCGCCGGTCTGCTGCTCTTCCTCGGCGCCGGCGCCGCGCTCGGGACGCTCGAACTCCTCCAGCGCCGCGCCGACCTCGAGGCCGAGCTCGTCGAGGTCGAGCTCCTCGCGGGTGAAGACGTCCTCGCCGCGCGCCTGGCGCTCCGCCTCGTCGGCCGAGCGGGCGACGTTGACGGTGACGGTCGACTCGA
This sequence comes from Salinarimonas sp., assembly GCF_040111675.1. Lineage (NCBI taxonomy): Bacteria > Pseudomonadati > Pseudomonadota > Alphaproteobacteria > Hyphomicrobiales > Salinarimonadaceae > Salinarimonas > Salinarimonas sp. The sequence continues at coordinate 2,709,893 of NZ_CP157794.1, read as the reverse complement.
CCTCGGGATGGAGGAGGATCGCGACCTTGTGCAGGCCGAGCGTCTTGATCGGCTGCGACAGCTGGATCTGCTGGCGCTCGACCGAGAAGCCGGCCTCCGTCACGATCTCGGCGAGGTCGCGGGTCGAGACCGAGCCGTAGAGCACGCCCGACTCGCCGGCCGAGCGGATCAGCACGAAGGTCTGCCCGTCGAGCTTGGCGTGGACCTCCTCGGCTTCCTTGCGGCGCTCGAGGTTGCGGGCCTCGAGCTGGGCGCGCTGGTTCTCGAAGCGCTCCTTGTTGGCGTTGGTGGCGCGCAGCGCCTTGCCGAGCGGGAGCAGGTAGTTGCGGGCGTAGCCGTCGCGCACGCGCACGGTCTGGCCCATCTGGCCGAGCTTGGGAACGCGCTCGAGCAGGATGACTTCCATCGGTTTCACTCCTCGGGAGGTTTTCTGGTGATCGTCGGAGGACGGTTGGCGAAGAATCGGCCGCGCAGGCCGAAGGCGGTGTCGGCGATGCCGATGATCGACAGGGCGACGAAGACGAGGAACTGGCTGAGCAGCAGCAGCGTGTAGGTGCCGAACAGGAGCAGGAAGCGCCCGGAGCGGCCGCGGCTCACGTCGTGCACGAAGGCGAGGCCCGAGAGGCCGAAGGCCATGAACAGGGCCGCCGAGAGCGCCGTGGCGAAGGCGCCGACGAAACCCGAGGTCAACACCGCGACGACGAGCGCCGCCGCGAGCACCAGCGCGGCCTCGCGCGGCATCGTCGTCGCCGGGATGAACGGCCAGGGCCGCGCCAGCCGGCCGGAGATCGCCACGATGCGCGCGCCGAGCCAGAGATAGACGACGTAGACGAGGACGAAGCCCGCCGCGGCGACCACCGGCAGGAGCACGGTGAACTGCTCGATCGCCTGCTGGGCCGGCACGTCGCCGATGTTCGGGATCGGGGCCGTCGCCGGCGTTCCGGTCTGCGCGCGGATGGCGAGCTCGGCCACCTGCAGCGCCGTCTCGCGATAGGTCGCGTAGTCGAAATGCGGCAGAGCGATCGCGGCGAGGAAGGTGAGGGAGGCGACGCCGGCGATCCAGGCGAGGAGGCGCCCGAGCGGGTACCATTCCATCTTGCCGTCCGGCGTCTGCCGGCCCAGCAGCGACAGGTAGGCGAGCCACCAGGCGGGCAGCGCGCTGGCGAAGGCGAAGCCGAGGCCCGCCACCGGATCGACGGCGACGGCGAGCGCCACGCCGCCGACGAGCGCGCCGACGAGGCCGGCGCGATGGTCCCAGCCGAGGGCTGCGACGAGGATCGGGATCGGGGAGAGCAGGTAGAGGACGAACGCGATCGTGCTCCCCTGCGTGACCACCGCAGTCAGGAGGGCGGAGACGAGGCCCGCGCCGATGCCGATCGCTATGAAGTTCGTCACGTTCGCTGTCCCGTCGCGTGTCGCGAGGTTAGAGGCGGCGCGAGGACCCGCCACCGGGCCCGGCCGCCCCAACGCGCCCGGCGCGTACGCCGGGCGGAGGGTGCTGTCGCCTCGAGGAGGCGCTTACTGGATCACGAAGGGCAGAAGGCCCAGGATGCGCGCGCGCTTGATCGCCTGGGCGAGCTCGCGCTGCTTCTTGGCCGACACCGCCGTAATGCGGGAAGGCACGATCTTGCCGCGCTCGGAAATGTAGCGCGAGAGCAGCTTGACGTCCTTGTAGTCGATCTTCGGCGCATTGGCGCCCGAGAACGGGCACGTCTTGCGACGACGGAAGAAGGGGCGACGGCCCCCGGAAGCACCACCGGCCATGATCAGCCCTCCTCGCTCTGGTCTTCGTCGCGACGACGGCGCTCGCCGCGATCGCCACGATCACCGCGGTCGCCGCGGTCCCCGCGATCGCCACGGTCCCCGCGCTCGCCGCCGCGGCGGTCCTCGCGACGGTCGTCGCGATCGCGCTTCTGCATCATGGCGGAGGGCTCGGGATCGAGCGCCTCGACCTTGATGGTCATGAAGCGCAGGACGTCCTCGGAGAGGCGCATCTGACGCTCCATCTCCGCCAGCGCCGGGTGCGGGGCGTCGATGTTGAGGAGGGTGAAGTGGGCCTTGCGGCTCTTCTTGATGCGGTAGGCGAGCGTCTTGAGCCCCCAGGACTCGACCTTCTCGACCTTGCCGCCATTGCCTTCGATGATCCCCTTGAAGGTCTCGACCATCGATTCGACCTGCTGGCTCGTCACGTCGGGACGCGCCAGGAAGACGTGCTCGTACAACGCCATTCGCTTGTGGCCTTTCTCTCTTCGTCTCGCGCGTCCGATCGGCGCCAAGCCCCTCGAGCCTGCCAAGGCCCAAAGCGTTTGTTCGAAGGCGGAGACACGGGACGACGGGACCGAAGCCCCTGCCGCCGGCGCACCTGGGCGCGAGCGACCGTCCGTTCAGCCCCCGGCCGGAGCGAACGCGAGGCCGCGGACATACGCGATGCCGGGGCGGATGGCAAGGCCCTCCGCGCCACGGAGATGTCGCGGTTCCGGTGTCGAAGGTTCGTCGTCGGGCTCAGGCGGAGATCTTTTGCTGTCGTGCGGTCGCGCGCAGGCGTTCCCGAAGCGAAACGTCGTCCAGATCGAGATGCTCGTTGGCAGATCGAATGATCGCCGCCTCGATGACTTGCTCTTCTCGCAATGTCCCTCGTCGGTGCATCCAAGCAGCCACAGCCTCCCACTCGTAGAGCGGACTCTCCGATGTGACTCGAACCGCCGGGGCCGGGAAGCCCGCGCCCCGCTGCTCCTTCGCGTAAAGGCTTACCGCCGCTCGCGAAAGCTTCGTGCGGTGCGCGATCTCGGAGAGGCTCACCAACGGATCCGGCTCGACCCGGTCGGCGACTGCGCCCGCACGCCGCACGTCGGCTATCGCCGACGCGATCGCCTCGTCCAGAGAAACCGCCTCGCGCGCGAAGTCGATGATGACGTGGCCTCTCTGGAACGAGATCGTCGCGTCGTCGCAGCCGGCGTCGTAGAAGCGGCTCTCGAAATCCTCGGCCTTCGGATCCGGGCCGGATGCGATGATGCTGAACTCAAACGTCTTCATCGTCGGCCTCCTGCCTGTGGGGACAGCGGTTCACCGCCCGGACGATCTGGCGCGCGTGATTGTCGGCGTTTTTGGGGGTTCCATTCACGCCGACTTGGCAGCCGTCGCGATCGGCTTTCGCGCAATAGAGCCGGCCCCAGTGCCCCTGCTTGCGAAAGCTCCAGCCCTGCGATTCCGCATACGCCACGGCGTCTTCGACCTCCTTGTTGGGATGTCGCGGCCTAGCCATTACGCCACCACATTCCGCGGCAGCTGTCAACAGATGTCAACACAGATCGTTCCCCCTCGCTCCGGCGCGGTGAAGCGTCGCCGAACGCTCGCTCCGCAATGTTCCACAAAGGCCCGGGTTTGCAATTGCACCGCTCTACAGGCCTCGGCGCACGCGCCTCGGGACCTGTTCGAGAAGGCGTTCGACAGCCACGCGCACCGGAGCGCGCGCGCCCCGCTCGCCTCGGCAGGCGGGCTCGGATTAGGATGGGCGAAAAGGAAGCACTGCTCCATGATCATCGGCATCGGCTCCGACCTGTGCGACATCCGCCGCATCGAGAAGACCCTCGCGCGCTTCGGCGAGCGCTTCACGCACCGTGTCTACACCGAGGGCGAGCGGCGGCGCTCGGAACGGCGGGCGGCGCGGGCGCCGTCCTATGCGCGGCGCTTCGCGGCGAAGGAGGCCTGCGCCAAGGCGCTCGGTACGGGGCTCCGGCGCGGCGTGTTCTGGCGCGACATGGAGGTGGTGAACCTCCCCTCCGGCCAGCCCACCATGCGGCTGACGAACGGCGCCGCCGCCCGGCTCGCGGCGATCACGCCGCCGGGGCACGAGGCGATCGTGCATGTCAGCCTCACCGACGACCCGCCGCCGGCGCAGGCCTTCGTCACCATCGAGGCGCGCCCCATCGCCGCGCGCTGGGCGTTCTCGGCGCGCTCCGTCACGATTGCGGCGCGTTCGCCTTTCAGATAGACCCGCGATGGGGCATGCGGCATCCCGCGCGCGACACGCGCGGGGCCCCGAGAGGACCAGGGACTTGAGCAACGACGTCAACGACGACGCGCGGGCCGCAGGCATGAAGGGCAGTGCGGTGAAGGCGAAGCAGAAGAGCGAGGGCGGCATCCTCGAGACCGTCAAGGTCATCGTCCAGGCGCTGCTCATCGCGCTCGTGGTGCGCACGCTGCTGTTCCAGCCCTTCAACATTCCCTCGGGCTCGCTCGTGCCGACGCTGCTCGTCGGCGACTACCTGTTCGTCTCGAAATACAGCTACGGCTATTCGCGCTATTCGATCCCCTTCGGCCCGCCGGTGATGGACGGGCGCGTCTGGGGCTCCGAGCCGCAGCGCGGCGACATCGCCGTGTTCAAGCTGCCGGCGGACAACGCCACCGACTACATCAAGCGCGTCGTCGGCCTGCCGGGCGACCGGGTGCAGATGATCGACGGGCGTCTCTACATCAACGGCGAGATGGTCGTGCGCGAGGAGGCCGAGCCCTTCGTCACGACGGACCCGTTCGGCCGCACCGTCTCGGTGCCGCGCTTCCTGGAGACGCTGCCCGACGGCACGCAGCACCACATCATCGAGCGCGACGGCGATCGCGGCTTCTGGGACAACACCGAGGTCTACACGGTGCCCGAGGGCCATTACTTCATGATGGGCGACAACCGCGACAACTCGACCGATTCGCGGGACCTCTCGTCGGTGGGCTACGTGCCCTACGAGAACTTCGTCGGCCGCGCCGAGATCATCTTCTTCTCCATCGACGAGGACGCCTCCGCCTGGCGCCTGTGGGAGTGGCCCTGGACGGTGCGCTGGGAGCGCATCCTCGACCAGATCCGCTGACCGGCCGCGATGGGCGCCGACCGCAAGAGCATGGATCCGCTCGCACCGCTGGAGGCGCGCGTCGGCCACGCCTTCGCGAATCGCGACCTCCTCGTCGAGGCGCTCACGCACATGAGCGCCTCCAAGGAGGGCAAGGGCGCGCACTACCAGCGGCTCGAGTTCCTCGGCGACCGGGCGCTCGGCATCGTCGTCGCCTCGCTCCTGTTCGAGACCTACCCCGAGGCGAACGAGGGCGAGCTCTCGAAGCGCTTCTCCGAGATCGTGCGCAAGGAGACCTGCGCCGAGGTCGCCCAGGGCTGGGACGTCGCGCCGCACATCGTCTTCGGTCACGGCATCGGCCGCACCGCGGCGCGGGCGAACCGCTCGATCCTGGGCGACGTCTGCGAGGCCATCATCGGGGCGGTCTACGTCGACGGCGGCCACGAGGCGGCGCGGCGCGTGGTGGAGGCCGGCTTCGGCGACATGATCCGCGCGACGCGCGCCGTCCCGCGCGACCCCAAGACCGTGCTGCAGGAACATCTCCAGGGCCGCGGGGAGGCGCCGCCGCGCTACGCGCTCCTCGACCGGACGGGGCCCGAGCACGCGCCGCTGTTCAAGGTCGGCGTCGTGATCGCGGGAATGGAGACGATCGCGGGGGAGGGGCCGAGCAAGCGCGCGGCCGAACAGGACGGCGCGCGGGCCGTTCTGGTGCATCTGGGCTTGTGGAAGGACGCCGATGGCGGAGCATGAGGACGAGACCCCCGCAGGTGCGGGCGAGGAGACGGGCGAGGTGGGCGCGGGGCCGACGACGGCGGGCTTCGTCGCGCTGATCGGCGCGCCCAACGCCGGCAAGTCGACGCTGCTCAACCAGCTCGTCGGCACCAAGGTGTCGATCGTCTCGCGCAAGGTGCAGACGACGCGTGCGCTGGTGCGCGGCATCGCCATCCAGGGCCGCGCGCAGATCGTCTTCGTCGACACGCCGGGCATCTTCAAGCCCAAGCGCCGGCTCGACCGGGCGATGGTCACCTCGGCCTGGGGCGGCGCCGCGGACGCGGACGCCGTGTGCCTGCTCGTCGACGCGCGCAAGGGCATCGACGACGAGGTCGAGGCCATCGTCGCGAAGCTCGCCGAGGTGCGCCGGCCGAAGATCCTCGTCCTCAACAAGATCGACGTGATCGAGCGCACGAAGCTGCTCGCCCTCGCCGCCGCGCTCAACGAGAAGGCCTCCTTCGACCACACCTTCATGATCTCGGCGCTCAAGGGCGACGGCGTCGAGCGGCTGATGGAGACGCTGGCCGGCATGATGCCGGAGGGCCCCTGGCTCTACCCGGAGGACCAGATCTCGGACGCGCCGCTGCGCATGCTCGCCGCCGAGATCACCCGCGAGAAGATCTACGAGCGCCTCCACGAGGAGCTGCCCTACGAGAGCCACGTCGAGACCGAGAGCTGGGAGGCGCGCCCGGACGGCTCGGCTCGCGTCGAGCAGACGATCTACGTGGCCCGCGAGAGCCAGCGCAAGATCGTGCTCGGCGAGGGCGGGCGCACCATCAAGGCCATCGGCCAGTCGGCGCGCAAGGACATCGCCGAGGCCGCCGAGCACCCGGTCCACCTCTTCCTGTTCGTGAAGGTGCGCGAGCGCTGGGTCGACGATCCGGAGCGCTACCGGGCGATGGGGCTCGAGTTTCCGAAGGGGTGAGAGGCGCCCGGCCATGGAATGGAGCGACGACGGCATCGTTCTCGGCGCCCGCTCCCATGGCGAGAGCGGCGCGATCCTCGAGCTGCTGACCAAGGCGCACGGCCGCCATCTCGGCTATCTCCACGGCGGGCGCTCGAAGCGGCTCGCGGCCGTGATCCAGCCGGGCAACACCGTCGCGGCGAGCTGGCGCGCGCGGATCGACGAGCAGATGGGGACCTACACGGTCGAGCCGCTGGTCGCGCGCTCCGGCGCGCTGATGGGCTCGCGCCTCGCGCTCTACGGCCTGGGCACGATGGCGGCGCTGCTGCGGGCGCTGCCGGAGCGCGACCCGCATCCGGCGCTCTACGCGGCCGCGGAGGCGCTCGTGTCTCATCTCGACGACCCGGAGATCGCGCCGCGCCTGTTCGTCGCCTTCGAGCTCGCGCTCCTCGCGGAGCTCGGCTTCGGCCTCGATCTCGCCCGCTGCGCGGCGACCGGCGCGCAGGAGGGGCTCGTCTACGTCTCGCCGAAGACCGGGCGCGCCGTCTCGCGCGAGGCGGGGGCGCCCTATGCGGAGCGGCTCCTGCCGCTGCCGGCCTTCCTGTCGAGCCGGGAGACGGACGCGGACCCGCCGCCGCGGGAGCTCGCACAGGGCTTCGCCCTGACCGGCCATTTCCTGGAACGCTACGTCTTCGCGCCGCGCGACCTCGCCCTCCCGCCCGAGCGCGCCCGCTTCGTCGCGCTTCTCGCCCGGGAGGACTGACGCTCCGGCTCAGAAGAAGTAGACGAAGATCAGGATCACCGCGACGACGAACACCACGGTCGAGATCACGCCGAGCTTGCCCATGTAGCGGGCCTGGGCGTTCTCGTCCGGGTTCGGGTCGACGTTCTCGATCTCGCCCGGCGGCAGGCGGCGCGGAGGGCCCCCGGTGCGGCGGCGCTTCCAGGTCTGGTAGGCGCCGAAGGCGATCGCGAGCCCCAGCAGGATGGGCATCACGATGATGGTCAAAGACCAGATGAGACCCTGTGCACCGTCGACTTCCACGCCGTGTCCTCCTATTGACGCTACGCTCGCGAGGTCAACCGGACGCGGGCGGCGACGGTTCCGGCCGGGAACGAGGGCGACATGCAGGTGATCATCTTCGAGGTCTGGCCGAACGAGGGGAAGCGCGCCGACTACATGGCCATGGCCGCCGAGCTGCGGGGCCTGCTCGAGACCATCCCCGGCTTCGTCTCGGTCGAGCGCTTCGAGAGCCTGACCGAGCCCGGCAAGCTGCTCTCGCTCTCGTTCTGGGAGGACGAGGACGCCATCGCGGCCTGGCGCGAGACCCGCGCCCACCGCGTCGCCCAGGCGCTCGGTCGCGCCGAGATGTTCGCCGACTATCGGCTGCGCGTCGCGGCGGTGTCGCGCGATTACGGCATGACCGATCGCGCCCAGGCGCCGCAGGACAGCCGCGCCGCGCACGGGTGAGGCGTGCCGCCCTCAATACGAGCGCGGCAGCCCCAGAACGTGCTCGGCGAGATGGGCGAGGATCAGGTTCGTCGAGATCGGCGCGACCTGGTAGAGCCGCGTCTCGCGGAACTTGCGCTCGACGTCGTATTCCGCCGCGAAGCCGAAGCCGCCATGGGTCTGGACGCAGACGTTGGCGGCCTCGAAGGAGGCGTCGGCGGCGAGCATCTTGGCCATGTTCGCCTCCGCCCCGCAGGCCTCGCCGGCCTCGTAGAGCCGCGCCGCCTCGCGTACCATCAGCTCCGCCGCGCGCATCTGCGCATAGGCCTTGGCGATGGGGAACTGGACGCCCTGGTTCTGGCCGATGGGGCGGCCGAAGACCACGCGCTCCCTGGCGTAGGCGCCCGCCCTGTCGATGAACCACTTGGCGTCGCCGACGCATTCGGCGGCGATGAGGATGCGCTCGGCGTTCATCCCCGAGAGGATGTAGCGGAAGCCACGGCCCTCCTCGCCGATCAGGTTCTCGGCCGGCACCCGCAGGTCGTCGAAGAAGATCTCCGTCGTCGCGTGGTTCATCATCGTGCGGATCGGCCTGAGCGTGAGCCCGTTCCCCAGCGCCGCGCGCATGTCGACGAGGAAGACCGAGAGCCCGTCCGTCCGCTTGGCGCAGGCCTCGCGCGGCGTGGTGCGGGCGAGAAGGATCATCAGGTCGGAATGGGCGGCCCGGCTCGTCCAGATCTTCTGCCCGTTGACGACGTAATGGTCGCCCTCGCGCCGCGCCGTGGTGCGCAGGGCCGTCGTGTCGGTGCCCGACGTCGGCTCGGTGACGCCGAAGGCCTGGAGCCGCAGGCGGCCCGCGGCGATGTCGGGCAGGAAGCGCGCCTTCTGCGCGTCCGAGCCGTGGCGCAGCAGCGTGCCCATGACGTACATCTGCGCGTGGCAGGCGGCGCCGTTGCCGCCGGAGCGCTGGATCTCCTCGAGGATCGCCGCCGCTGCCGAGAGCGGCAGCCCGGCGCCGCCGTACTCCTCGGGGATCAGCGCGGCGAGATAGCCGGCTTCGGTCAGCGCCTCGACGAAGGCGGTGGGATAGGCGCCCTCGCGGTCGAGCGCGCGCCAATAGGCGTCCGGAAACGCCTCGCAGAGCTTCGCCACCGCCTCCCGGATCTCGCGATGGTCCTCGGTCGTCGTCCGCATCCGCGCCTCCGTGTCGAACACACCAGATCTAGCTAACCGGCGCGGCGCCGTCTGGCCAGAAGGCGGTGAGGCCACCTCGGATTCGCATTCGGCGCGTGGGTGACGCGGCCCGGCGCGCACCGGCGGCGGCGCGCAACTCGTTCGTCTGCAAAGGATTGGGGCGACGAACTACGTCTTTTCGCATGATTCGCGCGTGGTACGCTCGCCTCGATCATGGGGGCACGCCATGAATATGCAGTTGCACGATAGTCTGCGCCCCGGCTCTTGGGGACAGGTCTTCAATCTCTTCCGCCGCCGGGGATCGGACCTCGTCTGCGCGGTGCCGCTCGACCGGGCGATTCCTCCTTTCGTCGACGACGAATGGGAATATCTGTGCGAGGCGGACGCCGCTTCGTCGCTGCCCGGATTCGACTACGGCAGCGTCGCCGGCCGAGCGCGCCGGCATGGCTTTTCCTTCTTCCGCACGGGTCCGCGCGCCGCCTGAGCGCCGTGCTCCGCCTTGCCGCGAACCGTCTTCGGGTCTTGCGAAAACAATCCGGGCCCCCGGCGAAATACCTTGGTATTTCCACGCATTAGCCGAATGTCCTGGTTACGGCGCCGTTCGACTCGGTCATAGAGTGTCGCACGCTCGGTTCCGCACAGGCGGAACGGGGCAGCCGCGTCGCGCCGGGGAGGGTGCGAGACGGGACGCCTGGCATGCGCATCATCGCGTAGGCCGTGGCTCCGGTTCCGGAAAGGGGACGCGGCGGGGGAACCGCAAAACTCAGGTGGGCGCACATGATGAGCCAAAACGACCGCGATCAGAAATACTGGAAGGCGAATCTCAGCCTCGTCCGCAACTGCCTCATCGTCTGGGCGGTCGTGGCGTTCGGCTTCGCCATCATCCTGCGGCCGCTCCTGTCCGGCATCCAGTTCGGAGGCACGGACCTGGGCTTCTGGTTCGCGCAGCAGGGGTCGATCATCGTCTTCCTGGCGCTGATCTTCTTCTACGCATGGCGAATGAACAAGCTCGATCGCGACTTCGGCGTCGAGGAGTGAGGCGGCAATGGAAACGCAAACCCTCATCTACATCGTCGTCGGCGCGACCTTCGCGCTCTATATCGGCATCGCCATCTGGGCGCGCGCCGGCTCGACCGGCGAGTTCTACGCCGCCGGCCGCGGCATCCACCCGGTCACCAACGGCATGGCGACCGCCGCCGACTGGATGTCGGCCGCCTCCTTCATCTCGATGGCGGGCCTGATCGCCTTCACCGGATACGGCAACTCGTCCTTCCTCATGGGCTGGACGGGCGGCTACGTGCTCCTCGCCATGCTGCTCGCGCCCTACCTGCGCAAGTTCGGCAAGTTCACTGTGCCCGAGTTCATCGGCGACCGGTTCTATTCGCAGACGGCGCGGCTCGTGGGCGTCATCTGCCTGATCATCATCTCGGTGACCTACGTCATCGGGCAGATGACGGGCGTCGGCGTCACCTTCGCCCGCTTCCTGCAGGTCGACACCTCCACGGGCCTGTTCATCGGCTCGGCCGTGGTGTTCGTCTACGCGGTGCTCGGCGGCATGAAGGGCATCACCTACACGCAGGTGGCGCAGTACGTCGTGCTGATCACGGCCTACACGATCCCGGCGATCTTCATCTCGCTCAACCTCACCGGCAACCCGGTGCCCCCGCTCGGCCTGTTCTCCGAGCACACCGCCTCGGGCATGCCGCTGCTGCAGCGTCTCGACGCGGTGATCACCGACCTCGGCTTCGCCCAGTACACCGCGCTGAACACGTCCATGTTCAACATGGTGCTGTTCACGCTGGCGCTGATGATCGGCACCGCCGGCCTGCCGCACGTCATCATCCGCTTCTTCACCGTGCCGAAGGTGGCCGACGCCCGCTGGTCCGCCGGCTGGGCGCTGGTCTTCATCGCCATCCTCTACTTCACGGCTCCGTCCGTCGGCGCCATGGCCCGCCTCAACATCGTCGACACGATCCAGACCGGCGAGGTCGGCGCGCCCGAGGGCAACCTCGCCTACGAGAACCGTCCGGACTGGTTCCAGACCTGGGAGACCACGGGCCTGATCACCTTCACGGACAAGAACGACGACGGCCGGATCCAGTACTACAACGACCGGAACGAGGCCTTCGCCGCTCAGGCGCAGGAATGGGGCTGGGCCGGTAACGAGCTCCAGGTGAACCCGGACATCTTGGTTCTCGCCAACCCGGAGATCGCCAACCTGCCGCCGTGGGTCATCGCCCTCGTCGCGGCCGGCGGCCTCGCGGCGGCGCTCTCGACGGCGGCGGGCCTCCTGCTCGCGATCTCGTCGGCGATCTCGCACGACGTGCTCAAGAGCGCGGTGATGCCCTCGATCTCGGAGAAGGGCGAGCTTCTGGCGGCCCGCCTCGCCATGGTCGGCGCCATCGCGCTCGCCACCTATCTCGGGCTCAATCCGCCCGGGTTCGCGGCACAGACCGTGGCGCTGGCCTTCGGCCTCGCGGCGTCCTCGATCTTCCCGGTGCTGATGATGGGCATCTTCTCGAAGCGCATCAACAATGTCGGCGCGATCGCGGGCATGCTCACGGGCATCCTCACGACCTGCGTCTACATCTTCGTCTACAAGGGCTGGTTCTTCATTCCGGGGACCAACCAGCTGCCCGACACCGCCGAGTTCTGGCTCCTGGGCATCTCGCCGGCGTCCTTCGGCGTGATCGGCGCGCTCCTCAACTTCGGCGTGGCCTACGCCGTCTCCAAGGCGACGTCCGCGCCGCCGAAGGAGATCCAGGAGCTGGTCGAGAGCGTCCGCATCCCGCGCGGCGCGGGCGGCGCGGTCGCCCACTGAGCGCCACCCGCGTCGACCCCGGCGTCCGCACGGACCCGAAGTCGACGCGGTCGAGCCACGTGCTCGATAATCCAGCGGAGCCCGCCCCGTGGCGGGCTCCGCATCCCGTTTCGCCGGGGGCGAAACCTCGAGACCCGAGATCTCCATGACGCAGCCCGCGTCCCGCCCCGCAGAGGCCTTGCCCGACGCCGCGCTCGAGCGTGCGCGCGCCTTCCTCGCCCGGCACCACCCGTTCGATCTCCTCGACCGCGAGGCGCTCGCCGCCTTCGTCGCCGCGGGCGCGGTGCGCGAGCACGCCGAGGGCGCCGTGCTCCTGCGCCACGGCATGCCGGCCGCGCGCGTCGAGATCGTGCTCTCCGGCGCGATCGACGCCTTTTCCGGCGAGGGCGAGCGCGTCACCCGCTACGCCCCGGGCGAGGCCGTCGGCGCCCGCGCGGTCCTGCGCGACAAGCCCTCTTCCGTGCGCGCCGTCGCCATCGAGCCGACCCGCACGCTGTCCGTTCCCCGCGCCGATTTTTTCGGGCTGCTCGCCGCGAACCCGGCCGTGGACGCCTTCTACGACCGGCTGCGCGCCGCCGCCGCCCGGCGCGCCGCGCCGCGCGAGAGCGGGGTCGAGATCGGCCTCGCCGCGCCCCTCTCCGACGTCATGACGCCGAACCCGATCGCGGTCTCGCCGGACACGCCGGTGCGGGAGGCGGCGGCGCTGATGGCGGAGCGGTCGATCTCCTGCGTCCTGGTGGAGGACGGGGAGGGCCGCCTCGTCGGCCTCCTCACCACCGGCGACCTGACGGGCCGCATCGTCGCCCGCGGCCGCGGCGCGGACACCCCCGTCTCCGACGCGATGACCCCCGCGCCCGAGACGCTCGCGCCCGACGCGCTCGTCTACGACGCCATGGTGCTGATGTCCGAGCGCGGCTTCGGCCACCTGCCGATCGCCCGCGAGGGCAGGGCGGCGGGCGTTCTCACGCGCACCAACCTGGTGCGCCGGCAGACCGTCTCGGCGATGTACCTCCTCGCCGACATCGCCAAGGCGCGCGACGTCGCGGGCCTGACCGGCGTCGTCGCCAAGCTGCCGGAGCTGCTCGTCCAGCTCGTCGGCTCCGGCATGCCGGCGCATCGCGTCGGCCACGCGATCACGGGCGTCGCCGACGCGGTGACCCGCCAGCTCCTGAAGCTCGGCGAGGAGCGGCTCGGGCCCGCGCCCACGCCCTGGCTCTGGCTCGCCTGCGGCAGCCAGGGCCGGCGCGAGCAGACCGGCGTGTCCGACCAGGACAATTGCCTCATCCTCGACGATTCCTACGAGGAGGCGCGCCACGGCGCCTATTTCGCCGATCTCGCCCGCTTCGTCTCGGACGGGCTGGACGCCTGCGGCTATTACTTCTGCCCCGGCGACATGATGGCGACGAACTCGAAATGGCGTCAGCCCGCGCGGGTCTGGCGCTCCTATTTCGCCGGCTGGATCGCCCGCCCGGACCCGATGGCGCAGATGCTGTCCTCCGTCATGTTCGACCTGCGCCCGATCGCGGGCGAGGCGCGGCTCCACGAGGGGCTGCAGGCCGAGACGCTCGCCGCCGCGCGCAAGAACAGCATCTTCCGCGCCCACATGATCGCGAACTCGCTCAAGCACACGCCGCCGCTCTCGATCTTCCGGGGCTTCGCGCTGATCCGCTCGGGCGAGCACAAGGACGCGGTCGATCTCAAGCATTCGGGCGTGGTGCCCATCGTCGATCTCGCGCGCGTCTACGCGCTGGACGGCGCCATTCCCGCCGTGAACACGCGCGAGCGCATCCTCGCCGCCCGCGAGGCCGGCACGCTCTCGGAGAGCGGCGCGGCCGACCTCGTCGACGCCTACGACCTCATCGCCGAGACTCGGCTCGCCCATCAGGCGACGCAGGTGCGCGCGGGGGCGAAGCCGGACAACTTCCTCAAGCCGTCGAGCCTCTCGGCGCTGCAACGCAACCATCTCAAGGACGCCTTCGGCGTCGTGAAGGGCCTCCAGGCCGCGCTCGCCCACGGGCGGGCGGCGGGCTGAGCCGGCTCAGCAACGGGTAGACGCGTCCATGTGGTTCAACCTGATCGCCGTTCTGGTTCTGGGCGTCGCCGTGGCGGGCGTGACGATGCTCGTCTTCCGGGCGTTCGGCCGCAGGCCGCCGCGCTGGCTCCTGCCGATCGCGGCCGGCGTCGCGATGATGAGCTATACGCTCTACAACGACTATTCCTGGTTCGGGCGCACCGCCGGCGCCCTGCCCGACAGCGTGCGCGTGGCGCAGAGCTACGGCCAGCCGAGCCCGCTCCAGCCCTGGACCTATCTCGTCGCGCCGGTGAACCGCTTCGTCGCCGTGGGGCGGGTGGTGCCGAACCCGGACGAGCCGGACTACCGGCTCGCGGAGATCTTCGTGCTGCAGCGCTACATGCCGACCGCGACGGTTACGGCGGTCTTCGACTGCGCCGGCGGTCGGAGGGCGGACGCCGTCGACATCGAGGGCTTCGACGAGGCGGGCGAGCCGATCGGCGGGCCCTGGCAGCCGCTCGGGCCCGACGATCCGCTTCACGCGGTGGTGTGCGACGGCGCGCGGACCGCGACGTCGTGAGAGACGGGGCGGTGCGCGGAGCCAACCGCGCCCGTCCATCACAATGCGCCCTGGGGAGGGCCGAGGAGGTACGGTGGCGGGACGCGTGCTCGTCGCCGACGACGAGGAGCCGTTCCGCGCCGCCCTGGCGCGCCTCCTCGCCGCGGCGGGATACGAGGTCGAGACGGCGCAGGACGGCGAGGCCGCCCTCGCGGCCTTGCGCGCGGGGCGGCCCCGCGCCGCGGTGCTCGACGCCATGCTCGCGGGCCGCGACGGCTACGACCTGTGCCGCGCCGCCCGCTCCGATCCCGCCCTCGCGGGGATGCGCATCGTGCTCACCAGCCCCCGCGGGCGTTCCATCGACAGGGAGAAGGCCCGCGCGCTCGGCGCCGACGCCATGCTGACGAAGCCCTTCGGCTTCGCCGACCTCGAGGCCGCGCTGGCGGGGGAGGGGGGGCGATGAGGGGCGCGACGGGAGTTCTCCTTCCCTGTAGGGGAAGGTGGCGCGCCGCCGCAGGCGGCGTGACGGATGGGGCGCGGCGCGAAGCGACGCGTTCCGCGAAGCGGAAGCCCCGGCAGCGGCCTGTCTCCGCCGTCGACTTCGGCTTCGCCGAACGCGCCTGCGGCGCGCCCCATCCGTCTCGGCTTCGCCGAGCCACCTTCCCCTACAGGGAAGGAAAAGAGACGCGCCGGCGAGCACCATCGCGAACGTCCCTCACGGGGAGGCGCGCATGAATCCCGCCCGCTGGTCCCTGCGCACCCGTATCTTCCTGTTCTTCGCGCTGATCGCCCTCGGCGCCGCGGTCGGCATCGTGGGAGCCTTGGTCTACGTCTTCCGCGCCGCCGATCTCGCCTCGGCCGCGCCGGTGACGCTCGCGGGGCTGATCGCGGTGGGCGTCACCTTCGGGCTCACGGCCTGGGTCTGGCTCAAGTTCGACGAGAACGTCGCCCAGCCCCTCGTCGCCATCGCCGCGGACGTGCGCGCCGCCGTCCACGCCCGCGCCGCGCGCAAGCCGCCCTCCGTCGAGAAGGGCCGCTATCTCGGCCTCCTCGCGCCCGCCATCGCCGAGTTCACGCAGGCGCTGGACGAGGCGCGCGAGGAGGTCGACGCCGCCGTCGCCGCCGCCACGGCCGAGGCCGAGCGCGAGCGGCGCAATCTCGAGATCGTGCTCCGCGACCTGCGCCAGGGCGTCGTCATCTGCACGCTCGCCCACAAGGTGACGCTCTACAACCGCCGCGCCCTCGAGATCCTCGGCGCCTCCGGCGAGATCGGCCTCGACCGGCCGCTGACGGAGGTCCTGTCCGGGCGCGTCCTCGCCCATACGCTGGAGCGGCTCCAGGACCGGTTCCGCACCGGGCGCCACCGCATCCACCGCGACGGTCTCACCACCACGATCGTCGGCGCCACCGCCAAGGAGAACGCGCGCATCGTCGGGCGCATGTCGCTGATGCTCGACGCGGACGGCGCGCACCCCACCGGCTACGTCCTCTCCTTCGAGAACGTGACGAACGAGCTCGCCGCCGGCGTCTGGCGCGACCGGCTGCTGCAGGACGGCATCCGCGACATGCGCGAGCGGGTGGCGGCTCTGGCGCTCGCCGGCGATCTCCTCGCCCGCGGCGGCGACGCGCCGGCGGCGCAGGACGTGGCCCTCGCCCGCGACCTCCTCGCCCGCGAGCCGGCCGAGCTCGGCGATCGCCTCGACCGGCTGGAGGAGGCGGCCTCCGACCTCGTCTCCTCCGCCTGGCCGATGGCGACGACGCATTCGCCGACCCTGTTCCAGCTGATCAAGGTGCGCCGCTCGGAGGGGCGCGACCTCGCCTTCGAGAGCGCGGGCGAGCCCGCCTGGCTGCGCTGCGATTCCGCCTCGATCACCGCGCTCGTCGAGCACCTGGTCAACCGCATCGCGGTCCATGCCGGCACGCGGGCCTTCCGGCTCTCGGCCGTCGCGGAGAACGGCCGCGTGCGCCTCCTCGCCTCCTGGGAGGGGGAGGCGCCGTCTCCGGCGACGGTCGAGGACTGGCTCGACGAGCGGCTCGAGGACGGCGCCGGCGCCGTCACCGGCCACGACGTCCTCGCCCGCCACCGCACGGACCTGTGGTGCGTGCCCGATCCGGAGACGCCCGGCCGCGCCCGCCTCGAGCTGCCGCTCGCCGCGGCGCGCGACGAGGACCTCCCCATCGCCAAGGCGCCGACGCCGGTGCCGGAGCGCGCCGAGTTCTACGATTTCGGCCTTCTGAGCGGCCTCGCGCCGACCCCCCTCGACGAGCGGCCGCTGCGGGGGCTCACCTTCGTCGTGTTCGACACCGAGACGACGGGCCTGGAGCCGGCCCGCGACGCGCTCTGCTCGATCGCGGGCGTGCGGGTCGTCAACAACCGGGTGATCTCCGGGGAGATCTTCGACGTGCTGGTCGATCCCGGCCGCCCGATCCCCGCGGTCGCGAGCCGGGTACACGGCATCACCGACGCCATGGTGGCGGGGGCCGAGCCGCCGAGCGTCGTCGTCGCGCGCTTCCGCGCCTTCCTCGACGACGGCGTGCTCGTCGCCCACAACGCCGCCTTCGACCTGTCCTTCCTGCGTCGCGAGGAGGACGCCGCCGGCATCGCCTTCGACGCGCCCGTGCTCGACACGGTCCTGCTCGGCGCGCATCTCTTCGGCACGAGCGAGAGCCTCACCCTCGACACGCTGGCCGAGCGCTTCGGCGTGACCATCCCCCCGGAGGCGCGCCACACCGCGCTCGGCGACGCGCGCGCCACCGCGCAGGTGCTGCTCGGCATGATCCCGCTGCTCGAGGCCGACGGCGTGCGCACCCTGCGCGACGCGATCGCGGCGTCCGACAAGCAGGCGCGCCTGCGCCGGCGCATGGCCGCGCAGGCCTGATCACGCCGCAGTTCATGCGGCTACGATTCCGACGGATGAACAATCGGATGGTGGTGCTTCCGCACCGCGAATCAGCCTGCTATATCTAGCGTCGAGCACGCTCGATCATTTCCACCGAAGAATGAATGACGCTCATGGCCGCAGACGATGATTTTCAACGCCTCATTTCAATCCTTAGGGAAGAGGGCTACGGCGCAATTGCCGGTGAGGTGCTGCAAGAAATTGAGTCCGGACGTGAAATCAAGATTCAACTGGAAGATGGCACGACATTGGTTAGGCGAGAAAAGATTGCCGACGGAGAAAAATTGCACGAAGCGCTGCATATGCTGCGTGTTCTGTTAGTGGAACCCGTCCTGAAGTTTGCCGCCGCAGAGCGTGTTGCGAGCAATCTTTGTGATGCCACGACGGAGATAGCATTTGTAGATGTCGAAGGAAAGGCATCGCGTTTTGATAAAAAACAAGTGGAGTTAGCCTATAAGCTGAAATTTATTTTGAATGAATTGGCTCGCGGTACATAAGTGGACAAGGATTGCACAATGCCTATTA
This sequence comes from Salinarimonas sp., assembly GCF_040111675.1. Taxonomy (NCBI): domain Bacteria; kingdom Pseudomonadati; phylum Pseudomonadota; class Alphaproteobacteria; order Hyphomicrobiales; family Salinarimonadaceae; genus Salinarimonas; species Salinarimonas sp. The sequence goes on along the minus strand of NZ_CP157794.1, from coordinate 2,691,920 downwards.
AACCTTCCGTCGAACAGAGTCTCCGCCAGATCCTGAAGCTTTTCCGAGCTGCTCACTCGTCTGCGGTTTTGCCCTCGGGTTCGGGTAAAGTACTCGAAGCATGGGTTTTGATGAGGCTGGCCCATTCGGTTAATGCGTACCCCGGGTGGTCCGCAAGCCTATGTCGGGGGGATGGTTCGCCTCTACCCGCAGGTGGGACATTTCGCCTTCCAGCGGGTCGCGTACTGTGTCTTCTGCAAAAATCCGATGCTAAGATCGGCGGTCATGGCACGCTGGTGATGTCTGAAGTCACCGACCCCTGGAGGGTGCATGCCATGACCGGAGAGAAGGGTAAGTCCGTCACGTTGGATGTCCAGGCGCTGCTGTCGCGGGACGAGGATTATCTGCCGCGGATGGTTCAAGCGATCGTGGAGGCGACGCTGGAGGCGGAGATGACGGCGGTGCTGAACGCGGAGAAGAGCGAGCGGACGGAGGGGCGCCGGGGCTACCGTGCGGGCTACTACACGCGCTCGCTGGTGACGCGGGTCGGGACGCTGGAGCTGCGGGTGCCGCAGGATCGGCACGGGCTGTTCTCGACGCAGCTGTTCGAGCGCTACCAGCGCTCGGAGAAGGCGCTGGTGGGCGCGCTGGCGCAGATGTACGTGCAGGGGGTCTCGACGCGCAAGGTCAAGGCGATCACCGAGGAGCTGTGCGGACACTCCTTCTCGGCCTCGGCGATCAGCGCGATCAACAAGCGTATGGACGCGGAGCTGGAGGCGTTCGCGCGCCGGCCGCTGACGGAGGCCTATCCCTACCTGATCCTGGACGCGCGCTACGAGAAGGTCCGCGAGATCGGGATCCAGAGCCGGGCCGTGCTGGTCGCGATCGGGATCGACGGGGAGGGGCGGCGCAACGTGCTGGGCGTCGAGCTCGCCAACCGGGAGAGCCGCTCGAGCTGGCGGGACTTCCTGCTCGGGCTGAAGGCGCGGGGGCTGTCGGGCGTGGAGTTCGTGGTCTCGGACGATCACGAGGGGCTCAAGCGCGCGGTGACGGAGACGCTCACCGACGCGGCCTGGCAACGCTGCTACGTGCACTTCCTGCGTAACGCTCTCGACCACGTGCCGCGCAAGCACGACGACGACTGCCTGCAGGAGCTGCGCTGGTTCTACGACCGGCGCGACCTCGCCGAGGTCCGCCAGGATCTCGCCCGCTGGCTGAACAAGTGGCAGGACAAGTACCCGAAGCTGACGCAGTGGGTCGAGGACAACGTCGAGGAGACGCTGACCTTCTACCGGCTGCCGCGCCAGCACCATAAGCATCTGAAGTCCACGAACATGCTCGAGCGCTTCAACCAGGAGATCAAGCGCCGCACGACGGTGGTGCGCATCTTCCCCGACGACGCGGCCTGCCTGCGCCTCGTCCGCGCGCTGGCGGTCGAGATCCACGAAAACTGGCTGGAGGGCACGCGCTACCTCAACATGAGCCACCTGGCCGAGCACAAGAAGGAACAGATGCGGCAGCTGGACCGCGCAGAAGCCGCCTAACGGCGGCTGGGGCGGGGCGAGCGCCCTGCTATTGAGGAGCCAGCGCTCGCCCCGCCCCCGAACCCCACCGGCGCGCCAAACCGCCACGCTTTTGCAGAAAACACTGGACGTAACTTTCCAGCGCAGCCCAGCAAAATACAAGCGAGCAACGCTACGGCGCCTGGTTTCGTGCTATTGCGAAATCGCACTAATCCCGCGCTGAGCCTGGAAATGCATGGCAGTCTACAATGGACGGGAAGAAGCGGTGCCCGACATGAGTTTGATGTGTCAGCCGTGCCGCAGACAGTGGCGGTTGCGCTACGGAATGCTGGAGGTGGATCGCCGCGCGGTCTGCCGGTCCTTGGATTGGAGTGCAAGGACAAAACGGGATCCGGCAATCTCGACGAAACACGTCAAAAACTTGCCCGTTTGTTCGACTTGGGTTTAATCACAAAACCTCCAGGCTTCCCAGACGGATGTCGTATCTACGAAGAAAGCACCTACACGGTATGGGGTCGTCATAGCTCCAAGTACGTATCGGCATTCTCAAAGGGACTTGTCGGAATAGTTCGGATCACCGGTTTCCAGTCCGGTGCCCGTCAACTCGGAGCGCACTACAGCATCCGGCAGTTCGAATGGATCTATAGTGATCGATCCTCTTACAGGCGTCTTAGAAACGAATATCGTGCGGTTCTTGACCGGATTCATACCATCTGAGGCTGGTCGCATAGATTTTTCTTTTACGCCGCGTGCGTGAAGTCCTCCGCCTGCGCCTCGAACAGCCGGCGATAGAGCCCGTCCGGCTGCGCCAGCAGCGCCGCGTGGGCGCCCTCCTCGACAATTCGGCCGCGGTCGAAGACCAGGATGCGGTCGAGGCGGCGCACGGTCGAGAGCCGGTGGGCGATGACGATCGCCGTGCGCCCCACCATCAGCCGCTCCATCGCCTCCTGGATCAGCCGCTCCGATTCCGAATCGAGGCTCGACGTCGCCTCGTCGAGGATCAGGATCGGCGCGTTCGCCAGGAAGGCGCGGGCCAGCGCCACTCGCTGGCGCTCGCCGCCCGACAGCTTGACGCCACGCTCGCCGACATGGGTGGCGTAGCCCTTCGGCAGGCGCGCGATGAAGTCGTGCGCGTTGGCGAGACGGGCCGCGGCCTCGATCTCGTCCGGCCGCGCGTCGGGGCGCGCGTAGGCGATGTTCTCGGCGAGCGTGCGGTGAAACAGGATCGGCTCCTGCGGGACGATGGCGATCTGCGCGCGCAACGACGCCTGCGTCGCCGCGGCGACGTCCTGCCCGTCGATGCTCACCCGCCCGTCCTGGACGTCGTGCAGGCGCTGGATCAGCTTGACGAAGCTCGACTTGCCCGAGCCCGAGCGCCCCACGAGGCCGACCCGCTCGCCCGGCGCGATGCGCACGGTGAAGTCCCGGAAGAGCGGCGCGTCGTGGCCCTTGTAGAGGAAGGTCACGTCCTCGAAGGCGATCTCGCCGCGCGTGATCGCGATCGGCCGCGCATCCGGGCGATCGGCGACCGTCACCGGCTCGTCCATGATCGCGACGAGCTCCTCCATCTCGTTCACGGACTGGCGCAAGTTGTTGAGATGCATGCCGACTTCGCGCAGGTATCCGTTCACGACGAGGAAGGCGGTGAGGACGTAGGCGATGTCGCCCGCGCTCGCGGCGCCGCGCGCCCACAGCCAGATGGCGAGGCCGACGATCGCCGCGCGCATGGCGACGAGCACCGAAAGCTGGACGGTCCAGGTGACGGTGTAGCGCCGCCAGGCGCCCTGCGTGCGCAGCCGCCACTTGCCGAGCGCGTGGGAGAGCCGCTCGTCCTCACGCTCCTCGGCGCCGAAGGCCTTCACGACGGCGTTGCAGCCGATGGCGTCGGCCAGGATGCCGCCCATCTTCGTGTCCTGCGCGTTGGCGAGCCGCGCGCGGGGGGCGATGTAGCGGCTCGACAGGAGGGCGACCGCCGTGATGTAGGCGATCGCTCCGGCGAGGACGACGGCGCCCATGACCGGCCAGCGCGCGCCCATCACCACGATCGTGCCGACGAGCACCACGAAGGACGGCAGCAGGGCGACGAGCACCGTGTCGCTGAACGTGTCGATCGCCCAGACGCCGCGGGTGATCTTGCGCACGGTCGAGCCAGCGAAGGTGCTCGCGTGCCAGTCGGACGAGAAGCGCTGGATGCGCGCGAAGCTCTCTCGCGCCACGTCGTTCATGACGAAGACGGTCAGCTTCTCGAGGCCGCGCCACGCCTTGTGGCGCAGGGCGACGGAGACGATCCCGAGCGCCACCATCGCCAAGAGCGCGACCAGCGCCGCCGAGAGCGCGCCCTCGGCCTCCGGCCCGCGCGCGACGGCGTCGACGAGGCGGCCGGCATAGACCGGCACGGCGATCTCGGCCAGGGTCGACAGCGTGATGCCGACGACGATGACGAGCGTCGCCCGCGGCCGCCGACGCCAATGGGAGAGGACGAAGCGGACGATGTCGCGCAGCGGGTCCGCGCGCTCGTGACGGCGAAGGGACATGGATGCGTTCCGGCCGCGAGGGCCGGCTCCCGACGGACGGGCGCACGCGCTCGGCGCTGCGCCGCGTGAGGGCGTCTTCGGTGGCGGGCGGGCCGCCCGCGGCGGCCCGAAGGCGCTCAGCCGCGCGGCCGCTCGGCCGCGAAGGGCGCCGGGACGATGATGCCGCGTTTATCCATGCGACCCTCCCGGTCCGTCAGGAACAACCCTGTTTTGTTACACGACCCGCGCCGCGACGGCAACACCGCCGCGGTCAGTAGAGCCCGCCGGTCCCGGCTCCGATCGACTGCAGCGCCTCTTGGGGCACGAGCTCGCCGTCCTCGTTCGCGCCGTAGCCGATGATGGCGTAGTTGTCGGGCGGCGCGGTGCCGGGCTTGAAGGCCTCGAGGATGACGCTGCCCTCGCCCGCGCCGGCGCGCAGGCCCGACGTGGCGTTGACCGGGATCAGCTTGATGCCGGGCGGCACGCGGAAGGGCGTGGCCGGCTCGTCGGCGAGCGCCATCTTCATGAAGTCGCCGAAGATCGGGGCCGCGTAGCCGCCGCCGGTGACGCCGCGGCCGAGCGGCTTGGGCTGGTCGAAGCCGATATAGACGCCCACCGTCAGGTCCGGCGCGAAGCCGACGAACCAGACGTCCTTGGCCTCGTTGGTGGTGCCGGTCTTGCCGGCGAGCGGCTTGCCGACCTCGCGCAGGCTCGTCGCCGTGCCGCGCTCCACCACGCCCTCCATCATGGAGGTGATCTGGTAGGCGGTCAGCGGGTCGAGCACCTGCTCGCGGTCGTCGACAAGCTGCGGCTCGTCCTGGCCGCGCCAGTCCTCGGCGTTGCAGCCGAGGCAGTCGCGCGTGTCGTGGCGGAAGATGGTCTCCCCGGTGCGGTCCTGGATGCGGTCGATGAGCGTCGGGCGGATGCGCTTTCCGCCGTTCACGAACATCGAATAGCCCGTGACCATGCGCAGAACCGTGGTCTCGCCGGCGCCGAGCGACATCGACAGCACGGGCAGCATGTCGTCGACGACGCCGAAGCGGCGGGCGTACTCGACGACGAGCGGCATGCCGACGTCCTGGGCGAGCCGCACGGTCATCAGGTTCTTCGAGCGCTCGATGCCGTAGCGCAGCGTGCGCGGGCCCGTCGGGCGGCCGTCGTAGTTCGTCGGCGACCAGGCCTCGCCGCCGGCCTGGATCGTGATCGGCTCGTCGAGCACGATGGAGGAGGGCGTGTAGCCGTTGTCGAGCGCGGTCGCGTAGACGAAGGGCTTGAAGGACGAGCCCGGCTGGCGCAGGGCCTGGGTGGCGCGGTTGAACTCGCTCTGATCGTAGGAGAAGCCGCCGACCATGGCCTTCACGCGGCCGGTATGCGGGTCCATGGCGACGATGGCGCCAGAGACCTCCGGCACCTGCCGCAGGCGGTAGGAGCCGTCGTCGCGCGCCTCCACGTAGACGACGTCGCCGATATCGAGCGCCTCGTCGACCGAATCGCCCGTCCAGCGCAGGCCCTCGGGGCGGATCGTGCCGGTGCGGCGCGTCGCGTCCACCTCGCCGGAAATGGCGACGTCGGGGCGCAGGCCGACGCGCGCGCCCTCGGCCCCGATCTCGAGCACCACGGCGAGCTCCCAGGGCTGCACGTCGGCGAGCGGACGCACGCCGGCCAGCGCCACGCCCCAGTCCTGCGCCGCGGCGAGGTCGAGCGTCTCCACCGGGCCGCGCCAGCCGCCGCGCTCCTCGTCGTAGCGCACGAGGCCGTCGATCAGCGCCTTGCGCGCCATCGCCTGCATCTCGGGGTCGAGCGTCGTGCGGATCGACAGCCCGCCTTCGTAGAGCGTCTCGTCGCCGTAGCGCGATGCGATCTGACGGCGCGCCTCCTCGACGAAGTAGCCGGCGCCGAGCAGGTTCGGCGAGATCCGCCGCGGCGTGATCTCGAGCGGCTCGGCCTTGGCGGCCTCGGCCTCTTCGGCGGTGATGAAGCCGTTGTCGAGCATGCGGTCGAGCACCCAGTTCCGGCGGCCGATCGCGGCCTCGCGCTGGCGGAACGGGTGATAGTTGTTGGGCGCCTTCGGCAGGGCGGCGAGATAGGCCGATTCGGCGAGCGTCAGCTCGTGGACGGACTTGTCGAAATACTCGAGCGCGGCCGCCGCGACGCCGTGGAGATTGCGCCCCGGCACGATGGTGCCGAGGAAGATCTCGTTGAGGTAGAGCTCGAGGATCTGGTCCTTGGTGAAGGCCGATTCCATGCGCAGCGCGATCAGCGCCTCGCGGATCTTGCGCTCGTAGGTCTGCTCGCTGGTCAGCAGGAAGTTCTTCGCCACCTGCTGGGTGATGGTCGATGCGCCCTGGGTCGTCCCGGTCGACAGGTTGGTGACCACGGCGCGGGCGATGCCCTCCGGATCGACGCCCAGATGGCTGTAGAAGTTCTTGTCCTCGGCCGAGAGGAAGGCGGCGATCAGCTGCTTGGGGATCGTCTCGATCGGCAGGTAGAGCCGCCGCTCACGGGCGTATTCGGCGACGAGGGTGCCGTCGGCGGCGTGGACGCGGCTCATCACCGCCGGCTCGTACTCGGCCAGCGCGGCGTGATCCGGCAGATCGCGCGAGAAATGCATGTAGCCCAGCGCCATCACCGCCGACCCGATCAGGAAGGCGACGAATCCCGCGCTGAACAGGAAGCCGAAGAATCGCAAGACGATGCGCATATGGTCCGATCCGTCCTCGCCACGCTCGATCCCGAGGCGACGCCAGCCAATCCCCGAACACTAGCGCAATCGGCCTCCCACGGGAATCGCCCGCGGGCCGGTGCGCGTCGAGACTGCCGCCCGTAGACCAGCGATCTATGGTGAAACTGCGGCGCGATACTCGGCGCGGTCGGCGAGGCGCGGCGCGAAGAACCGCTCCATGGCGTCCGCCATCGCCGCCGTGGCCCGCTCGCGCCAGCCGTCCGAGGTGAGGAGCGCGATGTCGCGGCGGCTCGACAGGTAGCCGAGCTCGACGAGCACGGAGGGCACGTCGTAGGCGCGCAGCACGACGAAGGCCGCCTGCCGGTGGGGGTTCTTGTTGAGCCGCGCCACGCTCTCCATGCCGCCGACCAGCGTCGTGGCGAAGACGTGCGAATAGCCCCGCGTCTCGCGCTCGGTGAGGTCGCGCAGGATGTCGGCGATCTCGCCTCGCGCCTCCTCCGTGACGAGGCCCGCGAGCGCATCGGCCTGGTTCTCGCGCGCGGCGAGCGTGGCGGAGGCGCGGTCGGAGGCCTCGTCCGCGTTGGTGTAGACGGTCAGCCCGCTCACCTGCGGCGCCGAGGAGAGCGAATCGGCGTGGATGGAGACGAACAGATCCGCCCCCGCGCGCCGGGCGAAGGCGACGCGCTCGGTCAGCGCGACGAACACGTCCTCCTCGCGGGTCATCAGCACGCGGAAGCGCCCGCTCTCCTCCAGCCGCCGGCGCAGATGCCGGGCGAACTCGAGCACCACGTCCGCCTCGTGGACGCCGCCGCGGGCGACCGCGCCGGGGTCGATGCCGCCATGGCCGGGGTCGATGACGATCGTCGGCCGGTCGTCGCCGTCGGCGGGCGCGGGCTCGATCGCCGGTCGCAGCGAGGCGGCGCGGAAGCCGGCGGCGTCGGCCGAGACGGCCTGCGCGAAGGCGACGGCCTCGACAGGGGCGAGGGTGAGCGCGAGGAGATGCGCGCCGTCGTCGCGCGGCTCGGTGGCCAGCGCCACGACGCGCGCCGGCCCGGCGAGCTCGATCACGACCCGTGAGCGGTCGGCGGCGAAGAGCCCGTAGCGCATGGACGCGACGAGCCCGCCCGCCGCACGCGCGTCCGCGGGGATCTGGAAGTTGACGGCGGGCAGGTCGAGGACGATGCGGTCGGGACGGTCGATGGAGAAGGCCCGGGCCTCGACCGGAGCGCTGAGCGTGAAGACGAGCCGCGTCTCGACGGCGCTCGCCTCCACCCGCGCGGCGATGGCGATGACGTCGGCGGCGCGCGCACCGGCGCTCGCGACGAGCGCGGCGCAGACGAGCGCCAGCGCGGCGAGACATCGTATCGTCGGACCGGCGAGGACCGGCGCAGGACGCATCGCGACCCCCTTGTGACAGACGCGGCGCCCGCGCGGCGGCGGTGCCCGTCCCGTTCTCCTAACCGATAGGAGCCGGGTGGTTAACGGATCCTTGGCCCGCGCGGTTGCGCCGGGCGTCCGCGTGTTTTTTCTGCAACAGCGGCCTCCGGTCTTGCCAAAGCGGCCTCGCGCTTAGTAATGGAAGTGACCCCGTCCGGCTTTGCCGAATCCGGCGGCGTCGCGCGGAGCGGGCCTTTCGCCCTCCGACGACGCGCCGAGGCCCTCTGAGATCAGAGCGGTACGAAAGAGAGATCCGGGCAGGTCGCAAGGCGCGGCGTCCGCCGCGCCGATGAGCGCGATGACCGGCTGGTCCGGCCCATCGAATTCGAAAGGATCACCGGGTGATGGACGCAGACGCGAGACAGGCTCGTCTTCTCGTCGACGTGACGTCCCCCGCGCGCAGCGCCGCGACCGCGCCGCCCACGGCGGCCGCAAGAGCCGGCTCGGCGCGCGCGACGCCCGGATCCGCGGTCAACCCCACGTGCGCCCGCCCCGGGCGCCCACCGGCGCTTGGCCCGACGCCACTCTTCACCGACCCGATCCGTTCGCCGGCGCGCGTCTGCGCGCGGGGAGCGATGCGATCCGGGGGAGACGACGCTGCGGCCTGCGCCATGTCGAGAGTTTTCCATGGCGAACAAGATGCTGATCGACGCCTCGCACCCGGAAGAGACCCGGGTCGTGGTCGTCCGCGGATCGAAGGTCGAGGAGTTCGACTACGAATCCGCCAATCGCAGGCAGCTGCGCGGTAACATCTATCTGGCGAAGGTCACCCGGGTCGAGCCGTCGCTGCAGGCGGCCTTCGTCGATTACGGCGGCAACCGCCACGGCTTCCTCGCCTTCAGCGAGATCCATCCGGACTACTACCAGATCCCCGTCGCCGACCGTCAGGCGCTGATCGAGGACGAGGCGCAGGCCGAGCGCGAGCGCGAGAACGAGGAGGAGAAGCGCTCCAAGCGTCGCTCCCGCTCGAAGAAGGCCAAGGCCAGCGAAAGCGCGAGCGACGAGAGCGTCTCCGAGAACGCCTCGGACGAGAACGACGAGAACGGCGACGACGAGGACAACGTCGAGCAGCTCGGCGGCGACGCACTCGAGGAGATGCCCGAGCGCCCGCGCGCGCCGCGCAAGCAGTACAAGATCCAGGAGGTGATCAAGCGCCGCCAGATCCTGCTCGTCCAGGTCGTCAAGGAGGAGCGCGGCACCAAGGGCGCGGCGCTCACCACCTATCTGTCGCTCGCCGGCCGCTATTCGGTGCTGATGCCCAACACCGCCCGTGGCGGCGGCATCTCGCGAAAGATCACCTCGGCCGACGATCGCAAGCGCCTCAAGACCATCGCCCAGGATCTCGAGGTGCCGGAAGGCATGGGCGTGATCCTGCGCACGGCCGGCGCCTCGCGCACCAAGGCCGAGATCAAGCGCGACTTCGAGTACCTGATGCGCGCCTGGGAGAGCGTGCGCGAGCAGACGCTGTCCTCCACGGCCCCGGCGCTGACCTACGAGGAGGGCTCGCTCATCAAGCGCGCCATCCGCGACCTCTACAACAAGGATATCGACGAGGTCATCGTCTCGGGCGACGACGGCTATCGCGAGGCCAAGGACTTCATGCGCATGCTCATGCCGAGCCATGCGAAGGCGGTGAAGGCCTACAAGGACCCCACCCCGCTCTTCGCGGCCTTCGGCGTCGAGGCGCAGCTCGACGCGATGTTCTCGAACCAGGTGTCGCTGAAGTCCGGCGGCTACCTGGTGATCAACCCGACCGAGGCGCTCGTCTCCATCGACGTGAACTCGGGCCGCTCGACGCGCGAGCACAACATCGAGGACACGGCGCTCAAGACGAACCTTGAGGCCGCCGACGAGGTGGCCCGCCAGCTCAGGCTGCGCGACCTCGCCGGCCTGATCGTCATCGACTTCATCGACATGGACGAGAAGCGCAACAACCGCGCGGTCGAGAAGCGCCTCAAGGACGCGCTCAAGACCGACCGGGCGCGCATCCAGATCGGCCGGATCTCCTCCTTCGGCCTGCTGGAGATGTCGCGTCAGCGCATGCGCACCGGCGTCCTCGAATCGTCCTCCGTGATCTGCCCGACCTGCGCCGGCTCCGGCTTCGTGCGCGCGACGCCCTCCGTGGCGCTCTCGCTCGTGCGCGGCATCGAGGAGACTCTGCTCAAGGGCGCGACTCACAATCTCAACGTCCGCACCCATTTCGCGGTCGCCTTCTACGTCCTGAACCAGAAGCGCGTGCATCTGCGCGAGCTGGAGGAGCGCTTCGGCGTGACGATCACGATCGTCGTCGACGAGACGCTGGATTCGGCGCACGCCTACGCCATCGACAAGGGCGAGCCCGCCGTCGGCTCGCCCGCCCGCGCGACCGGGGTCAAGGCCGAGGAGGTCAAGACCATCGAGATCGCCGAGCCGGAGGTCGAGGAGGCGGAGGACGCCGAGGAGACCGAGGGGCGCGGCGAGCGCCAGGAATCGCGTGACGAGGCCCGCGAGGGCGCAGGCGACGGCAAGCGCCGCCGCCGTCGTCGTCGCCGTCGCGGTCGCGGCAACGGCGAGGCCCGCGAGGGCTACGAGGCCGGCGAGCGCCGCGAGGAGGACGAAGGCGAGGAGGTCGAGGCCGCCGACGGCGAGGCGGAGGGCGAGGGCGCCGAGGCGCCCCGCGAGGCCGCCCAGGCCGAGGCGCGTCCGGAAGGCCGCCGCCGTCGCGGCCGCCGTGGCGGTCGTCGCGACCGTCGCGACGTGATGCCGGGCGAGGAGGGCGCCGAGGAAGCCGCCGAGGAGGCCGCGGAGGAAGCGGCCGGGGACGGCGCGCTCGTCGCGGCCGAGACGCCCGAGCACGTCGCGGCTCCGGCTCAGCCCGCCGCGGCCGCGTCCGACGAGGCCGTGAGCGAGGCCGCCGCGCCGGTCGAGGCCGCTCTCGAGGCGGCGCCGGCCGAGGAGGCCGCCGCAGGCAAGGCAGCCAAGGAAGCCAAGCCGAAGAAGCCGCGCGCCCCGCGCAAGCGCAAGCCGCGCAAGGGCGAGGAGGAGGAGGCCGCCGCCGAGGCGGCCGTGGCGGCGACGCCGGCCGAGGCGATCGCCGAGACCCCGGCCGAAGCCGCTGCCGAGACCGAATCCGGTCCCGTCGCCGAGACGCCGGCCACCGTGGAGGAGCCTGCGCACGAGGAGGCCGCCTCCGCGGAGACCGCGACCGAGGAAGCCACGACCGAGGAGGCTCCGCAGGAGCCCGTCACCGTCGTGCTCACCCCGCCCGACCCGAACCGGCCCAAGCGCGCCGGCTGGTGGTCGAAGGCGAAGTCGGTTCTCTCCGGCGGAGGCGAGTGAGCCCGAGCGGCTCGCCGTGTCGACCATGAGAAAGGGCCCCGTCGGCGTCGCCGGCGGGGCCCTTTCCCCTTCCGCGGGTCAGTGCCGCTCGTGCAGGCACTCGTCGTGATCGGCCAGCACCTCGATGATCCGGCACTCCGCCATCGTGCCGTTGGCGCAGGCGAGCATCGTGCGCAGCTCGTCGCGCAGGGCCTCGAGCCGGGCGATGCGGTCCTCCACGGCGGAGAGGTGCGCGCGGGTGATGGCGTGCGCCTCCCCGCAGCCGCGCTGCGGGTCCGCCGCCATGGCCAGGAGCTCGCGAATCGCCTCGATCTCGAAGCCGAGATCGCGGGCGTGGCGCACGAAGGCGAGGCGGCGCAGGTGGTCCGCCCCGTAGCGCCGCTGTCCGCCCTCCGTGCGAGCCGGCGCGGGCAGGAGCCCGATGCTCTCGTAATAGCGGATGGTCGGGACCTTCACGCCGGTGCGGCGCGAGAGGTCGCCGATGGCGAGATCGTCCCGGGTCGTTTCTCCGGCCGGCATGCGCGTTTTCCCTCTTGAACCTCTAGCTGCTAGAGGTCGTAGCGTGCCCGAGACATCGGATCAACGACGACGACGGCAGGCGACGACGAAGACCATGGGCGAGACCCTGAGATATCGCGTGGACGGGATGGATTGCGCCTCCTGCGCCCGCAAGATCGAGACGGCGGTGACGCGGATCGAGGGCGTCGGCGAGGTCGCGGTGAACGCCACCGCGCAGACGCTGCGGCTGAGCGCGCCCGACGCCGCGCGAGCGGACGTCGAGGCCGCCGTGCGCGGGCTCGGCTACGGCATCGCGCCCCTCGCCGCCGGCGCGCCCTCCGCGGAGGAGCCCGCCTGGTGGCGCGCGCCGAAGGCGCAGCTCGCCTTGGCCTGCGCGCTCGGCCTCGCGGCGGCCTTCGCCCTCGGCCACGTCCTGCCCGCCTACGAGGCCGCCGCCTACACGGCCGCGATGCTGATCGGCCTCGTCCCGATCGCCCGGCGCGCGCTCTCCGCCGCGCGGGCGGGCGCCCCCTTCACGATCGAGACCCTGATGTCGATCGCCGCCATCGGCGCGGTGATCATCGGCGAGACCGAGGAGGCGGCGATCGTCGTGCTCCTCTTCCTCGTCGGCGAGCTCTTGGAGGGCGTCGCCGCCGGCCGCGCCCGCGCCGGCATCCGCGCCCTCACCGCCCTCGTGCCGAAGACCGCGCTCCTCGAGCGCGAGGGCGGGCTCGCCGTCGTGGAAGCCGCCTCCCTCGTCCCGGGCGACGTCATCGTGGTGCGCCCCGGCGATCGCATCCCGGCGGACGGCGCGGTCCTCTCCGGCGAGAGCGCCGTCGACGAGGCGCCCGTCACCGGCGAGAGCGTGCCACGGCCGAAGGCGCCGGGCGACGGCGTCTTCGCGGGCACGATCAACACGGACGCGTCCCTGCGCGTGCGCGTGACGGCGGAGGCGCAGGACAACACGATCGCCCGCGTCGTGCGCCTGGTCGAGGAGGCGCAGGAGGCGAAGGCCCCCACCGAGCGCTTCATCGACCGCTTCGCGCGGATCTACACGCCGGCGGTGCTGGCGCTCGGCTTGCTGGTCGCGACCCTGCCGCCCCTCGTCGCCGGCGAGCCGTGGATCGAGTGGGTCTACAAGGGCCTCGCCATCCTCCTCATCGGCTGCCCCTGCGCCCTCGTGATCTCGACGCCGGCCGCCATCGCCGCCGGCCTCGCCGCCGGCGCCCGGCGCGGGCTCCTGATCAAGGGCGGCGCGGTGCTCGAGATCCTCGGGCGCGTCGACGCGGTCGCCCTCGACAAGACCGGGACGCTCACCGAGAGCCGCCCCGTCGTCACCGACGTGGTCGGGTTCGGCTGCGGCGAGGCCGAGGTGCTGGAGGACGCCGCCGCGCTCGACGCGACGTCCTCCCACCCGATCGCCAAGGCCGTAATCGCCCGCGCCGAGGCCGAGGGCGTGCCGGTCACGCCCGCCATCGGCGTCATGGCGCTCGGCGGCAAGGGCGTGAAGGGCCGCGCACGGCGCCGCGCGCTCTTTCTCGGCGCGCCCCCCGCCGCCGCCGCGATCGCGCCGTTCGGCGCGGAGGTCGAGGCGCGGATCGCGGCGCTTCAAGGCGAGGGCAAGACGGTCTCCGTCCTGATGGTCGCCGAGCGCCCCGCGGGCCTGATCGCCGTGCGCGACGAGCCGCGGGAGGACGCGGCCGAGGGTTTGCGCGCGCTGGAGCGGCTCGGGATCGCCCCCGTCATGCTCACCGGCGACAACGCGACCACCGCGGCGGCCATCGCCGAGCGCCTCGGCATCGCGGCGCATGCCGAGCTCCTGCCGCAGGACAAGATGCGCCTCGTCGACAAGCTCAAGGCGGAAGGCCGCATCGTCGCCAAGGTGGGAGACGGCATCAACGACGCGCCGGCGCTCGCCGCCGCGCATGTCGGCATCGCCATGGGCGGCGGGACCGACGTCGCGCTCGAGACGGGAGACGCGGCGGCGCTGAACGGCCGCGTGTCGGACGTCGCGCGCATGGTGCGCCTCTCCCGCGACACGATGGCGAACATCCGCCAGAACATCGCGGTCGCGCTGGGGCTGAAGGCCGTCTTCCTGGTGACGACCGTGCTCGGGATCACCGGCCTGTGGCCGGCGATCCTGGCCGATACCGGCGCGACGGTGCTGGTGACCCTCAATGCGATGCGGCTCCTCGGGGCGGGGCGCAGCGCGTGAGGGCGCCCGACCGTCTCAGCGCGCCGTCCGGTCGTAGATCGCGCACAGCCGGTCGATGGTGCGCCGGACCTCCGGCAGGTGCCGGTCGTGCTGGTGCGTGACGAGCCATTGCTCGTGGGCGAGCTCCGGGATCGTCTCGCCGACCCTCTCCAGGCCCGCCTGCCGGTCGCCGACGAAGGTCGGCAGCAGGGCGACGCCCGCGGCCGCCAGCGCGAGGTCGAGGCTGTTGCGCGGCGTGCTGACCTCGCAGAACGCGTCGGCGCCGATCTCGCGGTCGAGCCAGCGGGCGGACGGCGTGTCGGCGACGACCTTGATCCAGCGCGCCGGCGCGCCCGGAGCGGCGTAGGGCGCGAAATTCACCGCCCCGAGCCGGCGCCCGGCGAGGCCGGTCTCGGTCGGGCGTCGGTTGCGCAGGCCGATGAGGGCTTCGCGGTGCGGGATGTCGAGCACGCTCTCCGCCGCGATGAAGCGCAGCCGGATGTCGGGCGGCGCGCCGACGATCTCGTCGAGCCGCTCCAGCAGGAAGAGCGTCGTCCAGGTGCCGGCAGACAGCTTGACGAGCGGGCGCGCGCCCCCGGCGGGCGCGGCCGTCAGCCGGAGGATGCGCGCCTCGATCTCGGCGAGCTCGTCCATCAGCGCGCGGCCCTCGGGCGTCGGCTCGTAGCCGCGATCGCGCCGCACGAACAGCTCGCGTCCGAGCGCCCGTTCCAGTGCGCTCATGCGCCGCCCGAGCGTCGCGGGGCTGCTCCCGGTCGCCCGCGCCGCCGGCGACAGGCCGCCGGCGCGGGCGACGGCGAGGAAGAGCCGGAGGTTCTCCCAGCCGATGCTCGTTTCATGCATGAAAAGACCTGTTCGAACCGTTTCGTTTCGAGCACGAAGGAAGCCCGCTAGCCTCGTCCCGGTCAAGAGCCGCGACGAGGAGAGCCGGGATGACGGAAGAGCGAGATCATGCGACGCCCATGCCGACGCGCAGCCTTGCAGGGGGAGGGCCGATCGTCTCGACGCTGGGCCTCGGCACGATGACCTTCGGCGTCGAGACGCCCGAGGAGGAGGCCCACCGACAGCTCGACCTGTTCGTCGCCCGCGGCGGGACCTTCGTCGACACGGCCGACGTCTACGGCGGCGGCGCGTCCGAGGAGATCATCGGCCGCTGGGGCCGGCGGCGAGGCGGCCTCGGCGATCTCGTCGTGGCGACCAAGGGCCGGTTCCGGCCGCCGCCGGGCAGCCACGGCGCCTCGCGCCGCGGTCTCGTGCGCGCCGTCGAGGCGAGCCTGCGTCGCCTGCAGGTCGAGGCGATCGACCTCTATTTCGTCCACGGCTGGGACCGGCACACCGACGTCGCCGAGACCCTCGCGACGCTCCAGGACCTCGTGCGTGCGGGCAGGATCCACCATGTCGGCTGGTCGAACCTCGCCGCCTGGCAGCTGGAGCGGATCGTCTCGACCGCGCGCGCCGGGGGGCTCCCCGCGCCCGTCGCGCTGCAGCCGCAATACAATCTGCTGGAGCGCGGCATCGAGCTCGAGGTGCTGCCCTGCTGCCTGGAGGCCGGGATCGCGCTCACGCCGTGGTCGCCGCTGGGCGGCGGCTGGCTCACCGGCAAGTACCGCGCCGACGTTCGCCCGAGCGGAGCGACACGCCTGGGCGAGAACCCGGCGCGCGGGGTCGAGGCCTACGATTTGCGCAACACGGAGCGCACGCACGTCGTCCTCGACGTCCTTCGGGCGATCGCCGAGCGCCACGACCGGCCGATGGCGCAGGTCGCGCTCGCCTGGCTCTTGGCGCGGCCCGGCGTCGCCTCCGTCCTCGTCGGAGCGCGCGATGCGCAGCAGCTCGACGCCAACCTCGGAGCGGCGGACCTCGTCCTCGCGGACGAGGAGGTCGCGGCTCTCGCGGAGGTCTCGGCGCCCGGCCTGCCGGCCTATCCGTACGCGTTCCTGGAGACCTGGTCGCAGCTCGACGTCTGGCGGCGCCTCGGGACGTGAGCGCCCGCGCTCACCCGCCCTCGCGGAAGGCGGGGTAGAGCGCCATGCCGCCGTCGACCACGATGGTCTCGCCGGTGACGTAGTCGCTGGCGTCGGAGGCGAGCCAGAGCGCGGCCTTCGCGATGTCGTCGGGCTCGCCGACGCGGCCGTAGGGGATGAGGCCGAGGAGGTCCTTCTCGGCCTTCGGGTCCTCCCAGCTCTCCTTGTTGATCGCGGTCTTGATCGCGCCCGGCGCGATGCCGTTCACCCGGATCTTCTCGTGGGCGTATTCCTGCGCGAGCGACTGCATCATCAGCATGATCCCGCCCTTCGAGGCCGCGTAGTTCACCCGGCCCGCCCAGGGAATGAACTGGTGCACGGAGGAGATCGAGACGATCTTGCCGAGCGCCGGGCAGGTCTCCGGGACCATCCCGCGGCGCCTGAACTCGCGGATCGCCTCGCGACAGCAGAGGAACTGGCCCGTCAGGTTCACGTCGAGCACCTTGCGCCACTGATCGAGGCTCATCTCGTGGGCCGGCGCGTCCTGCTGCACGCCGGCATTCGCGATCAGGACATGGATCGTGCCGAAGGCCGCGCGCGTCTCCTCGAACAGGCGCACGACGTCCTCCTCCTTCGAGACGTCGGCCTGGATCGCCGTCGCCGTGCAGCCGCGCTCCGAGAGCTCTGACACGACGGCGTCCGCCCCCTCCTTGCTCTTGCGATAGTTGACGACGACGTTCGCGCCCGCGCGCCCGAGGAGGAGCGCGATCCCCGCGCCGATCCCGGACGAGGCGCCGGTGACGAGGGCGGTCTGGCCGCCGAGGTCGAGGAAGTTCTCCGAGACGGGCATGACCGTTCCCTCCGCTTCAGGCTCGCGCTTCGGAAGGGAAACGATCGGCGGGCGCGGGCGTTCGGCGCGCCCGCGCGCTCACTGGAAGGACGGAACGACGCGGATGATTCGCGCACCGTCCGGGCGCGTCTCGACCGCGGGCTGCTCGGCCCGGCGCGAGGTGGCGGCCGGGGCCTGCGGTGTGCGTAGCGCCGCTTCGCGCTCGGCGAGCCGCGCCTCGGCGGAGGCGATGGCGGCCTCGATGTCGGCGAGCCGGTCGTTCGCATCGTCGAGGGCGCCGGCGCGATCGTCCATGCGGCCGCGGACGACGGCGATCTCCTCGCGCAGGGCCGCGAGCCGCTCCTCCTCCGCCACGGCCTCGTCGCGCAAGGCGGCGAGGCGCGCTTCGGCGGCCTGCGCCTGCGCCGGATCGTCCGCCTGCGCCGCCGCGGCCTGCGCCTCGGCCTCCCGCGCCGTCGCGCGCGCCTGGGCGGCGCGCGCCTCGAGAGCGGCGACCTCGCCCTCCAGCGCACCGATGCGCTGCTCGAGCGCGCCGACGTCCTCGCGCGCCGCATCGCGGGCGCCGCGTGCCTGAGCGAGCGCGGTCTCGGCCATCTCGGTCTCGTCCTGGAGGGTCGCGATCTCGGCGACGAGCGCATCGCGGCGCGCGGCGAGATCGGCGAGCATGGCGCGGGTCGTGCGCGCCTCCTCGTCGAGGGCGGCGACTTCCGCCGCGAGCTGGTCGCGGGCGGCGGTCCCCGTCGCGATCTCGGCCGCCAGGGCGTCGCGGGCCTCGCGCGCCCCCACGAGCTCGCGTTCGGCCTCGGCCACCTGACGCTCGAGCCGCACGATGTCGTCGCGCAGGGCGAGGACGCGATTCTCGAGCGCGCGGGCCGCCTGCTCGCGGACGATTCGCTGCTGCTCGGCCGCCTGGGCTTCGGCGTCGATCTCGACAAGTCGCCGGGCGGCGAGCTCTCGATCCTGGTCGAGCCGGGCGATCTCCGCGACGAGGCCGTCGCGCTCGGCGCGGGCGACGGCGACCTCGCCGGCCTCGGCCAGGCGAATCACGCCGCCGGTCTCGGCCGGCTCCAGGGAGACATGGGCCTCGGGCGCCCGCGCGGGCGGAGCGGCGAGGTCGTCGACCGGCGCCAGAGCCTGGCGCAGCATGGCGTTCTCGGCCTGGAGCCGCGCGATCTGCGCGGAGGCGGCCGCACGATTCCCGGCGTCGAGCCACAGGGCGTAGAAGGCCGCGACCCATCCGACGGCGGCGAGCGCGGCGAGAATCAGAACCGGCGCGCGTCCGGCCCCGCCCCGCGCCGCTGTCGTGCTCGTCGTGTCGCTGCGTCGGCTCATCCGCTCGCCCCGCGCCTTCGTCCCCGCCATGATGCGCGCCACCCCCCTGTTCGGCAACGCGAATGAGGCGCATTTATGGGGGCGGCGACGGCGACGGCGTTCGACGAGGAGGTGTCACCATGGCCCGGGTCGCGAGGAAGCGCATGAGCCAGACCTGGCGCGAGGCGCTCGCCGAGCAGGCCGGCGCCGGCGCAGCCGACGTCCTCGCCGATTTCGACGAGGCGGTGGCCGGCGGCGCGCCCGAGCACGAGGCCGCCTACGCCGCGCTCGCCGCCCACGGCCTCCTCGCCGTCGTCGACCTCCCCGGCGATCCGAGCGGCAGCCTCGCCGAGGCCGACGAGGCGCAGATCGCGCCGGACGACGGACGTCCGGCTTCGTGAGCGCGCGTCAGTGCGCGCGCCGGCCGGCCAGGTGGGCACGCACGTAGTCCGCGTTTCCGCAGAAGGCCGGTGGCGCGTCGAGCGCGGCCTCCGCGGCCTGCAGCGCCGCGCAGGCGGCCTGTTCCGGACAGGCGGCGCACAACGCCTCCGCATCGGTCTGCGCCGCGCGCTCCGCCTCGTCCCACGCCGCGCCGCGGCTGACGCCGAGGCGGCGCATCATCTCCATCAGATAGAGCGTCTGCGTCTCGACCCGCGCGTCGAGCGCGCTCTTCCCTCTCGCGACCGTCTCGTCCTGCGCCATTCCGAACCTCCGTGCCGCCCCGAGCCTCTGGTTATGCCGCTCCAGGAGCGGCCGCCTTGATCCAGGGCAAGGTGGCCGCTCGGGCGCGATGTGCGGGCGGATCCGGCAACGCATTGACATCGACGGGCGACGCCCGGACCATGTCCACACTTGCGGGAGCGCTGTTTCCGATGCCCGGCTTCGCCGTCCGTCCCCTGCTCGCGGCCGCCGCCGTCGCCGTCGCCTGCGCGCCCCCGGCGACGGCGCAGACCGTTCTCGACCTCGTCTTCGACGGCGACGAGCGCGCGTTCACGCCGGTGATGGAGGGCGCGCGCACCGGCTTCACCCGCTTCGCCTCCGTCGACGCCGTCAGCATCGAGGGCGCGGACGGTCGGGCTCGGCTGGTGCTGGAGCTCTCGCTGCCGCCGGGCGCGCGGGCCGGCGATGCGGTGCACGACGCGCGCATCCTGTACCGGCCGGACGGGTTTCGCGACTACTGGGCGTCCCCGCCGGTCTTCCCCGAAGGCGCCATCGTGATCGACGACCTCGATCTCTCCGGGCGGGCGCCGCGCATCGCGGGGCGCTTCGCGGCGCCGTTGTGCTTCACCGCCTCGCCGATGACGACGCCGGACCCCTCGCGCTGCCGGCCCGCGTCGGGACGCTTCAGCACCGACCTCGTACGCGACTGAGCATCACCAGACTCGTCCCTGCGACCATCCACCCCCGATCGCGACTCGACGCCGTTCCCCTTTTGCTCCATGGTCGCGCGCATGACTCGCAGCGAGGATTTCCGGCCCGAGCCGCCCGGCGGCGCGGGCTCGCTCTCGGCCCGGGCGCGCGCCGCCGCCGCGCCGCAGACGCCTTATCTCGAAGGGCTCAACCCCGAGCAGCGCCAGGCGGTGACGACGACCGAGGGTCCCGTCCTCGTGCTCGCCGGCGCGGGCACGGGCAAGACCCGCGTGCTCACGACGCGCATCGCCCACCTGATCGCCACCGGCAAGGCGCGGCCGTCGGGCATCCTCGCCGTGACCTTCACCAACAAGGCCGCGCGCGAGATGAAGGAGCGCGTCGGCGCGCTCGTGGGCGGGGTGGGGGAGGGCATGCCCTGGCTCGGCACCTTCCACTCGATCTCCGCCAAGATCCTGCGCCGCCACGCCGAGCTCGTGGATCTCACGAGCGACTTCACCATTCTCGGCATGGACGACCAGCTGCGGCTCCTCAAGCAGGTGATCCAGGCCGACGGCGACATCGACGAGAAGCGCTGGCCCGCCCGCCAGCTCGCCGGCGTCATCGACGACTGGAAGAATCGCGGGCTGGAGCCGCACCGCGTGCCCAAGGGCGAGGCCGCCGCCTTCGCCTTCGGCAAGGGCATCAAGCTCTACGAGGCCTACCAGGAGCGGCTGAAGACGCTCAACGCCGCCGATTTCGGCGACCTGCTGCTGGAGGCCCTGCGCCTCTTCCGCGATCACCCGGACGTGCTCGAGAGCTACCAGGACCGCTTCCGCTACATGCTGGTGGACGAGTACCAGGACACCAACGTCGCGCAGTATCTCTGGCTGCGGCTGCTCGCCCAGAAGCGCGCCAACCTCGCCTGCGTCGGCGACGACGACCAGTCGATCTACGGCTGGCGCGGGGCCGAGGTCGACAACATCCTGCGCTTCGAGCACGACTTTCCGGGCGCGACCGTGGTGCGGCTCGAGCGCAATTACCGCTCGACGGGCCACATCCTGGCCGCGGCCTCCCACCTCATCGCCTACAACGAGGGCCGGCTCGGCAAGACGCTGCGCACCGACGACGAGCCCGGCGAGCGCGTGATCCTCACCGGCGCCTGGGATTCGGAGGAGGAGGCCCGGCTCATCGGCGAGGAGATCGAGAGCCTCCACGGCAAGGGTCACGCCCTCTCGCAGATGGCGGTGCTGGTACGGATCTCCGCCCAGATGCGCGAGATCGAGGACCGGTTCGTGCAGCTCGGCCTGCCCTACCGCGTCATCGGCGGCCCGCGCTTCTACGAGCGCGCGGAGATCCGCGACGCGCTCGCCTATCTGCGCCTCGTCGCCCAGCCGGCGGACGACCTCGCCTTCGAGCGGATCATCAACACGCCCAAGCGCGGGCTCGGCGACGCGACGGTGCAGATCCTGCACAACCACGCCCGCGCCGCCCGCATCCCGCTGCTCCAGGCCGCGCGCTTCCTGGTGGAGACCGACGAGCTCAAGCCCAAGCCCCGGGGCGCCATCCGCGAGTTCGTCCGCCAGATCGACGACTGGGCCCGCGCCATCGACGCGACGCCGCACGCCGACCTCGCCCGCCGGGTGCTCGACGAGAGCGGCTATACCGAGATGTGGCAGCGCGACAAATCGGCGGACGCGCAAGGGCGGCTCGAGAACCTCAAGGAGCTGGTGCGCTCCATGGAGGACTTCCCCGATCTCGCCGCCTTCCTCGAGCACGTCTCGCTCGTCATGGACGCCAACGAGGGCGATACCGACGACAAGGTCTCGCTGATGACCTTGCACGCGGCGAAGGGGCTCGAGTTCGACACGGTGTTCCTGCCGGGCTGGGAGGAGGGGCTGTTCCCCTCCTCGCGCGCCCTCGACGAGAGCGGCCAGGCCGGGCTCGAGGAGGAGCGCCGGCTCGCCCATGTCGGCCTCACCCGGGCGCGGCGGCGCGCCATGATCTGGTTCGCGGCCAACCGGCGCATCCACGGCATGTGGAACGCCACCGCGCCCTCGCGCTTCATCGACGAACTGCCGGAGGCCTCCGTCGACGTCCGCGAGGCGCCGGCGCAGTTCTCGGGCGGCGGCTACGGCGCCTCGCGCTTCGACCAGATCGCGCCCTTCGGCTCGACCTATTCCACCCCCGGCTGGCAGCGGGCGCAGGCGAACACCCGCGCGCAGGCCGAGTTCGGCTCGGGCTCGGCGGGGCGCGGCCGCGGCGGCTTCTCCGAGCCCCGCCGCCAGGGCCCGCTCGTCATCGAGGGCGAGCTCGTCGCGAAGTCGACGGGCGCGGCCTCGGCCTACGCGGTGGGCGCCCGCGTCTTCCACATCAAGTTCGGCCCGGGCTCGGTGGCGGCGGTCGACGGCAACAAGCTCACCGTCGATTTCGACAAGGCCGGGCGCAAGATGGTGCTCGACAGTTTCGTCGAGCCGGCCTGACGCGCCGCGGCCCGGGTTTACACGCCCACCCCGATCCTTATATCTCGGGCAGCGCGGCCGTCCGGCCGTGTTGCCGTTTCCACCCGCCCCGTCCACGCCACCACGTACGAGTTTCGAGAGCCCATGCGCGCCGAGATCGAACAGCTGGTCGAGACCGCCAAGCAGTCCATAGGGCTGCTGAGGAGGCATCTTTGACTGGGATACCGCACAACGCCGCCTCGCGGAGCTGAACGCGCTCTCCGAGAACCCCGACCTCTGGAACGACCCCGACGCCGCGCAGAAGGTGATGCGCGAGCGCTTGTCGCTCGAGGACCAGATCTCCTCCATCAAGCGCCTCGAGCAGGAGCTCGACGACGCGATCACGCTCATCGAGCTCGGCGACGCCGAGGACGACGAGGCGACGATCCAGGAGGGCGAGGCCGCGATCCGCGGCATCGAGGCGGAGGCGCAGCGCCGTCAGGTCGAGAGCCTCCTTTCCGGCGAGGCGGACGCGAACGACACCTATCTCGAGGTCCATTCCGGGGCCGGCGGCACCGAGAGCCAGGACTGGGCGCAGATGCTCCAGCGCATGTACGTGCGCTGGGCCGACAAGCACGGCTTCAAGGTCGACGTGATGGAGCTCTCCGAGGGCGAGGAGGCCGGCATCAAGGGCGCGACCGTGATGATCAAGGGCCACAACGCCTACGGCTGGCTCAAGACGGAATCGGGCGTGCACCGGCTGGTGCGAATCTCGCCCTACGATTCGGCCGCGCGCCGGCACACCTCCTTCGCCTCGGTCTGGGTCTACCCGGTCGTCGACGACAAGATCGACATCCAGGTGAACGAGAGCGAGTGCCGCATCGACACGTATCGCGCCTCCGGCGCCGGCGGCCAGCACGTCAACACCACCGACTCGGCCGTGCGCATCACGCACCTGCCGACCGGGATCGTGGTGGCCTGCCAGCAGGAGCGCTCGCAGCACAAGAACCGGGCCAAGGCCTGGGACATGCTGCGCGCGCGCCTCTACGAGGCCGAGCTGAAGAAACGCGAGGAAAAGGCCAACGCCGAGACGGCCTCGAAGTCCGACATCGGCTGGGGCCACCAGATCCGCTCCTACGTGCTCCAGCCCTATCAGCTGGTGAAGGACCTGCGCACCGGCGTGCAGTCGACCAGCCCCGGCGAGGTGCTCGACGGCGACCTCGACCCGTTCATGGAGGCCGCGCTGGCGCAGCGGGTCTACGGCACCACCGCGGACGTCGAGGACGTGGACTGAGGCGGACGACGCCGGCTCCCCTCTCCTCGCGGAGAGGGGACGCAGACCGCCTCACCCCGCCGCGCGCAGGATCTCCACCAGTTCCCCCGTCGTGAACGTCACCGGGCTCGCCTTCATCGAGGACGAGGCGCGGGCGTCCTCGGCCAGCGGCTCGTGATGCTCGGGCCGCACGCCGAGCGCGGAGAGGCGCGGCAGGCCGGCGGCGTGCGCGGCGTGGGCGAGAGCATCGAAGGCCTCCGCAGGGGCGACGTCGAGGGCGGCGGCGAGCCAGCCCGAGACCTCGTCGAGCCGGCGCGCCAGCTCCGAGCCCGCCTCGGCCTTGCCCGACAGCGCCTCCAGCACGGGCGCGAGCAGCGCGCCGCAGATCGCGCCGTGCGCGGCCTCCGTGCGACCGCCGATCGGTCCGGCGAAGCCGTGGACCGCGCCGAGTCCGGCATGGGCGAGGGCCAGCCCTCCGGAGAGGCTGACGAGGGCCATCGCGTCGCGCGCGTCCGCGTCCTCGCGCTCCGTCAGCGCGAGCAGCGCCGGCAGGGCGCGCGGGATCGCCGCGCGGCAGAGCGCGTCCGTGAAGGGGTTGGCGCGGTGCGAGAGATAGGGCTCCACCACCTGGGTCAGCGCGTCGAGCCCGGATGCCAGCGTCACCGCTCGCGGCAGCCCGTCCGTCAGCGCCGGATCGACGATCGCGACCCGCGGCACCATGCGCGCATCGCGCAGGCTCACCTTGCGGCGATGCTCGGGCACGCCGACGACCGCGTTCTTCGTCACCTCCGCGCCGGTGCCCGACGTCGTGGGAAGCGCGAGGCAGGGCAGGGGATCGCGGGCGAGCGGCAGGCCGCGGCCGACCACCTCGAGATGGTCGAGCGGCGCGGTCTCCTGCGGAATCAGCGCCGCGAGCGCCTTGCCGAAGTCGATCGCCGCCCCGCCGCCCAGCGCCACGACGGCCTCCGGCGCCGCTTCCCGCGCCGTCGCGAGCGCGCGCTCGAGGAGCGGCAGCGTCGGCTCCCCCGGGCAGGCGAGGGCGGTCACGCCTAAGCCCGCCTCGGTGAGGGCCTCGATCAGCCAGCCGGCGCGGCCGGGGTCGCGCCCGTGCACCAGCACGACCCGCCGCGCCATCCCCGCGACGAGCGCCGGCGCCTCGGCGGCCCGGCCGCGGCCGAACAGGATCTGGCCGGAGGGGCCGAAGGTGAAGGGGGGGAGGGGCATTCTCACGTCCTCTGGAGGATGTCAGCGTGAGGCTTCCGGAATGTCGGACACGATCTCGAGAAATCGGTCGTGTGTTCGGGCAGCGACATCCTCCCAGCCTGGCAGAACATCGAGCTCCTCGAGAGACATGCGGATGAAGTCCGGCACCAGCCGCCCTGCGGCAGTCTCGATTTCTGTCTTCCGCTCGCTTACGAAGCGAAGATTTGAGCGGAGCAATTCCGGCTGCAACCTGTCGACGACACAGATGTCGAACGCGTCGCGGACAAGGATTGATCGGCCGCGGTAGAACAGCTTCTTGAGCGCAATCTCGACAGGATGCTCGACGCGGATCTTCGTCGACGGCGTTGTCGCGTCGGCGTCGTACCCGATCTCCACCGTCTCGGCGGCCAGACGGGTGATGTCGCCGGCCGCGATGAAGTCGATCTCGCCTTCAGGAAAGCGCAACTTCAGGAAGTTGTGGCCCTCCTGGTAAGCTGAACAGTTCCAGACGGACTCGCCTCCCAGCCGAGGCGACAGGTAGGTGAGGAAGTCGGGCGAATCGATGAAGGCGTCGATATCGCGGCTCAGCCTGTGCTTTGCAACGAGCATCAGAGCGGTTCCGCCACCCATCGTCCATCGTGGCACCGGAGTTCCGTTACGCTCGAGCTCCTCCAGGCCTGTGGCGAGGCGCTCAAGAAGGGTTCGCCAGCCGGCCAAGACGCACCTCCAGCTGCTCGTGCAGGATGCCGGTTCTCGTCTTGGTGGCGAAGTAGGTCCTCGCCAGGCTCCGACGATCGACGCCGTGCCCGTCCGCGAACGAGACGATCAAGTCCGGCGACACCTCTGTGAAGAACGCCGCGATGTGCACGAGCCATGGATCGGGATCTTCGGACGCGAGGCATTGCACGAGGTCGGTCGACGCCATCTGACGCTTGAGCGGCGCATTGACGGTGCCGAGCACGAGAAGATCGGTACGTTCAAGCGGCGAGCTCAAGGTCATTGCTCCGGAAGCGACGCACCTGGAACGTAACGCTCCAAGCCATGTCGAGCAAGACGACGACTCGGAAGCGCACCGGAAGGCGGAACAGCGCGGTCCCGCCTCCCGGCCGGAGCCTATGGGCTCAGTCGTTCTGCCAGCTCTTGATCAGCTCGTCGTAGCTGATCGTGATCGGCTGCGGGTCCTCGTCGTCGAGCTTCGGCTTGGGGGCGCCTTCCTGGCCGAGCCAGTAGGACGGATCCTGCTCCTCGTTCAGCTTCGGGCCGATGTCGCCGAGGACGCCGGCGCGCTCGAGGCGGGAGAGCACCTGCTCCTGCTGGGCGCAGAGGTTGTCCATCGCCTCCTGGGCGCTCGCCGCGCCCGAGGACGCGTCGCCGATCGCCTGCCACCAGAGCTGCGCGAGACGCGGGTAGTCCGGCACGTTGGTGCCCGTCGGGGTCCACTGCACGCGCGCCGGCGAGCGGTAGAACTCGATCAGGCCGCCGAGCATCGGGGCGCGCTCGGTGAAGCTGTCGTGCTGGATGGTCGACTCACGCACGAAGGTGAGGCCGACATGGGACTTCTTCACGTCCACCGTCTTCGAGGCGATGAACTGCGCGTAGAGCCAGGCGGCCTTGGCGCGGTCCTCGGGGGTCGACTTCATCAGCGTCACGGAGCCGGCGTCCTGGTAGCCGAGCTTCATGCCGTCTTCCCAATAGGCGCCGCGCGGCGAGGGGGCCATGCGCCACTTCGGCGTGCCGTCCTGGTTCACGACGGGCAGGCCTTCCGCGACCATGTCCGCGGTGAAGGCGGTGTACCAGAAGATCTGCTGCGCGATCTCGCCCTGGGCCGGGACGGGGCCCGCCTCGGAGAAGGTCATGCCGGCGGCGGCCGGCGGGGCGAAGTTCTGCAGCCAGTCGACGTAGCGCTCGACCGAGTAGACCGCGGCCGGGCCGTTGGTGGCGCCGCCGCGGGCGACGCAGGAGCCGACCGGACGGGAGTTGTCGTCGACGCGGATGCCCCACTCGTCGACGGGCAGGCCGTTGGGGATGCCCTTGTCGCCGGCGCCGGCCATGGAGAGCCAGGCGTCGGTGAAGCGCCAGCCGAGCGAGGGGTCCTTGCGACCGTAATCCATGTGGCCGAAGACCTGGCGCCCGTCGATCTCGCGGCCGGTGAAGAACTCGGCGATGTCCTCGTAGGCCGACCAGTTCACCGGCACGCCCAGCGGATAGCCGTACTCCTCCTCGAAGGCGGCCATGATCTCCGGATCGGTGAACCAGTCGTAACGGAACCAGTAGAGGTTCGCGAACTGCTGGATCGGCAGCTGGTAGACCTTGCCGTCCGGGCCGGTGGTGAAGCTGATGCCGACGAAGTCCTCGATGTCGAGGTCCGGGTTGGTGACGTCCGCGGCCTCGTTCGCCATCCAGTCGGTGAGGTTGCGGACCTGCTGATAGCGCCAATGCGTCCCGATCAGGTCGGAATCGTTGACGTACATGTCGTAGATGTTCTCGCCGGTCTGCATCTGCGTCTGCAGACGCTCGATCACGTCGCCCTCGCCGATCAGGTCGTGGGTGACGTTGATCCCGGTGATGGCCGAGAAGGCCGGCGCGAGCACCTGGGACTCGTACTCGTGCGTGGTGATGGTCTCCGACACGACGCGGATGTCCATGCCGCGGAAGGGCTCGGCCGCGTCGATGAACCACTGCATCTCCGCTTCCTGCTCCTCGCGGGAGAGGCTCGACAGATCGCCGATCTCCTCGTCGAGGAACTCGCGGGCCTCCTCCATGTCGGCGGCAGCGGGCATCGCCAGCGCCATCAGGGCCGCCGCGGCGACCGTTGTCGTCAGGTACCTGCGCATTCTCGGTCCTCCCGAAAAAGGTTGTCGTTGAGGCCGTCCGCGCATTGGCGTCGCGCGAACGGATTTCGAGCGCCCGATCAGACGAAGCGGAAGACCGCTGCGGCGTAGATCAGGCAGGCGATCAGCGCGCCCCACAGGGGCGGGCCGAACAGGCCGAGCCAGGCCAACGAGATGAAGGCCGACCCGAGAAGGCTGATGAAGAGACGGTCGCCGCGCGTCGTCTCGATGCGCAGGATGCCGACGCGCGGCGTCTCCGGGCGGAGCGCGGCGATGATCGTCATGGTCACCAGCAGCGCCGCGATGACCATGAAGAAGATCGCGGTGGGCCAGGTCCAGGCCATCCAGTCCATGGGAGATCCTCCTCAGACGCGGCCGAGCGCGAAGCCCTTGGCGATGTAGTTGCGGACGAACCAGATCACGAGCGCGCCCGGCACGATTGTGAGGATGCCCGCCGCCGCGAGCACGCCCCAGTCGAGGCCGGACGCCGAGACCGTGCGGGTCATCGTGGCGGCGATGGGCTTGGCGTCCACCGAGGTGAGCGTGCGCGACAGGAGCAGCTCGACCCAGGAGAACATGAAGCAGAAGAACGCCGCGACCCCGATGCCGCTCGCGATCAGCGGCATGAAGATCTTCACGAAGAAGCGCGGGAACGAGTAGCCGTCGATATAGGCCGTCTCGTCGATCTCCTTGGGCACGCCGCGCATGAAGCCCTCGAGGATCCACACCGCCAGCGGCACGTTGAACAGGCAATGCGCCAGCGCGACCGCGATGTGCGTGTCGAACAGCCCGACCGCCGAGTAGAGCTGGAAGAAGGGCAGGGCGAACACCGCCGGCGGCGCCATGCGGTTGGTCAAGAGCCAGAAGAACAGGTGCTTGTCGCCCATGAACCGGTAGCGGCTGAAGGCGTAGGCCGCCGGCAGCGCCACCGTGACCGAGATCACCGTGTTGAGCACGACGTAGATCATCGAGTTGACGTAGCCCATGTACCAGGACGCGTCGGTGAGGATCGTCCGGTAATTGTCCAGCGTCGGGTTCTGCGGCCACAGCGAGAAGGAGGAGAGGATCTCGCTGTTGTCCTTCAGGCTCATGTTGAGGAGCCAGTAGATCGGCAGGAGCAGGAAGAGCAGGTAGAGCGTCATGATCGCGGCCGAGGTCTTCACCCGCGGCCCGGCGACGGCCTTGGCGCGCGTCGGCGTCGCGCCCGAGGCCTGGACGACGGCGGTCTGCGCCATCACACGCCCTCCTTCTTGTCGAGGTTCACCATCACCGTATAGAACACCCACGAGATCAGCAGGATCACGAGGAAGTAGATCAGCGAGAACGCCGCCGCGGGACCGAGGTCGAACTGGCCGATGGCGGTCTTGACCAGGTCGATCGACAGGAAGGTCGTCGCGTTGCCCGGGCCGCCGCCGGTGAGCACGAAGGGCTCGGTGTAGATCATGAAGCTGTCCATGAAGCGCAGCAGAATGGCGATGAGCAGCACGCCCTGCATCTTCGGCAGCTCGATGTAGCGGAACACCTTCCAGCGGCTCGCCTGGTCGATCTTGGCGGCCTGGTAGTAGGCGGACGGGATCGAGACGAGCCCGGCATAGGCGAGGAGCGCGACGAGCGAGGTCCAGTGCCACACGTCCATGACGATGATGGTGATCCAGGCGTCGAGCGCGTCCTGCGTATAGTTGTAGTCCACCCCGAGCTCGGAGAGCGTGCGGCCCAGCAATCCGATGTCGACGCGCGCGAAGACCTGCCAGATCGTGCCGACGACGTTCCACGGGATCAGCAGCGGCAGCGCCATCAGCACGAGGCACACGGAGACCCAGATCCCCTTCCTCGGCATGCACAGCGCGATCAGGATTCCGAGCGGCACCTCGATGGCGAGGATGATGGCCGAGAACAGGATCTGGCGCCCCAGCGCGTCGCGGATGCGCTCGGAGGCGAGGACCTGCTCGTACCACTCGAAGCCGGCCCAGAAGAAGACGTTGTTGCCGAACGTGTCCTGGAACGAGTAGTTCACCACCGTCATCAGCGGGATCACCGCCGAGAAGGCGACGAGCACCAGGACGGGGAGGACGAGGAACCAGGCCCTCTGATTGACGGTCTTGTCCATTACGCGGCCCGCCCTTGCAGCATCCGGCCCTCCACGAGGCGATCGTTCACGTAGACCCCGATGCGTGCGGGATCGAGCACGACGCGGTTCATGTCCTGCGACACGGGCTTGCCTTCCGGCACGACGACGTTGATCTCGCGCCCGAAGAAGGCGAGGCGCACGATGCGGTGGCGCCCGACGTCCTCGATGCGCTTGACCCGCGCCGGGATGCCGGGCCCGTCCTTGGACAGGGTGAGGAATTCCGGCCGGATGCCGATCTCGACCTTGCCGGAGAGCGCCGGATAGGAGGCGCCCAGCGGGATCTCGACGCCCTCGATCAGCGCCGACGTCCCCTCCACCCGCGCCGGGATCACGTTCATGCCGGGCGAGCCGATGAAATAGCCGACGAAGGTGTGCGCCGGGCGCTCGAACAGCTCCGCCGGCGTGCCCGTCTGCACCACCTGGCCGTCGTACATCACCACGACCTTGTCGGCGAAGGTGAGCGCCTCGGTCTGGTCGTGCGTCACGTAGATCATCGTGTGCCCGAACTCGCGGTGAAGCGCCTTGAGCTGCGTGCGCAGCTCCCACTTCATGTGCGGGTCGATGACGGTCAGCGGCTCGTCGAACAGGATGGCGTTGACGTCCTCGCGCACCATGCCGCGGCCGAGCGAGATCTTCTGCTTGGCGTCGGCGGTGAGGCGCCGGGCCGGGCGGTCGAGCACGTCGGCCATGCCGATCATCTCGGCGATCTGCTCGACCCGGCGGCGGACGTAGTCCGCGTCGGCGCCGCGGTTGACGAGCGGGAAGGCGAGGTTCTCGCGCACCGTCATCGTGTCGTAGACGACGGGGAACTGGAACACCTGGGCGATGTTGCGCGCCGCCGTCGGCTGCTGCGTGACGTCTTCGTCACCGAACAGGATCTTGCCCTCGGAGGGGATGATCAGACCGGAGATGATGTTGAGCAGCGTCGTCTTCCCGCAGCCCGAGGGGCCGAGCAGCGCGTAGGCCGAGCCGTCGTCCCAGACGAGGTCGAGCTGCTTGAGCGCGTAGTCGGCTTCGGATTTCGGCGCCGGCGCGTAGGAATGCGCGAGCTTCGAGAGGTGGATGCGAGCCATCTTGCGCCTCCTCAGGCCGCTAGCGCGTAGGAGGCGGGCGCGGCGAGCGCGCCGTTCTCCTCGAAGACGTAGACGTGGGCGGGGTCGACGTAGACCGTGAGCGCGCGTCCGTGATCGAGGGCCCGCACGCCGTGGACGAGCCCCACCCAGCGATCCCCGCCGTGATCGATGTGGACGAAGGTCTCCGAGCCGGTGATCTCGGTCTCGGACAGGATGGCCGGGAAGGAGAGGCAGCCGGAATGCGGCGGCTCGAGCTCGAGATGGTTCGGCCGAAAGCCGGCGAGATAGCGCCCGTCGCGCAGACCGGAGAGGGCGCCCAGCGCCGGGACGCTCTGGCCCTCGCCGAAGAGCAGCTTGTCGCCGGCCTTGGCGATCTTGAGGAAGTTCATCGGCGGATCCGAGAAGACCCGCGCCGTCACCGCGTCCGCCGGCCGGCGATAGACCTCCGGCGTCTTGCCGAACTGGGTGACGCGGCCCTCCCAGAGCGTCGCCGTATTGCCGCCGAGCAGCAGCGCCTCCTCGGGCTCCGTCGTCGCGTAGACGAAGATCGCGCCCGATTCCTCGAAGATGCGCGGGATCTCCGCGCGCAGTTCCTCGCGCAGCTTGTAGTCGAGGTTGGCGAGCGGCTCGTCGAGCAGCACGAGCCCCGCGCCCTTCACCAGCGCCCGCGCGAGCGCGCAGCGCTGCTGCTGGCCGCCGGAGAGCTCGAGCGGCTTGCGGTCGAGGAGCCCGTCGAGCTTCATCAACGCCGCCGTCTTCTTCACGGCGACGTCGATCTCCGCCCGCGGGCGGCCGGCGACCTTCAGCGGCGAGGCGATGTTCTCCCACACCGACAGGGTGGGGTAGTTCACGAACTGCTGGTAGACCATGGCGACGTTGCGATCCTGCACGCGCCGTTCGGTCACGTCCGCGCCGTCCCAGAGCACGCGGCCCGTGGCCGGCTTGTCGAGGCCCGCCATCAGGCGCATCAGCGAGGTCTTGCCCGCGAGCGTCGGCCCGAGCAGCACGTTCATCGTGCCCTTCTCGAGGGTCAGCGTGGTCGGGTAGATGTGGGTGCGTCCGTCGACGACCTTGGACACGTTTTCCAGAACGAGCGCCATCGCCGCCTCCGTCACTCAGCCGCCACGCTGCGCGCCGCCGCGCCGCGCTCGCGCATGAAGGCGTCGAGCGCGTCCGCCTCCTCGCGAGACAGGCGCAGGCCGAGCTTCGAGCGCCGCCAGATCACGTCCTCGGCGCGGGTCGCGTACTCGTTGTCCATCAGCCAGACGATCTCGCGCTCGGTCAGCGTCGCGCCGAAGGCGCGGCCGAGATCCTCCGCCCGCTTCGCGTCGCCCAGCACGTCGCGCGCCTGCGTGCCGTAGGCCCGCACCAGCCGCCGCGCCCAGAACGGCGTCAGGAACGGGTAGTCGCGCGCGAGATCCGCGACGAGCCGATCCACGGCGTCCACCGGGAAGTCGCCGCCGGGCAGCGGCACGCCGGCGGTCCAGGGCCCGGCCGCGCTCGGGAAGAAGCGCTCGAGCTTGCGCATCGCGGATTCGGCGAGGCGCCGATAGGTCGTGATCTTGCCGCCGAAGACGTTGAGCAGCGGCGGGCCGCTCTCGTCGAGGGAGAGCACGTAGTCGCGCGTGGCGGCGGTCGCGGACTTCGCGCCGTCGTCGTAGAGCGGGCGCACGCCGGAATAGGTCCAGACGACGTCGTCTCGCGTGATCGGCGACTTCAGGTATTCCGAGACGAAGGAGCAGAGATAGTCGATCTCGGCCTCTGTGGCGTGCGCCTGCTCCGGCCCGCCCTCGTGGTCCCGGTCCGTCGTGCCGATGAGGGTGAAGTCGGTCTCGTAGGGAATGGCGAAGACGATGCGCCCGTCGCCGCCCTGGAAGATGTAGCAGCGGTCGTGCTCGAACAGCCGCTTCGTGACGATGTGGCTGCCGCGCACGAGGCGCACCTTCTCGGACGAGTTGATGCGCAGCACGCCCGAGATCACGTCCGCGACCCAGGGGCCGCCGGCATTGACGAGGGCGCGGGCGCGCGCCGTCTCGCGGCGCCCGTCCGCGTGGGCGAGATCCACCGCCCAGAGATCGCCCTCGCGGCGGGCCGAGACGACCTTGGCGCGGGGCAGGATGCGCGCCCCGCGCGCCTCCGCATCGCGGGCGTTGAGCACGACGAGGCGCGAATCCTCGACCCAGCAATCCGAATACTCGAATCCCTTCGCGAACGCGTCCTTCAGCGGCGCGCCGGCGGGGTCGCGCTTCAGGTCGAGCGTGCGGGTGGCGGGCAGGATCTTGCGCCCGCCGAGATGGTCGTAGATGAACAAGCCGAGCCGCAGCAGCCAGGCGGGGCGCAGGCCGCGGTGATGCGGCAGCACGAAGCGCATCGGCCAGGAGATGTGCGGCATCGCGGTGAGCAGCGTCTCGCGCTCGACCAGCGATTCCCGCACGAGGCGGAACTCGTAGTACTCGAGGTAGCGCAGCCCGCCATGGAACAGCTTGGTCGAGGCCGACGACGTCGCCGACCCGAGATCGCTCATCTCGGCGAGCGCGACGGAGAGGCCGCGGCCGGCCGCATCGCGGGCGATGCCGCAGCCGTTCACGCCTCCACCGATGATGAAGAGATCGAAGACCTCGCGGCCTTCGGCAGCCTCCGACACGACGTTCCATCCCTGTTGCTGGTTTTCACGAAGGGTCGCGCTTCCCCTTCGTTGAGTCAAGGATGATTTTCGTTTTTTTTCGTAGGGAGCCTGTTCGCGCGCGTTTGTGCGCGAAACGAGAGGCGGTGCGCGGATCCGCCGGCGCGTGCCCGGCCACCCGGTTTTCGCATCCGTTCGCGGCGTGCGCGTTGCCTTTCGCGGCGCGTGCTGCCAGGGTCCGCGCGGACCGGCAGCGTGACGGAGCGCGTGGGATGGCTCAGAACTTCCGCCAGCGAGAGATCCTGGACCTCGCCAAGCAGCACGGCAAGGTCGTGGTGGAGGATCTCGCGGCGCATTTCGACGTCACCGTTCAGACCATCCGCCGCGACCTCACGGAGCTGTGCGAAGCCGGCAAGCTGACGCGCGTCTACGGCGGCGCCATCCTGCGCTCGGGGGTGGCGAACATCGGCTACGAGGACCGCCGCGGCCTGATGGCGGAGGAGAAGGACGCGATCGCCCGCGCCTGCGCCCGCGCCATCCCGGACGATGCGTCCTTGTTCCTCAACATCGGCACCACGACGGAGGCGGTGGCGCGCGCGCTGATGAACCACCGCAATCTCATGGTGGTCACCAACAACATCAACGTCGCCAACATCCTCTCCGCCAACGAGAGCTGCGAGGTGGTGGTCGCCGGGGGCGTGATGCGCCGCCCCGACGGCGGGCTCGTCGGCGACGTGACGCTCGAGATCGTCAAGCAT
The DNA here is from genome assembly GCF_040111675.1 of Salinarimonas sp. Classification (NCBI taxonomy): domain Bacteria; kingdom Pseudomonadati; phylum Pseudomonadota; class Alphaproteobacteria; order Hyphomicrobiales; family Salinarimonadaceae; genus Salinarimonas; species Salinarimonas sp. The sequence continues at coordinate 2,657,955 of NZ_CP157794.1, read as the reverse complement.
TTCAAGGTGGACTTCGCCGTGATCGGCGCCTCCGCCCTCGATCTCGACGGAGACCTGCTCGACTTCGACTTCCGGGAGGTGCGGGTCTCGCAGGCGATCCTGCGCCAGGCGCGGCGCGCCTATCTCGTGGCCGACCATTCGAAGTTCGAGCGCAGCGCCCCCGTGCGCATCGCCTCGCTCGAGGACGTCGACGTGTTCTACACCGACCGGCCGCCCCCCGAGGCGGTGCGCAAGCTCTGCCGCGAATGGGGCACCCAGATCGTCATGCCCGAGGAGGCGGTGCGCAAGGCGGGCTGAGCCCGAGCGCCGACTCGGCCCGAGCGCCTACTCGACCCGAGCGCCTACTCGACCCGAGCGCTACTTGGCCCGCGGGTCGAGCGCGTCGCGCAGGCCGTCGCCGAGCACGTTGAAGGCGAGCACCGTGACGAAGATCGCTACGCCCGGGAACACCGCCATCCACGGCGCCTGCGAGAGGAAGCGCTGGGCGGAATTCAGCATCGAGCCCCAGGACGGCATCGGCGGCTGCTGGCCGAGCCCCAGGAACGAGAGGCTCGCCTCGGCGATGACGGCGGTGGCGATGGTGAGCGTGGCCTGGACCAGGATCGGCGGCATCACGTTGGGCAGCACGTGCCGCAGCGCGATGCGCCAATGCGGGTTCCCCACCGCGCGCGCCGCCTCGACGTAGTCCTCCGCCCGCGCCGCGAGCACCTGGCCGCGGGTGAGGCGGATGAAGATCGGCGTCGCGGTGACGCCGATGGCGATCATGGCGTTCGTCAGGTTCGGGCCGAGGAAGGCCGCGAGCGCGATGGCGAGGATCAGGAACGGGATCGCCAGCATCGCGTCGGTGACGCGCCCGAGCACGGCGTCGGTCCAGCCGCCGACATAGCCGGCGAGCAGCCCGAGCGGCACGCCCGCCGCCATGGCGATCAGCACGGAGATCACGCCGGCGGCGAGCGAGGCGCGCGCGCCCCAGATCACGCGGGAGAGGATGTCGCGGCCCACCTCGTCGGTGCCGAACCAATGCGCGGCGGAAGGCGCCTCGCGCACGGCGGTCCAGCTCTGCGCCGTGGGGTCGTAGGGCGCGATCCAGGGGGCGAGGAGCGCGGCCGCGACGATGACGACGATGATCGCGAGCGCCGCCATCGCCGCCGGCCGGCGGCGCAGGCGCCCCCAGGCGCGCCGGCCGGGGCTCTCGATCGCGAAGGCCTCCTCGGGGGCGGCGGCGGGGAGGGGGGCGGTCCCGTCGCTCATTGGTGCACCTTCGGGCTGGCGGATGCGGAGCCGCGGAGCGGCGTAGTATTCGCCAGCCCGAGCGCCTGCCGCGACGGCCGGCGTCGCTTGCCCTTCGAGGGCCCGTATGAGACCCGCCGCGCGGCAGGTGCCGGGAGGACCGGACGGACCACGGGGTGTAGCGCCTGAGCCTGCCAGCCGGAGCGCCTTCCAATGAGCGATCCGCACGACCTCCCGGCTCGGGTGAGGGTACACCGAACCGGGAGACGTCGCCTATGCCTTTCACTGTTGGTTTCGACTGGGGCGGCGCGGGCCATGCGGCCTGCGTCCTCGACGAGACGGGTGCGGTCCGCGCACGCCTCGACGTCCCGCACACCGCCGCCGGCCTCGCCAAGCTCGTGGCCGCGCTCGCGCGCATCGCGCCCGTCGGCGAGATGCCGGTGGCGATCGAGCGCCCGTCCGGCCTCGTCGTCGACACGCTCGTCGCCGCCGGCCATCCGGTCGTGCCGATCCACCCGAACGTCGTGAAGGCCTGCCGTCCGCGCTATCGCGCCGCCGGCGGCAAGTCCGATACGGGTGACGCCTACATGCTCGCCGACATCCTGCGCACCGACGGGCATCGCTTCGCCCCGCTGCGCCAGGCCTCCGACGCGGTCAAGGCGCTGCGCGCCCTCGTGCGCGGGCGCGACGACCTCGTCGCCACGCGCGTCGGCCTCGCAAACCAGCTGCGCAGCCTGCTCGAAAGCTTCTGGCCGGGCGCCGCCGCGATCTTCGCCGACGTCGACAGCCCCGTCGCCCTCGCCTTCCTCGCCCGCTACCCCACGCCCGAGAGCGCCGCACGACTCGGCGAGAAGCGCATGGCCGCCTTCATGGCCCAGGCCCGCTACAGCGGCCGCCGCAGCGCCGCCGAGCTCCTCGCCCGCCTGCGCGCCGCGCCGATCGGCCTCGCCGGCCGGGACGAGAGCGAGGCCAAGGGCGAGATCGTGCGCGCCCTCGTCGTCGCCCTCGAGCGCATCGTCGCCGCGATCCGCGACCTCACCGCCCGCATCGAGCACGACGTCGCCGAGCTGCCCGACGGCCGCATCGTCATGTCCTTCCCGCGCGCCGGCCGCATCAACGCCGCCCAGATCCTCGCCGAGATCGGCGACGACCGCGCGCGCTTCCAGACCGCAGACCAGCTCGCCGCGGAGGCCGGCGTCTGCCCCGTCACCCACGCCTCCGGAAAAAGCAGGGGCGTCGTCTTCCGATGGGCCTGCAATCACCGTCTGCGCGCCGCCCTCACCTGCTTCGCCGACAACTCCCGCCATGCCTCCCCCTGGGCCGCCGACGTCTACATGCGGGCCAGGCAGCGCGGATGCAGTCACCCCCACGCCGTCCGTATCCTGGCACGCGCCTGGATCCGCATCTTCTGGCATGCCTGGCGAGATCGAGCCGAATACGAACCCGCACGCCATCTCGCCGCGCAAAAATGCGCCGCGTAGAAAAACAGAGGTGGACACGGGGTGTCTCATGCGCGCAGCCTCGGATTGGCGAGAATGTAGCCGAGATCGGCGAGCAGGTTCAGCACGATGTAGGTCGTCGCCGTGACGAGCACGACGCCCTGCACCACCGCGTAGTCGCGGTTGAACACGGCGTCGACGATCAGCTTGCCGAAGCCGGGGATCGAGAAGATCTGCTCGGTGAGCACCGCGCCGGAGAGGAGCGTGCCGAACTCGAGCGCGCCGAGCGTGATCACCGGGGTGAGCGCGTTGCGCATGGCGTGCTTCCAGACGACGACGCGCTCGGAGAGCCCCTTGGCGCGGGCGGTGCGGACGTAGTCGGAGGCGAGCGCCTGGAGCATCGCCGAGCGCGTATGGCGCATGATCACGCCCGCAATGGCGGTGCCGAGCACGAAGGCCGGCATGATCGTGGTGGCGAGCGATTGCCGCCAGTCCTCGAACGGGCTGACGTAGCCCGACGCCGGGAGCCAGCCGAGATGCACGGCGAAGAACAGGATCAGCATGATGCCGAGCCAGAAGTTCGGCGTCGAGATGCCGGCGAGGCCGACGACGTTGATGACGTAGTCCCAGGCGGAATCCTTCTTGACCGCCGACAGCACGCCGGTGGTCACGCCCAGAACGAGCGCGATCAGCATCGCCATGATCGCGAGCTGCAGCGTCACCGGCAGCTTCTGCACGATCAGGTCGGAGACGGGCACCTTGAGCCGCATCGATTCCCCGAGATCGCCCGTGAAGACGTTGCCGATCCACATCGCGTACTGGACCGGAATCGGCTGATCGAGGCCGTATTGCTTGCGGATCTGCTCGATCACGACGGGATCGCGCTCCTCGCCCGCCATCACCAGCGCCGGGTCGCCGGGCAGGAGATGCTGCAGCGAGAAGATCAGCACCGACACGAAGAACAGGGTCGGGACGAGCTGCGCCAGCCGTTTGCCGATGAGGGTGAGCACGGGCGTTCTCTCGAGGAGGAGGGAGCGCCCGCCCGCGCGGGCCGCACGGGCGGGCGTGAGCGCGGCCGATCAGTTCAGCTTCACGCCGACGACGCGAACCAGGCCGTCGGGGAGCTGCACGTAGCCTTCGAGATCGTCCGTGTGGGCGATCAGCATGGCGCGGTGGTAGAGGTAGAGCACCGAGCCCTCCGTGAGCCACAGGTCCGCCACCGTCTCGTAGGCCGCCTTGCGAGCGTCGAAGGTGGTGGCCGTGCGGGCCTCCGTCAGCGCGGCGTCGACGGTCTCGCTGGCGTACTTGCCGTAGTTCAGCGGGCCCGTGGAATGGGCGAAGGAGTAGATGTTGCCGTCCGGATCCGGCCGGCCGGACCAGGCCAGCATGAAGGCGCCGAAGCGGCCGGCCTCGGCCTCCTGCAGGCCGGTCGCGAACTCGACGACGCGGATCTGCATGTCGAACCCGGCCTCCGCCGCCATGGCCTGGATCACCTCCGCGACCTGGCGGACCTCCGGGTTGTTCGGCACCATGTAGTCGACGACGATCGGCGTCGCGACGCCCGCCTCGGCGATGAGCGCCTTGGCCTTCTCCACGTCGCGGGCCGGCGCCGGGTAGGCGTCCTGGTACCACTGGTTCTGCGGGTTGACCCACTGGTTGCCCGGGAAGAACTCGCCGTTGAACACCACCTGGTTCAGGGCCTCGCGGTCGATGGCGAGGTCGAGCGCCTGGCGCACGAGCGCGCTCTCGGCGAGCGGACCCTTGGCGCCCTCGCCGTTGGCGACGTTGATCGTCATGCCCTGGTAGCCGAGCTCGGTGACGACCTCGAGCTCGAGGTCCTCGTCGGCGCGGATGGTCGGGATGTCGGTGGCGAGCGCGCGCTCGATCAGGTCGAGCTGGCCGGACTGGAGGTTGGCGAGGCGCACCGTCGAATCCGGGATCGGGCGGTACTCGATCCGGTCGATGAAGACTTCGTCCGCGTTCCAGTAATCCGCGAACTTCTCCGCGACGATGCGATCCTGCTGCACGCGCTCGACGAACTGGAAAGGCCCGGCGCAGACGGGGTTGTTGCCGAACTGGTCGCCCGCAGCCTCGGCCGCCGTCGGCGAGACGATCATGCCCGAGCGGTCGGTGAGCGTGGCGAGCAGCGGCGCGAAGGGGCTCTTCAGGTTGAGCCGCACGGTGAGCGGGTCGACGACGTCGACGCTCTCGACGATCGAGAGCTCGCCGCGGCGGAAGGAGCCGTCCATCGTGCGATGACGGTCGAGCGAGTACTTCACCGCCGCGGCGTCCATCGGCGTGCCGTCGTGGAAGAGGACGCCGTCGCGCAGCGTGATCGTCAGCGCCTTGCCGTCCTCCGAGACCTCGTGCGAGAGCGCGAGCTGCGGCACGATGTTGAGGTCGGCGTCGACGTCGAAGAGCTTGTCGCAGAGCGAGGCGAAGACGATGCGCCCGACATAGGTGCGCCCCAGCGAGGGGTCGAGCACGTCGGGATCTTCGGCGAGGCCGATGCGAAGCGTGGTCTGGGCGCTGGCTCCGCCTGCGGCGAGGCCGAGCGTCGCCGCGGCGAGCGCGCCGGCGATGAGGATGCGTTTCATCTGGTGACGGTCTCCCTGATGGCGCCGGCTCGAGCCGGCGTGTCCCCTCCGGCCGCGCCGACGAGGGTCGCGGCGGGTTCGGCTTCGCCCGTGAAGGCGGCGAAGAGCGTCTCGAGCCTCGGGTCGACCGGAGCCTCGCGGGGCGTCAGGTCGCGCGTGTCGGGGAGGCTCTCGGCGAAGAGGCAGGCGGCCGCGTGCGTCGCCGACAGGCCGGCGAGCGGCGGGCGCTCGGCGGCGCAGGCGGGCGCGGCGTGCGGGCAGCGGGTGCGCAGATGGCAGCCGGAGGGCGGCGCGATCGGGCTCGGCACGTCGCCCTCGAGCAGGCGGCGCGGACGGCGCGCGGCGGGGGAGGGCGCCGGGATCGCGGAGAGGAGCGCGCGCGTATAGGGGTGGCGCGGGTTCTCGAACACCTCGTCCGTGCGGCCGATCTCGACGAGGCGCCCGAGATACATCACCGCGACGCGGTCGGCGATGTGGCGCACGACGCCGAGATCGTGGGAGATGAACACGTAGGCGAGGCCGAGCCGCGCACGCAGCTCCTCCAGCAGGTTGAGGATCTGCGCGCGGATCGAGACGTCGAGCGCCGAAACCGGCTCGTCGCAGACGATCAGCTTCGGCTCGACCGCGAGCGCCCGGGCGATGACGATGCGCTGGCGCTGGCCGCCGGAGAATTCGTGCGGGAAGCGCGCCGCCTGGCGCGGGTCGAGACCCACCTGCCGGAGCAGTTCCGCCACCCGCGCCGCGCGCGCGCCCGCCGGCACGATGCCGTGCAGCATCAGCGGCTCGGCCAGGGTCTCGCCGACCGTCATGCGCGGGTTGAGCGAGGCGAACGGGTCCTGGAACACGATCTGCGCCGTGCGGCGCAAGCTGCGCAGCTCGCGTTCCGGCAGATGCGTGACGTCGCGTCCGGCGACGCGGATGCGCCCGTCCGTCGGCTCGACGAGGCGCAGGATCATGCGGCCGAGGGTGGACTTGCCGCAGCCCGATTCCCCCACGAGCGCGAGCGTCTCCCCGGGCGCGACCGAGAGCGACACGCCGTCGACCGCCTTCACCGTCGCGAGCGGGCGGCCCATCAGAGAACGCTTGGTGACGAAGTGCTTGACGAGGCCCTCGACCTCCAGCACGGGCGCCGGCGCATTCATGCCGCGAGCCCCTCGAGCGGCGCGCGCCAGCAGCGCGCGGCGCGATCCGGTCCGACCGCGACGAGATCCGGCATCGTCGCGCAGGCCTCGATGCGGAAGGGGCAGCGCGCGGCGAAACGGCAGCCGGCCGGCGGGCGCGACATGTCCGGCACCGCGCCCTCGATGGCGGCGAGCCGCTCGCGCCGGGCGCCGAAGCGCGGCAGCGAGCCGAGCAGCCCCACCGTGTAGGGATGCTGCGGGAAGCGGAAAAGCTCCTCCACCGGCGCGCGCTCCACCACCTGGCCCGCATACATCACCGCGACCTCGTCGCAGACCTCCGCGACGACGCCGAGATCGTGGGTGATCAAGACGATCGCCGTGCCGGTCTCCTCGCGCAGCATGCGCATCAGCTCGAGGATCTGCGCCTGGATGGTCACGTCGAGCGCCGTCGTCGGCTCGTCGGCGATGAGGAGGCGCGGCGCGCAGGCGAGCGCCATGGCGATCATCACGCGCTGGCGCATGCCCCCCGACAGCTTGTGCGGATAGTCGTGGAAGCGGGCCTTCGGCTCGGGAATGCGCACGCGGTCGAGCATCTCGAGCGCGCGCTCCGCCGCCTCCCGCTTCGAGACGCGGCGGTGGCGCAGGATCGCCTCCACGATCTGGTCGCCCACCGTGTAGGACGGGTTGAGAGAGGTCATCGGCTCCTGGAAGATCATCGCCAGCCGGTCGCCGCGCAGGTCGCGCAGCGTGCGCGCGCTCTCGGCGAGGAGATCGCGGCCCTCGAACAGGACGCGCCCGGAGATCGCCGTGCCGGCCTTCGGCAGGAGCCCCATCACGGCGAGCGAGGTGACGCTCTTGCCGCAGCCCGATTCGCCGACGATGCCGAGCGTGCGCCCGGGCGCGACGGAAAATCCGACGCCGTCGACGGCGCGCGTCTCGCGCCCGTCGGGCCCCGAGAAGGTGACGGCGAGATCCTCGACCGCGAGGATGGGCTCGGCGGTCGTCATGCGCGTTCGGCCTCCGCCGCCTGGGCCGCGAGGGCGGCGGCGATCTCGCTGTCGATGCGCGCCCGATCGACGATCCCGACGGGATCGTCGCGCGTCGCCAGGAAGCGCTTGAAGTGCATCCAGCGCTCGCGGGAGACGCGCTCCAGCCGGGCGAGCTCGACGATCGGCTCGGGATGATCGTCGACGCGGATGTCGAGGTCGGCCCAGTCCTCGCGCGTGTGGATCACGAGGCCGGCCGACTGCTTGCCGCGCTTGTCGCCGCCGGCGTCCTCGCCGGCCTTCAGCGCCGCGATCAGCCGCCGCGCGAAGGGGAGGTCGGCGCGCGCGGCGTAGGTCCGCGCGGTCGCCTCCAGCACCTGCGGCCCCTCCAGCATGTTGCCGGCGACGCCGCAGAGGTCCGTCGCGAGGGCGCCGCACCAGGGGACGCACTCCGCGCCGGTATGGGCGGCGATGCGGCCCTGCGCGTCGATCACCTGCAGCTGCCGGCTCTCGCGCCCGGCATCCTCCGCGACGAGGGCGGCGACGGTCTCCGCCGCGCTCGCGCCGGACGCGAGCAGGGCGAGGCCGTCGGGGCCGTAGAGCGGGTTGATCAGCGCCTGGGTCGCCACCGCGCCGACGCCCGGCGCGACGAACGGCACGCGCGCGCCGACCGCGAAGAAACGGCTCGCCACGGCGATGCCGAACGCGCCCGTCTGCGGATCCTTGGCGACGATCGACCAGGTCATGCGTGCCTCCGGAGCGAACCAATGTCGATTGATCCGGATTTGGTGCGGAGCGCCGCGCTTTTCCGGACGACGGCGGAGGTTAGGGCCATCGCGCGGCGCTCACAAGTGGATCAGTGCCCAACGAGCATGCGCTCCCGGCCCGTATTGCAGGCGCCGCGGCCGCCTCGATAGGCTCGACAGCAGCGCCCGTGTGTCGTACCAATCTCCATATTGGTACGCCCGCGCGGCCTGCCCACCGAACTGGCCCGGAACCGACGAGCGGAACCGTGACGAGAGCAGAGACGCCATCCGTCGACACCGACGCCGCGGCGACCCTGTCGCGCCTGCGCGCCGCGCTCGCCGACGGCAGCTTCGTGCGCGACGGGCGCGTCCTGCCGGAGCGGGAGATCGCCGAGGCGCTGGGCGTCGGCCGACGGGCCGTGCGCCGGGCGCTCGGCGCGCTGGAAGCCGAGGGCGCGCTCTGGCGGCGGCAGGGGCAGGGGACCTTCCTGTCCGCGCCGCCGACGCCCATGGCGCGGCGCTTCGCCGGCCTCGCGAGCCTCACCAGCCCCGCCGAGATCATGGAGGTGCGCCTCGAGATCGAGCCCGTCCTCGCGCGCCATGCGGCCCTGCGCGCCGCGCCGGTCGACGTCGCGGCCATCCGCAAGCTCGCGGAGCGCTCCCGCGCGGCGGAGAGCGACGGCGATTACGAGCGCTGGGACGCGGCCTTCCACCGGCGCATCGCGGAGGCGATGCGCAACGGCCTCTTCCTCGCGGTGTTCGAGGCGATCGAGGCCGTGCGCGACGATCCGGCCTGGCGTCGCCTGCGCGAGGGCACGCGCTCGCCGGCGCGGCGCGAGGCGCTCGGGGCGGAGCACCTCGACATCGTCGAGGCGATCGCCGCGCGGGATCCGGACCGGGCCGAGCGCGCCATGCGCGCCCATCTCGGGGCGGTGGCGCAGTCGCTCGGCCTGCCGGCGGCGTGAGCCGCCGCTTGCGAAGGCGGGGAGGTTGCGCCCACCATGGGCGCGCGCGGCGCGGGGAGAGCGCCGCAGGAGCGAGGACGAGCATGAACGACGAGCGGATCGCCGACGGCGCCATCGCCGACGAGACCGACGCCTTCGACCCGATGGCCGTGATCGAGCGACCGGAGGGGATCGGCCCCGTCGTCCTCGCCTGCGAGCACGCCTCGAACGCCATGCCCGCCGCGTACGACTGGCTCGGCCTGCCGCCGGAGGCGCGCACGGCTCACATCGCCTGGGACCCCGGCGCGCTCGGCGTGTCGCGCCGCCTCTCCGAGCGGCTCGACGCGCCCCTCGTCCATCAGCGCGCCTCGCGGCTGCTGTACGATTGCAACCGCCCGCCGGAGGCCGAGAGCGCCATGCCGGCGACGAGCGAGGTCTACGCGATCCCCGGCAACGCGGAACTGGACGAGGCCGAGCGGGCGCGGCGCGTCGCGCGTTTCTACGAGCCCTGGCGGCGCACGCTGGCGGGCGTGCTCGGCGAGCGTCGGGCCCGGCTCGCGCCGACGGCGCTCGTGACGATCCACAGCTTCACGCCGGTCTATCGCGGCGTCCCGCGCAGCGTCGAGATCGGCATCCTGCACGATGCGGATGCGCGGCTCGCGGACGCGCTCCTCGCCGCCTGCGCCGCGGCGGGCGGCTACGACACGCGCCGCAACGAGCCCTACGGCCCGCAGGACGGCGTCACCCACACGCTGCTCGAGCACGCCCTGCCGCTCGGCCTGCCCAACGTCATGATCGAGGTTCGCAACGACCTCGTCGGCGACGAGGCCGGCGAGGCGCGCGTCGCGGCCTGGCTCGGGGAGCGGCTGGTGGAGGCGCTCGCGTCTCTCGGGATGGCGGCGCGCGGGGCGTCGACGTGAGGCGGGCTCAGGCGACGGTCTCGTCCCGCGCCGCGCAGGCCGGCGAAGCCGCGCCGTAGGCCAGGCTGTCGAGGAACGCGGCGAAGAGCTCGCTCTGCGAGCCGACGCCGAGCTTGGCATAGAGATGCCGACGATGGATCTTGACCGTGGCGACCGAGATCCCGAGCGCCTGCGCGATGGCGCCCGACGGCCTGCCCCTGAGGATGCAGCGCGCGACCTCCGCCTCGCGGGCGGTCAGCGCGCTGGAGCCGAAGCCGTCGATGGCGGCGTCGATGTGCGCGGCGAGGCGCCCGCGCGTCTCCTGCGCCCCGATCTCGACCGCATGCGCCTCGCCGGCGCCCAGCCGCGCCCATTGCCGCGAGAGCAGGTAGCGCACCAGCGGCTCGACCTCGCGCAGCATCTCCAGCTCGGTCTCGCTGAAGGGAGGCCGCTCCGGACCGCGCATCAGCGAGAGGACGACGTAGGCGCCGGCCTCCGTGCGGGCGAAGAAGCCGATTTCCTCGGACAGGGCGCCCGGCTCGTGCGAGACGCAGGGCGAGACGTAGCCCGGATGGGCGCCCGCAGCCGGCTGAGCGTCCTCGGTCACGAGCTCCTCCAGCCGGTACAATCCGGGCGCGACGCCGCGCAGGCAGGCGTCGTAGAAGGGGTCCTCGCGGTAGGCGCCGCGAAGATAGCCGGACAGCGCGGAGCGCTGATCGTCGGACGAGAAGCCGTCGTAGAGGAAGACCGGCCGCCGGTCCGGCGGGTATCCGAAGATCACGGAATGATCGAAGGCCACGAGCGGCCGGAACGCGGCGACGAGGAAGGCGGGGAGTTCGGGCTGCCCCTGGCGCGCGACCACCGCTCCGACGCCGATATTCCAGCGCCGACGCCAATCGCAATCCAGTGGGTGCATCATGACATGGCTCCCAACTCCTGGCAACACAACGCTAGCACCGAGGGGTGAAGGTGTATAGTCCGATGGTGTTAGAGCGTTCTGACACTCTCGGTGTATTGCCAAGGTGACGGTCGGGGCTACGATCGAGGTCCTTCATGCCGCAGCGAGAGCGGGGAGGGGCCCGATGGCGCGACGTCTCGAAGGTTGGAACGCGATCGTCTCCGGCGGCGCCACGGGCGCCGGCGGCGCGGCGTCCGAGATCTTCGCCGCCGAGGGCGCGCACGTCGCCGTCGTCGACGTCAACGCCTCCGAGGCCGAGAGCACGGCCGAGCGCATCCGCGCCGCAGGCCATCGCGCCTTCGCGGTGGAGGCGGACGTCTCCCGCTCCGACCAGGTCGCGCGCGCCGCGGACGCGGTGCTCGCGCGCTTCGGCGGGCGCGTCGACACGCTCTACAATCACGCCGGCACGGTGCTGGTGAAGGACTTTCTCGATACGACCGAGGAGGAGTGGGACTGGATGATGGCGGTGAACGTCAAGTCCATGTTCCTGATGACGCGCGCCTTCGTCCCGGCGATGCTCGCCGCGGGCAAGGGCTCGATCGTGAACACGTCCTCGATCTCGGCGGTGGCGGGCACGGAGAAGGAGGTGCTCTACTGCACCTCGAAGGGCGCCTGCCACATGTTCACGCGCGCGATCGCCATCGAGTATCGGGCCCGGGGGCTGCGTTGCAACGCGGTCTGCCCCGGCTTCATCCGCACGCCGCACGGCCTGCGCGAGCTCCGCGAGCTGCGCGCGCTCGGCGTCGAGGTGAGCGAGGACGACGTCGCGCGCCTGCAGGGCCGGATCTGCGAGCCGCACGAGGTGGCGCGCGCGGCTCTGTTCCTGGCGAGCGACGAGGCGAGCTTCGTCAACGGCGAGACGCTGTTCGTCGACAACGCGTTGCTGGTCGGGACCTGATCCCGACGGCGACGAGCTTCGAAACCAAGAAGAGGGGAAGAGATCATGACGACGACGAGACGCGGTTTCCTGAAGAACGCCGGCGTGGGCGGGGCGGCGGTCGCGGCGAGCAGCCTCGCGGCCCCGGCCGTCCTCGCGCAGCAGCCGATCCGCTGGCGATTCCAGACCTATGCCGGCGCGGCGCTCGGCGAGCACGTGACGAAGCCGATCATCGACCAGATCAACGCCGCCTCGAACGGCGAGCTCGAGATCGAGCTGTTCTACGCCGACCAGCTGGTGCCCACCGGCGAGCTGTTCCAGGCGCTCCAGCGCGGCACGATCGACGCCGTGCATTCCGACGACGACAGCATGGCCTCCCCGACGCCGGTGCGCCAGTTCGGCGGCTACTTCCCCTTCGCGACGCGCCACGCCCTCGACGTGCCGGTGCTGTTCCGCCAGTACGGCCTCGCCGAGATCTGGGACCGGGAATACGAGAAGGTCGGCGTGAAGTGGCTCTCCGCCGCCGGCCAGGACCCGTGCAACTTCAACACCAAGAACCCGATCCGCTCGGTGGCGGACCTCGAGGGCCTGCGGCTCTACACCTTCCCCACCGCCGGGCGCTTCCTGAGCCGCTTCGGCGTCGTGCCGGTGAACATCCCCTACGAGGACGCCGAGGTCGCCGTGCAGACGGGCGAGCTCGACGGCATGGCCTGGTCCGGCATCACCGAGGACTACACCGTCGGCTGGGCGGACGTGACCGACTATTTCTGCACGAACAACATCTCCGGCGCCTGGATCGGCTCCTTCTTCGTCAACCAGCAGCGCTGGGCGGACCTGCCCGATCACCTCAAGGCGCTCGTCCTCGCCGCGGTCGAGAGCGGGCACTTCTACCGGAACCAGTGGTACTGGGGCGGCGAGGCGCGGCTGCGCGCCGAGGGCGACAAGCTCGCGCTCACCTCCATCCCGCAGGAGGAATGGCAGCAGGTCGAGGACGCCGCGGCCGAGTTCTGGGACGAGGTCGCGCAGGAAGGCGAGGTCGAGGCGGAGCTCGTGAACATCTTCCGCGCCTATCGCGAGATCATCAACAGCGCCGGCTATCCCTACAGCCGGACCTGAGACAGACTGACGGGACGCGAGCCGGCCCCGCAGCATCATCCCACCCAGTGGAATCCGGTTGGTGGGCGAGATGATGCTCCGACAGGGAAACGCTGAAGCGCCCGGCCTGATCTCATCAGGTCGGGCGCTCCAGCGCCGGCTCGCGCGCGAGGAGACGGCGGCGGGGAACGCGATGCGCACATTCATGGCCGGGTACGTCCGCGTGGTCGAGCGGCTGAACTACGTCGTCGGCCGCGGGGCCATGTACCTGATCTTCGTCATGATCGCGGTCCTGCTCTGGTCGTCCTTCACCAAGGTCGCGCCCTTCATGCGGCCCTCGCTGTGGACGCTGGAGGTCGCCCAGTACCTGATGGTGGCCTACTTCATCCTGGGCGGGCCCTACTCGATCCAGCTCGGCACCAACGTGCGCATGGACCTGATCTACGGCGCGCTCTCGCCCCGCAGGAAGGCGGCGCTCGACGCGGTCACCGTGTTCTGCCTGATCACCTTCCTGGTCTTCCTGCTCTACGGCGGGCTCAACTCGCTCGCCTATTCGCTGGGCCATTTCTCGGGCCAGGCGGTCCTCTTCCTGAGCGGGCTCGTCACGGCCTTCCTCACCGGCGGCCCGGACGCCGCCGCGACCGAGCTCGGCGTGATGGAGCGCTCGCGCTCGGTCTGGCGCCCGGTCCTGTGGCCGATCAAGCTCGTCATGGTGACCGGAATCGTGCTGATGCTGCTGCAGGCGGTGGCCGAGCTGTTCAAGGACATCGACCACGCGCTCACGGGCCGGCCCCCGAGCGGCCCGCATGCGCCACCGGCGCTCGACCCCCGCGCGCCCGCCCCGGGGGAGGCGACCCGATGAGCTACGAGCTGATCGCCCTGCTGATGTTCTCCTCGATGATGCTGCTGCTCTTCACCGGACAGCGCGTCTTCGCCGCGATCGGCTTCGTCGCCGCCCTCTCCGCCTTCTTCCTCTGGGGCACGGGCGGCTCGGACATCCCCTTCTCGGCGGGCATCAAGCTGATGCGCTGGTACCCGCTGCTCACGCTGCCGATGTTCATCTTCATGGGCTACGTGATGAGCGAGAGCCGCATCGCCGACGACCTCTACAAGATGTTCCACGTCTGGATGGGGCCGGTGAACGGCGGGCTCGCCATCGGCACGATCGGGCTGATGGTGCTGATCTCGGCCATGAACGGCCTCTCGGTGGCCGGCATGGCCATCGGCGCGACGATCGCGCTGCCGGAACTGCTGCGGCGGGGCTACGACAAGATCATGGTCACGGGCGTCATCCAGGCCGGGTCCTCCCTCGGCATCCTGGTGCCGCCCTCCGTCGTGCTCGTGCTCTACGCCATGATCGCGCGCCAGCCCGTGGGCCAGCTCTGGCTCGCGGGGGTGATCCCCGGCCTGATCATGGCGACGCTGTTCGTCGTCTACATCTGGGCGCGCTGCAGGCTGCAGCCGCATCTCGGCCCGGCCCTGCCGAAGGCGGAGCGCAACGTGCCGCTCGCCGAGAAGCTGCGCCTCCTGCGCGCGGGCCTTTTGCCGCTCGTGATCTTCTTCGCGATGATGGTGCCGTTCATCAACGGCTGGACGAGCCTCGTCGAGAGCTCCGCCATCGGCGCCATGACGGCCTTCGCGGCCGCCCTGATCAAGGGCCGCATGACCTGGGCCGTGTTCGAGACCTCGGTGCGCCAGACCCTCGCGATCACCTGCATGTTCATGTGGATCATCCTCGCGGCGCTCGCCTTCGGCGCGGTCTTCGACGGGCTCGGCGCGGTGCGGGCGATCGAGGGCGTGTTCGTCGACCAGCTGCATCTGAGCCCGTGGGTGATCCTCATCCTGATGCAGGCGAGCTTCATCCTGATGGGCACGTTCCTCGACGACACGGCGATGCTCGTCATCGTCGCGCCGCTCTACGTGCCGCTGGTCGGCGCGCTCGGCTTCGATCTCGTCTGGTACGGCATCCTCTACACGATCACCTGCCAGATCGCCTACATGACGCCGCCCTTCGGCTACAATCTCTTCCTGATGCGCGCGATGGCGCCCCCCGAGATCGGCATCCTCGACATCTACCGGTCGATCGTGCCCTTCGTGCTGGTGATGGTGGTGGCCTTGGCGATCGTGATGATCTTCCCGCAGACCGCCCTGTGGCTGCCGGAAGTCGTCTACGGCAAGTGAGAACTGCGACAACGAGAAAGGGGTGCGGGATGGGCGGGATGATGACCTTCGACGAGCTGAAGGCGGCGGTCGCCGCGGACGAGATCGACACCGTGCTCGTCTGCTTCGTCGACATGCAGGGCCGCCTCGTCGGCAAGCGCTTCCACGCGCCCTTCTTCATCGAGGGCGGCGACGAGACCCACGCCTGCGACTACCTGCTGGCCAACGACCTCGAGATGGAGCCGGTGCCGGGCTACGACGTCGCCAACTGGCAGCGCGGCTACGGCGACTTCACCATGAAGCCGGACCTCGCGACCCTGCGGCGGGTACCCTGGCTCGAGGGCACGGCGCTCGTGCTCTGCGACGTCGTCGACCACCACCACCACGACCCGCTGCCGCACTCGCCCCGCGCCATCCTGAAGGCGCAGGTCGCGCGCCTCGCCGAGCGCGGCTGGACCGCGCAATGCGCCACCGAGCTCGAGTTCTATCTGTTCGACGAGAGCTTCCGCGCCATCCACGAGAAGGGCTTCCGCGGCCTCGAGACGGCGGGCGCCTACATCGAGGACTACCACATCCTCCAGACCACCAAGGAAGAGCCGGTGATGCGCGCCATCCGCCGGGGCCTCGCCGGCGCCGGCGTCCCGGTGGAGAACTCGAAGGGCGAATGGGGCCCGGGCCAGGAGGAGATCAACGTCCGCTACACGGACGCGCTGACCATGGCCGACCGCCACGCCATCCTCAAGAACGGCATCAAGGAGATCGCGCACCTCCACGGCAAGGCCGTCACCTTCATGGCGAAGTGGGACTACGACCTCGCCGGCTCGTCGAGCCACGTCCATCTCTCGCTCGCGGACGCGGACAGGCGCCCGCTCTTCCACGACGCGGAAGCCCCGCAGGGCATGTCCCCGCTGATGAAGAGCTTCCTCGCCGGCCAGCTGAAATACGCGCGCGACATCACCCTGCTGCTGGCGCCCTACGTCAATTCCTACAAGCGCTTCCAGGTCGGCACCTTCGCGCCGACGAAGGCCGTGTGGTCGCGCGACAACCGCACCGCCGGCTTCCGGCTCTGCGGCGAGGACACCAGGGCCGTGCGCATCGAGTGCCGGATCGGCGGCGCCGACCTCAACCCGTACCTGGCGCTGGCGGGCCTGATCGCAGCGGGGCTCGCCGGCGTCGAGGAGAACCTCGCACTGGAGCCCGCCTTCGAGGGCGACGCCTATGCCGGGGGCGCCGAGGTGCCCGAGATCCCCAAGACCCTGCGCGAGGCGACGGCGGCGTTCCGCGCGTCGGCGATGCTGAAATCCGCGCTTGGCGAGGGCGTCGTCGCCCATTACGCCCACGGGGCCGACTGGGAGCAGGCGGAATACGACCGCCGCGTCACCGACTGGGAGCTGAAGCGCGGCTTCGAACGCGCCTGAGGACCGCCATGACCCGCAATGTTCGCATCGTCTCGCCCGTCGACGGCTCGATCGTCGCCGAGCGCCCGCTCGCCGACGACGCCGCGCTGGACGCGGCGCTCGCTGCCGCCCGCGAAGCCCAGCGCGCCTGGCGCGCGACGCCGATCCCCGCCCGCGCCGAGATCCTCACCCGCGCCGTCGACGCCATGCTCGCCATGGCCGACGAGATCGTCCCCGAGCTCGCCTGGCAGATGGGCCGGCCGGTCCGCTACGGCATGGGCGAGTTGCGCGGCTTCGAGGAGCGTGCGCGCCACATGATCGCCATCGCCGAGGAGGCGCTCGCCCCGATCCGCCCGGAGGCGATGGAGGGCTTCACCCGCTTCATCGCTCGCGGGCCGCTGGGCACCGTGCTCGTCATCGCGCCGTGGAACTACCCGTTCCTCACGGCGGTGAACTCCATCGTCCCCGCGCTGATGGCCGGCAACGCGGTCGTCCTCAAGCACGCGACGCAGACGCTGCTCGTCGGCGAGCGTTTCGCGCAGGCCTTCGCGAAGGCGGGCCTGCCGGAGGGGCTCTTCGCCAACCTCGTGCTGAGCCATACCCAAGCCGCCCGCGCCATCGGCTCGGGGCTCGTGCATCAGGTGAACTTCACCGGCTCCGTCGAAGGCGGGCGGGCGATGGAGGCGGCGGCGTCCGGCCGCTTCATCGGGGTCGGTCTCGAGCTCGGCGGCAAGGATCCCGCCTACGTTCGCGCCGACGCCGATCTCGAGCATGCGATCGAGACGCTCGTCGACGGCGCCATGTTCAATTCCGGCCAGTCCTGCTGCGGCATCGAGCGGATCTACGTCGAGGAGGCGGTCTACGACCGCTTCGTCGAGGGCGCGGTGGCGCTGACGCGCGGCTACGTGCTCGACACGCCGCTCGACGAGGCCACCACCCTCGGGCCCATGGTCACCGCCGCCGGCGCCGATTTCGTGCGCGGGCAGGTGGCGGAGGCCGTGCGCGCCGGCGCGAGCGCGCTGATCGACCCCGCCGCCTTCCCCCGCGACGCCGCCGGCTCGACCTGGATGGCCCCGCAGATCGTCGTCGACGTCGACCACTCCATGTCGCTGATGTGCGAGGAGAGCTTCGGCCCGGTCGTCGGCATCATGAAGGTGCGCGGCGAGGACGAGGCGATCCGGCTGATGAACGACAGCGATTACGGCCTCTCGGCGGCGATCTTCACCCGCGACCTCGAGGCCGCGGCCCGGATCGGCGCGGCGCTCGAGACCGGCACCGTCTTCGCCAATCGCTGCGACTATCTCGACCCGGCGCTCGCCTGGACCGGCGTGAAGAACACCGGTCGCGGGGCGACGCTCTCGCGCCTCGGCTACGAGACGCTGACGCGCCCGAAATCCTTCCACCTGCGCCATCCCGGCTGATCCCGCACAAGCCGGCCTCTCGAGCGAGAACGAGCCCTCTCATGTCCGTCAGAGCCAACTGGAGCTACCCCACCGCCGTGCGCTTCGGCGCCGGCCGCCTGTCCGAGCTGGGCGAGGCCTGCCGCGCCGCCGGCATGAGCCGTCCCCTCGTCGTCACCGATCCCGTCGTCGCGGGCCTGCCCATCGCCGAACGGGCCATGGCCGTCCTGCGCGAGGCGGGCCTCGCGGCCGAGATGTTCTCGGACGTCGCGCCGAACCCGGTGGGCGCCAACGTCGAGGCCGGCGTCGCGGCCTACCGCGCCGGCGGGCACGACGGCGTCGTCGCCTTCGGCGGCGGCTCGGCGCTCGACGTGGGCAAGCTGATCGCCTTCATGCAGGCGCAGACGCGCCCGATCTGGGATTTCGAGGACATCGGCGACTGGTGGACGCGCGCGACGCCCGACGGCATCGCGCCCATCGTCGCCGTGCCGACCACGGCGGGCACGGGCTCCGAGGTCGGCCGCGCCGGCGTCGTCACCAACGAGGCGATCCGCACCAAGAAGGTGATCTTCCACCCGAAGATGCTGCCCGCCGTCGTGATCTGCGATCCCGAGCTCACGGTGGGCATGCCGCGCGTCGTCACGGTGGGCACCGGCATGGACGCGCTCGCCCATTGTCTCGAGGCCTATTGCGCGCCCTCCTACCACCCGATGTCGGAGGGCATCGCGCTGGAGGGCATGCGCCTCGTCAAGGAGGCCCTGCCGAAGGTCGCGGCGGACGGGTCCGACATCGCCGCGCGGGGCGACATGATGAGCGCCGCCGCCATGGGCGCCGTCGCCTTCCAGAAGGGGCTCGGCGCGATCCACTCGCTCTCGCACCCGGTGGGCGCGCTCCATCACACGCATCACGGCATGACGAACGCCGTGTTCATGCCCTACGTGCTCGTCCACAACCGCCCGGCGATCGAGGCGAAGTGCCGCCGGCTCGCGGCCTTCCTCGGCCTGCAGGGCGGCTTCGACGGCCTTCTCGCCTGGGTCTTGAAGCTGCGCGAGGAGCTCGGCGTGCCGCACGGCCTGCGCGGCCTCTCGGAGGCGATCGACCCGGCGGCCGCGGACGAAGTCGCGGCGATGGCGGTAGTCGACCCGACGGCGGGCGGTAATCCGGTCCCGCTCGACGAAGCGGGCGCGAAGGCGATCTTCCTGGCGGCCTGGGACGAGCGGCTCTGAGGCGGCCGTGCCCGGGCTCAGTTCCGGGCCTCCCGCATCAGCGCCCGAGCGACGTCGTCGGGGTCCACGGGCTTCTCGCAGCGCACCCGCCCGGAATAGCGGCTCGGCAGCACCTCGCTGCCGTAGCCGGTCGCAAAGACGAAGGGCACGCCGCGCGCCGACAGCGCATCGGCGACGGGAAAGACCATCTCGCCCTTCAGGTTGATGTCGAGCACGGCGGCGTCGAGGGCGGGCGTCGCCTCCGTCAGCCGCAGCGCCTGCGCGACGCTCGTCGCCGGCCCGACCACGCGCGCGCCGCGCCGTTCCAGGGCGTGGACGAGGTCGTCCGCCACGAAGAACTCGTCCTCCGCGACGAGAACGATGCGGCCGGCGAGGCTGGAGAGGTCGGTCATCGCTGCCTCCCGCGTTGCGCGCGACCGGACTGCGCTGCTGTCGCCCCGGGGACAACGTGGCTGTCCGCCGGACGGTTCATCCGCGCGGCCGCGGCTTAACCCGGCCGAAACCGCGGCGTGCGAAGAGAGCGGCAACCCTCGCAGGATCAACGGTGCGCGCCGTGCGGGCGCGCCGGGAGACGCCATGGCCTTCGTCGAGCTCACCGAGAACAACGTCGTCAAGTCCAAGGTGCTGATCAACGTCGCCCACATCGTCAAGGTGGAGACCCGCCGCGACGGGCCGGGCAGCGTCGTCTACACCACGCCCAAGGCCGACGGGAACAACGCCGTCTACGTCACCGAGACCTACGAGACGATCCGCGCGAGGCTCACCGGCGAGCCCGCGCCCGGTCGCCGCGACCGCCCCGCCACGGGCGAGCTGCGCCTCGCCTGAGCGCACCCGATCGAACCGTTCACGGCCACGCTCCGTCGAAGGCGAGAGATCGTTTCCCGCCGGAGACCCGCCGTGACCCGCCGCACCCGCACCGCTCCGCTCGCCACGCTGCTCGCCGCCCTCGCGCTCGGCGCGGGGCTCGTCCTCGTCGCCCCGCTGATCGCGAGCCCCGCGCAGGCGGCGGACGCCACCTGCTCGCCCCGCAAGAGCGCGCCGACGGCCTGCGCCTGAGACAGCGTCACGACGGCGGGCAGGGCTCGCCGGTGACGCGCCAGCTCATCACGTTGACCTCGATCGTGCACTCCGCGATGCGCGCGCCCGGCCCCCGGCCGAGGCAGACGCGCTCCCCCACCTCGTAGGCCTCGCCGAAGGCCCGGCACATGCAGGCGTGCTCTCCGGGGAAAGGGTTCGCGGCCGGCGCCACGCGCGGCGCCTCCTGCGCCGCGGCCGAGGCGGCGAGGAGCAGAGCCGGCGCGAGAACGGCGAAACGGCGCATGGCGACCTCCGGTGGGGCTTGCCCGCCCATGCTCTCGCCGCGCCGCCGCCGCGTCAACGGGCGACGCGCGACCCGTCGCCCCGGGCGCCACGATCGCGCGCCCTCACAGCCGCGCCAGCCGCTCCGTCAAGAGCGCGAAGAAGCCGTCGGCGTCGACGTCGCGCAGCATGGTCGCGTTGGGGGCCTCCTCGGTGACGCCCCACCAGTCGGTCACGGTCATGCCCCGCGTCAGCTCCGAGCCGGTCTCCACCGCCACCGCGACGCGCTTGCCCCGGAACAGGTCCGGCCGCAGCAGGTAGGCGATCACGCAGGGGTCGTGCAGCGGCCCGCCGTCGGTGCCGTATTTCTGCTCGTCGAAGCGCTCGAAGAAGTCGAGCCAGCCGGCCACCGCCTGGGCCACCGGCGACCCGAGCGCACGGATCGCGGCCGTCCGCTTCGCGGTCGTGAGCGCCTGGTGCGTGCAGTCGAGCGGGATGAAGGTCACGTCCGCGCCCGACTGGAACACCCGCTGCGCCGCCTCCGGGTCGACGTAGATGTTGAATTCCGCCGCCGGCGTGCGGTTGCCGCCCTCGAACACGCCTCCGCCCATCAGGACGATGCCTTGAAGGCGCTCGGCGATGCGCGGCTCCTTGGCCAGCGCCAGCGCGATGTTGGTGAGCGGCGCGAGCGGGCAGAGCGTGACGCTCTTCTCCGGTCGGCTCATCACCGTCTCGACGATGAAGTCCGCCGCGTGGCGCGCATCGAGCGGCATGGTCGGCTCGGGGAGATCGGCGCCGTCGAGCCCGGTCTTGCCGTGCACGTATTCCGCGGTCACGAGCGGGCGCAGCAGCGGCCGGTCCGCCCCCGCGAAGGCGGGCACGTCCGTGCGCCCGGCGAGCTCGAGCACCTTGCGCACGTTCACCGCGGTGCGCGCCAGGGGCACGTTTCCGGCCACCGCGCACACGCCCAGGACCTCGATCTCCGGCGAGGCCAGCGCGAGCAGGATGGCGATCGCGTCGTCCTGTCCCGGATCGGTGTCGATGATGATCGCGCGCGCCATGAAATCGCCTCCGACGGCCCGCAAAGCGGGGCAACACGGAATCTAGGGCTAAGCGCGCCGGAGCGTGGGCGCAACCCCGTGGACGGGTTCGGGCTTGGCAGGCGCGCGTGGTATTGGTACGGTCCTCCTGTCGGGCGGTTGGCGTAAGCTGCCGACAACTCAAGGATATTTACATGTCTTACCCAGCGCAAGGCTCCGAGCGTCCGCGCGTCCTCGTGGTGGAGGACGAGTACTTCATCGCCGACGACTTGGCGCAGGCCCTGGTTCAGGAGGGCGTCGACGTCCTCGGGCCTGTCGGCGACCCGGCGGAGGCGCTGGCGCTCGTCGGGCGCGAGCGGATCGATCGCGCGGTGCTCGACATCAACTTGCACGGTGATCTCGTCTTCGACGTCGCGCGGGCCTTGAAGGCGCGGGGCGTGCCCTTCGTCTTCGCCACCGGCTACGCCGCCAACGTCGTCCCCGCCGGCCTCGCCGACGCGCCGCGCTGGGAGAAGCCCTTCGACGCGGCCGATCTCGCGCGCTGGATCGTCAGCGATCTCGCCGCCGCCTGAGGGCGGTCACAGGCGTCCGGCGCGGGCGAGATGGCGCCGCAGGATGGCGACGTTCCGATTGTTGGCCTTGTAGAGCGCGTCGAACACGAAGCCGATCACCGGGATCGAGCCGAGCACGGTGTCGAGCCCGATATTGGCGAGCATCGCGGCGAGCGTCGCGCGCGGCGCGCCGAGCCGGTAGGCCTCGATGACCAGGTAGGCCGAGACGCCCGCGCCGACGAACGAGCCCACCACCGGCACCAGCGACAGGATCGAATCGAGGCCGAAGGTGAAGCGCGTGCCCGGCACGCGGATCGAGGAATCGAGCAGCCGCGCGAGGCTCTCCAGCCGCTCGCTCGCGCGCCGCACCCCGTCGCGCTCGTATCCGTCGCGGGCATAGGCCCCCGAGGCGGTTCCATAGCCGGTATCGTTCACGGGCGCTCTCCTTCGCTGTTCCGGTGAGATGGCGTCGAGGAGCGCAACGCGCCAGCGAGGCCGAGGGTCCCTGCACGCCGGCATGCGGCCGTCGACCTCTCCGCGGGGGCGCCCTCGGGGAGGTGTCGTGGCGCCCGGCGTGAGGCCGGGACGCGAGGCGGCGCCCATCGCATCTGCCCGATCCGGCCACGCCGCGCGAGACCTCTTGACGCCGCCCTCGCGCGGGCGCAGCGTCGCGGTGCCCGGACCGTCGCCCGCACGGCCCGGACCGCCGTCGGCGGCTCGCGGGTGCTGCGTCCTCCATGCGCGACACGATGCGCGACGGCATTCCGGCTTCGGCGACGGCCCGGCTGTTCCTGATCTGCGCGCTCGCGCTGATCGGCGCCTTCGTGCGCCCCGGCGCGTCCGCCCCCGACGCCGCCGCGACCATCGTCGCCGCCTGCGCGGCGCCCGATCGCGACGCCGCCTGGATCGCCCAGAGCACGCGCGACGGCGTCCTGCGCGGCGAGCGCGCCCGCGGCGTCTGCGCCGCCGCGCCGCCGGTCCGGGGCGGCACTCGACCCGCGACCGCCGCCGCCGCGCCCGGCCCGGCCGGATCACGCGCCTTCATGCGCCCGCGGCACGACGGGGCGGCGCCACCCACGCCTCGCAAACGGGCGCATACGGCCCGCGGCCCTCCGCGCGCGGCCGGCTGACACGTAGCTTTCCACCCATTTCCGACACGAGCGGCGCGATTGCGCGCGACGCGCGGCCGCCGCCTGCGACGCCTTCCTCCGCGAAGGCGGGAGACCGCCCATGCCCGTCGTCTACGGCCCGATCCTGCTCGCGATCGGCATCCTCCTCGTGCGCTTCGGCATGCCGAACGCCGCCGGTATCTCGCCGCGCTTCATGCGCGGCTTCTTCGGCGAGACCATCTATCCGCTGGTCTGCACGACCTTCGTCGTGCTCGGCGCCTCGGCGCTGATCGCCGGCGCGCTCGAGCGCTTCTGAGCGCATGAAAAAGGCCCGCGGGACGCATCGGCGTCCCGCGGGCCTCCGAGTTCCGGTCGCCGGCGAGGCCTCAGGCGGCGCTCAGCCCCTCGGCCACCCGATAGGTCGCCTGCGTCTTCGCTGCGATGTCGTCGAGGCTGACGCCGTCGGCGAGCTCGACCAGCACCATCCCGCCGTCGCCGTGCTTGTCAATGGTGAAGACGCCGAGATCGGTGATCACCATGTCGACCACGTGCGTGCCCGTCAGCGGCAGGTCGCAGGAATGGAGCAGCTTCGGGCTCTCCGTCCCGTCCTTCGCCTTGGCGACGTGCTCCATCACCACGACCACCTTCTTCACCCCGGCGACGAGGTCCATGGCGCCGCCCATGCCCTTCACCATCTTGCCGGGAATCATCCAGTTCGCGAGGTCGCCGTTCTGCGCCACCTGCATGGCGCCGAGGATCGACAGGTCGATGTGCCCGCCGCGGATCATCGCGAAGCTGTCCGCCGAGGAGAAGTACGAGGTCGTCGGCAGCTCGGTGATGGTCTGCTTGCCGGCGTTGATCAGGTCGGCGTCCTCCTCGCCCTCGAAGGGAAAGGGGCCCATGCCGAGCATGCCGTTCTCGCTCTGCAGCTGAACGGTCATGCCTTCGGGAATGTAGTTCGACACCAGCGTCGGGATGCCGATACCGAGATTGACGTAGAAGCCGTCGCGCAGCTCACGCGCGGCGCGGGCGGCCATCTGCTCACGGGTCCAGGGCATGGTCTCGCCTCCTCAAGCCGCCCGCGGGCGGGTGGTGCGCTGCTCGATGTGCTTCTTGGCGTGCGGCACGTGGATCAGGCGCTGCACGAAGATGCCGGGGGTGTGGACGTGGTCCGGGTCGAGCTGGCTCGGCTCGACCAGGTGCTCGACCTCGGCCACCGTCACCTCGGCGGCGGTCGCCATCATCGGGTTGAAGTTGCGCGCCGTCTTCCGGTAGATCAGGTTGCCTTCGGTGTCGCCGGTATGGGCGTGCACGATGGCGAGGTCGGCGAAGAGCCCGCGCTCCATCACGTAGGTCTCGCCGTCGAACTCGCGCACCTCCTTGCCCTCGGCGATCAGCGTGCCGACGCCGGTCTTGGTGAAGAAGGCGGGGATGCCCGCGCCGCCGGCGCGGATCCGCTCGGCGAGCGTGCCCTGCGGGTTGAACTCGAGCTCGAGCTCGCCGGCGAGGAACTGCTGCGCGAACGTCTTGTTCTCGCCGACATAGGACGAGATCATCTTCCGGATCTGGCGCGTCTCCAGCAGGATGCCGAGCCCGACGCCGTCGACGCCGGCATTGTTCGAGATCACGGTGAGCCCCTTCACGCCCGAGAGCTTGATCGCCTCGATCAGGCTCTCCGGGATGCCGCACAGGCCGAAGCCGCCGGCCATGATCGTCATGTCGTTCTCGAGCAGCCCCGCGAGCGCCGCCGTCGCGTCGGGATAGACCTTCTTCATGGCCGTTCGACCTCCAGGTTCCGTACGCGTCTCCTCTACAGGAAGGCCGCGGGGGGAGGCAACGCGCTGCGGTGCGGAAAAAGGGCGAGCCCCTCTCCCGAACGGGTCCCGAACGGGAGAGGGGTGACGACGTTCGGGTCGCGCGATCGTCCGGCGCAAGGCGCCGACGGTCTCCCCTCGCCCTTGTGGCGAGGGGTTTCCGGCGGCGCCCCTCACGCGTCCCCCGCCGGCTCCTTCGCCTCTCGCGCCCGCTGGAGCGCGTCGCTGAACGCGGCGGCGAGGATGCCGGTGGGGAGCGCGATCAGCCCGATGCCGGCGATCGCCGTCGCGCCCGCGAGCAGCTTTCCGAGCGGCGTCACGGGGAAGACGTCGCCGTAGCCCACCGTGGTCAGCGTCGCCACCGACCACCACATGGCCCGCGGGATGCTGCCGAACGCCTCCGGCTGCGCGCCGCCCTCGACCACGTAGAGCAGGCTCGACGAGGCGAGCAGCAGCAGGCCCGCGATCACGAGGCTCGCGACCAGCTCGTGGCCGCGCAGGCGCACGGCCTCGGACAGCGCCCGGAACGCGCGGCTGAACCGCCCGAGCTTCGCCAGCCGCAGGATGCGCGCGAGCCTCAAGAGCCGCAGCAGTGCGCCGTTCCCGTCGGCCAGAGGTGCGGCGAGCGAGGCGAGCGCCAGGAGGTCGATCAGCGCCGTCGGCGTCAGCGCGTAGGCGACGCGCCCGCGCAGGCCGCGATAGCGCGGATCCTCGCCGGCCGCCCAGAGCCGCGCCAGGTATTCCAGGGCGAAGACGGCGGCGAAGCCCATCTCCACGGCTCGGAACGCGGCCTCGCGCCCGACGTGAAGCGCAGGCTCCGTCTCCAGGATCGCGACCACCACCGACGCGGCGATCAGCACGACGATCGCGGCGTTGAGCGGCGAGAGGCCGCCCGGACGGGCGTCCGGGGCGAGCTGAGCGTGGAGCGAGGCGCGCGACAGCAAGGATTCGAGCCCTATGGTGCAGACGCGCAATTCAGAGTGTAGCGGGCACGTCTAGTCAACTCCTGCCGCCCGTTTCGCTGCGCCCCTCACAGCCGCCGATACCGGTCGCCGCCCGGCCCCTGCTCGCGCCTGAGCCCGACGTCCCGCAGCAGCCGGTCGTCGAGATGGGCGAGGGAGCGGGCCGTCGTGGCGCCCGTCCCGCGGCCGATGCCGAGCCCCACGAGAAGCCGCGCCAGCGCGCGCTTCCAGAGGAACCGCCGCAGCGGCCAGGCGGCGCGCGCGACGTGGCGGGCGGGGGGCGGGACGGGGAAGGCGGGGTCGGGACGCATGGTGGCCTCTCGGTTTGACCGGGGAGGCTCACAGGCATAAAACCTCAACCAATATCGAGGTCAAGAGAGGACGCGCACGTGGTGGCGACGCGCATCGACAGGTCGATCCTGCTCACGGTGGGAGAGGTCGCCCGGCGCTCGGGCGTCAAGGTCTCGACCGTGCATTTCTACGAGGCGCAGGGGCTCATCGAGTCCGTCCGCACCTCCGGCAACCAGCGCCGCTACGCCCGCGACGTCCTGCGCCGCATCGCGATCGTGCGGGTGGGCCAGCGCGTCGGCATTCCGCTCGCTGCCATCCGCGCCGCCTTCGACGCCCTGCCGAAGGAGCGCCCCATCGGCGCCGCCGACTGGGCGGCGCTCTCCGCCTCCTGGCGCGACGAGATCGAGGCCCGCATCCGCCTGCTCGAGAAGCTGCGCGACGACCTCTCCGGCTGCATCGGCTGCGGCTGCCTCTCGCTCGACGATTGCGCTCTCCGCAACCAGGGCGACCGCGTCGCCCGAAAGGGCCCGGGCCCGCGGCATCTGATCGGGGGCGGGGAGGGGGCGTGATCGCGCCTGGCGAAATCTCCCCTCTCCCTCGTGGAGAGGGGCAGGGGGTGAGGGGCGTGCAGAACTGTCGCGACGGCGATGCAGCGCCGCCTAAGGGAGAAGGCGGAAACGCGGCCCGCCGACGAAAAGCCCGTGGCGAGCCTGGCCGGAGCCGCCGGCATCGAGGTCGAGATAGTTGTGAGAAGCGACTAGCTCGTCCGGCGTGGACGAGCGACGTCGCGGAGCTGCTCGACGGGCGCCGAGCCTTTCTCCTTCCCTGTAGGGGAAGGTGGCTCGGCGAAGCCGAGACGGATGGGGCGCGCGGCACGCGCGTTCGGCGAAGCCGAAACGGACGGTCGAGCCGGACGCCGCCGTCGGCTTCCGCTTCGCGGAACGCGTCGCTCGCGCGCCGCGCCCCATCCGTCACGCCGCCTGCGGCGGCGCGCCACCTTCCCCTACAGGGAAGGAAAGACGAGCGCCGCTCGTCCGCTCCCCGAGCACGCGGTCGCCGACGCTCGACTGAAGGAGATGCGTGCACCGAGGAGCCACGAGGGAGAGGGGAGTGCGTCCGCGCCACACCACGGACGTGGACAACTCCATCCCCGCCCTTGCCATCCGTACCCCCTCCGTTCTAGTCCTGTGATTCGAACCAGAATGCGAGGAGCCCCATGGGCAAGCCCGTCGAGCCGCCGTCCGGCGGCGACGCCGACAGCATCAACCTCAAGGAGGCCTTGGAGGAGCGCTATCTCGCCTACGCGCTCTCCACGATCATGCACCGCGCGCTGCCCGACGCGCGCGACGGGCTCAAGCCCGTGCATCGGCGCATCCTCTACGGCATGCGCCTCCTGCGGCTCGACCCCGGCTCGCCGTTCAAGAAGTCCGCCAAGGTCGTCGGCGACGTCATGGGCTCGTTCCACCCCCACGGCGACCAGGCGATCTACGATGCGCTGGTGCGCCTCGCCCAGGATTTCGCCTCGCGCTACCCGCTCGTCGACGGCCAGGGCAATTTCGGCAACATCGACGGCGATTCCGCCG
The DNA here is from genome assembly GCF_040111675.1 of Salinarimonas sp. Lineage (NCBI taxonomy): Bacteria > Pseudomonadati > Pseudomonadota > Alphaproteobacteria > Hyphomicrobiales > Salinarimonadaceae > Salinarimonas > Salinarimonas sp. The sequence goes on along the minus strand of NZ_CP157794.1, from coordinate 2,630,231 downwards.
CCGCCTACCGCTACACGGAGGCGCGCCTCACCGAGGTCGCGCGCCTCCTCCTCGACGGCATCGACGAGGACACGGTCGACTTCCGCCCGAACTACGACGGCTCCACCGACGAGCCGGCGGTGCTCCCCGCCGCCTTCCCGAACCTCCTCGCCAACGGCTCGCAGGGCATCGCGGTCGGCATGGCGACCTCGATCCCGCCGCACAACGCCGCCGAATTGTGCGACGCCGCGCTCTACCTGATCGACCATCCGCAGACCACGTCCGAGCAGCTCCTCGCCTTCGTGCCGGGGCCGGATTTCCCCACCGGCGGCATCATCGTCGAGCGCCGGGAGCAGATCGTCGAGGCCTACAATACCGGCCGCGGCGGCTTCCGGGTGCGCGCCCGCTGGACCCGCGAGGATCTCGGCCGCGGCCAATGGGCCGCCGTCGTCACCGAGATCCCCTACGGCGTCGGCAAGTCGCGGATGATCGAGAAGATCGCCGAGCTCCTCGCCGAGCGGAAGCTGCCCCTCGTCGGCGACATCCGCGACGAATCGGCCGAGGACGTGCGCATCGTCGTCGAGCCGCGCGCGCGCACGGTCGAGCCCGAGCTGATGATGGAATCGCTCTTCCGGCTCACCGATCTCGAGGCGCGCGTCCCGCTCAACATGAACGTGCTGGTCGGCGGCACGGTGCCCCGCGTCATCGGCCTCGCCGAGGCGCTCCGGGCCTGGCTCGACCACCGCCGCGACGTGCTCCAGCGCCGCTCGCGCCACCGGCTCTCGGTCATCGACCGCCGCCTCGAGATCCTGCGCGGCCTTCTGATCATCTATCTCGACCTCGACAAGGTCATCCGCATCATCCGCGAGGAGGACGAGCCCAAGCAGGAGCTGATGCGGGAATTCGACCTCACCGAGATCCAGGCCAACGCCATCCTCGACACGCGCCTGCGGAGCTTGCGCAAGCTCGAGGAGATGGAGCTCAAGCGCGAGCTCGACACCCTCACCGAGGAGCGCGCGGGGCTCGACGCCCTCCTCGCCAGCGAGCCCAAGCAGTGGAAGGCGGTGGGCAAGCAGATCCGCGAGGTCCGCAAGAGCTTCTCCGGCGAGACCGCGCTGGGGCGCCGCCGCACCACCTTCGAGGACATGCCCGCCGCCTCCGCCGTGGACATCGCCGAGGCCATGGTCGAGCGCGAGCCGATCACCGTCATCGTCTCGAAGAAGGGCTGGATCCGCGCCCTCAAGGGCCACGTCCAGGACGTCTCGTCGGTCGCCTTCAAGGGCGACGACGCGCTCGCCTTCTCGTTCCACACCGAGACGACGGCGAAGATCCTCGCGCTCGCGACCAACGGCAAGGCCTTCACGCTCGACGCCGCGAAGCTGCCCGGCGGGCGCGGCTTCGGGGACCCGATCCGGCTCATGGTCGATTTCGACGACGACGCCGAGATCGCCGCGATCTTCCCCCACAGGCCGGGCGCCAAGCGCCTCCTCGTCTCCGCCGACGGCCGCGGCTTCCTCGCCCCCGAGGACGCGCTCGTCGCCAACACCCGCAAGGGCAAGCTCGCGCTCAACGTCGACGCGGGCGCGAAGGCGATGCTCGCCGTCCCGGCCGAGGGCGACCACGTCGCCATCGTCGGCGAGAACCGCAAGCTCCTCGTCTTCCCGCTCTCCCAGGTGCCGGAGATGAGCCGCGGCAAGGGCGTGCGCCTGCAGCGCTATCGCGACGGCGGCGTCTCGGACGTGAAGGTGTTTCCGCTCGAGGAGGGTCTCACCTGGGTCGACACGTCGGGCCGCACCTGGACGGTCAAGGGCGAGGACCTGCGCGACTGGATCGCCAATCGCGCCGACGCGGGCCGCCTGCCGCCGAAGGGATTCCCCAAGAGCAACCGGTTCTAGCCGAGCGACCGGTCCCGCTCGGCCGCCGTGTCGCCTAACGGGCTTTCATAATTGCGCATTCCCGCCTTGCTAAAAATTCAATCGGCGGTGAAGACGCGTTAACCGGCCCGCTGCATGCTCCCGTAAAACTACTCACGCCCCGCGTGAATCGCGCGGGCCCTCATCGGGAGCGACACGGCCATGCCCTTGACGCGTCTGATCTACGTCAGCCGCCCGCATGCGGAGCGCATCGGCTCCGATTTCCTCGCCGCCTGGGACGACATCCTGCTCGCATCGCGGCGCAACAACGAGCGCGACGCGATCACCGGCGCGCTGGTCGCGGCGCCGCGACTGTTCGCCCAGGTGCTGGAGGGCCGTCGCGCCGCCGTATCCGAGACCTTCGCCCGCATCTGCCGCGATGCCCGCCACGAGCGCATCGAGATCCTGGAGGTCCGCGAGATCGAGGAGCGCCGCTTCGGCTCCTGGACCATGGCCTTCTGCGATCTCGCGGGCATCCCGGACGATCTGGCGCGCCGCTTCCGCCACGGGCGCGACCTCGACCTCGCCGCGCTCAGCCCCGCGGCGCTTCTGCGCTTCCTCGAGGAGGCGGCCCGCGTCCAGGCCGCCGACAACGCCATCCTCGGCGCGCCGCGCCCGCGCATCGACATGGCCGACGAGATCGTCTTCCGCACGGCGAGCTGAGCGAGGGCGAAGGTCTGTCATCCCGGGCGCCGAACGGCGACCCGGGACCCATACCCGCCGTCGTCTCCGGAGCGGCGTTCACGCCGCGTCCCTCCGCCCTCGATGTCGCGTTTGGGCCGGCTTCGCACGGGGCTCGCGATGCGACCTGAAGGTCGCAAGACGGGCGTCGGCGGATATGGGTCCCGGATCGCCTTCGGCGTCCGGGATGACAGCGTTTATCGGTTCAGGATATTGTAGAGGTCGCTCCAGAGCGGGTTCTCCGCCTCGATCAGCTCGATTTTCCAGTCGCGCCGCCAGCGCTTGAGCCGCTTTTCCCGCGCGATCGCGTCGTGGATGCTCTCGTAGCTCTCGTACCAGACCAGGCGCGTGACGCCGTATTTCTTGGTGAAACCGGGAAAGTGCCCTTCCTTGTGGCTCCACACTCGCCGGGCGAGATCGTTGGTCACCCCGACGTAGAGAGTCCCGTAGCGGCGACTTGCCAGCACGTACACATAGTACATCGTGAGCAACCCTGAAATACATTAGCGTCAATACTACACTCATTGAAAGCCCCTGTCATCCCGGGCGCCGAACGGCGACCCGGGACCCATACCCGCCGACGCTCGTCTTGCGACCTTCAGGTCGCATCGCACGCCGGGTGCGAAGCCGGCCCACACGCGACATCGAGGCCGGAGGGACGCGGCGTGAACGCCGCTCGGGAGACGACGGCGGGTATGGGTCCCGGATCGGCTTCGCCGTCCGGGATGACAGGGGGAGGGCGCCCCTACCAGGGCAGCCTCTCCCCCAGGGCGAAGGTCTGTCATCCCGGGCGCCGAACGGCGACCCGGGACCCATACCCGCCGACGCTCGTCTTGCGACCTTCAGGTCGCATCGCACGCCGGGTGCGACGCCGGCCCACACGCGACATCGAGGCCGGAGGGACGCGGCGTGAACGCCGCTCGGGAGACGACGGCGCGTATGTTGGTGTGGACGGCCCCACCCGGCGGCATCTGTGTGCCAAGATGGAGTATCTGCAGCTCGATCTGAGGGAGGGACCGTCCATGAAGGAGTTTAGCGCGATCGGCATCGACACGTCCAAGGCTCATTTCGCGGTGTCCGGCGCGGACGCGTCGGGCCGGGAGGTCTGGCGCGAGAGCGGGACGCCGGCGCGGATGAAGAAGAAGCTTTCGGCGCTTGCGCCGACGCTGATCGGGATCGAGGCGTGCCGGGGCGCGCACCTTCTCGCGCGCGAGCTCGTCGCCATGGGCCACGACGCGCGCATCGTGCCGCCCCAGCTCGCCAAGCCCTTCGTCGGGCGCAACAAGAACGACGCCGCCGACGCCCGGGCGATCTGCCGGGCCGTGCGGGAGCCGGACACGACCTTCGTGCCGATCAAGAGCGAGGCGCAGCAGGCGGCCGCCATGCTCGTCGACCACCGGCGGGCGCTCCAGGCGCGCCGAACCGAGATCGGCAACCGCGTTCGCGGCTACGCCGCCGAGCTCGGGATCGTGGCTCCGCAGGGCGCCCGATACATCCCCACGATCCTCGGCGAGATCCTCGCCCGCACGGACCTGCCGACGCACGCGCGGCTCGTCTTCGAGGATCTCGCCGACGAATGGGAGCGCCTCGGCCCGCGGGTCGCGGCCGCGGAGGCCGCGCTCGTGAAGGCGGCGCGGGCGAGCGAGGCCTGCCGCCGGCTGATGGAGGTGCCCTGCGTCGGCCCGGTCGTGGCCTGGCGCACGATGGTGGCGGTGGGCGATCCGCGGCGCTTCCGCTCGGGACGCGCCTTCGCCGGCTGGCTCGGGCTCACTCCGCGCGACCACACCACCGCCAACAGGCAGCGCCTCGGCGCCATCACCCGCGCGGGCGACATGGCGCTCAGGGCCGATCTCGTCTGCGCGGCGACGGCGCTGCTCCAGCAGGTGAAGCGCCGCGGCGAGGAGGCCTGCGGCGGCGGGCGGCTCGTCGCCTGGGCGGCGCGGCTCCTGCCCAAGAAGAAGTTCAAGGAGGTCGCGGTCGCGCTGGCCAACCGGGTGGCGCGGATCCTGTGGAAGCTCCTCGCCTCCGGCGCGCGCTTCGACCGCGATCACGGCCCGGCCCTCGAGCCGCTGGAGGCCGCGGCGTGAGCGCCGCCGCACCCCGTTTCGCGCCGGCCGGCCGCACCTGCGGCCGCCCCGGCGCGCCCGAGACGCCCGCCGCCCGCCGTGCCCTCCGGGGCCGACAAGCGAGGGCGTGACCTGCAGGAACGAGAGGTGGACCATCGACACGTCGATGATCGGGCCAAGCCGCGGGACCCAATGGCGCGATGAAATCGCGGGTATGTTCGGCGCCCGATCAAGCGTAACCCATCTTGGCCAGCGGCCCTCGGGCCGCGCGAACAGGTCGGACATATGGGTGCAGGCGATCTCGATGAGCCGGCTCGACCCTCTTGCAGACCAGGGGCCGTCCACATATGGGTCCCGGATCGGCTTCGCCGTCCGGGATGACAGGGGGAGGGCCCCCTACCAGGGCAGCCGCTCCCCCAGGGCGAAGGTCTGTCATCCCAGGCGCCGAACGGCGACCCGGGACCCATACCCGCCGACGCTCGTCTTGCGACCTTCAGGTCGCATCGCACGCCGGGTGCGACGCCGGCCCACACGCGACATCGAGGCCGGAGGGACGCGGCGTGAACGCCGCTCGGGAGACGACGGCGGGTATGTCCCGGATCGGCTTCGCCGTCCGGGATGACAGGGGGAGGGCCCCCTACCAGGGCAGCCGCTCCCCCAGGGCGAAGGTCTGTCATCCCGGGCGCCGAACGGCGACCCGGGACCCATACCCGCCGACGCTCGTCTTGCGACCTTCAGGTCGCATCGCACGCCGGGTGCGACGCCGGCCCACACGCGACATCGAGGCCGGAGGGACGCGGCGTGAACGCCGCTCGGGAGACGACGGCGGGTATGGGTCCCGGATTGGCTTCGCCGTCCGGGATGACAGGGGGAGGGCCCCCTACCAGGGCAGCCGCTCCCCCAGGGCGAAGGTCTGTCATCCCGGGCGCCGAACGGCGACCCGGGACCCATACCCGCCGACGCTCGTCTTGCGACCTTCAGGTCGCATCGCACGCCGGGTGCGACGCCGGCCGACACGCGACATCGAGGCCGGAGGGACGCGGCGTGAACGCCGCTCGGGAGACGACGGCGGGTATGGGTCCCGGATCGGCTTCGCCGTCCGGGATGACAGGGGGAGGGCCCCCTACCAGGGCAGCCTCTCCCCGCGATAATCGAAGAACCCGCCGCTCTGCGCCGGCGCGAGAGAGTCGAGGACGGCGATCAGCCGCTCGGCGGCGATCGCCGGCGTCGCGACCGAAAGCCCGGCCTTGGCGAAGGGGGCGGTGAGGCGCGTGTCCACCGTGCCCGGATGCAGCGCCACGCACAGGGCCTGCGGGCGCCGCCGGCCGAGCTCGACCGCGGCGGTCTTCACGATCTGGTTCAGCGCGGCCTTGGAGGCCCGGTAGGCGTACCAGCCGCCGATCCTGTTGTCGCCGATCGAGCCGACCTTGGCCGAGAGCGTCGCGAAGGTCGCCTTGCCCTCCCGGGCGAGGCGCGGGGCGAGATGCTTGATCAGGAGCGCAGGCCCGGTGGCGTTCACCGCGAAGGCCCGCGCCATCGCCTCCGGCGTGATCTCCCGCCAGGAGCGCTCCGGCCCGAGCGTCTCGTCGTGCAGGAGCCCGGTCGCGTCGATCACGAGGCTGAGCGGCGCGCCGGCGAGACGGGCGTCGAGCCCCGCCGCGAAGGCCGCGATCGTCGCCTCGTCGGCGACGTCGAGCGGGGGATCGGAGGCGCGCGAGACGCCGATCACCGGGCGGAAGCGGCCGTCGGCCTCGAGCGCGGCGAGGAGGGCGGCGCCGATCCCGCCGGACGCGCCGACCACGATCGCCGCGCCGGGGGAAAGCGGGGGAGCGTTCATGCGAACGAAAAGAGGGCGCGCGGACGAGTCGGCAAGGGGCTTCGTCGGGGGCCGGTTCGGAAGCCTCGCCGGTGTCCCCTTGCGCCCGCTCTCTCTCCTCCGCATGGCCGCGCTGCCTTCACTCGTCCACAATCGCGGCGTTTCCTTGCATGGCCCGCTTCCGCAGCGACCGGCGCAGGAGAATGCCGGCGGCGGCGGGCCTCAGGAAAAGGCGCGGATCGGGGGCTCGCAGCGAAGGACGCCACCCTCATGTCGAAGCCTCTTTCCGCCCGCTCGGCGCGCGCGGACGCGCAGCTCTATCCCGACGACCTCACCCCCGCCGTTCAGGAGACGCTCGCCATCCTGGCCGACCTCGCCTTCGCCTACGAGGCGGCGCGCCAGCGCCTGGCGCTGTGGGACGGTCCGGACCCGGTCAAGACGGAGATCGCCGCCGACCTCGCGGCGCGCCACGAGGCGGCCAAGGCGCCCTACGAGCGCCGGCTCGAGGCCCTGCGCCAGCGCATCCGCGACGTCGCTGCGGTGGCGCCGCTGCACTGAGGGGCCGCGCGCCTCAGGCCGCGCGCTCGGGGAACGACGTCATCGCCGCCTCGACGTCGGCGCGGCTCGGAAGGCTCGCCTCGTTGCCGAGCCGCTGGATCGCATGCGTGGAGGCCCCGCGCGCGAAGGCGAAGTGGTCGCTCCACGAGCCCTCCGGGCGGGCGAGGTAGGAATGGACGTAGGCCCCGTGGAAGATGTCGCCGGCGCCGTTGGTGTCGACGACGCGCTCCGCGGGGAGCGCCAGCGCGGGCATGTGGCGCGGCTCGCCGGTCTCGTCGTACCAGACCATGCCGCGCTCGCCCATCGTTACCCCGCCCACGCGTACGCCGCGGCTCTTGAGATAGTCCAGCATCTCGCCGGGCGCGAGGTTCATCTGCTCGCACAGCCGTTCGGCGACGACCGCGACGTCGACGAACGGCATCAGCTCGTGCGTGTTGGCGCGCAGACCCCCGCCGTCGAGGGAGGTGAGGATGCCCGCCTCGCGGCAGGTCTTGGCGTAGTGCAGCGCGGCGTCCGGCTGGTGGCCGTCGAGATGCAGCGCGCGGCAGCCGCGCAGATTCAAGGGCGGGAAGGGGTGCAGGAAGTCGTCGTCGCGGCAGCGCACGATGGCGCGCTTGCCGCCCTTGGGCATGATGAAGGAGAGCGAGCTCTCGCGCACCTTGCGATGATGCACGCTGATCCCGTACCGCGCCGCCATGTCGATGAACATGCGCCCGAGCCAGTCGTCGGCGACCGTCGCCAGGAGGTCGGGCGCGATGCCGAGCTTGGCGCAGCAGAAGGCGGCGGATACGGCGTTGCCGCCGAAGGAGATGGCGTAGTCCTGCGCGACGGTCTTCTCGTCCCCGGTCGGCAGGTGGTCGGTCACGAAGGTGACGTCGATATAGGCTTGCCCGATGAAGAGAGCTTCCAACGGCCGCGCTCCTGGCTTTTCGTCAGCAGGGATCGATGCGGCGGGAAGGGATCACGGGCGGCGCGATCGCGCAAGAGGGACGAACGCGAAATCGCGCCTCGATGGCGCTCGGCCGCCGCGCACATCGCCGCGCCCGGTTCCGGCCGCGGGCGGGCGCGACAGCGGGACGTCGACGGCGGCGCGTCGACGTCCCGAGTTCCGGGGGACCTGGTCGGCGGGACGAAAGGCCGTCCTCTCTCAGCCGACGAGGAGCGCCATGGCCGGCACGGCCAGCACGAGGCCGGTCGTGATCCCGAGCGCCAGCATTTTCTGGCCGCGCTGGTTCACCGAGGCGCGCACGCGGCGAGCCGCGGTCGAGGCCTCCATCGTGCGCCCGTTCAGGCACGAGCACAGGATGCGATGCGCATCGCCCTCCGACAGGCCGAAGAAGGCCACGCCGTCGCCGAGCCGGTCGCTCTCGAGACCCTGGCCGCGCAGGACGGGGTCGTTGTAGGCGACGGTGAGCGGGCTGTCGTCGGCGCGCATCAGGTGGCGCGTCTCGCGGGGCTGGAACTCGATATCGCCCAGCGAATACAAGCGGCGGCGGGGATCCGCCTCCAAGAGCTCGACCCACCGCTCGAGACGCTCGCGGCGGGTCAGGGCCTCCTTCGGAGGCTGGTACGCAACATCGGCAACGCTACGGAGTTGATCAACACGCTTGTGTTCCATCGAACTCTCCTTTGGCGACGGTACGGTCCTGTTCTGGACGCCGACCTCCGTTGCGGGCCATGAAGTCGACCTGAGCCGTTTGGCGAAAGTTCGGCGCTCGATCCTCAACGGCGGTATTCCGTGAAAGATCCTGCGCGACCCCCCTGGCTCGTGGGGCGATTTCGTGGCGCGACGTGCTTGCGGTCCGCTTCGCGCGTCTAGCCCAGAGCGAGGGTGGCGGCCGCGACGAGGAACACCTCGCCGGCGACGACGCCCGCGATCAGGGACCGACGCGAAAGGAAGAACGCGCCAAGCCCGAAAAAGATCGCTCCGAGACGCGCCCAGATCGGAACGAGCGCCAGCGCACCGCTCGGGAACACGACGAGCTTCGCGACGACCGCCGCCAGAAGGGTCGTGGCGACGGCGCGAACGAAGACGAGGACCTCGGAATCCTCGTCGAGCCCCCGCGACAGGACGACGCCGAGCACGCGCCAGACCTCGCTCGGCAGGAAGCCGACGAGGATCAGCGCGAGATACGGCGCGAGCCCCGCGCCGACGATCGCCTCGAGCCCGCTCACGCGCGCCTCCCGCGGCGGCGACGGCCGACGAGATAGGCGATCGTGCCGCCGACGAGGCCGGTCAGCAGGAGATCGAAATCGCGCCCGACCAGGACGCCGAACAGAGGCGCGAGCGTGAAGCCGAGACCGATCGCCGCGACGTCGACGGTGGTCCGCGCCCCCGCCGCGAGGGCGAGCGTGAAGTAGATCGGCGTGATGAACAGGAGCCCCGAGGCCAGCGGCCCCGGCAGCGTCCCCGACAGGAACCAGCCGACCCCGGTCAGCGCCGTCGTCGTGACGATGCAGGCGTTGGCGAAGCCGAGATAATAGGGGACGCGGTGCTCCGCCGGCATCTGCGGCAGGCGCCGGAGGCTTTCCACCCAGACGGTGACGGCGACGTAATGGGCGAGCGCGATCTGCGCGAGCAGGCCCTGGCCCGGCCGGCGCAGCAGCGGCATCAGCGAGATCGTCATCGGCAGGAAGCGGATCGACGAGAGGCAGATCGCCACCGCGATCAGCGGCAGCGCCACGCCGGCCGCGATCGCGCCGTAGAAGATCACCTGCGCCGGCCCCGCCCAGATCAGCAGCGTCGACAGCATCGCCGCCCCGAGCGGATGCCCGACGTCCTGCGCGAGGCCGCCGACGCCGACGAGGGCGAAGCCGACGACCCAGGCGGGCAGGGCGAGCGCGTCGCGCGCGCCGCGCAGCGCGAGCGTCCGGGCGCTCGGCGCGCGCTTGCCGGTTTCGGCGTCTGCGGGATCACGCATCCCGCCGGTCCTTCCCCCACGCGGCGAGCCGGCGGCGCTCGATATGCTTGGCGATGCGCAGGTGGCGGCTGATGGCGTAGTTCATCGCGGTCAGGAAGCCGTAGACGCCGCGCACCGCGTGGCGGCGCCCGAAATAGGCCTTCACGAAGGCCGCCGGGAACTCGAAGAACACGCGCCAGGTCGCGACCGTCGCCCCGCGCGCCTCGAGATCGTCCGCCTGGCGGTCGGAATAGGCGTTGAGCTTGGCGATCTGGTCGCCGAGCGAGCGCACCGAGCGATGCCGGATCGTGCCCTTCAGGGCGCCCACCCGCGCGCCGGGGGCGAGCGCGACCCGGTCGTGGACGATGGAGGCCGAGTAGCGGCCCTTGTCGCGGCGATAGAGGCGCACGGGGGTCAGCGCGTAGGCGAGGGGGTGCACGTCCTCCTCGCCGGGGAAGACCTCGGCGATGCGGGTCGTATAGGCGTCCTTCTCGGGCGCGCCCGCGGCGAAGAGCGCGCGAATGTGCGTGACCATCTCCGGCGGGACCACCTCGTCCGCGTCGAGGTTGAGGAGCCAGGCGTGCCGGCACTGGTCCTCGGCGAAGCGCTTCTGCGGGCCGTAGCCTTCGAAGTCGTGGTGGATCACCCGCGCGCCCTTGGCCTCGGCGATCGCCTGCGTGCCGTCGGTCGAGCCGGAATCGACCACGACGACGTCGTCCGCGAGCCCCGCGACCGCATCGAGCGTCGCGCCGATGCGGTCGGCCTCGTTCTTGACGATGAGGAAGATCGAGAGGGGAAGCGTCGCCACCGGCCGGATGTCCACGGATGAGAGCCGCGCCCCGGCGGCGGCCCCTTGCTAGACGCTGTGGCGGCGACGCTCAAGCCGCGCGCTCACGGCATCGCGGCGAGGAAATCCGTCACGGCCTGCGAGAACGCCTCCGCCTGCTCGAAATTCGTCAGGTGCGCGCCGTCCAGCGTCACCGCCTTGGCGCCCGGGATCGCCGCCTCCACGATGGCGCCGGCCTGCGGCGTCGTCGCGGGATCCTGCGCGCCGATGATCACGAGGACCGGGTTCTCGATCGACCGGATCGATTCGCGCTGGTCCATGTCGCGGATCGCGGCGCAGCACATGGCGTAGCCCTCCGGCGGCGTGCCGAGGATCATGCCGCGAATGGCGGCCACCGATTCGGGCGAGCGGCTCCGGAAGCCCGCCGTGAGCCAGCGCTCGACGGTCGCGTCGACGACGGCCTCCAGGCCGCCCGCGCGCACGGCCCGGATGCGCTGGTTCCACAGGTCGGGCGGGCCCATCTGCGCGGCCGTGTTGGCGAGCACGGCGCGATCGATGCGCTTGGCGTGCCGGCGCACGAGGCTCATCCCGGTCATGCCGCCCATCGAGACGCCGCAGAAATGCGCCTTGGCGATCCCGAGCGCATCGAGGATCGCCACCGCATCGTCGGCGAGCCGATCGATCGTGAAGGGCTTCGTCGAGATCTGCGTGCCGCCGTGGCCGCGCTGGTCGTAGCGCAGGACCCGGTATCGCCGCGTGAAGGCCGCCATCTGCGGCTCCCACATCGAGAGGTTCGAGGAGAGAGAGTTGGACAGCATCAGGACGGGAGCGGTTTCCGGCCCGTCGAGGCGCACGTTGAAGCGAAATCCGTCGATCGTCAGGTCCATGGCGCTCCTCCGGCTGGCCGCCGATCTTGCGCGGCGCGGACGGGCACAATAGGGCAGGGCGACGATCGCGGTAAGGCGGCAGGCGGCCAAAGCGGCCTTGGCCCGACGAGAGGCGAGAGATGGCGCAGGAAACCGGCTGGCGGCCGCTGAGAGAGGCGGATCTGCCCGCACTCGAGGCGCTGGCGACGGCGACCTACCCGGACTATCCGGAGCGGCCGGCCGTTCTCGCGGAGCGCCTCGCGCTCGCGCCGGATTGGTGCTTCGCCCTCGAGCCTGCCGGTTCCTTCGCCGGCTATTGTCTCGCGCATCCCTGGACCGAGACCGGCCCACCGGCCCTCGACACGCTGCTCGGACGCCTCCCGGACGCGCCCTCGACCCTGCATCTTCACGATCTCGTGATCGCCCCCGAGGCTCGCGGGAGCGGGCTCTCGACCGTGCTCGTGGACACGCTCGCGGCGAAGGCCCGCGGGCGCTTCCGCGCCGTCACTCTCGTGGCGATCACGGGCAAGGCGGCGTTCTGGACCCGCCGCGGCTTCCGGGACGCCACTCGCCCGCAGATGGGTCCGGCGCTCGCCAGCTACGATCCGAACGCCGCCTTCCTTTCCCGCCCTCTCTGAGACGGTAGCCGTCGAACTGGCCAAATCGGCATCGGGACCGCGCGAAAATCGTCCTTTCGTCTTGCCGCACCCCGCTTGACCGGCGTTTTGGCGCGGTTCACACTCGAATTCGACGCATTCGAAGGTGGCGCTTCGCCGCGCTCGTCGTCCAAGCACAGCCGGCGGCGCCCGCCGCACGGACCAACCGGCCAACGCGCCGGACGACAGGAGGAACAAGACCCATGGCCATCGTCTCCATGACGGTGAACGGCAAGCCCGTGACCGCCGACATCGACCCGCGCACGCTGCTCGTGGAATTCCTGCGCGAGCACCTGCGCCTCACCGGCACGCACGTGGGGTGCGACACGAGCCAGTGCGGCGCCTGCGTGGTGCACATGAACGGCGCCGCGGTGAAGGCCTGCACGACCCTCGCGATGCAGGCGGACGGCACCACCGTCACGACCATCGAGGGTCTCGCGAGCGGCGCCGATCTGCACCCGATGCAGGCCGCCTTCCGCGAGCATCACGGGCTCCAGTGCGGCTATTGCACGCCCGGCATGATCATGACCGCGGTCGATATGGTGAACCGCCTCGGCGGCGACCTCTCGGAGGAGACCATCCGCACCGAGCTCGAGGGCAACATCTGCCGCTGCACCGGCTACCACAACATCGTCCGCGCGGTGGAGACCGGCGCCAAGGCGATGGTGGGCGCGCCCGTGCGCCAGGCGGCCGAGTGAGGCGCGCGCGCCCGCGGCTCCCTTCAGCCTTTTCCGGAGCGTCTTCGTCTCGCGCCGACACTGCGCGGCTCCGCAAACGGTTCATCCATGACTTGAGAAATCGCCCGCAAAGAGGCGTCTTTCGGAGGACACCGCCATGACGGGTACCGGTATCGGCGCGCCCGTGCGCCGCAAGGAGGACCAGCGTTTCATCACCGGCCAGGGCCGCTACACCGACGACCTCGCGCGTCCCGGCCAGGCCCACGCCGTGTTCGTGCGCTCGCCGCACGCGCATGCCCGCATCAAGGCGATCGACACGGCGGAAGCCGCCGCCATGCCCGGCGTGGTCGCGATCCTCACCGGCGACGACCTCGCCGCCGACCAGATCGGCGGGTTGATCTGCGGCTGGATGATCCACAACAAGGACGGCTCGCCGATGCGCGCGGGCCCGCATCCCGCGCTCGCCCAGGGCAAGGTGCGCTACGTCGGCGACCACGTCGCGGTCGTCGTCGCCGAGACGCTGGCCCAGGCCCGCGACGCCGCCGAGGCGGTGAGCGTCGATTACGAGCCGCTCCCCGCCATCGTCGAGACCGGCAAGGCCAAGGGCGCCGGCGTCGTGGTGCACGACGAGGCCCCGGACAACGTGGTCTACGAGTGGCACCTCGGCGACAAGGACGCGACGGAGGCCGCCTTCGCCCGCGCCTCCCACGTCACCCGGCTCGACCTCACCAACAACCGCCTCGTCCCGAACCCGATCGAGACCCGCGCGGCGATCGGCGAGTACGATGCCGGCACCGGCGGCTACACGCTCTACACGACGAGCCAGAACCCCCACGTCGCCCGTCTCGTGCTCTCGGCCTTCATCGGCATCGCGCCCGAGCACCAGCTGCGGGTCATCGCGCCGGACGTCGGCGGGGGCTTCGGATCGAAGATCTTCATCTACGCCGAGGAGACGGTCTGCGTCTGGGCGGCGAAGAAGGTCGGCCGTCCGGTGAAGTGGACCTCGGACCGCACCGAGGCCTTCCTGTCGGACGCCCACGGCCGCGACCACGTCACCCATGCGGAGATGGCGGTCGACGAGAACGGCAAGATCATCGGGCTGCGCGTCCACACCACGGCCAATCTCGGCGCCTATCTCTCGACGTTCTCCTCCTCGGTGCCGACCTACCTCTATGCGCCGCTGCTGTCGGGCCAGTACGACATCCCGGCGATCTACGCCGAGGTCGACGGCGTCTACACCAACACGACGCCGGTCGACGCCTATCGCGGCGCCGGGCGCCCGGAGGCGACCTTCGTGGTCGAGCGCCTCGTCGAGGTGACGGCCCGCCAGCTGGGGATGGACCCGGCCAAGTTCCGCAAGAAGAACTACATCAAGCGCTTCCCGCACCAGACGCCGGTGATCATGAACTACGACGTCGGCGACTACGCGGCCTCGCTCGAGAAGGCGATGGAGATCGCCGACTACAAGGGCTTCGGCAAGCGCAAGCGCGAGAGCGCCAAGCGCGGCAAGCTGCGCGGGATCGGCTTCTCGTCCTACATCGAGGCCTGCGGCATCGCGCCCTCCCAGGCGGTGGGCTCGCTCGGCGCGGGCGTGGGCCTTTGGGAATCGGCCGAGGTGCGGGTGAACCCGACGGGCTCCATCGAGGTGCTCACCGGCTCGCATTCGCACGGCCAGGGCCACGAGACCACCTTCGCCCAGCTCGTCTCGGATCGCCTCGGCGTGCCGATCGACACCGTCAACATCGTCCACGGCGACACCGACAAGGTGCAGTTCGGCATGGGCACCTACGGCTCGCGCTCGGGCGCGGTCGGCATGTCGGCGATCACCAAGGCGATCGACAAGGTGATCGCCAAGGCCAAGAAGGTCGCCGCGTACGCGCTCGAGGCGTCGGAGGGCGACATCGAGTTCGAGGACGGCCGCTTCAAGGTCGCCGGCACCGACAAGTCGCTCGCCTTCGGCGAAGTGGCGCTGCAGGCCTACATCGCCCACAAGTTCTCGGGCCAGGACCTGGAGCCGGGGCTGAAGGAGGGGGCGTTCTACGATCCCACCAACTTCACCTTCCCGGCGGGCGTCCACATCTGCGAGGTCGAGATCGACCCCGACACGGGCGTGACGACGATCGCGCGCTTCACCGCGGTCGACGATTTCGGCGTGGTCATCAACCCGATGATCGTCGAGGGCCAGGTCCACGGCGGCATCGCCCAGGGCGTCGGCCAGGCGCTGATGGAGGCCGCGATCTACAACGAGAGCGGCCAGCTCGTCACCGCGAGCTACCAGGACTACCAGATGCCGCGCGCGGGCGACCTGCCGTCCTTCCAGGTCGGCATGACGGTGACGCCGTGCCCCTCGAACCCGCTCGGGATCAAGGGCTGCGGCGAGGCCGGCGCCATCGCGGCCCCGCCGGCGGTGATCAACGCGGTCACCGACGCGATCGGCCACGAGGACATCGCGATGCCAGCAACCCCGCAGGCCGTCTGGCGCGCCGTCCACAAGACGCGCGTCCCGATGGCGGCCGAGTGACCGCTCCAGGCTTCCTCGCGGCGCGCGCCCGACGCGCGCCGCTCGTCTGAACTTTCGAGGACAAGTCCATGTACGCCTTCGACTATCACAAGCCGACAAGCGTCCGGCAGGCGGTCACGATGCTCGGCAAGACCGAGGACGCCAAGATCCTGGCGGGCGGCCACACCCTGCTGCCGACGATGAAGCAGCGCCTCGCCGCGCCGGCGAGCCTGATCGATCTCGGCGCCATCGACGATCTCAAGGGCATCGAGCGCAAGGGCCGCTCGGTGGTCATCGGCGCGATGACGACGCATGCGGCCGTCGCCACCTCGGAGGTCGTCCGCGAGGCGATCCCCGGCCTTTCCGAGATGGCCGAGATCATCGGCGATCCCGCGGTGCGCGCCCGCGGCACGATCGGCGGCTCCGTCGCCAACAACGACCCGGCCGCGGACTATCCCGCCGCCTGCGTGGCGCTCGGCGCGACGATCACCACCAACAAGCGCAAGATCGAGGCCGACGACTTCTTCACCGGCATGTTCGACACCGCACTGGAGGAGGGCGAGATCATCACCAAGATCGCGTTCCCGGTGCCGGCCAAGGCGGCCTACGCGAAGTTCCGCAACCCCGCCTCCCGCTACGCGCTGGCCGGCGTGTTCGTGGCCAAGCGCGGATCGGAGGTGCGCGTCGCGGTCACCGGCGCGGGCTCCGATGGCGTCTTCCGCTGGAGCGAGGCCGAGGCGGCGCTCAAGGAGCGCTTCAAGGCGAAGTCGCTGGAGGGGATGAAGGCCGACGCCTCCATGATGAACTCCGACATCCACGCGGACGCGGAATACCGCGCCCATCTCGTCGGCGTCATGGCGCGCCGCGCCGTGGAGGCCGCGACGGCGCGCTGACGGGGGTAACTCTGTCATCCCGGATTGCGAAGCAAGTCCGGGACCCATATCCGCCGACGCGAGTCTTGCGGCGCATGCGCCGCATCGCGCAACGTCGGTGAGGTCGAGAAACGCGGCGCATGCGCCGCGAAGCCGACGTTGGAGGATCCGGGTCCCGGATCGCCTTCGGCGTCCGGGATGACATCGGATGGCGCGACGCCATCTACTCTCGCGAGTCCCCCCGGGCGGGCGTGTCCCACGCCTGCCCGGATCGCGTTCATGAAGGAGCCCGCGCGCCCGTGACCGACATCCCCGCCAGCATCGACGCCACCGAGAGCCTGCTCGCGAGCGCGGGCTACGTCGCGGACCGCCCGCTCGCCACCGTGCTCTTCCTCGCGCTCAAGCTCGGGCGCCCGCTCTTCCTCGAGGGCGAGGCCGGCGTCGGCAAGACCGAGATCGCCAAGGTCCTGGCCCAGGCGCTCGGCCGCAAGCTGATCCGGCTGCAGTGCTACGAGGGGCTCGACGTCGCCGCCGCCGTCTACGAGTGGAACTATGCCGGGCAGATGATGGAGATCCGCCTCTCCGAGGCCGCGGGCGAGACCGACAAGGGGCGGCTCACCTCCGACGTGTTCTCCGAGCGCCACCTGGTGAAGCGTCCGCTGGTCCAGGCGCTGGAGCCCGATCCCGCCGGCCCGCCGGTGCTGCTGATCGACGAGCTCGACCGCACCGACGAGGCGTTCGAGGCCTTCCTGCTCGAGATCCTCTCCGACTTCCAGGTGACGATCCCCGAATTCGGGACGATCAAGGCCGAGCGCCCGCCGGTCGTGATCCTCACCTCGAACCGCACGCGCGAGATCCACGACGCCTTGAAGCGCCGCTGCCTCTACCATTGGGTGGACTACCCGGACGCCGAGCGCGAGCTCGCCATCCTGCGCGCCAAGGCGCCCCGCGCCCCGGGCAAGCTCTCCGCCGAGATCGTCGCCTTCGTCCAGGCCATCCGCAAGGAGGAGTTGTTCAAGGTCCCCGGCGTCGCCGAGACGCTGGACTGGGCCTCCGCCCTCGTCGAGCTGGACACGGTGGCGCTCGACCCCCATCTCGTGTCCGACACGCTGGGGGTTCTGCTGAAGTACCAGGACGACATCCAGAAGATGCAGGGGTCGAAGGCCAAGGAGGTGCTCGACCGCGTCCGCGCGGAGGCGCGGGGGTGATGGGCGTCGGGCACGCCGTGCATCGGGATGCCGCGGGCGCCAGCGTTCCTGGACGCGCGCGCTGCCGCGCACGCTCATTGAACACCTCCGGATCTGGACTCCGGGCCCGCTTCGCGACCCGGGGTGACAGAGGTGTCATCCCGGATGCCGAAGGCAGTCCGGGATCCATACGCTCCGGAGCGTCGAAGAGCGGCGTGCCCACGCCGCGGCGCTCGACGCCTCCGGCAGCGTTCGTGGACGCGCCCGCTAGCGCGCACGCTCGTCGACCACCTGTGGATCTGGGCCCCGGGCCTGCTTCGCGACCCGGGGTGACAGCCGGTGCGCGGCTGTGCACCGGCCGCCAGGGGGAAGCGGGGAGGCGCTCGTGATGGACACTCCCGAACCCACCCCCGGCAAGCTCGCCGACAACATCGCCTATTTCGCCCGCGCGTTGCGCGCCGCCGGCATCCCCGTCGGCCCGGGCGCGGTGCTCGACGCGATCGCCGCGGTCGAGGCGGCGCGGATCGGTAGCCGCGAGGATTTCTACTGGACGCTCCACGCCGTCTTCGTGAAGCGCCACGAGCACACGCTCCTGTTCGACCAGGCCTTCCGCCTGTTCTGGCGCCGTCGCGCGCTGATCGAGAAGCTGATCGCGCAGATGTCGCCCATGTCGCCGGGCGCGAAGAAGCCCGAGGACAAGCCGAAGGCCGGCGCCGCGCGCGTGCAGGAGGGGCTCAATCCGCCCAAGCAGGAGCGCCCCCCGCCGAAGGAGGAGGAGCGCTTCTCCGCCCGGCTCACGGTGTCTGACCGCGAGGTCCTGCGAGAGAAGGACTTCTCCCAGATGTCCGCCGCCGAGATCGCCAAGGCCAAGCGCGTCATCGCCGCCCTCGAGCTCCCCGACGACGCCCGGCCGACCCGGCGCTTCGCCTCCGACCCGAAGGGCGCCGTCGTCGACATGCGCCGGACGCTGCGCCGCTCCATGCGCGCCGGCGGCGCGACCATCGACATCGCCTGGCGCGCGCCGATCATCAAGCCGCCCCCGCTCGTCGCGCTCCTCGACATTTCGGGCTCGATGGCGGAGTATTCGCGCCTGTTCCTGCATTTCCTCCACGCCATGGCGGAGAAGCGCCGGCGCGTGCACAGCTTCGTCTTCGCCACGCGGCTGACCAACATCACCCGCGAGATGGCGAACCGCGACCCCGACGAGGCGCTCGCCCGCGCCGCGGGGCGCGTGAAGGACTGGGAGGGCGGCACGCGCATCGCCACGTGCCTGCACGCCTTCAACCGCGACTGGTCGCGCCGCGTTCTGGGCCAGGGGGCGACGGTGCTGCTCTTCACCGACGGCCTGGAGCGCGACGTCGACACGACGCTGGAATTCGAGATGGACCGGCTCAAGCGCTCCTGCCGCCGGCTGATCTGGCTCAACCCGCTGCTGCGCTACGACCGCTTCGAGGCGCGGGCGTCGGGCATCAAGGCGATGCTGCCGCACGTGCACGAGTTCCGGCCGATCCACAATATCGGCTCCATGGAGACGCTCTGCGAGGCGCTTTCCGCCCGGCGCTCCCGCGACGCCGATCCCCGCGCCTGGCTGCGCGCCGTCGCCTGACCGAGGAGGACATGCCCATGACCGACACGGCCATCCCCGTCGCCACCGACGAGGACATCCTCGCGGCGGCCCAGGCCTGGCGCGAGGCCGGCCGCGGCGTCGCCGTCGCCACCGTCGTCGAGACCTGGGGCTCGGCCCCGCGCCCCGTCGGCTCGCATCTCGTCATCGACGAGGCGGGCGATTTCCTCGGCTCGGTCTCCGGCGGCTGCGTCGAGGGCGCGGTGATCGCGGACGCGATCGACGTGATCGAGACCGGCGCGCCGAAGATGCTCGAGTTCGGCGTCGCCGACGAGACCGCCTGGCGCGTGGGGCTCTCCTGCGGTGGGCGCATCCGGGTGTACGTGGAGCGGGTGGAATGAACGCGAGCGATCGGCGAGAGGCGCGACCGTCCTTCCCTGTAGGGGGAGGTGGAACGCCGCGCAGCGGCGAGACGGATGGGGCGCGGCGCGAAAGCGACGCGTTTCGCGGAGCGGAAGACCGGGCGGCCGCCGGCCTCACCCGTCTGTTTCGGCTTCGCCGAACGCGCGTCCCGCGCGCCCCATCCGTCACCGCGCTTCGCGCGGCGCCACCTTCCCCTACAGGGAAGGAAAAGGGTCGGCGCGCCTGCCATGCACACGCCATGAAGGCGACGGACGAGCGGCGCTCTGCACGATGCGCGAAGCCAGCCGCCACGAGGGAGAGGGGAGGGCCTGCATCGGCGGCGCGCTCGTCCTGCCGGGGCCCCGCCGCCTCGAGGATCGCCCCATGAAGCTCCCCCTCCTCGCCGCCCTCAACCAGGAGCGCGCCGCGCGCCGTGCGGCGATCCTCGTCACGCATCTCGCGACCGGCGAGCAGCGGCTCGTGCGCGAGGGCGAGATCGACGCCGACCCGCTGGCGGACGCCCTCCACGACGCGCTCCGCAAGGGCAAGTCCGGCATCGTCGAGACGCCCGAGGGCGAGGTCTTCCTCGGCGTCCAGGTCCCGCCGACGCGCATCCTGGTGGTGGGCGCCGTCCACATCTCCCAGGCGCTGGCGCCCATGGCGAAGATCGCCGGCTTCGACGTCACCATCGTCGATCCGCGCACCGCCTTCGCGACGCCGGAGCGCTTCCCCAACGTCGAGCTCCTCGACGTCTGGCCGGACGAGGCGCTGGCCGCCCGCCCGCTCGACCGCTACACCGCGCTCGTCGCGCTCACCCACGACCCGAAGATCGACGACCCGGCGCTGACCGCCGGGCTGAATGCGGAGTGCTTCTACATCGGCGCGCTCGGCTCGAAGAAGACCCATGCGCGCCGGGTCGAGCGCCTGCGCGAGGCGGGCTTCGAGGAGGCCGCCATCGCGCGCATCCACGCGCCGATCGGCCTCGACATCGGCGCCGTCTCCCCGGCCGAGATCGCCGTCTCGGTCCTCGGCGAGATCGTCGGGCAGCTGCGCCGGGATCGCAGGCGCGCGCCATGATCTTCGCCACGCTCCCCGTCCGCGAGGCGATCGGCGCGCTCTCCGTCCATTCCGTCAAGGCGCCGGGGATCGTGCTCAAGAAGGGCGCGCCGATCGGCGAGGCCGAGGCGGCGGCGCTCGCCGAGGCGGGCATCGCGGAGATCGTCGCCGTGCGGCTCGAGCCCGGCGACGTCGGCGAGGACGCCGCGGCCGCCCGGCTCGCGACCGCGGCGGCGGGGGAGGGGCTGCGCGCGGAGGCGCCGTTCACCGGGCGCGTCAACCTCTTCGCCACCCGCCCGGGCGTGCTCCTCGCCGACGCCGCCGCCGTCGACCGGGTCAACGCCGTCGACGAGGCGATCACGGTCGCGACGCTGGCGTCCTTCAAGCCCGTGGTCGAGGGCGAGATGGTCGCGACCGTGAAGATCATTCCCTACGCCGTGCCCGAGGATCGCCTCGCCCGCGCCGTCGTCGCGGCGGGGGAGGGGACGCTGAGCGTCGCGCCCTATCTGCGCACGCGGGTGGGCGTCGTCTCGACGCTGCTGCCGGCGCTCAAGCCGACCGTCGTCGACAAGACCCTGCGCGTGCTGGAGACCCGCCTCGGGCCCGCGGGCGCCCGCATCGTCGGCGAGACCCGCACGCCCCACGCCGCCCCGGACCTCGCGGAGGCGCTGCGGGCGCTCGCGGCGAGCGAGGCGGAGCTGATCGTCGTCTTCGGCGCCTCCGCCATCGCCGACCGGCGCGACGTCATCCCAGCCGCCATCGAGGCGGCGGGCGGGCGCGTCGACCATTTCGGCATGCCGGTCGACCCCGGCAACCTGCTCCTCGTCGGAGAGATCGCCGGGCGCCCCGTCGTCGGCGCGCCGGGCTGCGCGCGCTCGCCCAAGGAGAACGGCTTCGACTGGGTGCTCCACCGCCTCCTCGCCGGGCTCCCGGTGACGCGCGCCGACATCATGGGCATGGGCGTCGGCGGCCTCCTGATGGAGATCGTCTCCCGGCCCCAGCCCCGCGGCGGCGAGCCCAGCGCCGGCCCGGAGGCTGCGGGAGACGAGACGTGAGCGTCGCCGCGATCGTGCTCGCCGCGGGCCTCGGCTCCCGCTTCGGCGAGACGCCGAAGCTGCTGGCGGAGCTCGACGGCGAGCCGCTGGTGCGGCGGGTGGCGCAAGCGGCCGTCGCCTCCCGCGCCGACCCGGTGATGGTGGTTCTCGGCCGGGCGGCCGCGGCGGTCCGCGCCGCGCTCGACGGGCTGCCGATCACCTTCGTCGACAATCCGGACTACGCGCAGGGCCTCTCCACCTCGCTGAAGGCGGGTTTCGCCGCGCTGCCGGGCGACGCTGCGGGCGCGGTCGTGTGCCTCGGCGACATGCCCCTCCTCGGCGCGGACGTCCTCGACGCGCTGATCGCCGCCTTCGCCGAGACCCCCGACGCCGCCGCGATCGTTCCCGTCCATGCCGGCCGGCGCGGCAATCCGGTCCTGCTGGCCCGCCGCCTCGCCCCGGAGATCGCCGGGCTCTCGGGGGATCGGGGGGCGGGGCCGCTCCTGAAGGGGCGCGCCGACGTGCGCGAGCTGCCCTGGGGCGACGACCGGGTGCTGGTCGACGTGGATACGCCCGAGGCGCTGGCGGCGCTCGGCTCTCCCCTCTCCCTCGTGGAGAGGGGCCGGGGGTGAGGGGCGTGCAGGACTGTCTCCGTTCTGGATGCAGCACTGCCTTGCGTGCGCGCTCGCTCCGCGAGCTTGGAGACCTGCGCGACGCGCCTCACCCCTGGCCCCTCTCCACCAGGGAGAGGGGAACTTCGTCGCGCCCGTCATCGGGCGCCCCCGGCCATGGTGCACGTCGCCGCTGCGGCCGCGACGGCGCGTCGCTCGACCTCGGCCGTCCCGCGCGCGTTGACCCGCCTCATGTCACACGGGAGACGCGCCATGGACGACCGGGAGAAGCAAGAGATCTACGCCGAGTTCAACGACGCGGTGAACATGACGCCGAAGGAGCTCGAGGAATGGCTCGAGACCGAGGCGTCGCAGAACGTCGGCTGGACGCACGAGGGCGAGGACGAGGCGGTGGGCCACAAGTCCGGCCGGCGCATCGTCGAGATCAAGCACAAGAAGAAGGCCGAGCTCGACGACGACGACTACGCCCACATGAAGAAGGTCGTCGGCTACGTCCACCGCCACCTGAAGCAGGGCGGGCCGAGCGACGGCAAGGAGCATTCCCGCTGGCGCTACTCGCTGATGAACTGGGGCCACGACCCGCTGAAATGATGCGGGGCAGGCCCGGCGTTTGACGTCGCGCAAGGCGGGGGCGGCGCGGCCACCTTAGAACGGTTCCGATCCACAGCGCCCGGACCCGTCGATGCCCGCCACCGCAGCCCGCTCCGCCGACCCGCTCGGCGCCGCGCCGGACACCGTCTCGCCCCTGCGCGACGTCCTCGCCGGGCGCGCCGGACGGCTGCGGCTCGCCCTCCTGCTGATCGCCCTCGCCGGCCTCGTGGGCGGCCTCGCGGCGCCCGTCCTCGGCTTCGATCCGAGCCTCGCCCGGGCGATCCTCGTCGCCGGAATCGTCCCCGTCCTCGCGGCGCTCCTCGTCGAGATCGCCACCAGCCTGCGCCGCGGCGAGGTCGGGCTCGACATCGTCGCGGCCCTGTCGATGTCGGGCGCGCTCCTCCTCGGCGAGGCCCTCGCGGGCGCGGTCGTCGCCGTGATGTATGCCGGCGGGCAGTTCTTGGAAGCCTATGCCGAGGGCCGGGCCGGCCGGCGCATGACGGCGCTCCTCGCCCGCGCGCCGCGCGCCGCCCAGCGCCACGAGCCGGACGGCCGGCTCGCGGAGGTCCCCCTCGCCGCGGTCCGCCCCGGCGACCGGCTGCTCGTGCGCAAGGGCGACGTCGTGCCGGTCGACGGCCGCCTCGCGCCGGGCGCCGCGGCGCTGCTCGACACGTCCGCGCTCACCGGCGAGCCGCTGCCGGCCTCGCTCCGCGGCGGCGGCGCGGTCCTCTCCGGCGCGACCAATCTCGGCGACGCCTTCGATCTCGTGGCCGAGCGCGAGGCGGCCGAGAGCACCTATGCCGGCATCGTGCGCCTCGTGGAGCGCGCCCGCGCCGAGCGCGCGCCGATGGCGCGGCTCGCCGATCGCTGGGCGCTCCTGTTCCTCGCCGTCACGGTGACGATCGCCGGCGCGGCCTGGCTCGCGAGCGGCGATCCGGTGCGAGCCCTCGCGGTCCTCGTCGTGGCGACGCCCTGCCCGCTGATCCTCGCGGTGCCGGTGGCCATCGTCGCCGGCCTTTCGCGTGCGGCCGAGACCGGCGTTCTGGTCAAGGGCGGCGGCGCGCTGGAGCGCATGGCGGCGGTGCGCGTCCTCGTCCTCGACAA
This sequence comes from Salinarimonas sp., assembly GCF_040111675.1. Classification (NCBI taxonomy): domain Bacteria; kingdom Pseudomonadati; phylum Pseudomonadota; class Alphaproteobacteria; order Hyphomicrobiales; family Salinarimonadaceae; genus Salinarimonas; species Salinarimonas sp. The sequence continues at coordinate 2,606,390 of NZ_CP157794.1, read as the reverse complement.
GACCGGCACGCTCACCGACGGCGCGCCCGCCCTCGTCGCCGTGGAGACCGCCGACGGCGCCGATCCCGACGCGATCCTGCGCCTCGCGGCCTCCCTGGAGCAGGCCTCGAGCCACGTCGCGGCGCAGGCGCTCGTCGCGGCCGCGCGGGCGAAGGATCTCGCGCTGGCGACTCCCACCGAGGTGGCGGAGCGCGCGGGGGAGGGGCTGTCTGGCCGCGTGGAAGGCCTCGCCGTCGACGTCGCCGGCGCGCCCGCCCGCGCCGGCGATCCGCCCGGCGCGATCCGCGCCCGGGTGACGATCGCCGGCCGCCCGGCGGCCGAGATCGTCCTCGCCGACCGGGTGCGCGGCGGCGCGGCCGCGCTCCTCGCCCGGCTGCGGCGCGAGGGCCTCGTCCGTCTCGTCCTCGCCACCGGCGACCGCGCCGCCGTGGCGGAGGCCATCGCGGCGGATCTGCCGCTCGATCGCGTGGCCGCGGATCTCGCCCCGGCGGACAAGGTCGCCGTCGTCGCCGCCGAGAAGACGCGCGGGCCCGTGATGATGCTCGGCGACGGGGTCAACGACGCGCCCGCCCTCGCCGCGGCGGACGTCGGCGTCGCCATGGGCGCGCGGGGCGCGGCCGCCTCCGCCGAGGCGGCGGACGCCGTGCTGCTGGTCGACCGGCTCGAGCCCGTGGCGGACGCCCTCGCGGTCGCCCGGCGCGCCCGCACCATCGCGCTCCAGAGCGTCGGGCTCGGAATCGGGCTCTCGGTCGCCGGCATGATCGCGGCGGCGTTCGGCTTCCTGACCCCGGTCGAAGGCGCGCTCCTGCAGGAGGCGATCGACGTCGCGGCGATCCTCAACGCGCTGCGGGCGCTCGCCCCCGCCCCGGGCCGCGCCGCGCGCCGCGGCGCGGCCGCGTCTCGAACGATCAGCGCCCCCGCGGGCTCGGCGCCGGCCGCTCCATGAACCGCAGGGCCGGCAGGGTGATCCGCATCCCGTGCACGACGACCTCGCGGCGGCCGAAGCCGTCGTCGTCGGACCGGGCGGAGCGTCGGCAAGGTCTGGAAGCCTCGCTGGCCGCTCCCCGCGAGGGCCCGACGCGCTTGGCGCGCGGGCGGGCCGCCGTCATCTCACTGTCAAGCATGACCGTCATCCTCTGCAAGCATCGGCGCGCACGGCTCAACACCCGCGCGAACGCCCCCGACCGACCAAGACGATGATGAACGCGACTGCTGGGGAGGATCGTAGCGGGCCAGCGGCCCAAGCTCGGCTGTTTGCCGGCTTCTCTCCCCTTTATGCCCGTTATCCACACTTGCGATTTGTACGTATCGGGAATCGCGAAAATCGCACGCCGACGCCGTGTTGCGCTGCAAAAAATCCTGGCGTTGCGAGGCGACTTAGACTAAGGTCGCAGACATCATTTCCCAGAGCTTCGGGGGGACGCCCATGAGCACCGCGCCGGCACGCATGGCGGCGGAGAGGTCGGACGAGCGCGCCTTCGCGACCGCCGTGTCCCCGGTTCTTCCGGCCGTGCCGCGGGCCGCGCCGAAGGTGCTGTTCGTCACGCCCGAGATGAGCGATTTCGTCAAGGCCGGCGGGCTGGGCGAGGTCTCCTCGGCGTTGCCGCGGGCCATGCGCGGCGCCGTCGACGCCCGTGTTCTGATCCCCGGCTATCGCGCGATCCTGGCGCAGCACCCGGACATGCCGATCGTCGCGCGCCTGCCGGCGCATCGCGGCGTGCCGGCCTGCGGGCTCGGCCGCATCGACCTCGCCGACGGGCTGGTCGTCTACGTCGTGGTCTCGGAGGCGCTGTTCGACCGCGAGGGCACGCCCTACGGCGACGCGAACGGCGTCGACTGGCGCGACAACGACGTGCGCTTCGCCCGCCTCGGCCTCGCCGCGGCCGAGATCGCCCGCGGGGCGGGGGAGCTCGACTGGCGCCCGGACCTCCTCCACCTCAACGACTGGCCGACCGGCTTCGCCGCCGCCTACGCCGCCTGGGAGGGGATCCGCGTCCCCTCGGTGATCACGGTCCACAACCTCGCCTACCAGGGCCTGTTCTCGCCGGCCCGGATGGAGCGCCTCGGCGTGCCGCGGGACGCCTTCGGCCTCGACGGCGTCGAGTTCCACGGCAAGCTCTCCTTCCTCAAGGCGGGCCTGTCCTACGCCGACCACGTCACCACCGTCTCGCAGACCTACGCGCACGAGATCACCACGCCCGAGCACGGCTGCGGGCTCGACGGGCTCCTGCGCCTGCGCGCGGCGCAGGGCCGGCTGTCGGGCATCGTCAACGGCATCGACGCGAGCTGGGACCCGCGCCTCGACCCGCATCTCGCCGCGCCCTTCGACCTCAACGCCTGGGAGGGCAAGGCCGCCAACGCCGCCGCCGTGCGCCGCGCCTTCGGGCTCTGCGCCTCCGTCGGCCCGCTCTTCGCCGTCGTCTCCCGCCTCGTCCACCAGAAGGGCGTCGACCTCGCCATCGACGCCGCCGAGGCCATCGTCGCCGCCGGCGGGCAGATCGTGGTCACCGGCCGCGGGGAAGGCCGGTTCGAGAGCGAGCTGCGCGCGCTCGCGCGGCGCCACCCCGGCATGGTCGGCGTCGAGATCGGCTTCGACGAGGCCAACGCCCGGCGCATGTACGCCGGCTCCGACTTCCTCCTGATGCCGTCCCGCTTCGAGCCCTGCGGCCTCTCGCAGATGTACGCCCAGCGGTTCGCCTCGCTCCCCATCGCCCACAGGACCGGCGGCCTCGCCGACACGATCGACGACGGCCTCACCGGCTTCCTGTTCGAGCGCCCGAGCCTCCCCGCCTTCCTCGACGCAATCCGCCGCGCCCTCGACGCCTTCGGCGCCCGCTCGCGGCTCGAGGCGATGCGCCGGGCGGCCATGACCCGGCCGATGGGGTGGGACGGGTCGGTGCGGGGCTATGCGGGGGTTTATCGGCAGGTGGGGGTGGGGTGAGGGCGGCTCAGACGAGCTCGATCGTGAGCCGCCGCCCGACCGCCGCCGCGGCGCGCTGGAGCGTGTCGAGCTGAACCTCGTCGTTCTGCGGGTCGAGCAGCCGGTCGAGCTGCGCCCGGCTCGTCCTCATTCGCCGGGCCATGGCGCTCTTGGACAGCCCCTCTGCCTTCATCGCCTCCTCGAGCTCGTTCACCGCATCGCGACTTGCCCCGCCCCCCATCCTCCCCCAATTTCCCGGCATCACCCGCGCCGCCACTCGACCCACCGCGGCGTTCCACGCTTTCGAGGATCCCCCATGATCGACCTGTACTATTGGCCGACCCCGAACGGCCACAAGATCACGATGTTTCTCGAGGAGACCGGCCTCGCCTACGTCATCCGGCCGATCGATATCGGCAAGGGCGACCAGTTCGCGCCGGACTTCCTGAGGATCGCGCCGAACAACCGCATGCCGGCGATCGTCGATCACGCGCCGCCGGGCGGCGGGGAGCCGGTCTCGGTGTTCGAATCGGGAGCGATCCTGGTCTATCTTGCGGAGAAGGAGGGCAGGTTCCTGCCGGCCGACCTGCGCGGGCGGGTCGAGACGCTGCAATGGCTGTTCTGGCAGATGGGCGGGCTCGGGCCGATGGCCGGGCAGAACCACCATTTCAGCGTCTACGCGCCCGAGAAGATCCCCTACGCCATCAAGCGCTACGTCGACGAGACCAACCGGCTCTACGGCGTGCTCGACAAGCGCCTCGCCGACCGCGCCTTCGTGGCGGGCGACGCCTATACCATCGCCGACATGGCGTCCTATCCCTGGATCGTGTCGCACGAGCGCCAGGGCCAGAACCTCGACGACTTCCCCAACCTGAAGCGCTGGTTCCACGCCATCGAGGAGCGGCCGGCGACGATCCGCGCCTACGCCAAGGGCGAGGAGATCCGGCCGTCGAACCAGAAGATGTCGGAGGAGGACAAGAAGGTCCTCTTCGGGCAGACCGCGGCCTCCCTGAAGCGCTGAGGAGGCGAGAGCGATGGTGCAGCGTATCCTCTACGACCTCGCGGCGGCCGACCCGGCCGTGCGCTTCAGTCCCTATTGCTGGCGCGCCAAGATGGCGCTGGCGCACAAGGGGCTCGCCGTCGAGACGCGGCCCTGGCGCTTCACCGAGCGCGAGGCCCTGGCCTTCTCGGGGCAGGGCAGGGTGCCGGTGCTCGTCGACGGGGACGAGGTCGTGCACGACTCGTTCGCCATCGCCCTCTACCTCGAGGACGCCTATCCCGACGCGCCCTCGCTGTTCGGCGGCGAGGGCGGGCAGGCCCTCGCCCGCTTCGTCGCGGCCTTCGCCGACACGGTGCTCAATCCCGGCCTCTCGCGTCTGGTCGTCGCCGACATCTGGGCGGCGCTCGCGCCGGAGGACCAGGCCTATTTCCGCGAGAGCCGCGAGGCGCGCTACGGCGGCATGCGGCTCGAGGACGTGCAGGCGGACCGCGAGACACGCGTCGAGGCCTTCCGCGCGAGCCTCGCGCCGCTGCGGCTCGTCCTGAAGACGCAGCCGTATCTCGCCGGCGAGGCGCCGGCCTATGCGGATTACGCGGTCTTCGGCGGCTTCCAGTGGGTGCGCGCGATCAGCGCCTTCGATCCGCTGGCGACGGACGACCCGGTCCATGCCTGGCGCGAGCGTCTGCTCGACCGCTTCGGCGGGCTCGCCCGCGCGGCGCCGCGGGCAGCGTCGGCCAGCTGAAAAAAACGATTCAAACGGTGGCGAGACGAAACCGGGAACGGGACCTGAACATACAGACACCGGCCGGCTTTCTCATTTGACATCCCTCCGGACCGCTGGTCCACTCCGCGCCGCGTCGAGGACGGCGCGGGGCGCCGCGCCATGCCTGCGGCGATCCGCGCGCGTCGCGCGCCCCGATTCCGCCATCCGGGCGGTCGCATCGGGTGATCCGGGACCGATCGGCTCCCCGCCAAGAGCGGGCCGGGCGACCCAGATAGAGGACGAATACGTGGTCGATCAGAACGTGAAGCGTGCACGCACGCGCAAGGACGACGCGGCGGACCGCGCCGAGGTCGAAGGCACGGCGCCGGCGCCTGCCGCGCTGCCGAAGACGGCGAAAGCGGCCGCGACCCGCAAGGCGGTCGCCGCCGGCGAGGCCGAAGCGAAGGCCGCGAAGAAGAAGGCCGCCAAAGGCGCATCCGAGGACGCCGCGGCCGATCTCCCCACCCGCGCGCCCGGCCAGGCGGTGGCCCCGATCGGCCCGCTCGCCGGCGACGTCGACCCCGCCGTGTTTCGCGAGGCGATCCTGCGCAAGCTCGTCTATTCCGTCGGCAAGGACGCCGACCGGGCGAGCGAGCACGATTGGCTGGTGGCCACCATCCTGGCCCTGCGCGACGGCATCGTCGACCGTTGGATCGATTCAACGCGACGCACCTACGCCGCCGGCAAGAAGCGGGTCTACTATCTCTCGCTCGAGTTCCTGATCGGGCGGCTCCTGTTCGACGCGCTCGGCAATCTCGGCATGATCGAGACCGCGCGCGAGGCGCTTTCGCCGCTGGGCGTCGACCTCGACCGCCTGCGTCAGGCGGAGCCCGACGCCGCGCTCGGCAACGGCGGCCTGGGGCGCCTCGCCGCCTGCTTCATCGAGAGCCTGTCGAGCCTCAGGATCCCCGCTTACGGCTACGGCATCCGCTACGATTACGGCCTGTTCAAGCAGGCGATCGCCGACGGCTGGCAGCGCGAGATCCCCGAGGACTGGCTGTCCTTCGGCAATCCGTGGGAGTTCGAGCGTCCCGAGGTGGTCTACGAGATCGGCTTCGGCGGCGCCGTCACCGACGTGCCGAGCGAGCACGGCGGCGTGCGTCGGGTCTGGACGCCCGGCGAGAAGATCCTCGCCGCCGCCTACGACACGCCGGTCGTCGGCTGGCGCGGCAAGCATGTGAACACGCTGCGGCTTTGGGCCGCGAAGGCGCCGCAGCCCGTGGCGCTCGAGGCCTTCAACGCCGGCGACTACGTGGGCTCCATGGCCCAGCGCGCCCGCGTCGAGGCGATCTCGCGCGTGCTCTACCCGTCCGACGCGACGCCGGCGGGCTACGAGCTGCGGCTGCGGCAGGAGTACTTCTTCACCTCCGCCTCTCTCCAGGACCTGGTGCGCCGCCATCTCGCGACCTTCGGGAGCCTGGCCAACCTCGGCGAGAAGGCCGCGATCCAGCTCAACGACACCCACCCCGCCATCGCGGTGGCCGAGCTGATGCGCATCCTCGTCGACGGCCACGGCCTGCCCTACGACGAGGCCTGGCGGCTGACGCGCCAGACCCTGAACTACACCAACCACACGCTCCTGCCGGAGGCGCTCGAGACCTGGTCGGTGCAGCTGATGGAGCGGCTCCTGCCGCGGCACATGGAGATCATCTACCGCATCAACTGGCACCATCTCGAGGACGTCGCCCGCGAGCACGGCCAGGACCAGGACCTGATCCGCTCCGTCTCGCTCATCGACGAGACGAACGGCCGGCGCGTGCGCATGGGGCACCTCGCCTTCCTCGGCTCGAACAGGGTCAACGGGGTCTCGGCGCTGCACACCGAGCTGATGCGCGAGACCGTCTTCGCCGACCTGCACCGGCTCTTCCCGGACCGCATCGTCTCCAAGACGAACGGCGTCACCTTCCGACGCTGGCTGCAGCAATGCAATCCGGCCCTGACGACGCTTCTCGTCGAGACGCTCGGCGAGCGCGTGCTCGACGACCCCTCCGCCCTGCGCGGGCTCGAGACGGTGGCCGGCGACCCCGCCTTCCAGCAGCGCTACGCGGCGGTGAAGCACGCCAACAAGGAGACGCTCGCGGCCATCATCGCCGAGCGGACCGGCTGGCGGGTCGATCCGGCGGCGATGTTCGACGTGCAGATCAAGCGCATCCACGAGTACAAGCGCCAGCTCCTCAACGTGCTCGAGACGGTGGCGCTCTACCACGCCATGAAAGCGCATCCCGACCGCGACTGGCCGAGCCGGGTGAAGGTCTTCGCCGGCAAGGCGGCGGCGAGCTACGCGCAGGCGAAGCTCATCATCAAGCTCGCCCACGACGTGGCGAAGGTGGTCAACACCGATCCCGATCTGCGCGGGCGGCTCAAGCTCGTCTTCCTGCCGAACTACAACGTCTCGCTCGCCGAGGCGATCATTCCCGCGGCCGATCTCTCGGAGCAGATCTCGACGGCGGGCATGGAGGCGTCGGGCACGGGCAACATGAAGCTCGCGCTCAACGGCGCGCTCACCATCGGCACCCTCGACGGGGCCAACGTCGAGATCCGCGAGCAGGTCGGCGAGGAGAACATCTTCATCTTCGGCCTCACCGCCGAGGAGGCGGCCGAGAAGCGTCGGCTGGGGACCTCGCGCGAGGAGCATTCGGCGCGCCTCGCCCGGGTGCTCTACGAGATCGAGACCGGATTGTTCTCGCCCGAGGAGCCGCACCGGTATGCGCCGATCGTCCAGGCCCTGTCCTACAACGACCACTTCCTGGTCGGGCCGGATTTCGACGCCTATTACGACGCGCAGCGCGTCGTCGACGGGGCGTGGGCGCACCAGCCGACCTGGCGACAGATGGCCATCCTCAACACGGCGCGGATCGACTGGTTCTCGTCGGACCGGACGATCTCGGAATACGCGGCCGAGATCTGGGGCGCCGAGGCGCTGTGATCCGCGCGGCAGCCGTGCTCGCGGGTCTTGGCGAACGCGCCGGGGCGGCTACACTGTCGCGCGTCAACGCGCGCGCGGGGTGCGCGCCGATCCCGGGGCGTGGAATGACGAGCGCGGTCGAGGGCAAGCGGGTCCTCCTTCTGGAGGACGAGTTCATCGTCGCGCTCGCGGCGGAGGACATGCTCGTCGAGCTCGGCGCCGTCGTGATCGGCCCGGCCGCGACCGTGGCCGAAGGCCTCGCCCTCGCGGACGCGCCGCTCGATGCGGCGGTGCTCGACGTCAACATGAACGGCGAGCGCAGCTTCGCCGTCGCCCGGGCGCTGCGCGCCCGCGGCGTGCCGTTCGTCTTCGCCACGGGCTACGCGGAGGTCGACGGCGGCGAGGTCGTGGACGCGCCCATCGTCCCGAAACCGTACACCGCGGACGATCTGGCCGCGGCCCTGTGCCGAGTCCTGGCGGGCTGTCCGCGTCCCTGACCCGAGAGCTGCCGAAAGCGTCACGATGGCCGAGCGCGACCCCGATCTGATGCTGCCGCGTCTGCCGCGGGCGCTGCTTCACCTCGTCTGGCGATTCACGCGCGGGATGACGCTCGGCGTGCGCGCCATCGTGCGCGACCCGGACGATAGGGTGCTGCTCGTCCGCCACACCTATACGCCCGGCTGGCACCTGCCGGGAGGCGGCGTCGAGCCCGGCGAGACGGCGCTCGACGCCGTGCGTCGCGAGCTCTCCGAGGAGGCGGGCGTCACGCTCGCCGCCGAGCCGCGGCTCCACGGCGCCTTTTTCAATCGCGCGGTCTCGAACCGGGATCACGTGCTCGTCTATCTCGTCGAGGACTTCACCCTCGACGACAGGCTGCGCCGCGCCCGGGAGATCGCGGAAGCCCGATTCTTCGATCCGCGCGCGCTTCCCGACGACGCCACCCCGGGCACGCGGCGTCGCCTCGCCGAGCTCGTCGACGGCGCCGCCATCGCGCCGACCTGGTGAGCGCGCGTCGGCGCTCCCTCACGAGGGCGCGAACCACGCCTCCAGCCGAACGCCCTCGGGCCGATAGGCCAGCTCGGCGTCGCCCCGGAGCTCGTGCGCGAAGACGCGCTCGATCATGCGGGTGCCGAAGCTCGCACTCTCCGGCGCGGTCACCGGCGGCCCGCCGCTCTCCGCCCAGGTCAGGCGGACGCGTGGCGCTCCGTCCTCGCTCGTCTCGCGCCGCCAGCCGAGGGAGAGGCGCCCGCCCGGCGTGGAGAAGGCGCCGTATTTCATGGCGTTGGTCGCGAGCTCGTGCAGGACGAGGCCGATCGTCATGGTCGCGCGCGGCGAGAGCGCCACCGGCGGCCCCGCGATCGTCACCGCCTCCGCCCGGTCCCCGCGCCGGTAGGGTTCCAGCGTGCGCCGCGCGAGGTCGGCGAGATCGACCCCGCGCCATTCGCCGGCGAGGGCGAGGCTGTGAGCGCGCGCCAGCGCGTCGACGCGCCCGAGGAGCGCGCGGCGGTACTCCTCGGCGCTGCGCCCGGCCACGCCCTGATTGGCGAGCGAGCGGATGACGCCCAGCAGGTTCTTGACGCGGTGGTTCAGCTCCGCGAGCAGCAGCTCGCGCTCGTCCTCGCCCCGGCGTCGGTCGTCGACGTCGACATTCATCCCGACCCATTTCACGACGCGGCCATCGGCGTCCCGCAGCGGCGCGGCGCGCAGGTTCGTCCAGCGGAAGCTCCCGTCCGGCGCGCGCAGGCGGAACTCCGCATCGAAGGTCTGCTCGGCGGCGATCGCCGCGCGCCAGACTTCATCGGCGTGGGCGCGATCGTCCGGGTGGAGCGCGGCGAGCCATCCCTCCTCGCCCGGCGCGCCGGCGCGAAACCGCCCGGCCGCGTCGGCTTCCCACACGTCCTGCGCCGCCGCCTCGACGAGGGCGCGGAAGCGCTTCTCGCTCAGCGTCAGCGCCGCCTGCGCGCGGGCGCGGGCGACGGCGTCCCAGAGCCGCTCCGCCGTCTCGCCGGCGAGCCGCACCGCCGACGGCGACCACGCCCGCGCCTCGCGCGCATGGACGGCGAGCACCGCGTCGAGCCGGCCATCCCTGACGATCGGGATGTTGAGAAAGGCGCCGATATCCACCCCGGCGAACGTCTCCGCCGCACTCGCCGTACGGGGGTCACGTGCGACGTCTTCGACCACGATCGCCCGTCCGCGTTTCAGCTCGGTGATGAACGGCCGCCCGAAGTCTTCGAGACGGTGGCGCCCGGCATTGCTCCGCATCGTTCCGTCGGTCCAGTCCCGATCGATGACCGCGTACGCTCCCGATCGGTCGATATCCGCGTAGGCGACCTGGTTCGCGCCGATCTCGCGGCCCAGCGCCTCGGCGGCGATGTCGCGCATTTCCGGCTCGTCGGCCGCCGCCCGCAGCCGGTCCGCGAGGCCGAGCAGGAAGGACGCGCGCCGCTCGCTCTCCTCCAGCGCGGCCCGGCTCGCGCGGCGCTCGGTCACGTCCTCGATGGCGAGCAGGATCAGCTGCAGATGGTCGACCCGCCGGGCGTTCAGGATCATCGCCTTGCGGCCGATCCGCTCGAACTCGTGCGTCACCTCGTAGTCGTCGAAGGAGGCGTTCTGCGGCAGGATCGTCTCCAGGAGCCGGCGCAGCTCGGGGATGTCCCATTGCCCGTTGCCGAGGTCGAAAATCGCCCGGCCGATCGTCTCCCCGGGCGTGACGGCGAAGCTCTCGTAGAAGGTCTCGTTGGCGGCGTGCACGTTGAGGCCGAAATCGAGCACGACGAGGGACTCGCGCGAGGCGTCGACCACCTTCTCGAGATAGTCCTTGTGCGCCTTCAGCTCGTGGCGCGCCTTCTCGGCCTCCGTCACGTCGTCGATCGAGACGAGGATGCGGTCGGTGCGCCCCTCGCGCACCATACGGCGGGCCGAGAGGAGCATCACCCTGAAGCCCAGCGTCTCGAAGCCGTGCTCGACCCGGTAGTCGGCGATCTCATCGTCGCGGGGCAGCACCTCCTCGAGCAGCCGGCGCAGCTCCGGGATGTCCCATTGGCCATTGCCGAGCTCGTAGACGAGGGCGCCCAACGTGTCGTCGCGCGCGACCTGGAAGGCCCGGAAAAAGGCGGGGTTCGCCGTCTCCACCCGCAGGTCCCCCGTGAGCACCAGCAAGGGCTGGCGCACCGTATTCACGATCGCCTGCGCGTCGATGCGGCCCTCGCAGGCGTCGTCGTTCGGCTCGTTTCCCTGCATCGGCATGCGCGGGGTCGACTCCTGCCCACCGAAACCGTCTTGACGTACTCAATCAGGCTTTCGCCTTCGGGTCGAGACCCTGACGCATCGACGATACGATCGGGGCCCGCGATGCGGCGAACTCGCTGGACGTTCGGCGCCGGTCCTGATACACGCCACCTCGTTCAGCGAGGACGCGCGGCCATGCCCGGCAGGGAGATGCGACGACGAGCGCCGTGAGGGAGCGCGCCGGAAGGCGCGCCGTCCGCCGCCGCGCGCACGCGCGAACCCTGCTGATCCCCCGGCGTTCGGGTCCGGGACCCACTCGCGATCCTCCATCATGACCGAGCTTTCCCTCACCATCCGGCCCGAGGCGCCGAGCGACGCCGACGCCATCGAGCGCCTGCACGAGCGCGCCTTCGGCCCCGGCCGCTTCGCGCGCACCGCCTATCGGCTGCGCGAGGGGGCGCCGCACGATCCGGCGCTCTCCTTCGCGGCGCATGTCGGCACGCTGCTGGTCGGCTCCGTGCGCGTCTCGCCGGTCTGGGCCGGGCGCCGGCCGGCGCTGATCCTCGGTCCGCTCACGGTCGAGCCCGCCTTCGAGAACCGCGGCATCGGCGCCGCGCTGATGAGGCGCGCGCTCGCCGCGGCGCGCGAGCGGGGGCACGCCCTCGTCCTGCTCGTCGGCGACGAGCCCTATTACCGCCGCTTCGGCTTCACGCCTGTGCCGCGCGGGCAGCTCCTGATGCCGGGCCCCGTCGATCCCGGCCGGTTCCTCGCCTGCGCGCTCGAGGAGGGCGTCCTCGCGCAGGCGCGCGGGCCGGTGAAGGCGCGACAGGTCGCGGCGCCGGCCTGAGGGGCTCAGAGCCAGCCCTTGCGCTTGAACCACCAATAGGACCCTGCCGCCGAGGCCCCCATCACGGCCAGCGCCAGCGGGTAGGCCCAGGGCACATCGAGCTCGGGCATGTAGGCGAAGTTCATGCCGTAGATCGTGCCGACCAGGGTCGGCGGCAGGAAGATCACGGCGGCGACGGAGAGCACCTTGATGACCCGGTTCTGGGCGAGGTTGATCAACCCGAGCGTCGCCTCCTGCAGGTAGACGATCTCCGCCGTGAGCTGGCCCTCGTAGGCCGAGAGCGAGCGCAGGTCGCGCTCGAGCTGCTTGAGCCGCCCGGGCGCCTCGTGGGCGAGCCAGTGCTCGGCGCCCTGGCGCACGAAGGGCACGAGCCGGGTGAGCGAGAGCAGGCTCTCGCGCAGGACGGCGATCATCATGTTGCGGCGTCCGAGCCGCATCAGGATCTCCTGGAGGTCGCTCTCGGCCTCCTTGGCCTTGCGCGGGCCGCTGTCGACGAAGAGATGCGTCGAGACCGCGTTCAGGTCTGCGGCGACGTATTCGAGCACGTCCGCCGCGCGCTCGACGATGGAATCGATCAGCGCCACGAAGACGAGGTCGGTCGTCGGCCGCGCCTCGGGCTGGCGCTGCCACTTGGCCTCGAAGCTGCGGAAGGGCAGGGGATCGGCGTAGCGCACGGTGACGAGGTGGCGCGGGGTGACGACGAAGGTCACCGGCTGGCGTCGCGGGCGCCCCTCGGTCGCGCCCTCGATCACGGTCGCGGTGACGATCAGGGTCCCGTCCTCGCGATAGAGACGGGAGGATTCCTCGATCTCCGCCATCTCCTGCAGGGTCGGCACCTCGACGTCGAGCATGCTCTCGACGGCGTCCTCCTCCGCCTGCGTCGGGTCGCACAGGTCGATCCACAGGGCGTCGGGCCCGAGCGCGGCGTCCTCCAACCGCACGAGCGCGCCGTCCTTCACGCCGAAGATCCGTATCATCGCAAGCTCCCGATCCGCCGCGCGGCGGCGCCGCGCGAAGGCATAGGACGGCCTGGGATCGCGGGGAAGGGGAGGCGAGCGAGATTGCTTGTATGCAGATTGATAGCGGACAATACGAACCATTCCTTTCCGATTTGCACGAAGCCCCTTGCGTCGCCCCCTCTCGCGGAGCGCGGCCGTTCGCGCCATTCTGCTCACCGACGCAGACGACATCCCGGAGAGCGGCCATGAGCTGGCGAGACGCGGACGACCCCATTCCCGGCGACGCGCATTCCTGCAACGCGATCGAGACCGTGATCGTGCCCCGTGCGCGCGACATCGGCTCGTTCGAGGTGCGCCGGGCGCTGCCGTCGGCGAGGAAGCAGATGGTCGGGCCCTTCATCTTCTTCGACCAGATGGGCCCGGCCGAGTTCCTGCTCGGCGCCGGCATGGACGTGCGCCCGCATCCGCATATCGGGCTCGCCACCGTCACCTACCTGTTCGACGGCGAGATCATGCACCGCGACAGCCTCGGCACCGAGCTGCCGATCCGCCCCGGCGCGCTCAACCTGATGACCGCGGGGCGCGGCATCGCCCATTCCGAGCGCACCTCGGCCGACCTGCGCACGACCGGCTCGAAGCTCTTCGGCATCCAGAGCTGGGTCGCCCTCGCGGAGAGGGACGAGGAGGGCGATCCCGGCTTCGTCCACTATTCGGCCGACGATCTTCCCGTGATCGAGGGCGAGGGCAAGAGCCTGCGCCTCGTCGCCGGGGCCGCGCTCGGCGCCGCGTCTCCCGTGAAGACCTCGACCGCGACGCTCTACGCCGACGCGGCGCTCGCCGCCGGCGCCGTCTTCCCCCTCGACGCGGACTACGAGGAGCGGGCGATCTACACCGTCGCCGGCGAGGTCGAGATCGCGGGCGACCGGTTCGGGCCGGGCCGCCTTCTCGTCTTCCGCCCGGGCGACCGGATCGCCATCCGCGCCGTGTCGGACGCGCGCTTCGTGGTGCTCGGCGGCGAGCCGATGGACGGCCCGCGCTATATCTGGTGGAACTTCGTCTCCTCCCGCCGCGAGCGCATCGAGGAGGCCAAGAACGACTGGCGCGAGGGCCGCTTCGCCCCCGTGCCCGGCGAGACCGAGTTCATCCCCCTGCCGGAGCGGTGAGGAGGGCGCGCGACTCCCCTCTCCCTCGTGGCTCCTCGGTGCACGCATCTCCTTCAGTCGAGCGTCGGCGACCGCGTGCTCGTGGAGCGGACGAGCGGCGCTCGTCTTTCCTTCCTGTAGGGGAAGGTGGCGCGCCGCCGCAGGCGGCGTGACGGATGGGGCGCGGCGCGTCAGCGACGCGTTCCGCGAAGCGGAAGCCGACGGCGGCGTCCGGCTCGACCGTCCGTTTCGGCTTCGCCGAACGCGCGTGCCGCGCGCCCCATCCGTCTCGGCTTCGCCGAGCCACCTTCCCCTACAGGGAAGGAGAAAGGCTCGGCGCCCGTCGAGCAGCTCCGCGACGTCGCTCGTCCTCGGCTACCAGCGGCGCGGAACGATGTGTGAAGAGACGAGCCACGAGGGGAGAGGGGAGCGCGATGGCGCTCCACCCGTCCCAACCGCCGCCCCGCGCGTTGACGCCGCGGGCGCGCCGCCGCATCGTCGGGGCGCGCCGTCAGCGGGGATCGCGTCGGATGAGCCTCAGGGACCTGTTCTACCTCCTCGCGCTCGGCGCCCTCGTCGGCGCGATCCTGCATGTCGGGCGCGCGGTGCTGGTCCCCGTCGTCGCGGCGATCATGCTCACCTACGTCATCGTCGGCGCGGTGGACGCGCTCGGGCGCGCGCCCCTCGTCGGGCACGCGCCGGGCTGGCTGCGCTATCTCATCGTCGTGGCGGCCTTCGTCGCCGCACTCGCGCTCCTCGCGCTGCTGACCGCCGCCAACCTGCGCGGCCTCACCCAGGTCCTGCCCGCCTACGAGCAGAACCTGCGCGAGATCCTCGACCGCGTGGCCGCGCCCTTCGGCGCCACGGGCACGGCGGCCTGGGAGGGCCTGCGCGCGCTGACCATCGACCGGATCGATACCGGCCGCGCGGCGCTGTGGATCCTCAACACCCTCGCCAATGCCGGCGCCTACGTGGTGCTGATCGTCACCTACATCGTCTTCCTGCTGCCGGAGCGCACGCTGATGCCGAAGAAGCTGCGCGCCATCACCGGCGAGCGCGGCCCGAGCGGGCGTCAGCAGGCGCTCATCGCCGGAATCAACGCCCAGATCACCTCGTATCTCTTCGCCAAGACGGCGATCAACGTGGTGCTGGGGCTGATCTCCTTCGCCATCCTGATCGCGCTCGGCGTCGAGTTCGCGGTGTTCTGGTCGCTGTTCATCGCGCTCGCGAACTACGTGCCCTATATCGGCTCGCTCGCGGCGGTGGCGCTCGTCGTCCTGCAGATCCTCGCCCAGACCGGGTCGATCGAGACGACCCTGTTCGCGCTGGCGTTCCTCGTCGCCGCGCAGGTCTACGTGGGCAACTGGCTCGAGCCGCGCTGGCTCAGCCGTTCCTCGAACCTCGGGCCCTTCGTGGTGCTGCTCTCGCTCGTCGTCTGGGGCGCGCTCTGGGGCATGCCCGGCGCGATCCTCGCCGTGCCGCTGACCTCGATCCTGATGATCGTCCTCGCCGCCGCCCCGCAGACGCGCCCCATCGCGATCCTGATGTCCCGCGACGGGCGGATCTCCTGAGGCTCAGTCCCGCAGCGAGAGCTCGCTGAGCACCGTCGCCGCCTGCATGAAGCGCCACGGGTCGACGGCGCGACCGTCGAGCCTCGTCTCGTAGTGAAGATGCGGGCCTGTGGAGCGCCCGGTCGAGCCGGCGCGACCGAGCATGGTGCCGGCGGCGACCTCGTCGCCTTCCGAGACCGCGATCGCGGAGAGATGCGCGAAGCGGGTCGTCAACCCGTTGCCGTGGTCGATCTCGACGAGCTTGCCGTAGCCGCCGGCGCGCCCCGCGGAGATCACCCGGCCGGCGGCGGTGGCGTAGACCGGCTCGCCGGTGCGGGCGCGGAAGTCGATGCCGGAGTGGAAGGCCGGGCGCCGGGTGAAGGGATCGGAGCGCACGCCGAAACGCGAGGTGATGGCGACGTCGCCGTCGACCGGGCGCTCGAAGGGGATGGTGATGGTCACCCGGCGCAGCCGGTCGCGCAGGAGCAGGCTCTCCTGCAGGTTCGCGACGCGCGCCTCGAAGCCGCCGGCCTCGGCGTCGATCCCGATCGGGATGAACGGGCCGCCGATGCCTTCCGCCTGGAGCACCTCCTCGGCCGGGGGCTCGAGCGCCAGCGGATCGAGCCCCGCGGTCTCGATGGCCGCGCGCATGACGCCCGCCTCGGCCTCGACCTGGAGCCGGATCCGCTCCAGGGCGCGGATCTGGCCGTCCTCAACCCCGGCGAGCGAACGCTCCGCCGCATCGAGGCCGGTCGCGACCGGCGCCTGCGGATCGAGGCGGTCGGCGCGGGTCTCGGCCCGGATCTCGGCGGGGGCGGGCGCGTCGCCGCGCAGGCGCAGCTGGAACGGGCTCGGCGCCGGCCGCGGCTTGTCGTCGCCGAACAGGTCCTGCGGCCGCTGCGGGGGAGGGGAGACCGGCGCGAAGGCGGACGCCGACGCGGGGGCCGCGGCCGCGGGCTCGCCGAGACCGGTCGCAACCGCCGGTATCGCGCCCGTCGCGGCCACCGGGGCGATGCGTCGGGCGAGATCGGCGAGGACGGCCTGGCGGGTTTCGACCTCGGCCTGGCGGCTGACGAGGGCGGCGACGCGCTGCTCCAGCGTGTCCTGGTCGATCAGCTTCTGGCTCGCGACGCGGTCGAGGCGCGCGCGCAGCGCGCCGACATGGTCCTCGTAGCGCGCCTCCGCCTGCGCCTGACGGCGGAGCATCTCCGCCATCAGGTCCTCCTTCGAGACGATGTACCAGGTCGCTCCCGCGGCCCAGGCGCTGATCAGCGTCACCACGAGACCGATCGCCGCCGCCGCGAGCGGGCTCACCGCGAACAGGGTGCGCGGCGGCGCCGCCGACCGTGGCGCGAGATCCCGCTCGCGCGTCTGGGAGGTCGAAAGGCGGCCTCGTCCGTCGTGCATGCGTCGCATCCCCTTACGGAAAGTACGACGCCATTCAACGCCTGTTAGGGTTAAGATCGCGTAGACGCCGGCGCGATCAAAGCGCCTTCACCGCCTCGAGCACCTCCTCGGCGTGGCCCGGCACCTTCACCTTCGGCCAGACCTTGGCGACGTTCCCGTCCTCGTCGACGAGCACGGTCGTGCGCTCCACGCCCATGTACTTCTTGCCGTACATGCTCTTCTCGACCCACACGCCGTAGGCCTCGAGCATGCCCTTCTCCTCGTCGGAGAGGAGGTCGAAGCCGAGCTCGTACTTGGCCTTGAACTTGTCGTGGCTCTTCACCGGGTCTGGCGAGACGCCGACGATCACGGCGCCCTCGGCCTCGAAGGCGTCGCGCATCCCGTTGAAGGCCTGCGCCTCCTTGGTGCAGCCTGAGGTGTCGTCCTTGGGGTAGAAGTAGAGGACGACCGTCTTGCCCTTCAGGTCCGAGAGGGAGACGGAGCGGCCGCCATCGGCCGGGAGCGTGAACGACGGGGCGGGTTCGCCGATGACGAGCGCCATGTGCCTTCCTTTCGTCGGTTTTCCGGTATGTTCGTCGCGTGGAATCGCACGCCGTGTACGGCGGGCATTGAAGCCGGGATCACTCGAAGAGGCCAGAGCCGCGCGCGCCCGTCCGGGAACGGGGGAATGCGCGCCGGCGGGACGGATGGACGTGTGGACGACGAGGTGACCCATCTGCGCGCCAGCGCTCTCCGGGGAGGGCGCTTCGGGCCGAGCGCGGGCCTGCGGGCCCGCGGCGGTCGGCGAGGCGTGGCGCGCCGGGTCCTCGTCGCCAAGGCCTGGATCGCCGCGGCGCTCCTCGTGGCCGCGAGCCTGCTGTACATTCGGCTCGATCACGCGCCCATCGCCGTCGCGGGGCTGTCGGAGGAGGTCGTCACCGCCCTCGAATCGCGGCTGGGTCCGGGCTGGCGCGTGCGCCTCGCCGAATCGGAGCTGACCCTGCACGAGGGGGCGATCGCGCTCGCCGTCGACGGGTTCGATCTCTCCGACGCCTCGGGCGCGCGCGTCGCGCACGCGCCGCGCGCGGTCGTCGCGGTCGGTGCGCTGTCCCTCGCGCGCGGCGCGCCTTCGCCGAAGTCCATCGCGCTCCAGGGCGTCGAGCTGCGCGCACGGATCGCCGAGGACGGGACGCTCTCGCTGCTTCCCGCGCAGCCGGCGGACGCCGCGCCGGGCGCATCAGCCATGGTCGAGCCCGGTCCGCCGATCGATCTCGCCGATCCCGTCGGCCTCGCGGCAGGCCTTCTCGCCGCAGCGCTCGACGGCTCGACGCCCCTCGGCGCGCTCGCGCAGGCGCGGCTCGAGGACGCACGCCTGACTCTCGTCGATGCGCGTGGGCGCGAACGCGTCGCCTTTTCCGACGTCGACGCCCGCATCTGGCGGGACGGCCGCGCGCGGCGATTCACGGCCCAGGTTCGCGGCCCCGGCGGCGTCTGGTCGATGGCGGGCGCGGTCTCGCGTGATCGCCAGGGCGGGCAGACGGCCGAGGTCATGGTGGACCGCCTGCCCGTCCACGACGTCGCGCTGCTGTCGGGCCTGTCCGGCGCCTTCGGCTCCGACGATCTCGCGCTGACCGGCACGGCCGAGATCGCCATCGGGGCCGACGGCGCGCTGCGCGCCTTCTCGGCCGGCCTCGCCAGCAATGCCGGCTGGCTGCTGACGCGCGACCCGTACATGCCGCTCGTTCCCGTGGAGCGCCTCGCCGTCGAGACCTCGTGGGACGCCGAGCAGCGGCTCCTCGCCGTGCATCGGCTGGAGCTCGCCGGCGGGCGCACCCGCGTCGCGCTCGCGGGCGCGCTGCGGCCGGAGGGGGAGGGCGGCCGCTGGCGCCTCGCTCTCGACGGACGCGACGCCGTGGTGCGTGGCCCGACGGCGGAGGAGCCCGTGGTGCCGCTGTCGCGCGTCTCGGTCCGTGCGCGCGGCGGGCCGCAGGGCGTGATCGTCGAGGAGGTCGCCCTCGACGGCCCCGGGGTCGATCTCGCCATGATGCTCTCCTTCGGCGGCGTCGAGGATCGCGGCGGCCTCCGCGTCGCCCTCGACGCGGCCGATATGCCCGTGCGAACGGCGCTCGCCCTGTGGCCGGATTTCGTCGCGCCCGTTCCGCGCCTCTTCCTGCGCGATGCGGTCGGCCGCGGCGTCGTGCGCGAGCTCGAGGTCGCGGTCGTGCTGACGGGCGAGGACATCGCGGGGCTCTTCCGCAAGGAAGACCTGCCGGAGGAGGCGATCGCCGTCGGCTTCGCCATCGACGAGGCCCGGCTCGCCCTCGGCGACGCGCTGCCGCCCCTTCGCGACGTCTCGGTGAGCGGCTTCGTGTCGGGTCGGGACGCGCGGGTCGACGCCTCGCGCGCGCATCTGCTGCTGCCCGACGGCCGTCGGCTCGACGCCGCCGGCGGGCGGTTCCGGCTGGAGGAGTTCTGGGATCGCGACGCGCAGGCCGAGATCGCGTTCTCCGCCTCCAGCGGGCTCGACGACCTCGCCGCCTTCCTGAGCCTGCCCGCGCTCGCGGGTGCGGCGGATATCGTGCTCGATCCGGACGACGTCTCGGGAGAGGTCGCTCTCGACGTGTCCTTCGCCTTTCCCGTGAGCCGGCCGGTGGAGATCGCCGCCTTGCCGATCGCGGCCGAGGGCGTGCTGGAGGAGGTGTCGGCTCCGGTCTTCGAAGGCGCCGAGCGGCTGGAGCAGGGCTCCCTCGCCCTCGCCTTCGCCGCCGACGGCACCCTGACGCTCGAGGGGGAGGGGCTCCTCGCCGGCGAGCCGGTGGAGGTCGCGCTGACCCAGCCGCGCGGCGGGCCGACGCGCGCGCGGCTCTCGGGAACGCTGGAGGCGAGCAGGCTCGCCGCGCGCGGGCTCGTGCCGGAGGGGCGTCTCGCCGGGCCGCTCGGGCTCACCGTCGACGCGACTCTCGGGCCGGACGAGGCCGTCGAGGCCGCGATCGAGGCCGATCTCGGGCAGGCGCGGGTCTCGGGCCTCCTGCCCGGCTGGAGCAAGGAGCCCGGCGCGCCCGGCCGGTTCGCCGTGCGGGTCGAGACGGGGAACGACGGTCTCGTCTTCGACGGCCTCGCGCTCGAATCCGGCTCCGTCGCCATCGCCGGCGCCGGGCGGCTGAGCGCGGAGGGCGCGCTCCAGGAGATCGCGCTGTCGCGGCTGCGCCTCTCGCCGGGCGACGACGCCTCCGCGCGGGCCGTCCGCCAGGCCGACGGCGCGCTCGCCGTCGCCATCGAGGGCAACGTCCTCGACCTGCGCCCCGTGCTCTCGGCTCTGCGCGAACGCGGCGCCGGGGACGGTGCGGCGGACGACGTCGATCTGGAGGCGCGGGTCGACATCCTGGGCGGCTTCGGCGGCGAGGTGCTCACCGGGGTGACCGCGCGCGCCTCGCTCCGCGGCGGGGCCGTCCGCTCCGCCCGCCTGGAAGGCCGCTTCCCGAACGCGCCGGTGATCGTGACGGTCGCGCCGGGCGGCGCCGGTCCGCGCCTCACCGCCGAGAGCGCGGACGCGGGGGCGACGCTGCGCTTCCTGGACGTGTACGACAAGATGGTCCGAGGGCGACTCTATCTCGACGTGGGCCTGTCCGAGGCGCGCGGGCCGGGAACGCTCATCGTCTGGGAATTCCTGATCCGGGACGAGCCTGCTCTCAGGCGGCTCGTCAATCGCGAGAACCCGGCCGGCGGCGCGCCGGCGGCGCGCTTCGGGCTCAGCGGCCCGGACAACGTCAACGAGGCGCTGTTCACCAAGGCGCAGGTCGATTTCATCCGCGACGGCTCGGTGGTCACCCTCGCCGACGCGCGGATCTGGGGCCCGCAGGTCGGCTTCACGGCGGACGGCTGGATCGATCTCGAGCGCCGTACGCTCGACGTCGCCGGCGCGTTCGTGCCCGCCTACGGGCTCAACAACGCCTTCGCGCAGGTGCCCGTCGTCGGCATGATCCTCGGCGGAAACCAGTACGAGGGGCTGTTCGCCGTCAATTTCCGGCTGGAGGGCGAGATGGCGAGCCCGGCCTTGAGCGTGAACCCGCTCTCGGCCATCGCCCCCGGCGTCCTGCGCCGGCTGTTCGGCGCCGGCGCGCCGACGCGCCGCCCCGCCGATCTCGGCGAAGCGCCGGTCGCCCCGCCGCTGGACATCGGCCCGCCGCAGCGCTGAGCCGCCGGGCGGCCCCGGCGGCGGCGCGCGCTCAGACGGGCTTGAGGAGCACGTGCCGCTTGCGGCCGAAGGAGAGCTTGACCACTCCGTCGCGCAGGTCCGCGGACGTCAGCTTCGCCGTCGGATCGACCACCGGCTCGTCGTTGACCCGCAGCCCGCCGCCCTTCACCTGCCGCCGGCCCTCGCCCATGGAGGAGACGAGGCCGGCATGCTCCGGCCCGAAGGCGACGAGCACGCCGAGCCCGTCGGCGAGCGCCGCCGCCGGGATCTCGACCGTCGGCAGGGTCTGGGCGAGGGCGCCTTCCTCGAAGGTGCGCCGCGCGGTCTCGGCGGCCTCCTCGGCGGCGGCGCGGCCGTGGAGCAGCGCGGTCGCCTCCGTGGCGAGCACCTTCTTCGCCTCGTTGATCTCCGCGCCCTCGAGCGCCGCGAGGCGGGCGATCTCGTCGAGCGGCAGCGTGGTGAACAGCTTGAGGAAGCGCGCGACGTCGGCGTCCTCGGTGTTGCGCCAGAACTGCCAGTAATCGTAGGGCGAGAGCATCGCTTCGTCGAGCCACACGGCGCCGGAGGCGGTCTTGCCCATCTTGACGCCCGAGGCCGTCGTCATCAGCGGGCAGGTCAGCGCGTAGAGCTGGTGCGTGCCCATGCGCCGGCCGAGATCGATGCCGTTGACGATGTTGCCCCACTGGTCGGAGCCGCCCATCTGCAGGTTGACGCCGTAGCGCCGGGCCAGCTCCGTGTAGTCGTAGGCCTGCAGGAGCATGTAGTTGAACTCGAGGAAGGAGAGCTCGTGCTCGCGCTCCAGGCGCAGCTTGACCGAATCGAAGGACAGCATCCGGTTCACCGAGAAATGCCGCCCGACGTCGCGCAGGAAGGCGATGTAGTTCAGCTCGAGCAGCCAATCGGCGTTGTCGACCATGAGCGCGTCGCGCTCGCCCTCGCCGAAGGTGAGGAACTTCGCGAAGACGCGCTTGATGCCGGCCTTGTTGGCCTCGATCTGCTCGTCGGTCAGGAGCTTGCGGCTCTCGTCGCGGCCGGACGGATCGCCCACGCGCGTGGTTCCGCCGCCCATCAGCACGATCGGCTTGCCGCCGGTCTGCTGGAGCCAGTGGAGCATCATGATCGAGACGAGGCTGCCCACGTGCAGCGACGGCGCCGTGCAATCGTAGCCCACATAGGCCCGCACCGCGCGCTCCATCGCCTTCTCGTCGAGCCCCGCATAGTCGGAGCACTGATGGATGTAGCCGCGGGCCTGAAGCGTCGCGAGGAAGTCGGACTTCAGGGGGACGGGGGCGGGCGCGCTCATGGCGGTCTCTTTCTCTTCGCCTCGTTCGATGGCGTCCCGGCCCATCCGGGACGCCGTGGGCTTTAGCAGGGGATCGCGCGGAATTCACGCGCGAAACGAGAAGGGCCGCCCGCAGGCGGCCCCGATCGCGGCGGGCGGGGGCGTGAGCGCCGGGCTCAGGTCTCGGCTTCGCGGGGGCCCTCGATCGCCGCCGCGGCGGCCTCGGCTTCCGCCGTCTCGTCGGGCGCGGCCGGCGCGGGCTGCTGGGCCGCCTCCTCTGTCTTGGGGCCGACGCGCTTGTCGAGATAGACGCCGACCGCCTCCATCAGCTCGTCGATCTTGCCGTCGAAGAAGTGGTTGGCGCCCTCGATCACCGCGTGCTCGATCTGGATGCCCTTCTGTGTCTTCACCTTCTCGATGACGGCCATGACCTCCTTCACCGGCGCGACGCGGTCCTCCGAGCCGTGCACGAACAGGCCGGAGGACGGGCAGGGGGCAAGGAAGGAGAAGTCGTAGCGGTTCGCCATCGCGCCGATGGAGATGAAGCCCTCGATCTCCGGGCGGCGCATCAGGAGCTGCATGCCGATCCAGGCGCCGAAGGACACGCCCGCGATCCAGCAGGAGCGCGCGTCCGGGTTCACCGACTGCGCCCAGTCGAGCGCCGCCGCGGCGTCGGAGAGCTCCCCCGCTCCGTGGTCGAAGGCGCCCTGCGAGCGGCCCACGCCGCGGAAATTGAAGCGCAGGACCGAGAAGCCGCGCTGCACGAAATCGTAGTAGAGGTTGTAGACGATCTGATTGTTCATCGTCCCGCCGAATTGCGGGTGGGGATGCAGCACGATCGCGATCGGCGCGCCCTTCTTCTTGGAGGGCTGATAACGGCCCTCGAGCCGGCCGGCGGGGCCGGCGAAAATCACCTCAGGCATGCGTCGTCCTCTCGACCCGGGTCACACGTCCGCGACCGCCGGACGAAGAGCGCATCCACGCGACGGCCCGGCCTGCGGCGACGCTGGAAAACGCGTCACCGAGCCTTGACTTGTCCCGGGATGCCTCCCTAAATCACGCTTAGAATAATTCTAACCGCTTAGAACCGTTCTAAGGTGCGTCTCGCCGGCGGTCCGGTCGGACCGCTTCATGTGGTGCCGAGGCTGTAGCACGGCAAGCGGGGTGAAGAGCAAGGCTTTCGTCGGCGATACGCCGATGGGCGGGATTCGGGGCGAGAGGACGGACACGACGCGACTATGGATACGGCCGAGCGCGCCTATCTGGACTACAACGCGACCGCACCCCTGCGGGAGGAGGCGGCGCGCGCGCTCGTCCATGCTCTCGAGCGCGTCGGCAACGCCTCCTCCGTCCACGCCGAGGGCCGGGCGGCGCGCGCGGCGCTCGAGGCGGCCCGGGCCGAGGTCGCGGCGCTCGTCGAGGCCGATCCCGCCGCGGTGATCTTCACGAGCGGCGGCTCGGAGGCCAACGCGCTGGCGCTCGCGCCGGGCTTCGCCCGTCCCGGCGAGGCGGGGGCGGAGGTCCTGCTCGTCGGCGCCGGCGAGCACCCCTGCGTCCTCGACGGGCACCGTTTCCCCGCGGACGCCGTGGAGCGCATCCCGCTCGATGCGCACGGCGTGGCGGATCTCGCCTGGCTCGAGGCGCGGCTCTCGGCGCTGACCGGACGTCGGGCGCTGGTCTCGCTGCAGCTCGCCAACAACGAGACCGGCGTCGTCCAGCCGGTCGCCGAGGCGGCGCGGATCGCGCATGCGCACGGCGCGTCGATCCACACCGACGCGGTCCAGGCGCCGGGGAAGATTCCGGTCTCGATCCGGGCGCTCGGCGTCGATGCGATGACGCTGTCGGCCCACAAGATCGGCGGCCCGCAGGGTGCGGGCGCGCTGGTTCTCGCCTCGGAGGGCTACGGGCTCGACCGGCTCGTCCGGGGCGGCGGGCAGGAGCGCGGCTTTCGCGCGGGGACGGAGAACGTCCCGGCGATCGTCGGTTTCGGCGCGGCCGCGCGCCTCGTGCGCGAGCACCTCGACGGGGAGCGCGAGCGGCTCGCGCGGCTCGGCGCGGCCTTCGCGGCCGCGGTCCGGGAGAAGGCTCCGGAGGCCGTCGTCTTCGGGGACGGCGCCCCGCGGCTGCCGAACACGATTCTCTTCGCCGTCCCCGGCCTCAGGGCCGAGACGGCGCTGATCGCCTTCGATCTCGGCGGCGTCGCGCTCTCCTCGGGCTCGGCCTGCTCGTCGGGGAAGGTGAAGCGTTCGCACGTGCTCGACGCGATGGGCGTCGACCCGTCGCTCGCCGAGGGCGCGCTGCGCCTCTCGTGCGGCTACGCGACGCGCGATGCGGAAGTGATCCGTTTCGCGTCCGTTCTCGAAAACATCGAGGCGAGGCGCGTGCGCCGCTCCCGGGCGGCGTGAGTGAGTTGGGTAGAGAGGAAAACCGTTCCGCGGTCCTTGAAACCGTGAGAGGAGGTTGACATGCCGGCAGTTCAGGAGACGATCGATCGCGTCAAGGCCATCGATGTCGATCAGTACAAGTATGGCTTCGAGACGGTTCTCGAGGTCGACAAGGCGCCCAAGGGCCTGTCCGAGGACATCATCCGCTTCATCTCGGCGAAGAAGGACGAGCCGTCCTGGATGCTCGACTGGCGGCTCGACGCCTACAAGCGCTGGCAGACGATGAAGGAGCCCAACTGGGCCCGCGTCTCCTACGACGTGATCGACTACAACGACATCTACTACTACGCCGCGCCGAAGCTGAACGCCGCGCCGAAGTCGCTCGACGAGGTCGATCCCGAGATCCTCAAGACCTACGAGAAGCTCGGCATCCCGCTGCGCGAGCAGGAGATCCTCGCCGGCGTCGAGCCCACCAACCGCGTGGCGGTGGACGCCGTGTTCGACTCGGTCTCGGTGGCGACGACCTTCAAGAAGGAGCTCGCCGAGGCGGGCGTGATCTTCTGCTCGATCTCGGAAGCGATCCGCGAGCATCCGGACCTGGTGAAGAAGTACCTCGGCACGGTCGTGCCCGTGACGGACAACTTCTTCGCCACGCTGAATGCGGCCGTGTTCACGGACGGGACGTTCGTCTACGTACCCAAGGGCGTGCGCTGCCCGATGGAGCTGTCGACCTACTTCCGCATCAACGAGAAGAATACCGGCCAGTTCGAGCGCACGCTGATCATCGCCGACGAGGGCTCCTACGTCAGCTACCTCGAGGGCTGCACCGCGCCCCAGCGCGACGAGAACCAGCTCCACGCCGCCGTGGTCGAGCTGATCGCGCTCGACGACGCCGAGATCAAGTACTCGACGGTGCAGAACTGGTACCCAGGCGACGCCGAGGGCCGGGGCGGCATCTACAACTTCGTGACGAAGCGCGGCGATTGCCGGGGCAAGAACTCGGTCATCACCTGGACCCAGGTCGAGACCGGCTCGGCCATCACCTGGAAGTACCCGTCCTGCATCCTGCGCGGCGACGGCTCGCGCGGCGAGTTCTACTCGATCGCGGTGTCGAACGGCATGCAGCAGGTCGATTCCGGCACGAAGATGATCCATCTGGGCAAGAACACGACCAGCCGGATCATCTCCAAGGGCATCTCGGCCGGCCGCTCGGAGAACACCTATCGCGGCCTCGTCTCGGCCCACCGCAAGGCGTCGGGCGCGCGCAACTTCACGAATTGCGATTCGCTGCTGATCGGCGACCAGTGCGGCGCGCACACGGTGCCCTACATCGAGTCGAAGAACGCCTCCGCGGTCTTCGAGCACGAGGCGACGACCTCCAAGATCTCCGAGGACCAGCTGTTCTACTGCATGCAGCGCGGACTCGACGAGGAGGAGGCCACCGCGCTCATCGTCAACGGCTTCGTCAAGGACGTCATTCAGAAGCTGCCGATGGAGTTCGCGGTCGAGGCGCAGAAGCTGATCGCGATCTCGCTCGAGGGCTCGGTGGGCTGATCGCCTGATCGATTCCGCCGATCCGTGACAGCGTGAGCGCGCGAGGCCTTCGGGCCACGCGCGCCCCTGCCGGACGGCTCATCACGACATATGAACGAACGGACGTAACTCCATGCTCGAAATCAAGAACCTCACCGCCGAGATCGAGGGCAAGCGCATCCTCGACGGGCTGAACCTGACCATCAACGACGGCGAGGTCGCGGCCATCATGGGCCCGAACGGGTCCGGCAAGTCGACCTTGTCCTACATCATCGCCGGCAAGGAGGACTACGAGATCCTCGACGGCGAGATCCTGCTCGACGGCGAGAACATCCTCGAGATGGAGCCCGCCGAGCGCGCCGCCGCCGGCGTGTTCCTGGCCTTCCAGTATCCGCTCGAGATTCCCGGCGTCGCCACGATGACCTTCCTCAAGGCCGCGCTCAACGCCCAGCGCCGCGCCCGCGAGGAGACCGAGCTGACGACGCCCGAGTTCATGAAGGCCGTCCAGGAGGCCGCGGCCAAGCTCGAGATCCCCCGCGACATGCTCAAGCGCGCCCTCAACGTCGGCTTCTCCGGCGGCGAGAAGAAGCGCATGGAGATCCTTCAGATGGCGCTGCTCGAGCCGCGCATGTGCATCCTCGACGAGACCGATTCCGGCCTCGACATCGACGCGCTGCGCATCGTCTCCGAGGGCGTGAACAGCCTGCGTGCGGCGAACCGCTCGTTCCTGGTGATCACCCACTACCAGCGGCTCCTCAACTACATCGTGCCGGACACGGTGCACGTGATGGCC
Organism: Salinarimonas sp.; assembly: GCF_040111675.1. Lineage (NCBI taxonomy): Bacteria > Pseudomonadati > Pseudomonadota > Alphaproteobacteria > Hyphomicrobiales > Salinarimonadaceae > Salinarimonas > Salinarimonas sp. Next base: position 2,579,500 of record NZ_CP157794.1, on the reverse strand, counting down.
AACGGCAAGATCATGCGCTCGGGCGGCAAGGACCTCGCCGAGGAGCTCGAGGCCAGCGGCTACGCCGACTACAAGGCCCAGGAGGCCGCGTGATGGCGGACGTCGCGATGATGAAGACTCCCGCGGAGACGGCGCTCGCCGATCTCTTCGCGCGTTCGAAGAGCCTCCTTCCCGGGGACGCGCGCTCGCGCGAGGACGCCTTCCACCGCCTCGCGGAGAAGGGCCTCCCGCACCGCCGGGTCGAGGAGTGGAAGTACACCGACCTGCGGGCGCTGATGCGCGAGATCGCGCCGCTGGCGCAGAAGCCGTCCGAGGCCGAGGTCGCGCAGGCGCTCTCGGTCGAGAGCGTCTTCGCGGCGGCGAAGCCGGCGACGCTGGCCTTCGTAGACGGCCATCTCGCGAAGGCCGACGCGATGCCGGACGGCGTCGCGGCCGTGCCGCTGGCGCAGGCGCTGGCCGAGGGCCATCCGCTGCTCGCGAAGCTCGGCGCCGTTGCGGACGCCGAGGGCAACGCGGCCTACGCGCTCAACGCCGCCTTCATGACGGACGGCGTCGTGCTGCACGTCACGAAGCCGGTCGCCGATCGCGTGGCTCTGCGCTTCGTCACGACGGGCGCGGAGGCGGTCGCGACCGCGACGCGCGTGCTGGTCGTCGTCGAGGAGGATGCTTCGTTCCACCTGCTGGAGACGCACGAATCGCCGAACGGCGTCGCCCACCAGCCGAACGGCGTCGTCGAGTTCGTGGTCGGCGACCGGGGGAGGGTCGCGCACGTGCGCCTCAACGCCAACGGCGACAAGACGCTGGCGCTCTCCACGGTCACCGCGCATCTCGGCGCGGAGGTCGAGTTCGGCACCCGCAACGTCGTCGCCGCCTCGGCCGTGTCGCGCCACCAGGTCTGGATGACCTTCGCCGGCGCCGATGCGAAGGGCTCCGTGCGCGGCGCGACCATGCTCTCGGGCGATCAGCACGCCGACACCACGCTCGTGGTCAACCACAAGGCGACGGGCTGCGAGAGCCGCGAGCTGTTCAAGCACGCCATCGACGGGCGCGGCACGGGCGTGTTCCAGGGCCGCATCAATGTCGCCCCGGGCGCGCAGAAGACCGACGGGCAGATGATGTCCGCCGCCGTCCTCCTCTCGGAGGAGGGCACGATGAACAACAAGCCGGAGCTCGAGATCTTCGCCGACGACGTCCAGTGCGCCCACGGCGCCACCTGCGGCGAGCTCGACGACGACCTCCTGTTCTACCTCATGGCCCGCGGCCTGCCGCGGCCGGAGGCGGAGGCGCTGCTCATCGAGAGCTTCCTCGGCGAAGCCGTCGAGGAGGGCCTCGATGACGAGATCGTCGGCGAGGCGCTGATGGGCGTGATCGAGGCCTGGCTGAAGGCCCGGGGCTGAACGCCCCGGACCTAACACCCTCACCCCAGCCCCTCTCCCGTCCGGGAGAGGGGTCTCGGAGGCGACCATGGACACGAAGACGACCGCTCTTCCCTACGACGTCGAGGCCGTGCGCCGCGACTTCCCGATCCTGTCGCAGCAGGTCTACGGCAAGCCGCTCGTCTACCTCGACAGCGCCGCCTCGGCCCAGAAGCCGAAGGCGGTGATCGACGCCATGTCGACCGCGATGGAGACGGGCTACGCCAACGTCCATCGCGGCCTGCACTACATGGCCAACGTCGCCACCGAGGGCTTCGAGGCCGCGCGCGAGACCGTGCGCGACTTCCTCGGCGCCGGCTCCGTCGACGAGATCGTCTTCACCCGCAACGCCACCGAGGCCTACAACATCGTCGCCGACTGCTTCGGCCGGATGGGCGGCGAGCACGGGATCGGGGAGGGCGACGAGATCGTGCTCTCGATCATGGAGCACCATTCCAACATCGTGCCCTGGCACTTCCTGCGCGAGCGCAAGGGCGCGGTGATCAAGTGGGTCCCGGTCTCGGACGAGGGCGAGTTCCTGTTCGAGGAATACGAGAAGCTGCTCGGCCCGCGCACGAAGATGGTCGCCATCACCCAGATGTCGAACGCGCTCGGCACGGTGACGCCCATGAAGGCGATCATCGAGGCGGCGCACGCCCGCGGCATCCCGGTGCTGGTCGACGGCGCCCAGTCGGCCGTGCACATGCCCATCGACGTCCAGGCCCTCGACGCCGACTTCTTCGTCATGACCGGCCACAAGCTCTACGGCCCGACCGGCATCGGCGTCCTCTACGGCAAGAAGGACTGGCTGGAGCGCATGCCGCCCTTCGAGGGCGGCGGCGAGATGATCGATCTCGTGACCACGGAGACGGTCACCTACAATCATCCGCCGCATCGTTTCGAGGCCGGCACGCCGGCGATCCTCGAGGCGATCGGCCTCGACGCGGCCCTGCGCTACATGATGGCGCTGGGTCGCGAGGGCATCGCCGCGCACGAGGCCGATCTGCGCGACTACGCGCAGGGGCGGCTCGGCGAGATGAACTCCATCCGCCTGATCGGCCAGGCGAAGGAGAAGGGCGCGATCTTCTCCTTCGAGATGAAGGGGGCGCACGCCCACGACGTGGCTACCGTCATCGATCGGCAGGGCGTCGCCGTGCGCGCCGGCACCCATTGCGCCATGCCGCTCTTGCAGCGGTTCGGCGTCACCTCCACATGCCGTGCGTCCTTCGGGCTCTACAATACCCGCGAGGAAGTCGATAAGCTGGTGGACGCGCTGCGCAAGGCGGAGACGCTGTTCGCCTGACGCGACGAGGATCATTCCCCGATGAGCGAGAGCACCGTGACCGATACGCCCACCCCCAACGAGCCTCAGGTCGCCACCTCCGGCGAGGCGGGCGGCTCCGGCCTGCCGCCGGAGGAGATCGATCGCCTCACCGACGATATCGTCGCGGCGCTCAAGACCGTCTACGATCCGGAGATCCCGGCCGACATCTACGAGCTCGGCCTGATCTACCGCGTCGAGATCTCCGACGAGCGCAAGGTCTCGATCGACATGACGCTGACCTCGCCCGGCTGCCCCGTCGCCGGCGAGATGCCGGGCTGGGTCGAGAACGCCGTCGCCGCCGTGCAGGGCGTACAGGAGGTCGACGTCCAGATCGTCTTCGACCCGCCCTGGGACCAGAGCCGCATGTCCGACGAGGCCCGCGTCGCGCTCGACATGTGGTGAGCCGGTTTTCGCGCACTGGGTGTATCTCTCGGCGTGATGCGACTCGGGTTGCGTTCGCGTTCGTTCTCGTGCATGCTCTCCCCGGATACGATGGAGGGGCTGCAGATGACGACGCGCACGCCGGATGGCGGCTTCGGGGAGAGCCCGCAGTCCCGCTTCGACGTGAATGACTTCGATCTCGCGGACCCGGACCTGCTGGAGGCGCTGGATTGCGTCGCGCAGGAGCCCGGCGCCTCCGGGGGGCACCCGCCGGACTCGATCGAGGGCCGGCGCGCCCAGCTGGCATACATGAATGCCCGCATCGAGGAGGGGCTGCGCGACATCGAGGCGGGCAGGGTCGTTCGCGGGGCGGAGGCCGAGGCGATCTTGCAAGCGCTCTCGGAGGGGCGGGCGCCGCCGATGCCTGCTTGGCTGGAGGACGCGCCGGAGCGCTGAGCCGCGCCGATGCGTCTGGGTTCTCTCGCTTTCGCGCGCGAGGCGATCGCCGATATCGGCCGCGCGGTCCTTTGGCTGTCGCAGCCGGGTGCTGGGCGCGGTTCTGCCGCGCGTCTCGACGCTCTGCTCCGCGCCATGCATGACATCGCCCGCGCGCCGTATCGCTGGCCGCCGCATGCCACCCTGCCGGGAATGCGTCGGCGTTCGGTTCGCGGTGGATACATCATCGTCTATCGGGTGCTGGAGAGGGCGAGTGACGAGCTCGGAGAGGAAACCGAGGTCGAGATCGTGCGCGTGCTGGCGCCCGGTCAGCAGACGTGAACTGTCACTCGAAGCGAAGGGCCCGGTATGCCCCTCGGCATTTCCCCGCCCCTCGACCTCGGCGCTCCGAGTGATTATCTTCACCTCGAACCCTCGCGAAGCCCGGACCTTGAACCCGGGCGGGAGAGAGCGCGCATGTTCGGAAACTTCAAGGTGGTCTCGCTGACCGATGCGGCGGCGGACCGGATCAGGACGATCGTCGCCAACGCCGACAAGCCCGACGGCGGCTTGCGCGTGGGCGTGAAGAACGGCGGTTGCGCCGGCATGTCCTATACGATGGAGACGGCCGACAGCCCGCAGCCGGGCGACGAGGTCGTCGAGGACAAGGGCGCGAAGGTCTTCGTCGATCCGAAGGCGGTGCTGTTCCTGCTCGGCACGGAGATGGACTTCAAGGTCGACAAGCTCTCGGCCCAGTTCGTCTTCAACAATCCCAACCAGACCTCGGCCTGCGGCTGCGGCGAGTCGGTGGCCCTGTCCCCGGCGAAGCTCGACGGCGCCGAGGCGCGTTGACCCGCGGAGGCGCGGCATGGACGACGCGGCGATCCAGGAGCTGTTCGCCGCCGCGCCGGAGCTCGCGCCCATCCGCACGAAGCGCATGTTCGGCGGTCTCGGGGTCTATTCCGGCGACCTGATGGTCGGCCTCGTCGCCTATGGCGAACTCTACCTCAAAGTGGACGAGACGACGAAGCCCGCCTTCGAGGCCGCCGGCGCGCGGCCTTTCGTCTACGAGAGCAAGGGCAAGCGTTCGGTGATGAGCTACTGGACGCTCCCCGACCCTGCGCAGGACGATCCGGACCAGGCCGCCCGCTGGGGGCGTCTGGCCCTTCAGGCGGCGCGACGCACGGCGGCCGCAAAGCCCCCGTCTCGGCGTCGCCGCGCCTCTTGAGACGAGCGTGAGGGATCAAGCGACGGCGGCGGCCTCGCCCTCGTCCGCTTCCTCGAAGGCCGAATCGGTGTCGACCACGGTGCGATTGCGGCCGGCGCGTTTGGCGGCGAACATGCACTGATCCGCCCGCTCCAGCAGCGAGACCGCCGTATCGCCCTTGCGCATGCCGGCGCAGCCCACCGAGATGGTGACCTTTCCGAGCGATTCGCCGGTCGAGCGCTTGACCAGCTCGCGGCTCATCACGCTCGTGCGCACGCGCTCGGCGATGGTGCGGGCGGTGTCGACGGTCGTATCGGGCAGGATGATGCCGAACTCCTCGCCGCCGAAGCGCGCGAGGGTCGCCTTCGTCTTCACCTGCTCGCGCATGGTCATGCCGACGAGGCGCAGCACCTGGTCGCCGGTGAGGTGACCGTAGGTGTCGTTGAAGCGCTTGAAATGGTCGATGTCGATGACGACGAGGGCCAGCGGGCTGCGCTCGACGATCGCCTGATCGATCGTCTTCACCAGCATTTCCTCGAAATGCTTGCGGTTGGCGATGCCGGTGAGCGGATCGGTGAGCGATTCGATCCGCACCGCCTCCAGCGTCTCGCGCAGCACCTCGATCTCGCCGCGGGTCTCGCGCAGGCGCGCCTCGAGCGTCTTGTTGTTGGAGGCGACGTCCTTCGTGGCGGTGACGAGAGCGGCGACCAGCTCGCGGATTCGGCGCTTGTCGATGGTGATGGCCAGGTCGTTCGAGAACGCTTCGAGCGATTCGCCGTACTTGGCGGTGGAGCCGAGCGCCATCTCGAGCATCTCCATCACCTCGTCGATCTCGGCGATGACGGTGGCGCCGGTCTTTTCGGCTTCCTGCGCGAATTTCTGCGGAGAGAGATGCTCGGAATGAAGCGATTCGACATCCTCGTCGCGCACCGAGCCCCGGTCCGCGGCAATCCGCTTGATCGCCTCGTTGATGACCGGTTTCGCGCCGGTGACGTAGGTGTACCACACCTCGTACGCGCGAGGACTCGCGGACGAGCCGTAGGTCTTCATCAGCTCGAGCGCGCGTTGCCCGACCTGAAAGCTGCGCTCGAGATCCTCGCCCTTCGCCGTCATCAGCACCCATCCCGCGATAGCGCACAACCCGAGGATGGGCCGTGACCGTCTCTCGGATAGGGAGAGTGCACGCAAAGACCGAAAACTCGGTTAATAACGCCGAGCACGGATGCTATTTTTTGGTTTTGATCACGGCCGGGCGCAACAGGAAGGCAGGAATGTGGTCGCCGAAGCTCGGCGTCTCGAAGCTGTCGTCCCGCTCCCGATCCCGCTCGCGGCGACGTCCCTCGCCCTTGCCGGCGCCGCGTGGCGCCGCCGGCTCTCGGCGCGGCGTCTCGCGCCCTTCGGGGCGCTCCTCGCGGCGGCGCGACGTCGTTTCGGCGCGCTCCGGTTGCGGCTCCGCCGGACGTCCACCGGTCCGACGGCCACGGCCGCGCGCCGGCCGCTCCGGCTCGAACCCCGCCTCTCGCACCGTCTGGCCCTGCCAGGGGACATCGACGCCGATCAGCTTCTCGATCGCCGACAGGGACTTCTCGTCTCCCGGCGCGACCAGCGTGAAGGCGGCGCCGGAACGCCCCGCGCGGCCGGTGCGGCCGATTCGGTGGACGTAGTCCTCCGCATGGTGGGGGACGTCGTAGTTGAACACGTGCGACACGGCGGGGATGTCGAGACCGCGCGCGGCGACGTCGGAGGCGACCAGGATCTTCGATTCGCCCGTTCGGAAGGCGTCGAGAGCGATCATGCGCGCGCGCTGGTCCATATCGCCGTGGAGCGCGACGGCATTGAACTTGTGGCGCAGCAGCGAGCGATGCAGCACCGCCACGTCGCGCTTCCTGTTGCAGAAGATGATCGCGTTCTGGAGGTCGACCGCCTCGCGGATCAGCTCGCGCAGCGTTTCGCGCTTGGCGGCGGGCTCATGGCCCGTGGCGACGAGGCGCTGAGTGATCGTCTGCGCGGCGGAAGCCGGGCGCGCGACCTCGACCTTCACCGGGTTGGACAGGAACTTGTCCGACAAGCGCTGGATCTCCGGCGGCATCGTGGCGGAGAAGAACAGCGTCTGGCGCGTGAAGGGGGTGAGCTTCACGATCCGCTCGATGTCGGGAATGAAGCCCATGTCGAGCATGCGGTCGGCTTCGTCGATGACGAGAAGCTCGACGCCGGTGAGCAGCAGCTTGCCGCGCTCGAAATGGTCGAGAAGACGCCCGGGCGTCGCGATCAGCACGTCGACGCCGCGGGTGATCTTCATGTCCTGATCGGCGAAGGAGACGCCGCCGATGAGCAGCGCGACCGAGAGCTTGTGGTTGACCCCGTACTTGACGAAGTTCTCCTCGACCTGGGCGGCGAGCTCCCGCGTCGGCTCGAGGATCAGCGTGCGCGGCATGCGCGCACGAGCGCGCCCCGTCTCCAGCAGGGTCAGCATCGGCAGCGTGAACGCCGCCGTCTTGCCGGTCCCGGTCTGGGCGATGCCGAGGACGTCGCGCCGTGACAGCACGTGCGGGATCGCTTGCGCCTGGATGGGCGTCGGCTGCGTGTAGCCCGAGGCCGTGACGGCCTGCAGGACCTTGTCGCTCAGTCCGAGTTCGTCGAAGGACATGTAGGTTGAGAACTCTCGCGGCCCGGCCGCTGCTTGACGCGCTCGCCCCGCACGGCGACGAAGGGCGGGCATGAGGGCTCTCGCCCCGCCGGCGGGGCTGCCGTGCGAGGGGACCATAGGTGTTGAAGCACCCTTGTCAATCGTCAGGGGGCCTCGAAAGCCGTCGCTTCGGCCACTTTCGTCGCGAAATGCGCATCCGATACCCGGATGCGGCCGTGGACACCGGCGCGCCGGGCGTCGACAGGCGCGTCTCCGCCGGCGACCTCAGCGCGCGTCCTCGCCGCACGGGTCGAGCCGCCCTCCGCGCAGGGCGTCCCCGAGCGAGCCGGTGACGAGCGGCTCGGGCTGGCTCTGCGCCGCGATCCGGGCGAGACCGTCGCGATCGAAGCCGTTCGACAGCCAGTCGGCTGCCACGTAGCTCAAGGCGCCGACCACGATCGCGGCCTTGAGCGTGGACAGGATGATCGAGGGACGGCCGGAGCCGAGCATGAGCGCCTCCCGTGTGCCCGGACCCATGGGCCGAGGAACGGCGCGATCTTCACCGGACGTGGTTAAGCTTTGCTTTCCGAAGAACGCGAATCTTTCAGCGGTCCGGGCCCGCGAGGGCGCCGGCGCCGACATGCGCCTCGATCAGGCGCGCGAAGCTCCCGGGGGCGGCGAGCGTGGCGGCGTCGGCGACGATCACGGGCGCACTCGTCTCCTCCCGGTTCGCGCGCAGGCGCTCGGCGAGGCGCTCGAACCGCGCGCGCTCCGCTGCGTCGGCGCCGCGCGGCACCTGCAGCACGATCGCCTTCGGCGTCGGTATCACGGCGAGGACCTCGTCGGTCGCCTCGAGGGAGGCGGTGACGGAGGCGTAGCCGAGCTCCGCGAGCTCGGCGGAGAGAGCCGCGTCGGTCTCGCGGGCGCCGTCGTCGACGATCAGGATGCGTTGCAGCGGGGTCATCGCAGGCCGGATTCAGCGGCTCTGGTTCAGAGCCGCCTCATCAACGCACATTTTCGCGCGCCGTTCCATAGGGAAATCGCTGTCCGAGCGCTCCAATTGTGCGCCGCAAGGTGCCGCCTCGCCAGGCAGCCGCCGCGTGCTCCGGCGCGTGCCGAGCTAGGCGACGCCGATGACGATACCGGCGAAAACGTCGGCTCTGTAACCCGTTGGGCGCCAGTCGTCATCTTCTGCTCGAACGTAGCCACGGGTGTAGAGCCGTGCCGCGGCGGCGGCGCCGGACACCGCGAGCAACCCCGTCTCGTCGCGGCGCACAAGCAGGCCGGCGCCCGCGTCCGAACCCTCGTCGAGGCGGATCGCGACCTGCCCGCTACGCCCGCGCGGGCGGCTCACCAGCGCCCACGGCTCGAGCGCGAGGACGTCGACGACCGGCCGCGCCAGGCCGGTTCGCGCACGAAAGCGGGTCGGCGCCGCATGCGTCAGGACCAGGCCCGTGACGCAGGCGGGCAGGGCGGCGGCCGCGAGGGCCGGCTCCATCCAGCCGGGAGCGACGAGGCGGGTCTCGTGCTCCTGCGCCAAGGCGGCGGCCAGGGCCGGGCCGTCGAACAGCCCGTGGCTCTCGAGCGGCGCGCCGACGAGCAGGCTTCCGACGAATCCGGTCACGAGCCCCACCAGGTCGTCGGGCGCCACGAGCGAGAGGATCCGTTCCTCGGGTCGGTAGCGGGCGATCGCGAGGAAGTCGCTCGCGGCGGCGATCCACGAGGACGCCGGCCGCCAGGCCGCGACGATCCCGTCCTCGCGCCGCGCCAGGGTGACGAGTCCCGGCTCCGGCGGCGCCTCCGCGGGCGGTGGCGTCGGCTCGCCGCGCCCGGCGAGAATCGGCCGCTCGTCGATCATCACCCGGTCGAGGTCGAGCACGCCGTCCGGCGTCTGCGGCCCGAAGCCGAGAACGAAGCGCAGGCCGTAATAGGCCATCGCGATGTCCCGGAAGGTCTCCGCCGGCTTCAGCGAACCGATCCAGCTCTGGGTCACGACCGCGACGGCCCCGGTGGCCTCGACGGCCCGCGCGAGGTCGTCCCGGGGCCAGGCGAGCGGGAGCAGGCAGGGCGTCAGGCCGGCGCGCTCGAGCGCCAGCAGCGTGAGCAGCGCCTCCGAACCGGCCGGCAGGCAGACCGCCACCGGCGCCGCCGGGGGCAGGCCGAGACTGTCGAAGAAGGCCGACAGCCGCGCGACGATGGGCTCGGCCGCCCCGTAGCTCCAGGCGATGCGCGGACGCCCGCACCAGCTCTCCCGCGCCGGCTGATCGACGAAGGCGATGGCCTGCGGACCATGCGCCGCGCGCTCGGCGAACAAGGCGTCGAGGCCGCGGGCAGCGGGAGCCGCCGGCCCCTCCACCGTCTCACGCTCCTTCTCCGCCGCCGGCCTCGTCATGCCCCCTCCCGCCGTCCGTTCGTCGCCCCCCGGCGAATCCGCGCTCACTCTCCGGTGCGCCACCACACGTCCGCCGGAAGCCCGCGCAACGGCGCGGGATCGGGCCGCGCCAGGCCCGCGTCGTAGGCGACCCAGATGTTCTGCTGGTTGTAGAGGGGCACGACGTAGTGGCCCGAGATCAGGAGCCGATCGAGGGCGCGCACCGCGGCCTCGAAATCGTCGCGTTCGGTCGCCTCCAGCATCGCCGCGATGGCGGCGTCGATGCCGGGCTCGCGCGCCCCGGCGAAGTTGAGCGAGCCGGACCGATCCGCCGCGGCGCTGGTCCAGCGGTTGACCTGCTCGTTGCCCGGCGACAGCGAGGCCGGCCAGGTCCACTGGATCATGTCGTAGTCGAAATCCGCGAGCCGGCGCCAATATTGCGCGTCGTCGACGAGGCGGATCGACATGTCGATGCCGATGCGCTTCAGCGCGTCGGCGAAGTTGAGCGCGAGGCGCTCCTGCTGCCGGTTCACCGCCAGGAACTCGAAGGCGAAGGGCTCGCCCGCCTCGTTCCTCATCACGCCGTCCTGCAGGGACCAGCCGGCCTCGGCGAGGAGCGCGAGCGCCTTGCGGATCTGCGCCCGGTCGCGCCCCGAGCCGTCGCTCTTCGGCGGCTCCCAGGTCCCCTCCATCACCGCGGGCAGGACCGCGTCCGCATAGGGCGCGAGGAGCGCGCGCTCCGCCGCGCTCGCCGGAACGCCTCGGGCGGAGAGGTCCGAGCCGTCGAAATACGAGCCGGCGCGCTGGAACAGCCCGAAGAGCAGATTCTCGTTCACCCACTCGAAGTCGAAGACGTAGGTCAGCGCCTCGCGCACGCGGATGTCGGAGAAGACGTCCTGGCGCGTGTTGTAGACGAAGCCGTTCATGCCCTGCGGCGTGCGCTGGGGCACTTCCTCCTTGACGATTCGCCCCTCCTGCAGGGCCGGGAAGTCGTAGCCCGTGGCCCAGCGCGTCGGATCGCTCTCGAAGCGCAGGTCGTAGACGCCTGTCTTGAAGGCCTCGAACATGGTGTTGGCGTCGCGGAAGAACTCGTAGCGGATCTCGTCCACCGTGTTCATGCCGCGGCGGACCGGGAGGTCCGCGCCCCAATAGTCGTCCCGGCGCTTCAGCACGACACGCTCGCCCGGCGAGACCGTGTCGAACGCGTAGGGGCCGGAGCCCACCGGCGGCACGAGCGTCGTCTGGTCGAAGGTCTCGGGATCGATCGTGTGCGTGGCGAAGATCGGCATCATGCCGATGAGCAGCGGCAGCTCCCGGTCGCCGCTGTCGCCGAAATCGAAGCGGATCGTGTGGTCGTCGATCACCTCCACCGCGGCGACCTTGCCGAAATTGCCGCGATAGTACGGCTTGCCCTTGTCGCGCAGGAGCTCGAAGGAGATCTTCACGTCCTGCGCCGTGAGCGGCTCGCCGTCGGAGAAGGTGGCGCGCGGGTCGAGCGCGAACTCGGCCCAGGAGCGGTCCTCGGGCATCGTGATGGATCGCGCCACGAGGCCGTAGAGCGTGAACGGCTCGTCGAGCGAGCGCGCCATCAGGCTCTCCCAGACGAATTTCGGCCCCGCATCCGGGGCGACGCCGAGCGTGATGAACGGGTTGAGGCTGTCGTAGGTGCCCTGCAGCGCGATCGCCAGGCGTCCGCCGCCGGCGGCCTCGGGGTTCGCGTAGGGGAAGTGCGTGAAGTCCGGGCCGAGCGCGGGATCGCCGTGCATCGCCACGCCGTGGCGCGGCTCGGGCGGCGCCTCCTCGGCCGCGACGGGCGCGAGCGCGGCGAGGGAGATAGCGCAGGCGAGCGCCATGCGGCGGGCGAGGGCGGGGAGCGTCAGCGCGGGCACGGGGCATCTTCCTGGTCGGAGTCGGGTGCGGCGAGCGCGATTCGATGATCAAAATAGCATAAGGAGAGAGAGCGTTAACGACTGGAATCTGCGAAGGCGAGCCGCTAAAAGGACGCGGGTCGCGCCATGCCTTCGCCCCAATGGGCAACGAAGAGCGGGCCGCCCGGGCGGGGCCGAGCGCCGCGCCCGCCCGTCAAGAAGCTTCCCTCCAGACGTAGCGAGAGGAAATACAGGATGTCGATTACGGCTCGATTCGCGCGCAAGCGAGGCCTCGTCCTCGTGACCGCCCTCGCCGTGGCGGCCGGCGCGCTCGCGCCGCTCGCGGCTTCGGCCCAGACCCCGCCGGCCCCCGGCCAGCCCAACGTCGTTCCCGTCGTGCCCGAGCCGTCCCAGACCGGCTGGACCAAGCTGTGCGGCGAGGATCAGGCTTCGGGCTCGGAGATCTGCTACGTCACCCGCGACTTCGTTTCCGATCAGGGCCAGCCGGTCCTCGCCGTGGCGATCTACGACATCGACGCGCCCGAGGGGCAGGAGGACCAGCTCGTCGCCCGCTTCCTGATGCCGCTCGGCCTCCTGCTGCAGCCCGGCATCCGCTTCGCGGCCGACCAGAACTCGACCACGAACGGCGCCTTCGCGATCTGCTTCCCCAACGGCTGCTTCGCCGAATCGCCGATCAGCCAGCAGGTCGTCGACCAGATGAAGGCCGGCAACACCCTCAACATCTCGGTCCAGAACCAGATGGCGCAGGTCGTCACCTTCCAGGTGCCGCTCGAGGGCTTCACCGCCGGCTGGGAGGGCGATCCGATCGACCCGGCCGAGCTCGAGGCTCAGCAGCGCCGGCTGCAGGAGGAGCTGCAGCGCCGCTCCGAGGAGCTGCGCCAGCGTCTCGAGCAGGAAAGCGGGGCCGCCGCGCCGCAGTGAGGCGCGCCGCGTTCGAACGCACGAGGACGCCGGGCCCCGCGCCCGGCGTTTTCTTGTCGAGGACGGCGGAGCCTCAGCCCGTCAGGCGGGCTGCCGCTTCGGCCGATGTCGGCGGATTCGCGCCCGGCCGCTCGCAGGTGATCGAGGCGGCGCAGACGGCGAAGGCGAGGGCGTCCTCCACGATGGCGGGCGTGAGGCGTGCGAGCCCGGCGGTGTCGAGCAGGCCTTGCGCATCGAGCCGCGCCAGCAGCGCCGCGTGCAGCGTGTCGCCGGCGCCGACCGTGTCCGCGACGGTCACCGCGCGCCCCGGCGTCGCGAGCCGGGCGACGCCCTCGGCGGTCCGCAGCCAGGCCTGTGCCCCGCCGGGACCGTGGGTGACGACGACCAGACGGACGCCGCCGTCGAGCCACGCGCCGACCAGCGCCTCGAGCGCATCCGCGTGCGCCGGGTCGACGCCGAAGCCGTCGGCGACGTCCTCGGCGCTCGCCTTGACGATGTCGGCGCAGTCCAGGAAGTCGGCGATCCGCGCCCGCCAGGCCACGAGATCGGGCGTCACCATGGCGCGCAGGTTCGGGTCGAGGCTGATCACGCGCGCGCCCGCCTCGCGCTGCGCGAGCGCGAGATAGGCCGCGCCGGCCGGGTCGACGGCCAGCGAGAACGAGCCGAAGGTCAGCGCCGTGACCGTCTCGGGCAGGGATTGCGGCAGGTCGGCCCCGGTGAGGCTGCGGTCCGCCGCGCCGTGGCCGTGGAAGGCGTAGGAGACGTCGCCGTTGGGGCGCGGGGCGACGACGCCGATCGTGGTCGGCCCGGCGAGCCGCGGCGCGAAGGCCGTGTCGGCGCCCGCTCGGGCGAGCCGCTCGGCCAGGACGTCGCCGAAGCGGTCCGTCGAGAGGCCGCCGCAGAAGCCCACCGGCCGCCCAAGCCGGCCGAGCGCGATCGCCACGTTGAAGGGCGAGCCGCCCGGCGCGGCCCGCGCCGCGAGCGCGGTCCCGTCGTCCTCGCCCACGAACAGGTCGATCAGCGCCTCGCCGCATACCAGGATCATCGAGCGTCTCCGTTACCGCCCCACAGGCAAGGGGAGGGGATGCGCGATGTCAATCCGCGGGGCGTTCGCCGCGGCGACCCTGCGCGTCGGGGTTAGCCCGGATGCGCCGGCCCTTGATCCGCGGACGGAGCTCTTATATTAGCACTAACTAAATTATCCAGGCACGAGGACCGCCATGCCCGCTCTTCCCCCGCAAGTCCGTATGACGCCCCGCTCCGGGCGGCATCTCCCCCGCGCGCTCGCCCCAGTCCTCCTCCCAGTCCTCTCGGTGGCCCTCCTCACCGCGACGAGCCTCGTCGCGCCGCCCGCCGCGGCCGAGACCGTCGCGCCCGTCACGGTCGTCGAGACCAAGTCGGTCTACGGCACGGTCGAGGCGCGGGACCGCGCGCCGGCCCGCGCCCGCATCGGCGGCACGCTGGTCGAGCGTGCGGTGTCCGAGGGCGATCTCGTCGAGGCGGGCCAGACGATCGGCCGCGTCGTCGACGAGAAGCTCGCCCTCCAGCGCGACGCGCTGCAGGCGCGGCTGCGCGCCCTCCAGGCGGAGCTCGACAACGCTCGCACCGAGCTCGGCCGCGCCGAGGAGCTGGTCTCCCGCGGCATCGCCACCCAGCAGCGGGTCGACCAGCTCGGCACGCAGGTGCAGGTCGTCGAGAACCAGATCGCGGCGGCCGAGGCGGAGCGCGCCGTCCTCGACCAGCAGACCGCGGAGGGCGCGGTCGTCGCCCCCATCGCCGGCCGCGTGGTCGCCGCGCCCGCGACGCCGGGCGCCGTGGTGATGCCCGGCGAGACGGTCGTCACCATCGCGGGAGGCGGGCTCTTCCTGCGCCTGTCGCTGCCCGAGCGCCACGCCGACCTGCTCGAGGAGGGCGCCTCCGTCAGCATCGCGGCGGAGGACAGCGTGCGCGAGGGCGTCATCGCCAAGGTCTACCCGCAGATCGAGAACGGTCGGGTCCAGGCCGATGTCGAGGTCGCCGACATCGGCGGCTTCTTCGTCGGCGCGCGCACGCTGGTCGAGGTCCCCGTCGCCACTCGCGAGACGCTCGCCGTCCCGGCCGACGCCGTCGACACCCGCGGCGGCGTCGATTTCGTCACGCTCGTCGGTCCGGACGGGCCGCGCGAGATCGTCGTCCTCATCGGCGAGCGCCTTCCCGACGGCGCCGTCGAGATCGTGTCCGGCCTGCGCGCCGGCGACGAGGTCGCCCAATGAGCAACCAGACCCAAAAGCTCGGCATCGCGGGCGGCCTGACCCGCGCCTTCATCACCTCTCCGCTGACGCCGCTCCTGCTGCTGGCCTCCCTCGCGCTCGGCCTCGTCGCGCTCGTCACGCTGCCGCGCGAGGAGGAGCCGCAGATCTCGGTGCCGATGGTGGACATCCACCTTCAGGCCGCGGGCCTGCGCGCCGAGGACGCGGTCGAGCTCGTCACAGAGCCGCTGGAGACCATCGTCAAGTCCATCGACGGCGTCGAGCACGTCTATTCCCAGACCCGCGACGACGGCGCGATGGTCACCGCCCGCTTCGAGGTCGGCACGGATTCGGACGACGCGATCCTGCGCGTGCACGAGAAGGTGCGCGCCAACATGGACCGCATCCCCGTCGGCATCCCCGAGCCGCTGATCGTCGGGCGCGGCATCGACGACGTGGCCATCGTGGTGCTCACCCTCACGCCCGCGCCCGAGGCGGCGGACCGCTTCACGGCGAACGACCTGACGCGGATCGCGCGCGAATTGCGCGTCGAGGTCTCCAAGATCGACGACGTGGGCCTCACCTATCTCGTCGGCGAGACGCCGGTCGAGATCCGCGTCGCGCCCGACCCCGCGCGGCTCGCGACGATGGGCGTCACGCTCCAGCAGCTCGCCGCGAAGCTCGAGGGGGCCAACCGCGCCTTCCCGGTCGGCCAGGTGCGCGTCGCCGGCGACCAGCTGGCGCTCGCCGCCGGCGAGACGCTGTCGAGCCCCGCCGAGATCGGCAACCTCCTCGTCACCACCCGGGACGGCCGGCCGGTCTACGTCCGCGACGTGGCGGACGTCGGCTACGCCTTCGACGCGGTCGATCACTACGTCTTCGACTACGCGCCGACCGAGACGGGCGCGCTCGACGCCGCCCCGGCGGTTTCCCTCGCCGTCGCTAAGCGGCCGGGCGCCAACGCCGTCGAGATCGCGCATGCGGTCGTCGAGCGCGTCGAGGGGCTGCACGGGGCGCTGATCCCCGACGGCGTCGAGGTGCTCGTCACCCGCGACTACGGCGAGACGGCGAACGAGAAGGCGAACGAGCTCCTGTTCCATCTCGGGCTCGCCACGGTCTCGATCATCCTGCTCGTCGGGCTCGCCATCGGGCTGCGCGAGGCGATCGTCGTCGCCATCGTCATCCCGGTGACGATCCTCCTCACCCTCTTCGCCGCGAACCTGATGGGCTACACGCTCAACCGGGTGAGCCTGTTCGCGCTGATCTTCGCCATCGGCATCCTCGTCGACGACGCCATCGTCGTCATCGAGAACATCGCCCGGCACTGGGCCATGCGCGACGGCCGCAACAAGGTGAAGGCCGCGGTCGACGCCGTGGCGGAGGTGGGCAACCCCACCATCGTCGCGACGCTCACCGTCGTGGCGGCGCTCCTCCCGATGCTCTTCGTCTCGGGGCTGATGGGCCCCTACATGAGCCCGATCCCGGCGGTCGCGTCCGCGGCGATGATCTTCTCCTTCTTCGTCGCGGTGATGGTCACGCCCTGGCTGATGGTGAAGCTGGGGCGCGAGCACGCGGCCGGGCACGAGGGCGGGGAAGGGCACGGCGCCCATCACGGCGGCGTGCTTGGGCGCGGCTTCGCGGCCGTCGCCCGGCCGCTGCTCGCGAGCCGCTGGCGCGCGATCGTGTTCCTGGCGCTGGTCGGCGTCGCGACGGTCGCTTCCGTCGTCCCGTTCTACACCCGCGACGTCACGGTGAAGCTGCTCCCCTTCGACAACAAGTCGGAGCTCTCCGTCGTGGTCGACCTGCCCGAGGGCGCGAGCGTGGAGGCGACGAACCGCGTCCTCTCGGCGCTGGCGAACGAGCTCGTCGCCATGGACGAGATCGTCGGCATGCAGACCTATGCCGGCACGGCGGCGCCCTTCAACTTCAACGGCCTCGTGCGGCACTACTATATCCGCTCCGAGCCGCAGATGGGCGAGATCCAGGTCAACCTCACCTCGAAGGAGCACCGCGAGCGGGCGAGCCACCCGATCGCGCTCGAGATCCGCGAGCGGCTCGCCGCCGTGGCGGTGCCCGAAGGCACGACGGTGAAGGTCGTCGAGCCGCCGCCCGGCCCGCCGGTCCTCGCGACCCTGCTCGCCGAGATCTACGGCCCGGACGCCGAGACCCGGCGCGCGGTCGCGACGCGGGTGCGCGAGGCCTTCGAGGCGGTGCCCTTCGTCGTCGACGTCGACGACAGCTTCGGGGCGCCGGCCGAGCGCGTGCGGCTCGCGCTCGTCGACGACGCGCTCGAGTTCCACGGCGTGGAGCAACGCGACGTCTTCGACACGATCGGGGCGCTCTACGGCCGCCAGCTCGTCGGCTACTCGCATCGCGGCGAGGGGCGCGCGCCGATCCCGATCACGCTGGCGCGGCCCAAGGCCGAGCGGCAGATGGGCGAGGCGTCGCTGACGACGCCGATCCCGACGAACCTGCTTCCCGGCGACCGGGGCGTGGTCGAGCTCGGCGACGTCGTCGAGGTCGTGAGCGAGCGCGCCTCCTTCCCGATCTTCCGGCGCAACGGGCGCCCGGCCGAGATGGTGATGGCCGAGCTCGCGGGCGACTACGAGGCCCCGCTCTACGGCATGCTGGCCGTCCAGGACCGGCTCGACGCCATGGACTGGAGCGATCTGCCCAAGCCGACGGTTCGCTATGCCGGCCAGCCCCTCGACGACAGCGCCCCCGTCCTGCTCTGGGACGGGGAGTGGGAGGTGACCTACGTCACGTTCCGCGACATGGGCGCGGCCTTCGCGGTGGCGCTTCTGGCGATCTACATCCTGGTGGTCGCGCAGTTCGGCTCGTTCAAGGCGCCGCTCGTGGTGCTCACGCCCGTGCCGCTGACGCTGATCGGCATCGTGTTCGGGCACTGGCTGTTCGGCGCGCCGTTCTCGGCCACCTCGATGATCGGCTTCATCGCGCTGGCCGGCATCATCGTGCGCAACTCGATCCTGCTCATCGACTTCATCCGCCACGCCGAGCAGGGCGAGCGGACCTTGGTCGACGTGCTGATCGAGGCCGGCGCGGTGCGCTTCAAGCCGATCCTCTTGACCGCGGTCGCGGCGATGATCGGCGCGGCGGTGATCCTGTTCGACCCGATCTTCCAGGGGCTCGCGATCTCGCTGCTCTTCGGGCTGATCTCGTCGACCCTGCTCACCGTGCTCGTCATCCCGGCCATCTACGTGGCGATCCGGGGGAAGACCGGGCCGACGACGACCGTGACGCGCACGCCGGCGACGGCGTGAGGGGACGAAGGAGCGGCCCCGCCGCCGGCGCCGTCGGTCCGGGGCGGGGCGCGCCGATCGATCCGATCCGGCGCTCGCGCGTTTCGTGAACGTGTCACATGAGTGTCATGGCCCGCTCCTAGGGTCCGCCACGCGTCGGGGGGCGCGATCGGCGTCGCCCGCAGGCATGGCCGGATCCCGGCCGGGATCCTCACGGCTCACGCATATTCGCTCAGGGAGATAACCCGTGAAATTCGTCACCTACACGAGCGCGCTCGCGATCGCCGCCGCCGGCGTCCTGGCCGCCGGCGCCGCCAACGCCCAGACCCGCGACCAGATCCGCATCGTCGGCTCGTCCACGGTGTTCCCCTACACCCAGGCGGTCTCCGAGGAGTTCGCCAACGCCACCGAGTTCGCGGCTCCGGTCGTCGAGTCCACCGGCACGGGCGGCGGCATGCGCATCTTCTGCGAGGGCGTCGGCCCCGGCACGCCGGACATCACCGGCGCCTCCCGCGCCATGCGCGAGTCCGAGTTCGAGCTGTGCACCGAGAACGGCGTGACCGACGTCTCCGAGGCGCTGATCGGCTTCGACGGCCTCTCGGTCGCCCACGCCGCCGAGGCGCCGGACTTCGGCCTCACCGAGGAGCATCTCTTCCAGGCGCTCGCCTCCGAGGTCGAGGTCGACGGCGAAGTCGTCGCGAACCCCTACACCAACTGGAACGAGATCGACCCGTCGCTCCCCGACGCGCCGATCACCGTGTTCGGCCCGCCCCCGACCTCCGGCACCCGCGACGCTTTCGTCGAGCTCGTGATGGAGGACGCCTGCGAGACGTTCCCGGCGATCGCGGCTCTCGAGGAGACCGACGAGGAGCGCTTCGAGCAGGTCTGCTCGCGCATGCGCCAGGACGGCCCGTTCGTCGAGGCCGGCGAGAACGACAACCTCATCGTCCAGCGCCTCCAGCAGGATCCGAACGCGCTCGGCATCTTCGGCTACTCGTTCCTCTACGAGAACCAGGACACGCTGAAGGCGGTTCCGATCAACGGCGTCGAGCCGACCCCGGACACCATCGCCGACGACAGCTACCCGATCGCCCGCCCGCTGTTCTTCTACGTGAAGAACGCGCATCGCGGCGTGATCCCGGGCCTGCAGGAGTTCGTCGAGATGTACATGGCCGAGGAGGCGATCGGCCCCGGCGGCTACCTCTCCGAGCGCGGCCTGGTTCCGCTGTCGGACGAGCGTCGCGCCGAGGTCCAGGACGCCGTCGTCAACGGCAAGACCTTCACGCGCTTCGGCGGCTGAGCTAGAAGGCTCCCCATCGTCTCGGGTCACGGCGGAACCCCGCCGTGACCCTTCCGTCATATGACATGCGTGTCGAAGCGAGCGGCTCCCAATGGCCGGTAACCTGATCCTCGTCATCCTCGTCCTGTCGCTCGTCGCCTATTTCGTCGGGCAGGCGCAGGGGCGGAAGTTCGTCTACGCGACGTCCGTCGGCGAGGTACATTCCCGGCCGGTCTATCACGGCGCCTTCGTGGCGGTCTGGGTGGGCGTTCCGGCGCTTCTGCTCGTGCTGATCTGGCTTCTCTTCCAGGGCACGATCGTCGACCGGCTGATCCTGGCCAGCCTGCCGCCCTCCATGACCGACGGCGCCTCGCCGGCGCAGCTGTCCCTGTATCTCACCGAGGTCAAGAACGTCGCCGGCGGCATGATGTTCGGCGAGCCGTCCCCGGAGATCCGCGCCGCGGCCGATCGCTACGCCGCCTGGTCGCAGATCGCCCGCTGGGCGATGGTCGTCGCGGCGCTGGGCCTGTCGATCCTCGCCATGGTGGTCGCCCGCGCCCGCCTGCGTCCGCTGTTTCGCGCCCGCCAGGGCTTCGAGCGCGCGCTGTCGATCCTGATGGTGACGTGCTCGGTCCTCGCCATCTTCACCACGATCGGCATCATCGGCGCGCTGCTCTACGAGGCCTGGCTGTTCTTCGCCATCATCCCGCTCGGCGAGTTCCTCTTCGGGCTCAAGTGGGAGCCGCAGATCGCCATCCGCGCCGACCAGATCGCCGGCGCCGGCGCCTTCGGCGCGATCCCGGTCTTCGTCGGCACGCTCTTGATCGCCACGATCGCCATGGCGGTCGCGGTGCCCATCGGGCTGTTCTCGGCGATCTACCTCACCGAGTTCGCGAGCGACCGCATCCGCGCTGTGGTCAAGCCGATGATGGAGATCCTCGCCGGCATCCCCACCGTCGTCTACGGCTTCTTCGCCGTCATCGTGGTCGCCCCGGCCATCCGCGGGGCGGGCATGGCGCTCGGCATCCCGGTCGCGCCGAACACCGCGCTCGTCGCCGGCGGCGTGATGGGCATCATGATCATCCCGTTCATCTCGTCGATGACGGACGACGCGCTCAACGCGGTCCCGCGGTCCATGCGCGACGGCTCGCTGGCCATGGGCGCGACCCAGGGCGAGACCATCATGAAGGTGCTGCTCCCGGCGGCGCTGCCCGGCATCGCCGGCGGCATCCTGCTGGCGGTGAGCCGCGCCATCGGCGAGACCATGATCGTGGTGATGGCCGCCGGCCTGATCGCCACCCTGACCTTCAACCCGCTCGACTCCGTCACGACGGTGACCGTGCAGATCGTCACGCTGCTGATCGGCGACACCGAGTTCGACAATCCGAAGACGCTCGCCGCCTTCGCGCTCGGCCTCGTCCTCTTCGTCGCGACGTTGGGCCTGAACATCATCGCCCTGCGCATCGTCCAGAAATATCGAGAGAAGTATGACTGACACGGCGCAAATCGGTTCGTCGCCCGTCGACTGGACGTCGTCCGAGGCGGATGCGCGGCGCCGCCGCCGCCGGGCGTCCGAGTCGCGGCTGCGCCTCTACGGCGTCATCGCGATCGGCACCGCGCTCGGCCTGCTCGCGATCCTGATCGGATCGCTCGTCCTGTCGGGCTACAAGGCCTTCACGCAGACCGACGTCGTGGTCGACGTCTACATCGACCCGGAGATCGTGAACGCCGAGGATCCGGCGCGCGGCAACTACCGCGCCATCGTCAACCAGACGATGGAGGGCCTGTTCCCGGACGCATCCCCGGCGGAGCTGCGGGTCGCGCGCGACGTCCTCACGAGCAACGCGCACTTCATGATCCGCGACTACGTCGTGGCGAACCCGGGCTCGATCGGCGAGACGGTGCGGCTCGAGATCCCCGCGTCGGACCCCTACGACCAGCTCGCCAAGGGCGAGATCGACCGGGATCTGCCGGAATCGCGCCGACGGGTGAACGATATCGGGCTCGCGCTCTACGACCGTCTGGACGAGCAGGGGCGGATCGAGACCGAGTTCAACACGGCCCTGTTCACCAACGCCGACAGTCGCTTCCCCGAGCTGGCGGGCCTGTCCGGCGCCGTCGTCGGCTCCTTCTTCGCGCTGCTCGTGTGCTTCCTGCTCAGTTTCCCGATCGGCATCGCGGCGGCGGTCTACCTCGAGGAGTTCGCGCCGAAGAACAAGTGGACGGACATCATCGAGGTGAACATCAACAACCTCGCCGCCGTCCCCTCGATCGTGTTCGGCCTCCTCGGCCTCGCCGTGTTCCTCGGCTGGTTCGGCATGCCGCGCTCGGCGCCGCTCGTCGGCGGCATGGTGCTCGCGCTGATGACGCTGCCGACCATGATCATCGTCACCCGCGCCTCGCTGAAGGCGGTGCCGCCCTCGATCCGCGAGGCGGCGCTCGGCGTCGGCGCCTCGAAGCACGAGGTGGTGCTGCACCACGTCCTGCCGCTGGCGCTGCCGGGCATCCTGACGGGCACGATCATCGGCCTCGCCCAGGCGCTCGGCGAGACGGCGCCGCTCCTGCTGATCGGCATGAACGCCTTCATCACGAGCCCGCCCGGCGGCCTGCTCGACCCCGCGACGGCCCTGCCGACGCAGATCTTCATCTGGGCGGACAGCCCGGAGCGCGGCTTCGTCGCGCGCACGTCCGCCGGCATTCTCGTGCTATTGGGCTTCCTGATCCTGATGAACCTGATCGCGATCCTTCTGCGCAACCGCCTGGAGCGGAAGTGGTGAGCGAGCGAGGAGACGACATGACCGCCATGCATGCCCCCGCCGCGGCGCCGGACGCGCCCGCGCCCGCGCTCGACAAGACCGAGACCGTCCGCGTCCCGCTGGAGGCCGATTACGGCGCCAAGGTCGACGCCCGCGACGTGAACGTGTTCTACGGCGCCAAGCAGGCCATCTACAACCTGACGATCGGCATTCCCGAGCGGGCGGTCACCGCCTTCATCGGCCCGTCCGGCTGCGGCAAGTCCACGTTCCTGCGCTGCCTCAACCGCATGAACGACACGATCGAGGGCGCGCGCGTCGACGGCACGATCACGATCGACGGCAAGAACGTCTACGATCCGGATCTCGACGTCGTGACGCTGCGCGCCCGCGTCGGCATGGTCTTCCAGAAGCCGAACCCGTTCCCCAAGACGATCTTCGAGAACGTCGCCTACGGCCCGCGCATCCACGGCCTCGCCAAGTCGAAGGCGGACCTCGCCGAGATCGTCGAGGCCTCGCTGCGCAAGGCGGGCCTGTGGGAGGAGGTGAAGGACCGCCTCGCCGAGACCGGCACCGGCCTCTCCGGCGGCCAGCAGCAGCGCCTGTGCATCGCCCGCGCCATCGCGGTCTCGCCCGAGGTCATCCTCATGGACGAGCCCTGCTCGGCCCTCGACCCGATCGCCACCGCGCGCATCGAGGAGCTGATCGACGAGCTGCGCCAGAACTACACCATCGTCATCGTCACCCACTCGATGCAGCAGGCGGCGCGCGTCTCCCAGAAGACCTGCTTCTTCCACCTCGGCTATCTCGTCGAGGAGGGGCCGACCGACCAGATCTTCACCAATCCGCGCGACAAGCGCACGCAGGACTACATCACCGGCCGCTTCGGCTGAGCCCTGCCCCTGCTCTCGAGGAGACGGACCCCATGTCCCAGCACACCGTCGCATCCTTCGACACCGAGCTCCAGGAGCTGCGCCGGTCGATCATGGAGATGGGCGGCATCGCCGAGAAGATGCTCGCCGACGCCACCACCGCCCTCGTGCGCCGCGACGTCGGGCTCGCCCAGTCGGTGGTCAGCACCGACTACCGGCTCGACACGATCCAGCGCGACATCGAGGAGAAGGCGATCCTCACCATCGCCCGGCGCCAGCCCATGGCGATCGACCTGCGCGAAGTGATTTCCGCCATCCGCATCGCCTCCGACATCGAGCGGATCGGCGACATGGCGAAGAACATCTCCAAGCGCACGCTCGCCATCTCCGGCCAGTTCGAGCCGCAGCGCGTCGTGCTCGGCGTCGAGCGCATGTCGGACATGGTGCTCGGCCAGCTCAAGGACATCCTCGACGCCTACACCCAGCTCGACGTCGACAAGGCGCTCGAGGTCTGGCGCCGGGACGGGGCGACGGACGCGCTCTACAACTCGCTCTTCCGCGAGCTGCTGACCTACATGATGGAAGATCCGCGCAACATCACCTTCTGCACGCATCTCCTGTTCTGCGCGAAGAACGTCGAGCGGATCGGCGACCACACGACCAACGTCGCCGAGACGATCCACTACCTCGTGACCGGCCAGCCGATCACCGCCGAGCGCCCGAAGATGGATCGCACGGCCTACGAGACCGGCCAGACCGACGAGGCGCCCGGCGGCCCCGCCGCGCCGGCCTCGTGAGGGAGCGCGGAGCGACGCGGACATGACGACGCGGATCCTGGTGGTCGAGGACGAGGAGCCCCTCACGCTCCTCCTGCGCTACAATCTGGAGGCCGAGGGCTACAAGGTCGACACGGTCGCCCGCGGCGACGAGGCGGAGCTGCGCCTGCGCGAGCAGGCGCCGGACCTCGTCCTGCTCGACTGGATGCTGCCGGGTCTCTCGGGCATCGAATTGTGCCGGCGCATCCGCGCGCGCGCGGAGACCGAGCGCCTTCCCGTCATCATGCTCACGGCGCGGGGAGAAGAGGGCGACCGGGTGCGCGGCCTCGCGACCGGCGCGGACGACTACATCGTCAAGCCGTTCTCCGTGCCCGAGCTGCTCGCCCGGGTGCGCGCGCTCCTGCGCCGCGCCAAGCCCGCCCATATCGCGAGCCTGCTCGCCGCCGGCGACATCGAGCTCGACCGCGAGACGCATCGCGTCCGCCGCGCCGGCCGGGAGCTGCATCTGGGCCCCACCGAGTTCCGCCTGCTCGAGTTCCTGATGCAGAGCCCGGGCCGCGTCTTCACCCGCGAGCAGCTCCTCGACGGCGTTTGGGGGCACGACGTCTACATCGACGAGCGGACGGTCGACGTCCATGTCGGGCGCCTGCGCAAGGCGATCAACACCCGCGACACCCTCGACCCGATCCGCACCGTACGCGGCGCCGGCTATTCCTTCGACGAGACCTTCGCCAAGTCCGAGGGCGGCGGCGTCGGAGCACCGACCGGCACGGATTGAGCTGCGCGCAAGCCTGGTTTGCGCCTTCGGGTCTGGTTTCTTACGTGCTGCGCTGCGAAACGCCGTCGTGGTATGGCTCTGCCCGTAGGCCGAGCACTTCCGCGAAAGGGAAAAGATGTCGGACACCGCCGCCCCGGGCGCGATCGCAGCCCCGCCCGTCGACTGCCACGTGGAGCGCGTCACGCTGGTCGAGCACTATACCGACCGCCTCTTCCGCTTCCGCACCACCCGTCCCGCCTCGTTGCGCTTCCGCTCCGGCGAATTCGTCATGATCGGGCTGCCCGGCGGCGAGCGGCCGGTCTTCCGCGCCTACTCGATCGCGAGCCCGAGCTGGGACGACGAGCTCGAGTTCTTCTCGATCAAGGTCCCCGGCGGCCCGCTCACCGAGCGGCTTCAGCGCATCGCCGAGGGTGACGAGATCCTGATCAAGAAGAAGCCCACCGGCACCCTCGTGCTCGACGCGCTCGCGCCCGGCAAGCGCCTCTACATGCTCTCCACCGGCACCGGCATCGCGCCCTTCGCGAGCCTGATCCGCGATCCCGAGACCTACGAGAAGTTCGACGAGGTGATCCTCACCCAGACCTGCCGCCGCGTGGCCGAGCTCGCCTACGGCGAGAACACGGTGCGGGCGCTCGTCGAGGATCCGCTGGTCGGCGAGATCGCCGCGCCCCGTCTGACCTTCTACACCACCGTGACCCGCGAGCCTTATGCGCGCACCTTCCGCATCACCGAGGCGATCGAGACCGGCCGCCTCTTCGCCGATCTCGGCGTGAAGCCGCTCGACCCCGAGACGGACCGGGTGATGATCTGCGGCTCGATCGAGATGACGAAGGATTGCCGCGCGCTCTGCACGGCGGCGGGCCTGGAGGAGGGCTCGAACGCCAAGCCCGCCCATTTCGTGGTGGAGCGCGCCTTCGTCGGGTGAGCCGTCGTCGCGCGCCTCAGTACCCGACGGCCGCACCGTCCTTGCGGGGGTCCGACCCTGCGACGTAGCCGCCGTCCACCTTGGCGACGAGCTGCGCGCCGCCGAAGCCGAAGCTGGCGTCGGGCGCCTCGACCGTGACGTCGTGGCCGCGGGCGCGCAGGCCCTCGATGACGCTCTCGCCGGCGAAGTCCTCCACGGCGACGCCGAGGCCTCGCGTCACCCGCCAGCGCGGCGCGTCGGCGGCGGTCTGCGGGTCCTGGCTCCAGACCTGGGTGCGCAGCACCATCTGCAGGTGCCCCTGCGCCTGCATCGGCCCGCCCATCACGCCGAAGCTCATCAGCGGCGCGCCCCCCTTCGTCAGGAAGCCGGGGATGATGGTGTGGAACGGGCGCTTGCGTGGCCCGACCCGGTTCGGATGCCCCGGCGTCGTGACGAAGCCGAGCCCGCGGTTCTGCAGCGCGATGCCGGTGTTCGGCACGACGACGCCCGAGCCGAAGCCGGCATAGTTCGACTGGATGAAGGAGACCATCATCCCGCTCTCGTCGGCGGCGGTGAGGTAGACCGTCCCGCCGGCCTTCGGCGCGCCGGCGCCGAAATCCTGCGCGCGCCCCTCGTCGACGAGCCGGGCGCGGCTCTCGAGATAGCCCTCGTCGAGGAGATGGGCGGCGGTGACGTCCGTCATCGCGGCCGGGTCGGCGACATAGGCCTCCGCGTCGGCGAGCGCGAGCTTCATCGCCTCGATCTCGAGATGGATCGCCTCGATGCTGTCCGGCGCGAAGCGCTCGAGCCGCAGATGCTTGATCATGCCGAGCGCCATGCAGGCGGCGATGCCCTGGCCGTTCGGCGGGATCTCGTGCAGCGCGACGTCGCCGTAGGTCGAGGAGACCGTGCCGCACCAATCGTTCTCGTGTGCGGCGAGATCGTCTTCCGTCAGCACCGCGCCGTTGGCGCGGGCGAAGGCGGCGATCTCCTGCGCCAGCACGCCGCGATAGAAGGCCTCGCCCCGGGTCTCGGCGATGAGCGCGAGGGAGCGGGCGATGTCGGGGCGCCGGACGAGCTCCCCCGCCTGCGGCGCGCGGCCGCCCGGCATGAAGGCCTCGGCGAAGCCCGGCTGGTCCTTCAGGACCTTCGCGCCGCGCGCCCACAGCGCGCCGATCACCGGCGTCAGCAGGAAGCCGTCGCGGGCGTAGCGAAGCGCCGGCTCGAACAGGGCGTCGAAGGGCAGCTTGCCGAAACGGCTCGAGAGGTCGACCCAGGCCGAGACGGCGCCGGGCACGGTGACGCTCTCCCAGCCGCGCTCGGGCATGCCGTTCGGAAAGCGATCCGGCGTCCAGGCGGCGGGCGAGCGGCCGGAGGCGTTGAGCCCGTGCAGCTCCCGCCCGTCCCAGAGGATGCAGAAGGCGTCGGAGCCGACGCCGTTGCCGGTCGGCTCCAGCACGGTGAGCGCGATCGCGGTCGCGAGCGCCGCATCGACGGCGTTGCCGCCCTTGGCCAGCATGGCGAGGCCGGCCTGCGCCGCGAGCGGCTGGGAGGTCGCGACGACGTTGCGCGCCATCACCGGAGAGCGGCGCGAGGGGTAGAGAGCGGCGGAGCGATAGTCCACTGTCATTGTCCTTGTTGTTCCTGCGTCGTCCCGCCGATCCCGGTCTTTCGGGCGAGCCGCGCGTGCGCGCGCACCGAGAACAGGATCGAGGCGAGCGCCGCCACGAGCAGAAGCAGCGAGATCGGGCGGGTGAAGAAGGTCGTCCACTCGGGATCGGTCATCAGCGCCCGCCTCAGGTTCGTTTCCGCGATCGGCCCGAGGATCACGCCGAGCACCAGGGGCGCCAGCGGGTAGTCGAGGCTGCGCAACAGATAGCCCGCGAGACCGATGAAGCCCAGGAGGTAAACGTCGGTCATCCGATTGTTGAGAGCGAACGAGCCGACGACGCAGCAGACGATCACGACCGGCACCACGAGATGGGTCGGCGCCTCCGTCACGCGCAGGAAGTAGCGCATGGTGGCGACGCACATCAGCGCCATGATCAGGCTCGACACGACCATGGCGACGAACATGCCGTAGACCAGGTCGGCGTTGTCCATGATCAGCCGGGGGCCGACGCTGATGCCGTGCACCATCAGCGACGCCATCAGGATGGCGTCCACCGCCGAGCCCGGGATGCCGAGCGCGATCAGCGGGATCAGCCCGCCGCCGGCCGTCGCGGAATTGCCCGCCTCCGAGGCGACGACGCCGTCGGCGTGGCCGGTGCCGAACTTCTCCGGCGTCTTCGAGGCGCGCCGCGCCTGGTCGTAGGCGAGCAGGTTCGCGATCGAGCCGCCGGCCCCGGGCAGCGCGCCGACGAAGACGCCGATCAGCGAGGAGCGGATCAGGTTGAGGGGCCGCGTCAGCACCTCCTTGAGCACCGATCGCGTCTCGAAATCGACCGTCTTCGGGATCAGGCCCGCCGGGGAGCGCGCCCGGTGGGCGTCCTCGACCTCCGACATCAGCTGGCTGATGGCGAAGACGCCGATGAGGACGACGAGGAAGGGGAAGCCTGCCATCAGCATCTCCACCTCGTAGGTGAAGCGCGGGCGGCCCATCATCGGGTCCGGGCCGACGGTGGCGATCGCGAGCCCGATCACGCCGGCGATCAGGCCACGGACCAGGGACTTGCCGACGAGGCTCGCGACGATGGTCAGCGCGAAGACGATGAGCGCGAAATACTCCCACGGCCCGAGCTTCACCGCGACGAGCGCGAGGGGCGGCGCGGCCAGGATGAGTACGACCGTCGAGATCAGCGTGCCGAAGAACGAGGCCCAGATCCCGAGGCTGAGCGCGCGACCCGCCTGGCCGCGCCGCGCCATCGGGAAGGCGTCGAAGGTGGTCGCGACCGAGGAGGGCGTGCCGGGGATGCCGAGCAGCGCCGCGGAGATCAGCCCGCCCGTATAGCCGCCCACATAGACGGCGAGCATCACCGCGATGCCCTGCAGCGGCGGCATGGCGAAGGTGAGCGGCAGGGTCAGCACGATCGCCATGGTGATCGTGAAGCCCGGAATGGCGGCGGCGACGATGCCGGCGAGCGAGCCGATCGTCATGTAGATCAGCGTGTCGATCGCGAAGATCTGCGCCGCGCCGGCGAGGAAGGCCTCGAACATGCGATCCCTCCCGTCAGCCCAGGATCCGCCCGCGGGGCAGGAACACGTTGAAGACCCGATCGAACAGGAAATCGAGCCCGAAGGAGAAGACGAGCGCCACGACCACCATGAGCGCGAGACCCTTCGCGCCGCGCTTCTCGCGCGGCGCGACGAGCGCCATCACGACGACGAGGAAGAGGAAGGTCGCGATCTCGAAGCCGAGCGTGCGCAGGACGCCGAGATAGACGCCGAAGGCGGCGAAGGCGCCGATCACCAGCCGGCGCCGCACGAGGAAGCCGCCGACGGTCGCGCCGAACGAGGCCGTGGCCTCGCCGGACGCGGCCCGTCGCCGGCGCTCGCGCGCGATTCGCACCACCCCGTCGACCGCGGCGATCAGGCCGAGGACGACGAGAAGACCCATGACGAGGCGCGGGAAGGCGCCCGCGCCGAGCGGCTCCCACCGCGAGGAGGGCAGGGCGCCCGCATCGACGAACAGCACGGCCGCGACCGCGACGATCGCGAGATACGACACGAGCCGCGCGACCTCTGTGGCGAGGGCGGGCGTCGCCACGCCGCCCTCGTTGCGATCGGGAGTGGGAACCGTCGGCATGATCAGCCTTCGAGGCGCGAGACGAGGCGCAGGATCGTCGCGTCGAGGTTCTCGAGGTAGCCCTCGTAGGCCTCCTCGGCGCGGAAATCGACCTCGGCGCCGGCATTGTTGATCTGCTGGACGAACTCCTCGTCCTGCGCCGTCTGCTCCAGCGCGGCCTCGAGCGTGTCGATGGCCTCCTGGGGCGAGCCCTTCGGCATGACGATGCCGCGGGTGATGGTCAGCTCGAGGTCGTGGCCGAGCTCCTTGAAGGTGGGCACGTCGGGCGTCTGCGACAGGCGCTCGCCGGCGCCGGTGGCGAGGAAGCGCAGGTCGCCGTTCTCGACGAACTGGAGCGAGGACGAGACGTCGCCGATGGCGGCGTCGAGATTCCCGCCGACCAGCGCCCGGATGCGCTCGCCCGTGCCCTCGTAGCCGACATAGGAGAACTCGATGCCGGCGGCCTCCTCGATCATCGCCGCGTGCAGGTGCGGCACGCCGCCGAGCGTGACGCCCACGCGCACCTCGCCGGGATTCTCCTTCACGTAGGCGGCGAACTCCTCGAAGGTCTGCCAAGGGCTGTCGGCGTTGACGACGAAATACTGGGGCGAGGAGGTCATCAGCGCGACCGGCTCGAAGGAGTCCCAGTTGAGGTCGGTGAGCCCGGTCTTGCTCGCGACGAGAAGGCCCTCGTGGATCTGGGAGATGGTGTAGCCGTCCGCGTCGCGGCGGCTGAGCTCGACGAGGCCGACCGTGCCGCCGACGCCGGGCATGTTGATGACGGCGAGCGGCTGGCCGAAATGCTCTTCCGCATGGTTCGCCACGATGCGCATCAGCGTGTCGCTGCCGCCGCCGGGACCCCAGGGCACGATGAACTCGACCGGACGCTCCGGATAGTCCTGCGCCGCCGCGGCGCCGGGGCCGAAGGCGAGAGCGGTCGCGCCGAGGGCGGCGAGCATGGGCTTCATCATTGTCGTGTTCTCCTCTGGTTTTCGCGACGGGCGGCGGCGTGCGGGCCGCGTGAGACGCCTCCTGAACGGTCGAAGACGAACATCGTCGGCGGGGCGGGCCGCCCTCGGCGGCGCTCGGCGTGGGGCCGACGATCCATCGCAGCGTACGGATGCGCTCAATTGTGCACAAGCCGCACGCAAGTCCATCATCGCGGCAGCGCCTGGCCGTAAAATGGGCAAAAGACACCCAAGCCTCTGATGAAAAGCCGCTTTTCGAGTTTCGTCGTCGCGAGGTGCAGCCGTGGCCAGGTCGTATCCGGCTTTTCCCGGATGCTCCGGTGGCGGCGGCGCAACGTATGCGTACATCACGGCTCGAACCGCGCGGCGCCTCGTCCCCCTGGACGAACGGCGCGGACGCGTCCACATCGCTGCGTGGAGCGAGGAGATTTCATGAGGCCAGCCGAGCACGCCCCCCCGGCGCACGCCGCCGGCGCGGACGCGGTGATCCGCGTCGAGGGGCTCGACAAGACCTACGCATCGGGCTTCCAGGCGCTGAAGTCCGTCGACCTGACGATCCGCCGGGGCGAGATCTTCGCGCTCCTCGGCGAGAACGGGGCGGGCAAGTCGACCCTGATCGGGGCGATCTGCGGGCTCGTGCGCCCGAGCGGCGGGCGCATCCTGGTCGACGGGCACGACGCCGTCGCCGAGTACCGCGCCGCGCGCACGAAGATCGGGCTCGTGCCGCAGGAGCTGCACGTGGACAGCTTCGAGCGCGTCTGGGACACCGTCTCCTTCAGCCGCGGCCTGTTCGGCCGTCCGCGCGACCCGGCCTACGTGGAGCGGGTGCTCAAGGACCTCGCGCTCTGGGACAAGCGCGACGACAAGATCATCGCGCTCTCGGGCGGCATGAAGCGGCGCCTGCTCATCGCCAAGGCGCTCGCCCACGAGCCGACCATCCTGTTTCTCGACGAGCCGACCGCGGGCGTCGACGTCGAGCTGCGGCGCGACATGTGGGAGATGGTGCGCCGCCTGCGCGAGCGGGGCGTCACCATCATCCTGACGACCCACTACATCGAGGAGGCCGAGGAGATGGCCGACCGGGTGGGCGTCATCCACAAGGGCGAGATCCTGCTCGTCGAGGACAAGACGGCGCTGATGCGCAAGCTCGGCCGCCGGGAGCTGACGCTGCACCTGCGCGAGCCGCTCGCGGCGCTCCCCGCGGATCTCGCCCGGCCGTCGCTCTCCCTCGCCGAGGGCGGGCACGCGCTCGCCTACGTCTTCGATTCCCAGAGCGAGGACACGGGCATTCCCGATCTGCTGCGCCGGCTCGCGGAGAAGGGCATCGAGGTGCGCGACCTCGCCACCTCCGAAAGCTCGCTCGAGGAGATCTTCGTCTCGCTGGTGAAGGGCCGCCGCACATGAATCTCAACGGCATCCGCGCGATCTATCTCTTCGAGATGAACCGCTTCCGGCGAACCCTGATGCAGAGCGCCGTGGCGCCCGTGCTCTCGACGTCGCTCTACTTCATCGTCTTCGGCTCGGCCATCGGCTCGCGCATCGACACGGTGGAGGGCATCGCCTACGGCGCCTTCATCGTGCCCGGGCTGATCATGCTCACCGTCATCACCGAGAGCCTGACGAACTCCTCCTTCGGCATCTACCTGCCGAAGTTCCAGGGCACGATCTACGAGCTGCTCTCCGCCCCGGTCTCTGCGGTGGAGACGGTGATCGGATACGTCGGCGCGGCGGCGACGAAATCGGTGCTGGTCGGCGTCCTGATCCTCGCCACCGCGCGGATTTTCGTCGACTACACGATCGTTAACCCGCTCTGGACGGCGGCCTTCCTCGTGCTCACCTGCACGGCCTTCAGCCTGTTCGGCTTCATCATCGGCATCTGGGCGGACAGTTTCCAGCGCCTGCAGCTGATCCCGCTCATGGTGGTGACCCCGCTCGCCTTCCTCGGCGGCACGTTCTACTCGATCACGATGCTGCCCGAGCCCTGGGACACGGTCGCCTTGTTCAACCCCGTGCTCTACCTCGTCAGCGGCTTCCGCTGGAGCTTCTACGGCGTCGCCGACGTGAGCCCGGCGATCAGTCTCGCCATGACGGCTTTGTTCATGCTCGTCTGCCTCGCCATCGTCACCTGGATCTTCAGGACGGGGTGGCGGCTCAAGAGCTGAGGGCGGCTTCCGAAACGGTTTTGACCTGAACCATCGCGGCGCGTAATAACCTCGCATGACCCGGACAGACCGCCTTCGCCCCGCCTCGGCCGCGCCCGACACGCCGGAGACGGTGCGGGTCTGGCTGCGTTTCGTGCGCCTGCAGCAGCGCCTCTCGAACGGCATCGCCGCCGAATTGCGCGGGCTCGGGCTCTCGATCCCCCAGTTCGACGTGCTCTCGACGCTTACCGAGCGCGAGGGCATCACGCAGGGAGAGCTGGCGCAGCGCCTCTACGTCACCAAGGGAAACGTCTCGGGGCTGATCGACCGGCTGGTCGAGGCGGGCCTCGTCGAGCGCCGGGCGATCCCCGGGGACCGGCGCTCGCACGCGCTGCATCTCACCCGCCACGGCGCGGAGCAGGCGCAGGCCGGCATCGCGGCCCAGCGCGCCTTCGTGGCGCGCACGCTCGGCCGGCTGCCTTCGGAAGACGTCGGCGAGCTCGACCGCATCCTGCGCGCCTGGCGCGACGTCGTGCGCGAGACCGTCTGAGGGAGCGCGCGCCGCCCATGTTCGACGCGATCGCCTTCGCGGGCGGGGGGAACCGCTGCTACTGGCAGGGCGGCTTCTGGGACGCGGCCGCGCCCGCGCTCGGCCTGCGCCCGCGTCTCGTGGCCGGCGTCAGCGCCGGCGCCTGGGCCGCCTGCTATTCCATGCTCGGCTTCGGCGAGAGCGTGCACCGGATGGTGGTGGAGGGCTGCTCGCAGGGCGTGCCGAACCTCGACTGGGCGGCGGCCCGGCGGGGCGGGCCGCTCTTTCCCGTCGCCGCCATGTATCGCGAGCTCCTCACCGAGGTGCTCGACACGGACGCGCTCGCCCGCCTGAAGTCGGAGGACGCGCCGGACGTGCTGATCTCCATCGCCCGGCGCCCGCGCTGGCTGCCGATGGCGCTCGCCGCGCCGGTCGGCATCCTCGCCTACCAGCTCGAGAAGGCGCTCCTGAAGCCGATGCACCCCCGCGGGGGCCGCGCCCTCGGCTTTCGCGGCGAGTACGTCCGCCTGCGCGACCTCGACACTCCCGAGGCGCTGGTCGCGGCGCTGCTCGCCAGCGCCAGCGTGCCGCCGATCACCCCCGTCGGCGCCGTCGCCGGCGCGCCCGCCCTCGACGGCGGCCTCGTCGACAACGTGCCGGTGGACCCGCTCCTGCCCTTCGAGGCCGAGGGCCGAGCGACCCTCGTCCTCCTCACCCGCCGCTACGCCCGCCTGCCGGAGGTGGCCAACCGCACCTATCTCCAGCCCTCCGAGCCGATCGCGGTGAGCCAGTTCGACGTGACGAAGCCGCGGATGATCGCCTTCGCCTACGAGCTGGGGCGCAGGGACGGCGCCGCGTTCGCCGCGCGGATGCGAGGGGAGGGGGGCGCGCGGTGAGGGCGGTGAGGGCGCCCGCCGCCGTGTCATCCCCGGCCGGAGCCGCGAAGCGGCGCAGGGGAAGGGGACCCGGCAAAAAGCGTCGCGCCGGAGGCGCTCTGGTGCCGCCGACTAGGCGGCTGGTCGCCGCCAATGGCCGCGGCTTCGCCGCGAAGAGTCGTGCTGGGTCCCCTTCCCCTGCGCGCCTGCGGCGCTCCGGCCGGGGATGACGGCGCGTGGCGGCCCCGCCCACCCCCTTGCGTCGCGCCTGTCGCCGGCCTACCAAGAACCCCTCCCACCCGCGAGACCGGAGCCCGCCCGTGCAGACCTTCTTCGTCGAGATCAAGTGCAAGCTCGGCAAGACCTACGACGTCGCGCGCGAGCTGGCGGACCGCGAGATCGCCTCCGAGATCTACTCCACGGCGGGCGACTACGACATCCTGGCCAAGTTCCACATCGACCGCGACGTCGACATCGGCCATTTCGTCGCCGAGAAGGTGCAGACGATCCCGGAGATCGACGACACCAAGACGGTGATCACGTTCAAGGCGTTCTG
This sequence comes from Salinarimonas sp., assembly GCF_040111675.1. Taxonomy (NCBI): domain Bacteria; kingdom Pseudomonadati; phylum Pseudomonadota; class Alphaproteobacteria; order Hyphomicrobiales; family Salinarimonadaceae; genus Salinarimonas; species Salinarimonas sp. The sequence goes on along the minus strand of NZ_CP157794.1, from coordinate 2,545,288 downwards.
AGGGGGCGGGGCCGGGCGCTCGGCATGTCATCCCGGATTGCGAAGCAAGTCCGGGACCCAGAGCCACCGGAGTTTCCCTCAGCGTGCGCGAAGCGCGCGCGTCCCGCCGCCCGCGACGCCTTCATTCCCGTCCCGGGACGCGGCGTTGCACGCCGCTCGATTATCGTTGGCGGATCTGGGTCCCGGATCGCCTTCGGCGTCCGGGATGACATCTCCCCTGTCATCCCGGATTGCGAAGCAAGTCCGGGACCCAGAGCCACCGGAGTTTCCCTCAGCGTGCGCGAAGCGCGCGCGTCCCGCCGCCCGCAACGCCTTCATTTCCGTCCTGGGACGCGGCGTTGCACGCCGCTCCACGAAGGTCCGCGGATCTGGGTCCCGGATCGCCTTCGGCGTCCGGGATGACATCTCCCCTGTCATCCCGGATTGCGAAGCAAGTCCGGGATCCAGAGCCACCGGAGTTTCCCTCAGCGTGCGCGAAGCGCGCGCGTCCCGCCGCCCGCAACGCCTTCATTTCCGTCCTGGGACGCGGCGTTGCACGCCGCTCGATTATCGTTGGCGGATCTGGGTCCCGGATCGCCTTCGGCGTCCGGGATGACATCTCCTTATTAGCTCGGCGCAGCGAGCGCGAGCGGCACCTCGTCGATCCTGTCGAGCCCGCCATGGACGGTCCGCCGCAGGACGAAGGCCAGCTCGGCGAGCCCCGCCCGCTGCGTCCCGTCCAGCGATTCGACCGCCATCTCCAAGGCCCGCAGCAGGTTCAGGCCGCGGAGGCGCAATGGCGTCGGCGCCGGCCGTCGCCCCGTCCAGCGCCGGAAACGGCGTCTGCCGGGGAGCCGACGCAGTCCGGCCCGCGGCGCTGAGGCAGCCTACTCCGCAGAGCCCCACGACCCCGCTTCCAATCCCCGCCCCACCGTCTATATACGCCCCGGAACGCCACACCCCACGCCGGAGCGCCCCTCATGACCGGAACCACCCGCACGAGCGCCGATCTCGATCCGCGGCGGCGGAAGATCCTCTTCCGCTCCTGGCATCGCGGCATCCGGGAGATGGATCTCCTGATGGGCCGCTTCGCCGACAGCGAGATCGGGACGCTCACCGACGGCGAGCTCGATCAGTTCGAGGCGCTGATCGAGGTGCCCGATCGCGATCTCTTCCGCTGGCTCACCGGCGAGGACGAGACGCCGTCGAACTACGACACGCCCTTGTTCCGGCGCCTCAAGGACTTCCACACCCACGGCGCGCCGATCCACGTCTGAGCGCCGTTCGCGCGCCGCCCCGCCGCACGCGCCCGCCCGAACCCGGGGCGGGCGCTTTCCGTTGCCGACCGTCAGCCACACCTCGATAAGCCCGATGCCCAAAGCGCCAGCCGCCCGCGCGCCCTTGTCCAACCTCCCGAAGCGCGCCCTCGATCTCGTCGGCGCGGGGGAGAGCCTGACCCTCGCCGCCGCGCCCGACGGCTACGACGCGCTCGCGCTCGCCGATCTGGCGCTCGGGCTGAAGGAGAAGGCCGAGCGCTCGGCGATCCTGGTCCACGTGGCGCGGGACGGGCAGCGGGCGCAGGCGCTGGAGCGCGCGCTTCAGTTCGTCGCCCCGGGGCTCGAGGTGCTCTCGTTTCCCGCCTGGGACTGCCAGCCCTACGACCGCGTCTCCCCCGCGGGCGCGGTCTCCGCGCAGCGCATGACGACGCTCGCGCGCCTCGCCCGCACCAAGTCGTCGCCCGAGCGCCCGCGCATCCTCTCCACCACGGTGAACGCCATCCTCCAGCGCACCGTGCCGAAGGCGCGCATCCTGGCGGACACGTTCTCGGCCCAGCCCGGCAACGTCATCGCCATGGACTCGATCGTCCAATGGCTGGAGATCAACGGCTTCCTGCGCACCGGCACGGTGCAGGAGACCGGCGAATACGCCGTGCGCGGCGGCATCATCGACCTGTGGGCGCCCGGCCTCGCGACGCCGGTGCGGCTCGACTTCTTCGGGGACAGCCTCGAATCGATCCGCGCCTTCGACCCGGAGAGCCAGCGCACCATGACGACGATGCGCGGGCTCGACTTCGTGCCGATGTCGGAGGTGCAGCTCACCACCGCCTCGATCAAGCGCTTTCGCCAGGGCTACGCCGCCACCTTCGGCGCGCCGGGGCGCGACGACCTCCTCTACGAGGCGATCTCGGAAGGCCGGCGCTATGCCGGGCTCGAGCACTGGATGCCGCTCTTCTACGAGAGCCTCGACACGCTGTTTTCCTATGTCGAGGGCGCGCCCGTCGTGCTCGACCATCAGGCCGAGGACGCGGCTTCCGAGCGGCTCGCCACGATCCGCGACTATTGCGAGGCGCGCCGCCAGCAGATGGACGAGCGCCAGCCCGGCGTCGCCCCCTACAATCCGCTGCGGCCCGACGCGCTCTACCTCGCGCCCAAGGAATGGGCCTCGCGCCTCGAGAGCGGCGCGAGCGTGCGCGTCACGCCCTTCGCCCTGCCGGAGAGCGAGGGGCGGCTCGTCGTCGATTGCGGGGCGCGGCAGGGGCGCACCTTCGTCGCCGAGCGCGAGGCCGAGGGCACGAACGTGTTCGAGGCCGCGGCGGAGCACGTCGGGGCGCTCCAGCGCGCCGGGAAGGCCGTGGTCCTCGCCGCCTGGTCCGAGGGCTCGCGCGAGCGCCTCGGCCACGTCATGGCCGATCACGGGGTCGAGCGCACCAAGCTCGTTCGCCGCCTCGCCGAGGTGGCGGATCTCGCGCAGGGCGAGGTGGCGCTCGCCGTGCTCGGCATCGAGGCCGGCTTCGAGACGGACGCGCTCGCCGTCATCGGCGAGCAGGACATCCTGGGCGATCGCCTGGTGCGCCCGCGCCGGCGCGCGAAGCGCCCGCAGGACGTGCTCTCCGAGGTCTCCTCGCTGACGACCGGCGACGTCGTGGTCCACGCCGACCACGGCATCGGCCGGTTCGTCGGCCTCAAGACCATCGAGGCCGCCGGCGCGCCGCACGATTGCCTCGAGCTGCACTACAACGGTGGCGACCGGCTGTTCCTGCCGGTGGAGAACATCGAGCTCCTCACCCGCTACGGGTCGGAGGACACCGAGGTCCAGCTCGACAAGCTCGGCGGCGGCGCGTGGCAGGCCCGCAAGGCCAAGATGAAGAAGCGCATCCGCGAGATGGCGGGGCAGCTCATCCAGATCGCGGCCGCGCGCATCCTCAAGGAGGCCCCGAAGCTCGCCCCGGCGGAAGGGCTCTACGACGAATTCGCCGCGCGCTTCCCCTTCGAGGAGACCGAGGACCAGCTCACCGCCATCGACGCGGTGCTCACCGACATGGCCTCCGGCCGGCCCATGGACCGCCTGGTGTGCGGCGACGTCGGCTTCGGCAAGACCGAGGTGGCGCTGCGCGCCGCCTTCGCCGCGGCCATGGCCGGCAAGCAGGTGGCGGTCGTGGCGCCGACCACGCTGCTGGCGCGCCAGCACTTCAAGACCTTCGCCGAGCGCTTCAAGGGCCTGCCCGTCCAGGTCGGCCACGCCTCGCGCTTCGTCACCGCCGCCGAGCTCAAGCGCGTCAAGGAGGGGCTCGCCGACGGCACGATGGACATCGTGGTCGGCACCCACGCGCTCCTCGGCAAGACCGTCAAGTTCAGGGATCTCGGCCTCGTCGTCGTCGACGAGGAGCAGCATTTCGGCGTCACCCACAAGGAGCGCCTCAAGGAGCTGCGCGCCGAGGTGCACATGCTCACCCTCTCCGCGACGCCGATCCCGCGCACGCTCCAGCTCGCGCTCACCGGCGTGCGCGAGCTCTCGATCATCGCGACGCCCCCGGTCGACCGCCTCGCGGTGCGCACCTTCGTCACGCCCTTCGACCCGCTGCTGGTGCGCGAGGCGCTGCTGCGCGAGCGCTATCGCGGCGGCCAGGCCTTCTACGTGGTGCCGCGCATCGAGGACATCGCCGAGGTGAAGGACTTCCTCGACCGGGAGATGCCCGAGGCGAAGGTCGCGGTGGCCCACGGCCAGATGCCGGCGACCCAGCTCGAGGACGTGATGACCGCCTTCTACGAGGGCAAGTACGACATCCTGCTCTCGACCACGATCGTCGAATCCGGCCTCGACATCCCCACCGCCAACACGCTGATCGTCCACCGTGCCGACATGTTCGGCCTCGCCCAGCTCTACCAGCTGCGCGGGCGCGTCGGCCGCTCGAAGACCCGCGCCTACGCGCTCTTCACCGTGCCGGCGAACCGCACGCTCACGGTGCAGGCGGAGCGGCGGCTCAAGGTGCAGCAGTCGCTCGAGACGCTCGGCGCCGGCTTCCAGCTCGCCTCCCACGATCTCGACATCCGCGGCGCCGGCAACCTGCTCGGCGACGAGCAGTCGGGCCACATCAAGGAGGTCGGCTACGAGCTCTACCAGCAGATGCTGGAGGACGCCGTCGCCCAGCTCAAGGAGGGCGCCGACGAGCCCGTCGAGGACCAGTGGTCGCCCAACATCGCGCTCGGCGCGCCGGTGATGATCCCGGAGAGCTACGTCGCTGACCTGCAGGTGCGCCTCAACCTCTACCGCCGCCTCGCCTCGCTCGACACCGAGGAGGACATCGAGGCGTTCGGCGCCGAGCTCCGCGACCGCTTCGGCGAGCGCCCGCCGGAGGTGGACCAGCTGCTCAAGGTGATGGGCATCAAGCTTCTGTGCCGGCGCGCCAACATCGAGAAGGTCGACGCCGGCGCCAAGGGCATCGTCGTCGCCTTCCGCGACAATTCCTTCGCCAACCCGCAAGGCCTCGTCGCCTACGTCGCCGACCAGGGTCCCGCGGCCAAGGTCCGCCCGGACATGAAGATCGTCTTCACGCGCGACGTCGCGGAGGTCGACAAACGGCTGAAGGTGACGCGCGTGATCCTGCGCAACCTCGTGAAGATCGCGGAGGGGAGGGCGGCGGCCTAGTCGGGCATCGCCCCGCGCCCCCCGACCCTCAGCGCGGCACGAAATAGGTGCGCGCCCCTCCCTCGGCGCGGGCGCGGGCCGAGCCCGTGGCCACCAGCGTGTCGAGCACGGCGGCGATGCGGCGGCGGCGGGCGGCGTTGGCCCGGCCGTCGAAGGTGACGGCGATGGCGTCGGCCTGGACCGGCGTCGGCGCGCGGGCCAGTACGTCGCGCACGAGGCGGACCTGGTCGAGCCCGTCCGCCGGCCAGGCGGGCCGCGCGGCGAGGGGGACCGGGACCACCTCCATCTCCGGCAGGATCGCCTGCTCGGGCTGCGGCGCGCGGGCGCCGAGGCGGGGGACCTGGAAATCGGGCCGCAGCCAGCGCACGCGCCCCCGCGCCTCCTCCGCCGCCCGCTCGCGGTTGAGCGCGACGAGCCGGGCGAGGAGCGCCTCCTCCGCCTCGGCCTGCTCCGCCGCGACGGTGGGCGCCGGCGTCGTCGCCCCGGGGCGGCCGACGAGGGCGTCCGCGAGGTCCCCCCAGCCATAGGCGGCGAAGGCGGTGCGGTCGATCTCGTCGTGGAGCTCCTTCAGGATCGAGACGAGCCCCGCCGCGTGGACCCGCCGCTCGGCCTCGTCGAGGGGCCTCGCGTCCGTCCCCGCCTCGATCCCGCGCAGCCGCTCCAGCGCGTTGTAGAGCCCCGTCAGGGTCAGCGCGGGATGCGCCGCGAGCCGCTCCTTGCGAAACGCGTCGAGCCGTTCGCCCAGCGTGCGCAGCCGCTCGCGGATGGCGGCGTCGGGGTGGTGCGGGGGCGCGTCGAGGCAGGCGGGGAAGGGGAAGGGGTCGAAGCACTGCGTCTTGACGTAGACGGAGTCGTTGCCGACGCCGAGCCATCCGCCTTTCGCCATCGCCCAGCGCGTGTGGACACGCGAGGAGAGGACGGCGAGGTGGGCGGCGCTGTCGAGGCCGAGCGCGACGAGCTTGTTGTCCGGACGGATCGCCGCGTCGAGGAACTGGAACGCGCGATGTTTCGAAGTCTCTACGGTAGCGATGTAGCGGTCCAGACCTTCGATTGAAGGGCGCAGATCGGCCCTTGGCTCCCCGAAGATCCACCAATTGTCGCGGTACGTCGCGCGATTGTTCTGATCCCGCTCCGGCTTCACCGTCTCCGCGACGTGCTGATACACCGCCGGAAACCGCTCCAGCACCTCCTCGGCGGCGAGCGGGTAGAGATCGATCACCATCACCCCGCGGGGGCGGGCGGTGAGGTCGCGGCCGTTGCGATAGGGCAGGATGTGCCGTTCCAGCCCCGGCACGGTCCCGAGCCCGAGCGCCTCCGCCTTCTCGGGCGTGACGATGAAGCCCGCGCCGTGCAGCTTCACGCCCGGGCTCGACAGCGCCTCGTTCGCGAGCAGAGCCGTCGCCGCGCCGAGATCGGGCCCCACCGAGAGGTTTCCCGTGATCACCCCCTCCCGCCGCGCCAGCTCCACCTGCGGCGTGTCCGTATCGAGCCCCTCCTCGTGGACCACTGTCGCCAGCACGCCCGGCGTCTCGCCGCGGGCGCAGACCGTCATGGCGATGCGCACGGCGGCCGTGTCGGCGGACTTGTACCAGGGGTGGTCCGGCACGGCGAAGACGAGGGAGAGCGGCGCCTTGGCGGCGCGGTGGCGCTCGATCACTCGGCGCGAGAAGGTCTGCGTGATCGAGTTCGTGGTGATGAAGCCGAAGCGCAGCAACGGGCGCGCGGCGGCCCCGGCCGTGCGCTTGCCCCCGCCCTTCGCCTTCGCGCCCTTGCCCGCCGCGCCCCCGCCGCCCGCCGCGGCGAGGAGGCGCGTCGCCGCCTCGTCCCAGAAATGCATCACGAAATCGGCCCCGCCGGGCACGTCCGGGCGCACCGCCCAGCACGCTTCCGCATAGCCGTCGCCCAGCGCCGCGCGCATGTCCTTGCCGCCGATGAAGGGCGGGTTGCCGACGATGAAGTCCGCCTGCGGCCACTCCGCCCGGCGCGGATTGACGTAGCGATACACCTCCGTGCGCGCGGACGGGTTCGGGACCTCCGCGCCGGTGACCGGGTGGCGCATGAAGGTCACCCCGTCCCAGCGGCTCGCCGGGCGCCCGTCGGCCTCGCGCACCAGCTCCTTCGCATCGTAGGCGAGGATCGCGTCGCGGTTGAGGATCGTGCCGTAGGCGTGCAGCACCGGCGTGCCGACGGCCGCCGCGCCGCCGGTGCGCAGCTGCCATTTCAGGTAGCCGATCCAGAGCACCAGCTCGGCGATCGGCACCGCGCGCGGGTTGATCTCGAGGCCGAGGAACTGGCGCGGGCTCACCGTCTCGCCCTCCAGCGCGAGCCGCGCCTGATCCTGGCCGAGCGCCTCGAGCGCGTCCAGCACCTCGCCCTCGAGCCGCTTCATCAGCTCGAGCGCCACGTAGAGGAAGTTGCCCGTGCCGCAGGCCGGGTCGAGCACCCGCACGGTGCACAGCTGGTGGTGGAAGCCCCGGATCGTCGCGAGCGCGCCCTCGGCGTGCCCCGCCGCGGCGAGCTCGTCGGCGCGGCCCTTGGCGACGTCCCATTCCGCCCGCAGCGGCTCGATGATCGTGGGAATGACCAGCCGCTCGACATAGGCGCGCGGCGTGTAGTGCGCGCCGAGCGAGGCGCGCTCGCGCGGATCGAGGGCGCGCTCCAGCAGCGTGCCGAAGATCGCGGGCTCGACGTCCCGCCAGTCCCGCTCGGCGGCGTCGAGGAGCTCGGCGATCGCGGCGCGCTCGAGGGGCAGCGCCCGGCGGGTCTTGAACAGAGTGCCGTTGAAATGCCGCAGCGTCTTCATCAGCCGCGGCTCGTAGAGGCCCGCGTCCATCGCCGCCCACAGGCTCTCCACCGCCGGCACGAAGGCGGAGGGATTGTCCTTCAGGTCGGCGAGGAGGTCGCGGAACCGGTCCAGCAGGCCGACGTCCTCGGCGAACATGGTGAAGAGGCAGCGCATCAGGAATTCCGCCAGCTCCTGCGCGTCGTGGCGCGCCTCCAGCCGCTTGGCGATGCGCGCCAGCCGCTCGGCCACCTCCCGCGTCACCCGCGCCGATTCGCGCGCCGGGTCGAGCGCGTGCGGGTCGAGGAAGACCTTGCGCAGCCGGTCCCGGACGTCCTCGCGCCGCAGGTCGTCGAGGCGGATGCGGTAGGAGGCGCGGTCCGGGAAATGCGCGTAGTTCTTGCCCTGGCCGGAGAAGTCGGCGAACAGCTCGATGACGTGGCCGACGTCCACGACGACGAGGAAGGGCGGGTAGCCGTGGTCGACGGGCAGGGCGCGCGCGTAGTTCTCCGCCTGCCTGCGCGCCTCCAGCATCACCTGGTCCCAGCCGCGCCCGGCCCCCCGCGCCGCAGCGCCCACGCGCTTGGCCGATTGCTTGGCCTCCAGCACGAAATGATCGCGCTTGTAGCAGTCGATGAAGCCCGGCGTGCGCGACCCGTCCGCATGGACGAAATCCACCTTGCGCTCGAAGACGTAGTCGTTCAGCGCCGTCTCGGCGGCGGAATAGGTCGGCGGATCGACGCCGAGGAGCGCGCACAGCCGCGTCACGAAAAGCTGGTAGTTCGCACGCTCTGAGCCGTCGGCGCCCCGCGCCTCGGCGATGAACCCCTCGATCTCCATGAACGCCCCGCCACCCGTCTCACGAGCAGGTTAGGCGGGAGAATCTGAAGTAGCAAGCCGCATCCGACGCGATTCAGGATTCTCACGAAGCCCCGCGGCGAGGGAACGGGGGTGAGGGGCGTGCAGGACCGACGCCGAGTGCTTTCCTTCCCTGTAGGGGAAGGTGGCTCGGCGAAGCCGAGACGGATGGGGCGCGGCGCGAAGCGACGCGTTCCGCGAAGCGGAAGCCCCCGTCTGCCGGCGGTCGCGCCGTGAATTCGGCTTCGCCGAACGCGCGTCCCGCGCGCCCCATCCGTCACCGCGCTTCGCGCGGCGACACCTTCGCCTACAGGGAAGGAAAGGGTTCGGAACCGCCCGCCTCACCCTCCGGCGAGCATCGTCCCCAGCATGAACCCCGATCCCGCGCCCGTCCCGGCGCCGGGCCAGGTGGAGGCGCCGCACAGGTGCAGGCCCTTCACCGGCGTGGCATAGCGCGACCAGCCGGGGACCGGGCGGAAGAGGAAGTTCTGGTCGAGGTGGTGGGAGCCCGCGAGATTGTCCCCGCCGATCAGGTTGGGGTTGTCGCGCTCGAGGTCGGCGGGGGAGTGGACCGCCCGGCCGAGGATCTTGCCCCGCAGGCCCGGGGCGTAGCGCTCGATCACGTCGAGCACGCGCTCGGCGTAAGCCTCCTTCGCGCCGTCCCAGTCCCGCGCCGCGATCGCGCCGGCGGCGTCGCCCCTGATCTCGCCCGGCAGCACGCGCACCTGCACCCAGAGCACGTGGTTGCCCTCCGGCGCCCGGGACGGGTCGACCACGGTGGGCTGGCCGACGACGAGGACCGGCTCGCGCGGCAGGAGCCCCTCCATCGCATCGGCGTAGGTCGCCGCCATCGTGGCCATGTCCGGCGCGAGATGGACGTAGGCGAAGCGCTTCAGGTCCGCGCCCGCCGCCCAGTCCGGCAGGCCGTCGAGGGCGAGGTGGAGCATCATCGTGCCCGGCCCCGGGCGGAAGCCCTCGAGCTTGCGCGCGTACTCCGCCGGGCGCGCGCGCTCCTCCAGCATCCGGCCGAAGACGAGCTTGGGATGCGCGTTGGCGACGATCGCGCGGCCGGCCTCGAATCGGCGTCCGTCGGCGAGGCGCACCGCCGAGGCCTTGCCGTTCGCCGTCTCGATCGCCGCGACTTCGGCGTCCGTGTGCACCTCCCCGCCCGTCTCCCGCAGGAGGGCGACCATGGCCTCGATCATCCGCGCCGCGCCGCCTTGGCCGACCACCATGCCGAAGGCCTGGTTCGCCATCGCCTCGAGATAGGGGAACAGCGCGCCGCCGGAGACGTCCGGCGCGAAGTCGAGATGCATGCCCCAGGCGGCGAGCGTCGCCTTGAGCTTGGGGTCGGTGAAATGCCGGTCGAGGAAGTCGCGCGGCGAGGAGGCGACGAGGCGCGCGGTCTCGGCGAGCCAGCCCGCGCCCTTCTCCCGCCACGCCTTCCAGAACACGCCCGCCATCCGTCGCGAGGGCATCGGCGCGCCGAGAAAGCCGAAGATGTGCGCCGCGTCCCCGGGAAAGTCGTTCGACAGCGCCCGCCAGGCCTGCGCGTCCGCCGGCGAGAGCGCGGCGATGCGCGCGAGGTTGGTCTCGAGGTCGTTCGAGATCCCGAGCCAGGTCCCGTCCGGGAAGGCCGAGGCGAAGCAGTCGGAGGCGGGCGCGAGCGCAAAGCCGTGGCGCGCGAGCCCGTCCTTGTACGACGCGAAGAAGGGCGAGCCCGCGAACAGGCTCAGATTCATGGCGTAGAGGTCGTGCGTGAAGCCCGGCAGCGTGAGCTCCGCGCTTTTCACCGCGCCCCCGGCGACCGGCGCCTTCTCCAGGACGGCGACCTTCCACCCCTTGGCCGCGAGATGGACGGCGCAGGCGAGCCCGTTGTGGCCTGCCCCGATGACGAGCGCGTCGTGCACGGACGATCCCCCTCTTCTGGTTGGCCGCATTTAACGGCGAATGCATAGATCCTGTCCAGCGCGCGCCCGCGCCGCCGTCCGCCTTACGGGGGCGCGGGCGCCTGCGGATGGATGCCGATGCAAGGAGATCGCGGCGTTTTCTCGCAACCGGCCCGGGCGTCGCCGCACGGGAACGGCCCCGCTCGCGGTTCCTTGCATTCTCATATTTCGGGCGTACGATGCGCCAACGCAGCGCGCGGGGCGACCGGCGACGAGGGGGCCGGGCCGATGCGCCAGCACGATACATGATCCTCGGGAGGCACGCACATGACCGCACAACAGACGCTCACCGACATGGCCGCCGGGCTGGCGAGCGGCGCCATCACCGTCGTCGACCTCTCCGCCCCGCTCGGGCCGGAGACGCCGGTGCTCTACCTGCCGCCCGAGATCGGCGTGAACACGCCGAACGTCGAGATGCACGAGATTTCGTGGTACAATGACAAGGGCCCGTACTGGGCCTGGCGCTGGCTCAAGCTCGGCGAGCATACCGGCACCCATTTCGACGCGCCGATCCACTGGATCTCCGGCAAGGACCACGCCGACGGCTCCACCGACACGATCCCGCCGCGCAACTTCGTCGGCCCCGTCAACGTCATCGACTGCTCGAAGGAAGCGGCCGAGAACCCGGACTTCCTCCTCACCGCCGAGGGCGTGAAGGCCTGGGAGGACGCGCACGGGCCGATCGAGCGCGATTCCTGGGTCTTGATGCGCACCGACTGGCATCACCGCAACAAGAGCTCCGAGACCTTCCTCAACGCCGACGAGAACGGCCCGCACTCGCCCGGTCCGTCGGTCGACTGCATCGAGTACCTGGTCGACAAGGGCATCCTGGGCTGGGGCACCGAATGCGTCGGCACCGACGCCGGCGCCGCCGCGGGCATGAACCCGCCCTTCCCCGCGCACTACCTGATGCACCAGGCCAACCGCTACGGCCTCGCCAGCCTCGCGCATCTCGACAAGCTGCCGCCGAAGGGCGCGATCCTCGTCGCGGCGCCGCTGAAGTTCGTCAACGGCACCGGCAGCCCGGTGCGCGTCCTCGCTTTCGTGCCGGCCTGACGGGACCCGTCGCGGCGGCGCGCGCCCCCTCGCGCCGCGCCGCCGCGCCCCTCGCGACGCATATCCCATGAGCGACCCCGACCACATCGTCGTCGGCGCGGGCATCAACGGCCTCGTCTGCGCCTCGCTGCTCGCCCTGAAGGGCCGGCGCGTGCTCGTCCTCGACCGCAACCCGCGCATCGGCGGCTGCATCCGCACCGAGGAGGCGACGCTCCCCGGCTTCGTCCACGACGTCTTCGCCACCACCTTCGTGCTGTTCACGCTCTCGCCGGCCTACGAGACGCTCGGGCCGCAGCTCGAGAAGCGCGGCCTCGCCTTCGCCAATTCGAACGCGCCGACGGGCGTGCTCCTGCCCGACGGCCGCCACGCGATCCTCGGGCGCGACCGCGCGGCGAACGTCGCCATGCTCGACGCGCTGGGCCCTGGCGACGGCGCCTCCTTCGACGCGCAGATGAACCGGCTCGGCGAGAACGCGCCCTTCCTGTTCTCCATGCTGGGCGGGTCGCTCTGGTCGCGGCAGATGGCCGGCGTTCTCGCCAGGGAGGCCTGGCGGCGCGGGCCCCGCGCGCTCGCCGCCTTCTTCGGCACGGCGCTCGAGAGCGCGCGGGCGCATCTCGAGAGCCGCTACTCCTCCGAGGTGAGCCGGGCGCTCCTCGCGCCCTGGGTGCTGCATGTGGGGCTCGGGCCCGAGAGCGCCTATTCCGGGCAGATGGCCAAGGTCGTCGCCTTCTCGCTCGAGGCCGCCGGCGCGCCGATCGTGAAGGGCGGCGCCGGGAGCATCCTCGACGCCTTCGCCCGGCTGATCGGCGACCATGGCGGCGCGATCCGCGAGAGTTCCGAGGTCGAGCGCATCCTCGTCGAGAACGGCCGCGCCGCCGGCGTGCGCCTGACCGACGGCACGGTCCTGCGCGCCGCCAAGGGCGTCATCGCCTCCGTCACGCCCCACCAGCTCTACGAGCGCCTGCTCGACCCGGAGCACGTGCCGGACGCCGTTCGCGAGGGCCTGAAGGACTATCGCTACGGCAAGGGCAACATGCAGATCCACTACGCGCTCGACCGCCCGCCCGTCTGGCGGGACGGCGCGGACCTCGGCAAGGTGGCGCTCCTCCACCTCACGCCGGGCCTCGACGGCGTCTCCCGCGCCGTCAACGAGGCGGAGCGGGGCCTCCTCCCCGCCGAGGCGACGATCTGCGTCGGCCAGCCCACCGCGCTCGACCCGTCCCGCGCGCCGGACGGCAAGGCCATTCTCTGGCTCCAGCTCCCCGAGGCGCCGCGCACCATCCGGGGGGACGCCGCGGGCGAGATCGAGACGCCCGCCGACGGGGTCTGGACCGAGGCGGTGCGCGAGGCCTATGCCGACCGTATCGAGGCGCGGCTCGCCCGCCACATCGAGGGCTTCCGCGAGAGCGTGCTCGGCCGGCGGGTCCATTCCCCGGCGGACCTCGAGGCGGCGAACCCGAACCTCGTCGGCGGCGACCCCTACGGCGGCTCCTGCGCCCTCGACCAGTTCTTCCTCTGGCGCCCCTTGAAGGGGAGCGTCAACCACAAGACCTGTATCCCCGGGCTCCACCATATCGGCGCCTCGACCCATCCCGGGCCCGGGCTCGGCGGGGGATCGGGCTACCTCGTCGCCTCGTCGCTCTGACGGCGCGCCGCTCGCGAGAAGGGACACGGGATTGGACGAGGCGACACCGAGGACGAAGGGGCGGGGGAGGGCGCGGCGCAGCGTCGAGCGCACCGTGCTCGCGCGCGCCGTGGCGAGCGTCGGCGCGCCGCCGAGCATGGGCGAGATCGGCCTCTCCTCGTTCGCGCCCTACCTCCTCAACCGCATCGCCGCGCGCTGGAACGCGGACATGGCGGAGGCCTTGCGCGCCTTCGACATGACGACCACCAAGATGCGGGTGCTGGCGGTGCTGTCGATCTCCTCGGGGCTGACCGTCAACGACCTCTCGGTCTTCGCCGTCACCGAGCAGTCGACCATGAGCCGCACGCTCGACGCCCTCGAGGAGCAGGGCTTCATCCGCCGCCGCCCCCGCGAGGGCGACCTGCGCGTGCGCGAGATCTTCATCACGGAGCAGGGCCGCGCCGCCTTCGACGAGGTCTGGCCGATGATGTACGACAAGTTCTCCGACATGTTCGAGGGCGTCGACGCGGCCGAGTACCAGGCCTTCGTCTCCACCCTCCACAAGGTCCTGGCCAACGTGCGCAAGCACGACCTGTGAGCGCGACCCCTCCCCGCAGGGGAGGGAGGAGGCCCGCAGGGCCGACGGGTGGGGAGGGCTCGGCGTGCGCGCCGACGCGTCTCCTTCCCTGTAGGGGAAGGTGGCTCGGCGAAGCCGAGACGGATGGGGCGCGCGGCACGCGCGTTCGGCGAAGCCGAAACTCACCGGAGAGACCGGCCGCCACCGGGGGGCTTCCGCTTCGCGGAACGCGTCGCTTCGCGCCGCGCCCCATCCGTCACCGCGCGACGCGCGGCGCCGCCTTCCCCTGCAGGGCTAGTCGCTTCACCAATCTTCCCGTGCCGTTGGTCGGGATCTGCGAGCGGCGCCAGCCGCTCGTCCTTCTCCCTTGTGGAGAAGGTGCCCCCGAAGGGGGCGGATGTGGGTCGCGATGCAGCGCGAGACGTCTCGGGACGAGCTCGACGTTCCCGGTTCGAGCGGCATCGAGGTCGCGGCAGTTCTGCACGACCCACACCCCCGACCCCTCGCCACAAGGGCGAGGGGAGTCCGGTGGCGCTCTACGCTTCAGGTCGCGACTGCTTGGCGGAACGCCTTCGCCGAGCGAGATGTGTGCATCAGCTAGCCGCAGGGGAGGGAGGAGGCCCGCAGGGCCGACGGGTGGGGAGGGCTCGGCGTGCGCGCCGACGCGTCTCCTTCCCTGTAGGGGAACGTGGCTCGGCGAAGCCGAGACGGATGGGGCGCGCGGCACGCGCGTTCGGCGAAGCCGAAACTCACCGGAGAGACCGGCCGCCACCGGGGGCTTCCGCTTCGCGGAACGCGTCGCTTCGCGCCGCGCCCCATCCGTCACCGCGCGACGCGCGGCGCCACCTTCCCCTGCAGGGGCTACTCGATTCACACATCGTCTCGCGCCGTTGGTCGGGATCTGCGAGCGGCGCCAGCCGCTCGTCCTTCTCCCTCGTGCAGAAGGTGCCCCCGAAGGGGGCGGATGTGGGTCGCGATGCAGCGCGAGACGTCTCGGGACGAGATCGACGTTCCCGGTTCGAGCGGCATCGAGGTCGCGGCAGTTCTGCACGACCCACACCCCCGGCCCCTCGCCACAAGGGCGAGCGGAGACCGTCGGCGCCCTGCATTCAGGTCGCGCCCGTCCGGCGATGGGAATTCATTCGCCTCATGAGATGTGTGCTTCGACTGGCCGGAAGGGCGAGGCAGGAGGCCCGCAGGGCCGACGGGTGGGGTGGGCCGGATCCCTCACCCCCCGCAGGCAACCCCGAGGCCGGCCGCGTAGGCGCGGATCAACCCGGCCGTCTCCTCCGGGCGCTCCTCGTGCGCCAGATGCCCCGCGCCCTTCATCGTCTCGAGCGTGGCGTGGCGGGCGAGGCGGCGCACGCGGCGCGCGTCCTCGGGCGGGACCGCCTTGTCGCGGTCGCCGACGACCAGCAGGAGCGGCGTCGCGAGCCGGGGGAGGTCCTCGATCAGCCGGTCGAGGTCCCAATGCGCCATCATCGCCAGCGCCCCGTGGACGTGGCCCGGATCGGCCACGAGGCGGCGGTAGAGCTCCACCCCCTGCGCATCGATGCTGGAGCCGGTGTTGCGGATCAGCCGCTCGACCCCGGCCCGGTCCGAGGCGCTCGCCGAGACGAAGCGCGGCACGAACGGGTTGAGCGCCAGCAGCTTCGCCAGCGGCGAGAAGAAGCGCCCCGCGAGGCCGTCGAAGGGCGTCAGCGCGCCGTTGAGCGAGACGACCCCCGCCGGATGGATCAGCCGGTCGAGCGCCATGCGGATCAGGAGCGCCGCGCCCGCCGAATGGCCGACGACGAGGGCGGGCGCCGCCTCCAGCGCGGCGAGGAGGTCGGCGAGCCCGCGCGCCATGCCGGGCAGGCTCGGGCGCCCGTGCGCCATCGGCTCGGTGAAGCCGTGGCCGGGAAGATCGCAGGCGATCACGTCGAACTCGGCGGCGAGGATCGGCGCGAGATCGCGCCAGGAATGGGTCGAGGCCGCCGTGCCGTGGGCGAGGAAGAGGGTGGGGCGCGCAGGATCGCCCATCCGCTGCACGTGCCACGTAAACCCCGCCGCGCGCACGAAGGTCGACGTCTCGCGATTGGGCCAGTCGCGCCCGTCCCGCGACCAGTCGAGGCGCCGGCCCATCGCCGTCAGCCCGCGCGCGCCGGCAGCGCGGCGGTGACCGCGGAGGACAGGGTCGCGGCGTCGGCATAGGGCAGGGCGAGATAGCGCGCGCCCATGGCGGCGGCGATCTCCTGCGCCAGCGGCTGGCCGGCCCGCGAGATGTCGACGACGAGCGCCGCGACCCCGTGCGCCCGCGCCTCCCGGGCGGCGGCGAGCGCGTCCTCCCGCGCCGCCTCGCGGCCGGGCTCGCCGGAGCGGCCGATATTGGTCTTGCCGTCGGTGAGGAGGACGAGCGCCGGGTCCTCGCCCTTGCGCCGCACGGCGTCGGCGGCGGCGAGCGCCGCGTCGATGCCGCGCGCGAGCGGCGTCGCGCCCCCGCCGGCGAGGCCGGCGAGCGCCTTCTTGGCGCGGGCGAGGGAGCGCGTCGGCTCCAGCACGAGCTCGGCCTCGCGATTGCGGAAGGCGACGAGGGCGACGCGGTCACGCCGCACGTAGCATTCGGCGAGGAGCAGCTCGACCGCCCCCTTCGCCTCGGCGAGGCGGGCCAGCGCGGAGGAGCCGGACGCGTCCACCGCGAAGATCGTGGTGCGCCGGATGGTCGGCTTCCTCACGCCGACGCGAAAATCCTCGCGGCGCACGGCGACGCGCGGCCCGTCCGAGGCGGGGGCGCCGCGCCTCCTCAGCGGCTGCCAGGGCGCGGCGGCGCGCAGGGTCGAGACGAGGTCGAGCCGCGCCCCGCGCTTCGGCTCGCCGGGGCGCGAGCCCGCCGGCCGCCCCGAGACGCCCGCCCGGGCGCGGGATTTCGTCTCGCCGCGCACGCGGGAGGTCTTCATGCCGGAGATCCCGGCGCGCAGCTGGGCGAGGAGGTCCTCGGGCAGGATCGCCTGCGCCGCCTCGAGCACGAGGTTCTGCAATTCCTCCGCCGTGAGCGGGCGCTCCTCGGTCTCCGCCTCCGGGGCGTCCTGCTCGTCGGGCTCGTCCGCGTCGTTCTCGGAGCGGTCCTCGTCCTGCGGCTCGTCCTGCGGGGGAGGGGGCTCGTCCTGTGGCGGCGCCTCGTCCTCCTCCGACGGGGCGGGCGGAAAGGCGCGGGCGCGCGGGGCGAGCACCAGACGGAAGGCCTCCGAGACGTCCTCGTCGCTCGCCTCCAGACGCCCGTCGAGGGCCGCGAGGGCGCGCGCGGCGCGCAGGGCCAGCAGGGGCGCGCGCAGCGAGGCGATGGCCACCGAGGCGGCCGCGCCGCACAGGGCCTCCAGCCGGGCGTCCGAGACGCTCACGTCCGGCAGCCGCGCCCGCGCCGCCGCGATCGCGGCGGGGTCGAGCCCGGGATCGCCGGTCTCGCGGAAGGAGATCTCGGTCAGGTCGATCAGGAAGGCGAGCCGGTCGAGGATCGCGTCCGGCGGGCGCTCGTCCTCCTCGTGGCCCTCGTCGAGGGCGACGACGCCGATATGCGTCTCGAGCGTCGCCGCGAGACCCTCGCGCTCCAGCCGTACGGCGCGGCCGTCGAGCACGCCGGCGAGCCGACCGGCCACGGGACCGGGCAGGCGCTCGGCCATGGGCAGGACGACGATGCCGCCGTCGGCCTCGGCGAGGATGCCGCGCCCGATCACCGGCCGCCCGGCCTGCAGCGTCGCGACGAGGTCGAGCCCGCCGAGCAGACGGTCGTCGTCGATGCCGGCCGGCGCCCTTCGGAACGGCGCGCCCTCGGGCAGGAGATGGCGCAGCAGCGCGAGCCAGCGGTCGCGCACCGGGCCGGGCCCCGCGCGCAGAGCCGCGCCGCCGAGCCCCACGGGGTCGACGGCGACGAGCGCCGCCGCGCGCGCCGCGGCGCGCCAGGCCTCCGAGACGGTCCGCGGCGCCTCCGCGTTCACGACGCCACGGCCTCCGGCGGCATCACCTCGGCCAGCGCGCGCTCGACCCGCACGCCCGAGCCCGCATCGTCGAGCGGGTTGCGGCGCAGCCGGTGGCGCAGCGCCAGCGGCGCGACGGCGCGCAGCGCCTCGAGCCCGACATCGCGCTCACCCTCCAGCGCGGCGTGCGCCCGCGCGGCGCGGATCAAGGTGATCTCCCCGCGCAGCCCGTCGGTGCCCAGCGCCATGCACAGCCGCGCGGCCGCCTCCAGCGCCTCCTCGGAGACGTTCGTCTCGGGCAGGCGCCGGCGGGCCGTGGCGATGCGCTCGCGCAGGCGCGCGTCGTCGTCCGCGTAGGAGGCGACGAAGGCGTCCGGGTCGCGCTCGAAGGCGTCGCGCCGGCGCACGATCTCGACGCGGGCCTTCACGTCGTCCGGCGTCTTCACGTCCAGCGAAAGGCCGAAGCGGTCGAGGAGCTGCGGGCGCAATTCGCCCTCTTCCGGGTTGCCGGAGCCGACGAGCACGAACTTCGCCGGATGGCGCACCGAGAGGCCCTCGCGCTCGACCACGTTCTCGCCCGAGGCGGCGACGTCGAGCAGGAGGTCGACCAGGTGGTCCTCCAGCAGGTTCACCTCGTCGATGTAGAGAAAGCCGCGATGGGCGCGGGCGAGGAGCCCCGCCTCGAAGGCCTTCTCGCCCTTGGTGATGGCGCGCTCCAGGTCGAGCGCGCCCACCACCCGGTCCTCGGTCGCGCCGAGCGGCAGGTCGACGACCGGGACGGGGACCTCGGCGACGGCGACCGTCCCGCCGTCCGCCTCGCGCGAGGCGCAATGCGGGCAGGCGGCGCGGGACTTGGCGCGGGACTCGGCCGGATCGCAATTGTAGGGGCAGCCCTCGACCACCTTCATCGGCGGCAGCAGGCCCGCCAGCGCGCGCACCGCCGTGGACTTGCCGGTGCCGCGGTCTCCGAAGACGAGCACGCCGCCGACCGACTGGTCGACCGCGGTGATCTCGAGCGCGCGCTTCATCTCGTCCTGGCCGACGATCGCCGAGAACGGGTAGACCTGACGCATGACCTCTCCTCGCTCGGGCCCTCGGGGGCGAGCCCGTACGAGGAAGGCTAGCGGGGGCGCGGGCGTCCCGCCATTCGCGCAACCCCCGACCCGCCGGGCCGGGGGCGCGGCTCAATCCTTCGAGGCGCGCTCCGGCAGGTCCTTCCGATCGGCGTGCGCCATCTTCTCGAGCTCCGTCTCGCTCATCGAATCGACCATCGACTTCGATGCGCCCTTGAGCTCGGATTTCTTCTTCTCGCCGCGCTTGGCGGAGAGAGCCGCGCCGGCGGCCATCTGCTGCTTCTTGGACTTGGCGGGCATGACACGCCCTCCTTTGCCGGTTTCGAAGCCGGGAAAACGCCGAGCCTGCCGCCCGGGTTCGCGGCTCAGGCCGCGATAGCCGGACGGCGACGGGCGAAGGCCTCGCGAATCACCCGGGCGATCTCGTCCACCGCTCGCGAGCCGTGGTCGCGGCGCAGATAGAGGCTCACGACCTGCGGCGGCAGGGCCGGGAGGCCCGAATCGGGCGGCAGGATCTCGAGCCCGGGCGGAATGGCGCAGGACAGCATCGCCGTGACCGCGAGATCGCTGAAGACGGTGGCGTTCAGCGCGTCCACGTTCGAGATCTCGGTGATGGCGCGCCAGTCGATCTCGGCCGCGCGGAGCGCCGCGAGCGTCGGAGCGCGGATCGAGCACGTCTCGGATCCCACCGAGATGGGCACCGGCCGCTGCGCGTGCGCGTCGCCGCCGCGCGCGCCGACCCAGACGAGGCGATCGATCATCAGGGTCTCGCCGGCCGGGTCCGTGGCGGATTCCTCGACGATGCCGATATCGACCTCGCCACGGTCGAGCGCCGCCCGGATCGCCTTCGAGGGCTGGACCGAGAGCGAGATCTTCACCCGCGGGCAGCAGCGGCCGTAGCTCTTCAGGACGTCCGGCATGTAGCCCGGCACGAGGTCGTACGGGATCCCGAGCCGGATCTCGCCCGTCTCGAGCGGCGCGGTCATCTCGGCCCAGATCTCGTCGTTGAGCCTGAGCAGCCGCTTTGCGAGGCCGAGCAGCCGCTCGCCCTGCGGCGTCAACGCGAGGCCGCGGCGGTCGCGCTCGAACAGCAGCGTGTCGAAGCTCTCCTCCAGCCGCTTGATCTGCTGGCTCACGGCGGCCTGGGTCAGGTTGAGCGCTTGTCCGGCCGCGGTCATGCCGCCGGTTTCCGCGACGGCGACGAAGGCGCGCAGGAGCGCGGTGTCGAGATTGCGGGGCATGCTGTCCTCTCGATAATGCTCCCTTATTCCGCACATCATGACCATTCGTTTCCATGATGCAACCCCTCTCGCTAGGGTCCCCTCATCGCAAGCGTCCACCCCGAGAAGGAGCCCCCCATGTCCACGATGTGCCTCGATTGCGCCCCGGCCCGCACCAGCGTCCCCGTCGTCCGCCAGCGCCCGGCGCTCGGCGCGCGGCTCCTCGCCCGCCTGGCGTCCGTGCCGGCGATGCTGGCGCGCGAGATCCGCATCCGGCGCGCCGCGCGGATGCTGGAGGAGATGCCGGACAACCTCCTGTCCGATATTGGCCTGTCGCGCGCCGACATCGACCACGCGCTGCGCAACGGCCGACCGTGGCGCGACGCAGAGCGGGAGGACCGGCGCTGACGGCGCCGGGATCGTCCCGCACGCGGCGAGCGGCCGCGCCCCTCGGCCGCTCGCCGCGACGGCGTCGCAAGGAACCCGACACGGCGTCATAAGCGTTTCCCCGCATTCCGGCATCGACGAACGGCGCAGGCGCGCTATCTTCGTCGTCGCCGCATGCGAGGAGGCAGCCAGCCGTGACGACGATCGACCTCACGCCGGCGGTGTCCGGCGAGCGCCGCGAGACCCGCCGCCGGGCCGGCCGCCTGTCCTATTACGTGGCCGGGGAGGGCGCGCCGCTGCTGCTGATCCACTCGATCAACGCCGCCGCCTCCGCCTTCGAGATGCGCCCGGTCCACGAGCGGATGAAGGGGCAGCGCCGGGTCTACACGCTCGATCTGCCTGGCTACGGTTTCTCGGACCGCTCGGAGCGGACCTACGACATCCGCCTCTTCACCAACGCCGTGCTCGACATGGTCGACGTGATTCGCGAGGCGCACGGGCCGCGTGCCATCGATGCGCTGGCGCTGTCGCTCTCCTGCGAGTTCCTCGCCCGCGCCGCCCGCGAGGCGCCGGACGCCTTCGCCTCGCTCGGCTTCGTCACGCCCACCGGCTTCGCCAAGGGCGCGCACCGCAAGCGCGGTGCGCCCGAATCGTCGCTGCAGATCCCCGGCATGGCGCGATTCCTCCACGCGCCGTGGGGCAAGGGGCTCTACCGGCTCCTCACCTCCGAGAGGTCGATCCGCTACTTCCTGCAGCGCACCTTCGGCCGCAAGGACGTGCCGGAGGAGATGGTCGCCTACGACTGGCGCTCGACGCGTCAGCCCGGCGCCGAGCGCGCGCCCTTCGCCTTCCTGTCGGGCAAGCTCTTCGCACGGGACGTGCGCGACCTCTACGAGGACCTCGACCTGCCGGTCTACGTGCTCCACGGCACCAAGGGCGACTTCAAGGACTTCTCGGAGGCGAACTGGGCGATCGCCCGCAAGAACTGGCTGTTCTCGGCCTTCGACACCGGCGCGCTCGTCCATTGGGAGAAGCCGGAGGAGTTCGTCGGAGCCTACGAGCGCTTCCTCGCGGAAAGCGCGGGCATACGGGCTGCTGCGAGCTGACGGGCTGTCAAAGCTCTGTTACGCTTCGTATGCGATGAATGTCTTGACACCTCCCCCGCGCGTCGGCGCGCCGGCTTCGTTCGGCGACCGTCCGACCGAAAAGCCCCATGCGGTCGTGATCGGCTCCGGCTTCGGCGGCCTCGCGGCGGCCGTGCGCCTCGGCGCGCGCGGCTGGCGCGTGACCGTGCTGGAGAAGCTCGATCAGCCCGGCGGCCGCGCCCGCGTCTTCCGCGAGGGCGGCTACACCTTCGACGCCGGCCCGACGCTGATCACCGCGCCGCACCTGTTCTCCGAATTGTGGGAAATCTGCGGGCGGCGGATGGAGGACGACGTCGCGGTCCGCCCGCTCGACCCGTTCTACACGATCCGCTTCCACGACGGCGAGACCTTCCGCTACAGCGGCGACACCGAGGCGATGAAGGCCGAGATCGCCCGCTTCCGCCCGGAGGACGTCGCGGGCTACGAGCGCTTCATGGCGGTCTCCGAGGAGATCTGCCGGGTCGGCTTCGAGGAGCTCGGCCACGTGCCCTTCGGCTCGGTCGGGGACATGCTGAAGGTCGCCCCCGACTTGATTCGGCTCGGCGCCTGGCGCTCGGTCTACGGGCTCGTGGCGAAGCACCTGCAAGACGAGCGGCTGCGCACCGTGTTCAGCTTCCACCCGCTGCTGATCGGCGGCAACCCGTTCTCGGCGAGCGCCATCTACGCCCTGATCCACCATCTCGAGAAGCGCTGGGGCGTGCACTACGCGGTCGGCGGCATCAACCGGCTCGTCTCCGGCATCGTCGGGCTGATCGAAGGGCAGGGCGGGTCGGTGCGGCTGAACGCGCCGGTCTCGCACATCCTGCTCGACGGACGCCGCACGACGGGGGTGCGGCTCGAGAGCGGCGAGACGCTTCCCGCCGACATCGTGGTCTCGAACGCCGATTCGACGGCGACCTATGCAGGCCTCCTGCCCGAGGGCGTGAAGACGCGCTGGGGGCCGCCGCGCCAGCGGCTCGCGCGATGGTCCATGGGATTGTTCGTCTGGTATTTCGGCACGAAGCGCCGCTACGACGATGTCGGCCACCACACGATCATGCTGGGCCCGCGCTACCGCGAGCTCCTCGACGACATCTTCCGCCGCAAGGTGCTGGCCGACGACTTCTCGCTCTACCTGCACCGCCCCTCGGCCTCCGACCCCTCCGTGGCGCCGGAGGGGTGCGACGCCTTCTACGTGCTCTCGCCGGTACCGAACCTGATCGGCGAGACGGATTGGCGTGAGACGGCGGAGGTTTATCGGCGAAAGATCATGCGCCACCTGAGCGAGACCGTGCTCCCCGGGCTCGAGGACGAGATCGTCGTCTCCCGCATGCTCACCCCCCGCGAGTTCGAGACGGACTACGCCTCCGTTCACGGCGCCGGCTTCGGTCTGGAGCCCGTGATGTGGCAGTCGGCCTGGTTCCGCCCGCACAATCGCGCCGAGGACATCGCCAACCTCTACCTCGTCGGCGCGGGCACCCATCCCGGCGCCGGCATGCCGGGCGTACTCTCCACCGCCCGCGTCCTCGACCGCGTCGTGCCCGACGCCGCAGACTTCGCGAGGGACCATGCGCGCGCCTGACCGTCTCGACCACCCCTCGGCCGAGGCCGACATCGCCGCCTGCGCGAACCTGCTGCGCGGGGGGTCGCGCTCGTTCCACGCGGCCTCGCGCGTCCTGCCGAAGCGCATCAGCGAGCCGGCGGCGGCGCTCTACGCCTTCTGCCGCGTGGCGGACGACGCCGTCGACCACGGCCACGACCGGCCCGCCGCCCTGGCCCTGCTGCGCGAGCGGCTCGACCGCGTCTATGCCGGCCATCCCGCGCCGCAGGCCATCGACCGCGCCTTCGCGGCGACGGTGACCCGCTACCGCATCCCCCGCGCCCTGCCGGAGGCGCTGCTCGAGGGCTTCGCCTGGGACGCGGAGGAGCGGGAATACGAGACGCTCTCCGACGTCACCGCCTACGCCGCGCGCGTCGCGGGGACGGTGGGCGCGATGATGACGCTGATCATGGGCCGGCGCGAGCCCGCGGTTCTGGCGCGGGCCTGCGATCTCGGCGTCGCCATGCAGTTCACCAACATCGCCCGCGACGTCGGCGAGGACGCGGCCAACGGCCGGCTCTACCTGCCCCGCGCCTGGCTGCGGGAGGCGGGCGTCGACGTCGCGGAATTCCTCGCCGATCCGCGCCCGAGCCTCGGCGTGCACCGCGTCACCGGCCGGCTGCTCGCGGTGGCGGACGGGCTCTATGCGCGCTCCATGCCGGGCATCGCCGCGCTGCCGGGCGATTGCCGGCCGGGCATCCTGGCTGCGCGCTATCTCTACGCCGAGATCGGCCACGTCGTCGTCAAGCGCGGCCCGGCGCGGGCGCTGGAGCGCGCCGTCGTTCCCCGCGCGCGCCAGCTCTCCCTCGTCGCCGGCGCGCTCGCGCGCGCCCCCTTTCTCGCGGAGCGCGCCGACGCGACGCCGCCGCTGCCCGAGGTCGCCTTCCTGGTCGACGCCGCGAGCGCCCCCGCCCGCCTCGACCTGCCGCCGCAGACGATCGAGGACCGCATCGCCTGGCTCGTCGACCTGTTCGAGAGGCTGGAGCGCCGCGACGTCGCGCGCTGAACCCGGGGACGGCTCACCCTTTTACCGCGCGCCAGCGGCGAACGCCGTCCCGCAGGACGATCGCCGCGCCGGGCTTGCAGCCGCCCGGCGCGACGAGCGCGTCCTCCAGATCCGGCAGCGTCCACAGGGCGAAGCCGTCGATCTCGTCGTCGCGGGGATGGGGGCGCTCGTCGGGCCTCATCGTCAGATCCCAGACGAGGAGGTCCTCCCGCGCGAGGCCGTCGGGCCTCGGCGCCACGCGATCGAGGCGGGCGACCGGCCGGGCCACGGCGAGGCGCTCCGGGGTGAGGCTCGCCTCCTCCCAGGCCTCGGCGCGGAGCGTCCCGTCGTCCGTCGCCCCGGCCGGCACGCCGCCGGCCACCGTCGTGTCGAGGAGGCCCGGCGCGGTGCGCTGATCGCGGGACCGGCGCGCCAGCCAGATCCGCATCGGCTCTCCGGGGACGATGCCGTTCAGGCAGACCTTGCGCACGAGGAGCCCCAGCGGCGCGGCGGCGGAGCGGTCGACGCGGGCGAGCGCGCGCGCATCCCGGCCGGCGCGTACCGCGATGGCCTCCTCGCGCCGCGGCGGGCAGAGCCCGGCGGCGGCGAGCCGCGTCACGGCCTCGTCGAGGGCGTCCTGCAGCCCGCCCGCCGGAAGCCCGAGACCGTCTCCGCGCTCCCGTGCCAGACCCTTCAAGGCCGCCGCGATCGCAGGGCCGACGGCTCCGACGGGGTCGGGCTCGCCCTCCACGAAGAGCGGGGCGTATCCGTCCGGCAGCTGCATGGCGCGTCACCTCCAGGCGGGACAACGCGCGAGGGGAGGGGGAGGGTGCGTCAGCCGCGCCGCTTCGCCGCCACCCAGAGCCGTTCCATCTCGTCGAGGCTCGCCTCCGCGAGGCTGCGCCCTTGCGCGGCGAGCGCGTCCTCGATCGCGGCGAAGCGGCGGGTGAATTTCGCGTTGGTGCCACGCAGTGCCGCCTCGGGGTCGACGTCGCAATGGCGCGAGAGATTGGCCACCGAGAACAGGAGATCCCCGATCTCGTCCGTCACGGCCGCCTGGTCGCCTCCGGCGATCGCCTCCTCCACCTCGGCGAGCTCCTCGCGGATCTTGGCGATCACGTCAGCCGTGTCGGTCCAGTCGAAGCCGACCTTGGCCGCGCGCCGCGTGAGCTTGTCGGCGCGGGCGAGGGCAGGGGCGGCGGCGGGCACGTCGTCGAGGTGGCGGGCCGGCGCCTCGCCGCGCGTCGCCGCACGCTCGGCCTTCTCGGCGGCCTTGATCTCTCCCCACATCGCCTTGATCTCCTCGGGCGAGCGGGTGCGCGCCTCGCCGAAGACGTGCGGATGGCGGCGGATCAGCTTCGTGGTGATCGCCTCGACCACGTCGCCGAAGGCGAAGGCGCCCTCCTCCTCGGCCATGCGGGCGTGGAAGACGACCTGGAGCAGGAGGTCGCCGAGCTCGTCCCTGAGGTCGGCGAGGTCGCCCCGCTCGATCGCGTCCGCGACCTCGTAGGCCTCCTCGATCGTGTAGGGGACGATGGTCTCGAAGGTCTGCTTCACGTCCCAGGCGCAGCCCGTCTCGGGGTCGCGCAGGGCGGCCATGATGGCGATGAGGCGCTCGATGTCCTGCGAGGGCGTCACGACGGGCTCCGGTGTTTTGGTTCACCCGTCCTTAACGCGACCGGCTCAGTTTGACGAGACGTGTTCAGTCGCAGTCGAGTCGCGTCCTTCATGTCCTCCTCCGGTTCCTCCGCCGTCCTCATCCCCTTTCCGGTCCGCCGCGCGCCGCTTCCTGCGCTCGAGCGCGCCCGCCAGCTGGAGAAGCGCCTGATGGACGCCGTCTTCGCCTCCGGCGCGCTCGAGATCGCCGCCGACGACGTCGCCACGAAGCGTCTGGCCGCGCGGCTGCAGATCCTCGGCTTCGTCGCGATCACGGAGATCGGGGAGGGCGGTGACCCGCGCCGCCTGCGTTCGTCCGAGGCGATCGAGGCCGAGGCTGGGCGGCCTTGGCGGCTCACGCGAGACCGCAGCGCGCTCACCGCCTGACGCGGACGCCAGCGGGGCAGGGGGCGTGGGCGCAGCAAAGCGTCGCGCTCACGATCTCGTCGGTTGAAGCCGCCGGCCCATGCGCCATCCTCGTCGGGTCATCGACGGAGGAAGACGCGCATGATGGCCCGATACGCTCTCGCCCGGCGGCTTTCCGCCTTCCTCGGCAAGACCCTCGCGGTCCCCGCGCTCGTCGCCGCGGGCCTCGCCGCGTCCGCTCCGGCCCAGGCGGACCCGATGCGCAATTGCCCGCCCATGCTGGCGGGTCTCGACGGGCTGATCCATCGCGCGGCCCTGACCCAGGATCAGGCGGCGCTCACCTTCGTCGGCCACGCCACCTTCCTGATCGAAAGCGCCGCCGGCGTCACCGTCGCGACCGACTACAACGACTACGTCCGCCCGGACGTGACGCCCACCATCGCGACCATGAACCGGGCGCATCGGACGCATTTCTCCGTCGCCCCGGATCCGGCGATCGATCACGTCCTGCGCGGCTGGAACCCCGAAGGCGGCGCGGCGGAGCACGATGTCGAGGTCGCGGACGTGCGGGTGCGCAACGTCACGACCAACATCCGCTCCGGCATGGGCACGGCCTACGACGAGAACTCGATCTTCGTGGTCGAGACAGCGGGCCTGTGCATCGCCCATCTCGGGCACCTGCACCACGTGCTCGAGCCCGAGCACCTCGTCGCGCTCGGCCGGGTCGACGTCGCGCTGGCGCCGGTGGACGGGTCGTACACGCTCGACACCGAGGGCATGATCGAGACGCTGCGGCGCATGGGCCCGCGCATCGTCGTGCCCATGCACTTCTTCTCGCCCTACCGGCTCGAGCAGTTCCTCGAGGCCGCGAGCGCACATTTCGCTATCGCCCGCGCGGGCAGTCCGACCGTGATTCTCTCGCGCGAGACGTTGCCGGACCGGCCGACCGTGCTGGTGCTGGACGGCCCGGGGCGCTGATCTCGCTTTCGGCGCGCATCGGAACCGGTCGCGCGCCCGGCGGGTTCACGGGGCGCGGGCCGCAGCGGGCTCGCGCCGTCCCCCGAGAGCCGTGCGCACCGTCCTCCTCCTCACCGCCTTCCTCGCCGCATTCGTGTCCGCGCCCGTCCGCGCTCAGCCCGAGCGCGCGCCCGCGCCGCTCGTCGTCGGCGTGGCCGAGATGCCGCCCTACGCCATCCGGCTGGAGGACGGCGCCTGGTCGGGCCTCGCCGTCGACCTGTGGCGCATCACCGCCGAGGAGCTCGGGCTGAGCTATCGGCTGGTCGACGCGCAGGGCAGGGGGCTGGCGGACGGGCTGGCGCAGGGCCGCTTCGATCTCGCGCTCCCCGCGCTCGCCGACGCCGAGGCCGAGCGCGCCGTCGATTTCACGGTGGCGATCGAGCCGGCGGCGATCGGCGTCGCGCGACCGCGGTCGAACGGCGTCCTGGAGGTGGCGCGCAATCTCTTCGGCTTCCAGTTCCTCGCGGTCGTCGCGTCGCTGTCCGTGCTTCTTCTCGCGGTCGGCGCCGTCGTCTGGGCGATCGAGCGCCGCCGCAATCCGGAGCAGTTCTCGCCCGGACTCGTCCGCGGGCTCGGCGACGGCTTCTGGTGGGCGGGCGTGACGCTCACGACCATCGGCTACGGCGACAAGGCGCCGGTGACGCTGCTGGGGCGCGGCGTCGCCATGCTGTGGATGCTCGTCGGCCTCGTGGTCTCCGCGGCGCTGACCGCCTCGCTCGTGACCCTCGCCGGCGTGGGCGACGGAACCCGCCGCCTCGTCCTCACCGACGACCTCGGGGGCGCGGTCGTCGGCGCGCGGCCGGGCTCCGTCGTCGCCGGCGTCCTGGACGATGCGGGGATCGCCGTCGAGCCGTTCGCCACGGTGGAGGCCGGCCTGGAGGGCGTGCGCGCGGGCTGGATCGACGCCTTCGCCGGCCCGGCCCCCACGCTTCGGGCGGCGGTCACGGGGACGCTGGTCGTCGCCGAGACGCGGGCCCGGCCGCTGCGCATCGCCGTCGGGCTCCCCGAAGGATCGCCGCTCGTCGAGACGCTCGACCGCGCCTTCCTCGACCGTCTCGCGTCGCCAGGCTGGGCGGCGCTGCGGCGGCGCTACGGGGAGGACGGCTGACGCGGGACGCGAGGCTTGATGCTGGCGTAGCCGATGGCGAACAGGACGACCGCCGTACCGAGCACCTCGACGCCGGGGGAGCAGCCCCGTCCACTTCGTACTCCGATCGCATAAGATATATTATGGAACCAATCAGCTCATCCGGGAACGCGGATGTCGGTCGCCCCGGCGATGAAGAACGGTCGGTACGCCTCTGTGGGCAAACCGTTTCCCGCCTCTACGCGCGTCGGCAGCCGACGCCCGCTGAGGTCCGTAGCTCCGACAGCCCGCCGAACGGGTCAGCGGGTCCAATCCTCCACGGCGAGGCCGGGCACGCGCTCGAACGCGCGCACGTTCGCCGTCACCAGCGTCAGCCCGAGCGCCAGCGCGTGGGCGGCGATCTAGAGATCGTTTCCGCCGATCAGCGCACCCCGCCGTTCGAGGTCGGCGCGGATACCGCAGCTCGCCGATCACCCCCACGGAGGTGCATGTTCCTTATGCGCCATGCGCTACGAACCGCTCGCGGACGAGCGCTGGCCGCCGACGGCACAGCATGATCAGCACGTTCGTGTCGAGCAGCAGCGTCGAAGGGCTCACCGATCGCGCTCCTGCGGAAGCGGGTCGTCGGCGTCCTCGATCGCCCGCATCATGTCTTCGGGCATGGAGTCGATGGCGGCGAGCGCCGCTCGCGTCCGGTCGAGTTCCCTCAGCACCACCTCGTCTCCGCGGCGAAAGACCTGCACCTCGGCCGACTCGAACGCGAACTCCTTCGGCAGCTGGACCGTCTGCCCGCCATCCGACTTGAAGACCTTGGCCGTGGCCATGGGCGCCTCCGTACGTGTCCCGGAAATCTACGCCCTCGCCGGGGTTCGGGAAAGAGCGGCATCGGTTTCGGGCGGCGCAATCGGGTCGCGGCGGGTCGACGCCCGTGTGAGCGTCCGGACAGCAGACCGGAGCGCGCCATGCCCCTCGAGACCCTGATCGCCCTTCTCGCCTTCCTGTTCCCCCTCGCCTACAGCCCCGGCCCGGGCAACGGCTTCTTCGCGGCGCTCGGCGCCGCCGGCGGCCTGCGCGCCGCCTGGCCGGCGCTCGCCGGCTACCATGTCGCGACCTTCGCGGTGACGGCACTGATCGGTCTCGGTGTCGGGCTCGCGCTCCTCGCCGATCCGGCGGTGGCGACGGCGCTGCGCGTCGCCGGCGCGGCCTATGTCGCCTGGCTCGGGATCGCCTTCCTGCGCGCCGCGCATCGCCCGGAAAACGGCGGCGGGATCGGGCGGGCGGTCCGCGGGCGCTTCGTCGACGGCGCGGCGCTGCTCGTGCTCAATCCGAAGGCCTACATGATCATCGGGCTTCTGTTCACGCAGTTCCTCGGCCCGGCCGACGACCGGCTCGGGCGGGTGCTGGCGCTCTCGGCCGTGTTCACGCTGAACAATCTCGTCGCCTTCGTCGTATGGACGCTGGCGGGAATGGCGCTGGCGCGGCTCCTCGCCTCGGCCGGCGACGGGCGGACTGTCAACGCAGTCTTCGCCGCGAGCCTGATCGGCGTCTCGATCTGGATGCTCGTCGGATGAAGAAGCAGGCGCAAGAGAGGCTTACGCCTCGATCCTCATCCCGTCGTAGGCCGGCTCCACGCCCGCCGGGAGTCGCGCCTCGAGGGCGTTGTAGTCGAGATCCGTATGGAGGTTGGTCAGCACGGCGCGGCGGGGCTTCACCCGCTCGATCAGGGCCAGCGCGTCGGAGACGCTGTAATGCGAGGGGTGCGGGGTGTCGCGTAGCGCGTCGATGACCAGGGTGTCGAGGCCCTCCAGCATCGCCTCGGCCTCCGGCGGCATGAAGCTCACGTCCGGCGCATACGCGAAGTCCCCGAAGCGGAAGCCGAGCGCGTCCTGAGGTCCGTGCTTCATCCGAAACGGCCGCGCCTCGACCTGCCCGCCGGCGCCCTCCACCACCACCGGCTCGGGGTCGCGGATGCGCCGCTCGTCCAGGATCGGCGGGTAGTCGCTGCCGGGCGGCGTCCGGAAGCAATAGCCGAAGCGGTCCTTCAGCGAGGCCGACGTCGCCGCGTCGCACCAGACCGGGATACGGGCGCGCATGTGGATGGCGATCGGGCGCAAGTCGTCGATGCCGTGGGTGTGGTCGGCGTGATCGTGCGTGTAAAGCACGGCGTCCAGGTGCCTGATGTCGTTGTCGATCAGCTGCAGGCGCAGATCCGGCCCGGTATCGACGAGGACACTGGTCACGCCGTCGGGCCCATGACGGGCGACGTGCAGCGCGCAGCGCCGGCGGCGGTTCCTCGGCTCGGACGGATCGCACTTGCCCCAGCCGGAGCCGGGGCGGGGGACGCCGCCGGAGGAGGCGCAGCCGAGGATCGTCGCGACGAGCGTCATCGGGCGCCCTCCCCGGTCTCGATATCGCCCGCGATCCCGTCGAGCGCCGCCGCCTTGCGGAACAGCCGGTAGAAGTTGGCCGTCGTCGTCTCCGCCAGCGCTTCCGGGCTCATGCCGAGCGACTCCGCGAGCGAGGCCGCGGTCATGGCCACGTAGGCCGGCTCGTTGGGCTTGCCGCGCTTGGGCTGCGGGGCGAGATAGGGCGCGTCGGTCTCGACCAGGATGCGCTCGTGCGGGACGGAGCGCGCGATGGCGCGCAGCTCGTCCGAGCGCTTGAAGGTGACGATCCCGGAGAAGGACACGTAGAGCCCGAGCTCGATGCCGACCCGGGCCAGCGCGGCGCCCGACGAGAAGCAGTGCAGCACGGCGTCGAACCGCCCCTTCCCCATCTCCTCCGTCAGGATCGCGATCATGTCCTCGTCCGCGTCTCGCGCATGGATCACGAGCGGCAGGCCGCTCTCGCGGGCGGCGGCGATGTGGGCGCGCAAGACGCGCTGCTGCACGACTCGGGGGCTCTTGTCGTAGAAATAGTCGAGCCCCGCCTCGCCGATGGCGATGCAGCGCGGATGGCGCGCGAGATCGACGAGCGTCTCCGGCGCGACGTCCGGCTCGACGCCGGCATTGTGCGGGTGCGTGCCGATCGTGCAGAAGATCCGCGCGTCGCGCTCCGCCAGCGTCCGATAGGTCTCGACCTTCGCCACGAAGGTCGAGATCGTCACCATGCGCCCGACGCCCGCCGCCTCGGCGCGCGCCAGCACGCCGTCGAGATCGTCGCCGAGACCCGGGAAGTCGAGATGGCAATGGCTGTCGATCAGCATCCTGCGCGCCGCCTCACTCCGTGACCGTCTCGGGCGCGACGTAGCGCGGGAAGATCGGCGCGGGCGCGGGCAGGGGCGCGCCGGTCTCGAGGCGACCGCCCTCCCCCACGTCGGCGAGCATCCGCTTCTCCTCCGGCACGGCGAGCAGATCGAGCAGCTTCGCCGCAGCCGACGGGATCGCGGGCTGCGCCGCGATGGCGACGGCGCGCAGCACCTCGATCGTGACGTAGAGCACCGTCTCCATCCGCTCGGGATCGGTCTTGCGCAGCGCCCACGGCTCCTGGGACGCGAAATAGCGGTTGGCGTCGCCCACGACGGCCCAGATGTCGGCGAGCATGGCGTGGATGGCGAAGCTCCCCATCGCCGCGCGCGCCTTCTCCGGCAGCGCGTCGGCGGCCGCCAGGATCTCGCGGTCCGCGTCCGTCAGCGCCCCGCAGGCGGGGACCTTGCCCGCGCAGTTCTTGGCGATCATCGACAGCGAGCGCTGGGCGAGGTTCCCGAGATCGTTGGCGAGATCCGCGTTGATGCGGTTCGCGATCCCCTCCGGCGAATAGCTGCCGTCCTGGCCGAACGGCACCTCGCGCAGGAAGAAATAGCGGATCTGGTCGACGCCGTAGGTCTCGGCGAGATTGAACGGGTCGACGACGTTGCCGACCGACTTCGACATCTTCTCGCCCTTCACCAGCAGGAAGCCGTGCCCGAAGACGCGCTTCGGCAGCGGCAGGCCGGCGGCCATGAGGAAGGCCGGCCAGTAGACCGTGTGGAAGCGGGTGATGTCCTTGCCGATGACGTGCAGGTCGGCGGGCCAGTACTTCGCCCGGGGCGCGTCCGGGTCCGGGAAGCCCGTGCCGGAGAGGTAGTTCGTCAGCGCGTCGATCCAGACGTACATGACGTGGTCCGGGTCGTCCGGCACCGGCACGCCCCAGCCGAAGGTGGTGCGCGAGATCGACAGGTCCTCGAGGCCGCGCTTGACGAAGGCCACGATCTCGTTGCGCCGGCTCGTCGGCGCGATGAAGTCCGGGTTCGCCTCGTAGTGCGCGAGCAGCTTCTCCTGGTAGGCGGAGAGACGGAAGAAGTAGCTCTTCTCGTCGATCCACTCCACCGGCGAGCCCGTCGGCGCGAGCCGCGTGCCGTCCGGCTGGAGCGTCAGCTCGCCCTCGTCGAAATAGGCCTCGTCGCGCACGGAGTACCAGCCGGAATACTCGCCGAGATAGATGTCCCCGTTCGCCTGGATTCGCCGCCACAGCTCCTGGACGGAGGCGTAATGGTCCGGGTCCGTCGTGCGGATGAAACGGTCGAAGGAGCACGACAGGCGCCGGCCCATCTCCTCGAACCGCACGGCCATGCGGTCGACATAGGCGCGCGGGGTCGTGCCGGCCTTGGCGGCGGTCTGCTGGATCTTGAGCCCGTGCTCGTCGGTACCCGTCATGAAGAAGACGTCGCGCCCGTCCAGGCGCATGAAGCGTGCGATGGCGTCCGCGGCCACGACCTCGTAGGCGTGGCCGATATGCGGCTCGCCGTTCGGGTAGGAGATCGCCGTCGTGATGTAGAACGGCTTCTTGTCGGCCATCGTCGATCCCTCGCGCGCCGGGGCGCGCGCCGGCGCGCCCCGCCTGAAGACTTATCTTGTCGCGCGGACCGCCTCGGCAAGGTCCCCGAACAGGGAGAGGACCAGGGGACGCCGGTCGAGATTGTAGATGTCGGCGTCGACGGCGGCGCGCGCGGACTTCTCACATACCTCGACAAGCGGCGCAAGACGACGGGCCCCCTCCCCCGCGCGGGCCTCCATCAGCTCGGACGCCCAGCGCTCGACGGTCTCCAGCGTGATCTCCAGGTCCTGCTCGGCGCCCTTGCGCGCGAGCCGATCCGCCAGCGCCGCGACCTTGCGCCAGTCGAGCGCGGGGAGGCCGGCGAGGAGGCCCTCGACGGTCTCCACCGTGCGCGCCCGGTCGGGATCGAGGAGCTCGATCGCCCGGCGCGCGGAGCCGTCGGCGCCGCGGATCGCCGTGGCGAGCGCCTCGTCCGGCGCAGCCCCCAGCGGCTCGGGCAGGGAGCGGATCACCCGCGTCAGGGCGTCGTCGGCGAGCGGGCGCAGCAGCAGCTTGCGGCAGCGCGAGCGGATCGTGGGCAGGACGCGCTGGGGGGCGTGGGAGAGGATGAGGAACAGCGAGCGCGGCGGCGGCTCCTCGACCATCTTGAGCAGCGCGTTGGCGGAGGCAGGGATCAGGTCGTCGGCCGAATCGACGATGCAGACCCGGTAGCCCTCGTCGATGGCAGTGGAGCCGAAGAGCTGGAGCGCCTTGCGCACCTCGTCGACGGGGATCGTCGTCGAGGCGGCCTTCTTGTCTGTGGCGGGCACGCGCCGCAGCACCATCAGCCCCGGATGCGCCCGCGCCACAACCTGCCGCGCCGCGCGCGAGCCCGGCGGGACGTCGAGGCTGTCGACCGGACCGGCGGGGCGCCCGCCCCGATCGAGCACGAACTTGGCGACGCGGTAGGCCAGCGTCGCCTTGCCGATGCCCTGCGGCCCGCCGATCAGCCAGGCGTGGTGGAGCCTCCCGGCTTCGAGCGCGTCGCGGAAGGCGCGCTCGGCCTCCTCCTGGCCGAACAGGACGTCGCGCTCGCGCGGATGCGGTGCGCCCGGCAGGCGATCGGGCTCGGGCGGGGGCGTCTTGTCAGCCATGCTGGGCCAGGATCTCTTCGGATGGCGGAGCGTCGATGCGGGGCATGACCGTGTCGGCGATGCGCGCCGTGACCGTCTCCATGTCCCCCGACGCGTCGACGAGGACGCAGCGCTGCGGCTCGGCCTCGGCGATGGCGTGGAAGGCCTCGCGCAGGCGCTCGTGAAAGGCGCTCGCCTCGCCCTCGTAGCGGTCGACGGCGCCCCCCTCCCCCGCGCGCCGGACGGCGGCGCGGTCGAGGGCGGTGGCGACGGGCAGGTCGAGGATCAGCGTGAGGTCGGGCCGCGTCTCGCGGATCGCCCAGCGCTCCAGCGCGTCGATGGCGGCCGGCGGAACCGCGCCGACCGCGCCCTGATAGGCGCGGGTCGAATCGGCGAAGCGGTCGCACAGAACGATCGCGCCGCGGGCGAGCGCCGGGCGGATCGTCGTCTCGACATGGTCCTTGCGGGCGCGGGCGAAGAGCAAGGCCTCGGCGAAGGGGCCGAGCGGCTTCGCCTCGCCGGAGAGGATGGTCCGGCGCAAGGCCTCGGCGTGGGGCGAGCCGCCCGGCTCGCGGGTCGTGACGACCTCGTGGCCGCGCGCGCGCAGGCGCTCGGCGAGACGCGCGACCTGGGTGGACTTGCCGGTCCCCTCCCCGCCCTCGAAGGTGATGAAGCGCGCCCCCATCGCGCCCGTCACGACGAGCCGGGCGCCGCGGCGGGATCGCCGAAGATGGCGCGGCGAATGGCGCCCGCGCCGAGCTCCCAGAGCCCGTCGAAGGCGCGCCGCGAGATCGGCCCCTGCCCCACGCTCTCCGCCGTCTCGAGCGGCGCCTCGAGCGCGAGCGTGTCGCCGCGCATGACGCGCAGCACGCCCACCGGCGTCCCCTGCTCCACGGGCGGCAGGAGCGGCCCCTCGTACACGATGCGCGCCGACAGCCGCTGGTCGTCGCCGCGCGGCATCAGGATCTCGATCGGTCGATCGGCGGTGAGCGCCACGTAGGGCGTCGCGCCGCCGTAGACCTGCGCCTCGCCCACCGTCTCGCCGGGCTCGAACAGGCGGCGGCGGTCGAAGGCGCGAAAGCCCCATTCGAGCAGCTTTCGCGCCTCCTGGGCGCGCTTCGCCGCGGTGTCGAGCCCGTTGACCACGACGACGAGCCGCTGTCCGTCCTGCACGGCCGAGCCGACGAGGCCGTAGCCCGATTCCGAGAGGAAGCCGGTCTTCACCCCGTCCGCGCCGATGTTCATCGTGAGGAGGTCGTTGCGGTTGCGCTGGGTGATGCCGTTCCAGGCGAAGCTCTCCTCGCCGAACATGGCGTAGATCTCGGGCGAGGTCTCGACCAGGTGAAGGGTCAGCAGCGCCAGCTCGCGCGCCGTCGTCACCTGCTCGGGGTGATGATAGCCCGTCGCGTTGCGCCATTCGGACGTGGTCAGCCCCAGCGCGTGCGCATGACGCGTCATCATCCGGGCGAAGGCCTCCTCGGAGCCGGCGATACCCTCCGCCGCCGCGATCGAGGCGTCGTTGCCCGAATGGATGATGATGCCGCGCAGGAGATTCTCGAGCCCGATCTCGGAATTCACCTCCGCGAACATGGTCGAGCCGCCGGACGGCGCGCCGCCCGTGCGCCAGGCGTTCTCGGAGACGACGAACGTGTCGTCCCAGTCGAGCCGGCCCTGGCGCAGCTCCTCGGCGATGACCTCGACGGTCATGATCTTCGCCATCGAGGCGGGCACCATCGGCACGTCGGCGTTCTTCGAGAACAGCACCGTCCCCGTCGCCTGATCGATCAGGAAGGCCTGCTCTGCGGCGGTCTGGAACTCCGCCGACGCCGGGCGCGCGGCGGCGAGGACGAGAACGGCGATCGTGAAGGCGATGCGGATATTTGAGCGCAGCGCTTGACGCGCGCTGCGAGCGAGACAGAACACGGCTCGGGCTCCCTCACGCGGACTGGCGCGCACTGTGCGCGAGCCGCGGCCCGAAATCAATCGCGCGAGCGCCGGCGGCGTTCCCCGCCCTCAGCGCCGCAGGCTGGCGAAGCCCTGCGCCTCGACGTCGGCGAACGGGCCCGCGCGGGTGAAGCCGCGGGCCGGCTGGTCGGGCTCGGCGAAGAAGATGCCGACGAGCTGCACCGGCGGCTGGAGCGCGCTCAGGCGCCCGGCGGGCTCGGCGCCGCGCAGCGAGGGCGCCGGCTCCTCGGCGGAGAGGCTCGCGAGGGCCGCGGCCGGACGGGCCGGCGGCGTCGGCAGCGACGCGAGCGGCGGGGCGGAGGCGAAGGCCAGCGTCGGCGCCACCGGGCGGTCGGCCGCGGCGAGCGGCGTGCGGTCGACCCGCGGCGCGCCCTCGGCGGAGGCCACCATGATCGTGGTCGCGCCCTCGATCGGCATCTCGGCCGGGCGGCCGTCGGTGCGCAGCGTCGCCATCAGGATCCGATCGTCGCTGCCGTCCGTGGAGGCCGGGCCGACATAGTCGACGCGCACGCGGGCGACGCCCGCGCCCTTGAAGTCGAGCGCCTCGGCCGTGGCGCGCGAGACGTCGACGATGCGGTTGCCGTGGAACGGACCGCGATCGTTCACGCGCACGATGACCGAATGGTCGTTCTCGAGGTTCGTGACCCGCGCGTAGCTCGGCAGCGGCATCGTGGTGTGCGCCGCGGTCATGGCGAAGCGGTCGAAGACCTCGCCGTTCGCCGTCTTGCGGCCGTGGAAGCGCGCGCCGTACCAGGAGGCGAGGCCCTCGGCCGAATAGTCGGGATCGTGGCGCGGCACGTAGGTGCGCCCGGCGATGGTATAGGGACGGCCGATATGCTGGCGCCCGCCGCCCTTCTCGATCGCCTCGCCGTCCTCGGCCACGCGCTCGCTGGGCGTGACGCCGAGCTTCGGGTCCATGCGCGACACCTGCGACCCGCAGGCCGCGAGCGTCAGCGCCACAGCGCTCACGACGCCGATGCGCACCGCCTGCGCCGTCCGAGCCTCGTCCTTCGCCATCACCATCACGCCCCGTGTCTCTCGCGCGACCCGATCGGGCCGCGGCTTCCGCCGGTTGACCTCGCGCGCTCGCCGGAGAATCCCGCGGCGCACGGTCGGCACGTTTTCGCCGGACTATGCCTGAAATGCGGCGGCGTCGACAAGCTTTCGCCCCATTCCGGGACGCGCCGCCGATGTTCCGCCGGCTTTCCGGTCATGTTCTATCCCCGTTCGCGTCTCGGCCGGGCGAAAACCGGGAGGCTGTCGCATTCCGGCAACGCCCCGGCCGGGCCCGCTTTCCGCCTTTGACGTGAGACGGTGAACGAAGCCTTATACGCCCGGCGCGACCACGACACGCTTTTCACGCGTCCCCACGCGGGGTAGACAAGGCGCGAGGAAGGGTGGCCGAGTGGTTTAAGGCAGCGGTCTTGAAAACC
The DNA here is from genome assembly GCF_040111675.1 of Salinarimonas sp. NCBI lineage: Bacteria > Pseudomonadati > Pseudomonadota > Alphaproteobacteria > Hyphomicrobiales > Salinarimonadaceae > Salinarimonas > Salinarimonas sp. Next base: position 2,507,807 of record NZ_CP157794.1, on the reverse strand, counting down.
GCCGTGGGGGCGACTCCACCGTGGGTTCGAATCCCACCCCTTCCGCCACTATCCTCGAGCGCGCGTTCTCCCGCCCCGGCACCGGGAGATCGGGGCGTGACACGCCCGAGGCCGGTGTCTCCGGAGCCGCCGACGCCTCGTTCGGCGAAGCGCTCACGGCGTCATCGGATCATGGAGATCGCCAGATCCGCGAGCGCGGCCTCGAGGGTGGGCACCAGGTCGCTCGTGTCGTCCGCGATCCCGACATCGGTGTTGATCTGGAAAGCGACGGTCACGCCGTGCTCCGCGTAATGGCGCAGGCTGGATACATAGGCGGGAATCCAGCCGCCATGCCCCCAGACCGGTCCGTGCGGCGTGTCGGCGTAGATCGCCACGCCTGCGCCATAGAGGATGCCGGGCGCGTCGGGCCCCACGGGCACGCCGTCGAGCAGCCGGTCGAGATAGGGTCCGGGCATGGCCTCGCCGCCGAACAGGAGGCGCCCCCACCGCGCCAGGTCGGGCGCGGTCGAGGCGAACCCGCCCCCGGCCGATTCGATGGCCGGGTTCCACAGGAGCCGGCCCTCGGCGTCGGCGGTCCGCTCGGGCAGCCCGAAGGGGTTGTCGGGCGCGACGTAGCCCACCGCGAGCCCCGGCAGCTCCGGGCGGTCGGAGGGGAAGGTGCCGTCGAGCCCGAGCGGCGCGAGGAACCGTGCGCGGACGGCGTCCTGCCACGGCCGGCCCGTCGTCTCCTCGATCACCAGGGCCAGCAGCACGTAGCCGGTATCGCTGTAGGACCATGCGGTCCCGGCCTCGAAGAGAGGCGCGCGCCCCGAGACGAAACGCACGAGCCGCACGGGGTCGACATCGAAATGCTCGCCTGCGGCCATCCCGGCCCAGGCCTGCCGGAATTCCGGCAGGTGCACGTGGTCCGGCAGGCCGGCGCTGTGGTGCAGCAGATGGTCGATCGTGATGGTGCCGCCATTCGGAAGCCGCGCGAACCATGGCCGATCCCCGAGCCGGGCGGACAGGAGATCGGCGCGGGACAGGAGCCCCTCGCCTTCCAGCGCGAGCACGGTGGCCGCGACGAAGGTCTTGCCGATGCTCGCCGCGGGCATCGGCGTCTCGGCCGTCATGGCGCGACCGTTCTCGACGTCGGCGAGACCGGTGGCCGCCGTGACGACCGTCCGGTCCGGCAGGACGATCGCCGCGGTGGCCCCCGGAAACGCGTATCGCGCGTGGAACGCGTCGAGCGTCGCCGCCAGCTGCGTCGAAAGGTCGGGCCCTTCCTGCGCCGCCACGGGCGCCGCGAAACAGGCCGATGCCAGAAAGAGGACGAGAAGGAAGCCCCGACGCATGGCGTCACTCGGCCGCACGCGGGATGGAGGGGCGCGGAGCCGGCAAGACGTCGGTCACGGCGTCGTCACGGGCGAGCATCGTGTCCCGGTTCCACCATACGACGACGACGGCCACCCCGACGAGAATCCACGTGTCCCAGGGCTGCGCGTCGGGCCAGAACGGGTTGATGAGCTGCCAGTGGAACAGCATCGGCCATAGCAGGCTGCCCCGCGCGCGGTTGAGGATCGGCGTGACCAGGACCGCGAGCGTCACGTTGCCCACGAAGAAGGGAAGGAAGCTCCACTCGGCGAAGACCACGCCGGCGAGGAAGAAGGCGGGCAGGTGCCACACCCCCCATGTCGCGCCGATGACGAGGCCCGCCCAGAGCGGCGCCATGTGCCGCTGAAGAAGGGGCTGCATCACGCCACGCCAGCCGAGCTCCTCGATCGGGCCGAGGAACAGCATCATGAACAGCACCGCCACGACCGGTCCCGCCCCTTCGGGCGGCAGCGGCGCCAGCACCGGCCCGCCCTCGATCAGCGATCCCGCGACGAAGACGAGCGGCAGGACCAGCAGGATGAACGCCGCCCAGCCCGCGGACCCGCGCCACATCAGCAGCCGCGAAAGGAAGGCGCGGATGCCCGAGAGACCCGCGCTCCGGGACACGACGACGACGGCGGCGATGGCCGGCGACCAGGTGGCGAGAAAGAAGAAGGGATGCGACCCGCTGATCTCGCCGAAAGTGTCGGCCGCCATTTCGGGGGCGACGATGTAGGCCCCGATGAGCCCCCAGGTGATCAGGAACGTCACGGCGAGAAACGGAACGAGAGCCGAGCTCCGTATGGCCTGCGGGGAAGGCGAGCTCGATCTCGTCCGCATCGTGAAGGCTCCCGGGACCGTGTCCGCGTCCGCAGCCGTATGTCACGATACGGCGAATTCCACGCTGACATGGATCAAGCCTGCGCCGTCGAGGCGCTGTTCGTGCGGCTTCATCCCCCGCAGAGCGCGGGTTTCGATCGCTCCTCCGAGCGGCGCCGCGCCTGTATTCCGGGACTCACACAGTTTTAGCGAATGTTTGCTCAGATGCGCGGCGGGGGACTGCGTGAACCCGCTCCGCCGACATCAGCGGGGCACCGTCCGATCTCCGAAGCAAGGCGAATGACGATGCGAGCAACCCTGCGGCCAGGCAAGATCGGTGTGGTCGTCGCGTTTCTGGTGACGGCGGCCGTCGGTTACTTCGCGGATCGGCAGAACCACGCCGTCTATCGCGAGCAGGCCCGCGCCGAAGTCGCCGTGAACCTCGGGCGCATCCGAGCGGCGATCGAGAGCAACATCAACAGCAACATTCAGCTCGTCCGCGGCCTCGTGGCGGTCATCGCGACCGATCCGAGCATGGATCAGGCCCGGTTCGAGGCGATCACCTCCGCGCTGATCGGCGAGGATTCCCAGCTGCGCAACATCGCTGCCGCGCCCGACCTCGTCATTCGCTTGATCTATCCCCTCGTCAACAACGAGAAGGCCGTCGGGCTCGACTACATGCGCCACGCCGCGCAGCGGGACGCGGCCCTCGCCGCGATGAACCAGCGCGGAATGGTCCTGGCGGGCCCGGTCGACCTCGTCCAAGGCGGCCGCGGCTTCATCGGCCGCATCCCCGTCTTTCTCGAGGACGACGCCGCGGAAGACGGATCCACCATGGCGCGGCCGTGGGGCCTCGTCTCGGCGGTCATCGACGTCGACCGCTTCTACGAGGAGAGCGGGCTCCTGCGCGACGACCTTCCGATCCGCGTCGCCCTCATGGGTCGCGATGCGGACCCGTCCGACCCGACCGTGTTCTTCGGGGACGCCGCCGTGCTCGCGGCCGACCCGGTCGTCGCGGACGTATCGCTGCCGAGGGGCGGCTGGCGGATCGCCGCCGTGCCGCGGGAGGGCTGGAAGGAGACCCCGCCGGACGCGCTGCGCTTTCGCGCCCTTCTCGTCCTCGCCGCCCTCGCGATCGTGCTGCCGGTGGGCGTCGCCGGCCACTTCTACGATCGCCACCGGGCGCATTCTCGCGCGCTCGCCGCCCGCGAGAGCGAGATGCGCATCCTCTCGCAGAGGCTGAGGCTCGCGCTCGAGACCTCGAAGATCGGGGTCTGGGAAGTCGATCTAGATACGGGCGAGATGCGCTGGGACGAGCGGATGAAGGAGCTCTACGGCATCCCGGCCGACGTGACTCCCGACGCCGTCGCGCACTGGAAGGCGAAGCTCCACCCGGACGACCGCGAGCAAGCGGTCGCCGAGTTCGAGGAGTCCGCCGCGAGCGGCAGCACGTACAAGTCCGTCTTCCGCGTCGTCCAGCCGGACGGCTCCGCGCGCTGGGTCAGGACCATCGGCGCCACCCACCGCGATCCGGCGGGCCACCGGCTCGCGCTCGGCGTCAACTGGGACGTCTCCGACGACGTGCAGCGCAAGAGCCAGCTGATCGAGGCCAAGCGCAGCGCGGAGATGCGCAATCGCGAGCTCGAGGAAGCGCGCCGGCAAATGGAGCACGATTCCCTCCACGACAGCCTCACCGGCTTGCCGAACCGCCGCTTCCTGGACGAGCGCGTCGGCCGCGACGGCGCCGGCTCGGTCCCGTCCGCCATGCTCCACATCGATCTCGACCGCTTCAAGCACATCAACGATACGCTCGGCCACGCCGCGGGCGACGCGATGCTGGTGCACGCGGCGGACGTGCTGCGCCGGAACACGCGCGAGAGCGACATCGTCGCGCGGATCGGCGGCGACGAGTTCATCATCGCGACGATGGGGCCGACGAGCACCGCCGGGCTCACCGCGCTGGCCGAGCGCGTCATCGAGGAGATGCGCCGCCCCGTTCCCTACCAGAGCCACGAATGCCGGTTCGGCGCGAGCATCGGCATCGCCGTCGGCGACGGCGCCGACGCCTCGTCCACGAAGCAGCTGCTCATCGACGCGGATCTCGCCCTCTACCGCGCCAAGAACCGCGGCCGGAACCGCTACGAGTTCTTCGACGCATCGCTGAAGGCCGAGATCGTGTCCAACAAGATCCTGGCGGACGAGATCCTGACCGGGCTCGAGCGGCGGGAGTTCCTGCCCTACTTCCAGCCCCAGTTCGATGCGCGGACCCTCGACATCGTCGGCGTCGAGGCCCTGGCGCGGTGGCGCCATCCCACCCGAGGGATCCTCGCGCCCGGCGCGTTCCTCGCCACGGCCGAGGAGCTCGGGGTCGTCCCTCTGATCGACCGCATCGTTCTCGAGGAGACGCTCTGGCAGTCGGCGCGCTGGGCGGCGGCGGGCATCGTCATTCCCCGCAAGTCGGTCAACGTCTCGGCCGGCCAGCTGCAGGACGGCGCCCTGATCGACCGGCTCCGAGACCTGCCGATCACGCCCGGCGAGCTGTCCTTCGAGCTGCTCGAGTCGATCTTTCTCGACGAGGGCAGCGAAACGGCCACGAGCAACATCGCGCGGCTCGCCGACATGGGCATCGACGTCGAGATCGACGATTTCGGCACCGGCTACGCCTCGATCGTCAGCCTGCTGCAGCTCAGGCCCAAGCGCCTGAAGATCGAACGGCGCCTGGTCACGCCGATCACGCATGCGGCGCATCAACGCCGGCTCGTGGCCTCGATCATCGAGATCGGCAAGTCGCTCGGCATCGCGGTCGTCGCCGAAGGCGTCGAGACCATGGACCACGCCGCCATCCTCGACGAGCTGGGCTGCAACGTGCTCCAGGGCTACGCCTTCGCGGCCCCGATGTCGTCGGACGACCTCATCGCGTTCGTGCGCGCCGAACGCTGGCGGGCCGCCCGCCACGGCACGGACGCGGGCAGTCGCGAAGCCGCCGCGGGATAGAGCGGGCACCCGCTCCGGCGCATCGAGAAAGGCCCCGCGAGCGTCGCTCGCGGGGCCTTCGATCTCGGTCGCGACGATGCGCGCGGCTCACGCCTCCGGCGGGGTCTCCGGGGGACCTTCGGGCGGGGGCGGCTCGCCGGCCCCGCCGGCATCCCCCTCGCCGTCGTTGCCCTCGCCGTCGACCACCTCGCTCTCGGCGCCGCCGGCGATGTGCTCGACGGAGACGACGTGCTCGTCCTCCGCCGTGTCGAAGACGATGACGCCCTGCGTCGAGCGCCCGGCGATGCGGATGCCGTCCACCGGCACGCGGATGGTCTGGCCGCGATCGGTGATCAGCATCACCTGGTCGTGGCCCTCGACGGGGAAGGAGGAGACGAGCGCGCCGTTGCGGGCGTTGGTCACCATGGCGGTGATGCCCTTGCCGCCGCGGTTCGTCACCCGGTACTCGAAGGACGACGAGCGCTTGCCGTAGCCGTTGACAGTGAGCGTGAGCACGAACTGCTCCTGCGCCCCCATCTCGGCGTAGCGCTCCTGGCCGAGCTCGACCTCCGCCGTCGCCTCCTCGGCGTCGCCGTTCTGCGCCGGCGCCTCCTCGGCCGAGAGCTCGGCGCCGGAGGCGCGGCGCATGGCCGAGGCGTAGCGCAGATAGGCCTGACGCTCCTCCGCCGTGGCGCCCACGTGACGCAGGATCGCGAGCGAGATCACCCGGTCGCCCTTGGCCAGCGTGATGCCGCGCACGCCGGTCGAGTCGCGGCCCTTGAAGACGCGCACGTCCGGCACCGCGAAGCGGATGCACTGGCCCTTGGCCGTCGTCAGCAGCACGTCGTCGTCGACCGAGCAGACCTGGACGTCGACGATGGCGTCGCCCTCGTCGAGCTTCATGGCGATCTTGCCGGCGCGGTTCACCTGGACGAAGTCGGAGAGCTTGTTGCGCCGCACGTTGCCGTTCGCGGTCGCGAACATGACGTCGTAGCGCTCCCAGGTGCCCTCGTCCTCGGGCAGCGGCATGATCGTGGTGATGCGCTCGTCCTGCTCGAGGGGGAGCATGTTGATCAGCGCCTTGCCGCGGGAATTCGGCGCGCCGACGGGAAGCCGCCAGACCTTCTCCTTGTAGACCTGGCCGCGGGAGGAGAAGAACAGCACCGGCGTGTGCGTGTTCGCCACGAACAGCCGCGAGACGAAGTCCTCCTCGCGGGTCGCCATGCCGGAGCGGCCCTTGCCGCCGCGGCGCTGGGCCCGGTAGGTGGAGAGCGGCACGCGCTTGATGTAGCCCATGTGCGAGACGGTGACGACCATGTCCTCGCGGGCGATCAGGTCCTCGACGTCGAACTCGCCCTCGGCTTCGACGATCTCGGTCTTGCGCGGGGTGGCGAACTCCGCCCTCGCCGCGGCGAGCTCGTCGCGGATGATCTGCAGGATGCGGGCGCGCGAGCGCAGAATCTCGAGATAGTCGCGGATCTCGTCCGCGAGCTTCTTGAGCTCGTCGCCGATCTCGTCGCGGCCGAGCGCGGTGAGGCGCTGCAGGCGCAGGTCGAGGATGGCGCGGGCCTGGACCTCGGAGAGACGGTAGGTCCCGTCCTCGGCGACGCGGTGGCGCGGGTCGTCGACGAGCGCGATGAGCGGCGCGATGTCGTGGGCGGGCCAGTCGCGATCCATCAGCGCCTCGCGTGCGGCGTTCGGATCGGGCGCGGTGCGGATGAGGCGGATGACCTCGTCGATGTTGGCGACCGCGATGGCGAGGCCGCACAGGACGTGGGCGCGATCGCGGGCCTTGCCGAGCAGGTACTTGGTGCGCCGGGAGACGACCTCCTCGCGGAAGTCGACGAAGGCGCGGATCATGTCCTTCAGGTTCAGTGTCTCGGGACGCCCGCCGTTGAGGGCGACGAGGTTCGCGCCGAAGGAGGTCTGCAGCGGCGTGTAGCGGTAGAGCTGGTTGAGGACGACGTCGGCCACCGCGTCGCGCTTGAGCTCGATGACGATGCGCATGCCCTCGCGATCGGACTCGTCGCGCAGGTCCGAGATGCCCTCGACGCGCTTCTCGCGCACGAGGTCGGCGATGCGCTCGATCAGCGCCGACTTGTTCACCTGGTAGGGGATCTCGGTGACGACGATGGCGTCCCGGTCCTTGCGGATCTCCTCCACCTCGGCGCGGGCGCGCATGATCACCGAGCCGCGGCCCGTATGGTAGGCGGCGCGCGAGCCGGCGCGGCCGATGATCAGGCCGCCGGTCGGGAAGTCCGGCCCCGGGACGATGTCGATGAGCTCGTCCACCGTGACGCCGGGATTGTCGATGTAGGTGAGGCAGGCGTCGACGACCTCGCCGAGATTGTGCGGCGGGATGTTGGTCGCCATGCCGACCGCGATGCCGCCGGCGCCGTTGACGAGCAGGTTCGGGAAGCGCGCCGGCAGGACCAGCGGCTCCTTTTCCTTGCCGTCGTAGTTGTCGCCGAAATCGACGGTCTCCTTGTCGATGTCGTCGAGAAGCGCCATGGCGGGCTTGGCGAGGCGGCACTCGGTGTAGCGCATCGCCGCCGCGGGGTCGCCGTCGACCGAGCCGAAATTGCCCTGCCCGTCGATCAGCGGCAGGCGCATGGAGAAGGTCTGCGCCATGCGCACGAGGGCGTCGTAGATCGCCTGGTCGCCGTGCGGATGGTACTTACCCATCACGTCGCCGACGACGCGTGCGCACTTGACGTAGGGCCGCTCGGGGAAGATGCCGGCCTCGTGCATGGCGTAGAGGATGCGCCGGTGCACGGGCTTCAAGCCGTCGCGCGCGTCGGGCAGCGCGCGGCTCACGATCACGCTCATGGCGTAATCGAGATACGACTTCTTCATCTCCTCGATGATGGAGACGGGCTTCACGTCTCCGCCGGACGGCGGCTGCCCGCCGGCATTGTTCGGATCGTTCTCGGCCAAAGCGACTGTCTCTCCGGATCGCGCCCCGCGGGACCGGCCGGCGCCCGGATGGGCGCGAGGCGGCGCGCGGGCCGCCGAATCCACGGGAAATCAAGCCCCTAGATGGCCTCTCCGCGCGCGAATCGCAAGCGCGGCGGGGCGACGTCGTCCGGTCATCCACCGAGAACGACGGCGTGCATGATCCGGCCGGGCAGGAGCGTGAAGGCGCCGGTCAGGACGAGGGCGAACCAGAACAGCATGACCATGGTCGTGCGGTGCGCCTTCAGCTTGCGGCGGCGCGCCTCGTAGACGCCGATCGCCACCATCACCGTCGTGAAGGCGGACAGGCCGTGGATCCAGGAGAAGGGCCCGATCAGCGGCCGGTAGACGAAGCCGAAGGAGGACAGCGTCACCGCGAACATCAGCGCGACCCAGAGCCGGCCGAGGAAGCGATGCGCCTGCCCGCCCTTCGGCCGGGCGAGCTGGACCGCGCCGACGAACAGCGCGCCGATGGCGGCGAGGGCGTGGATCTGCACGAGCGGCGGCGCCGCGAGAAGCGGTGCGAGGGTCATGCGGGCTCCGGCAGCGGGTCGAGGGCCTTATGTAACGGCCCTTAACATTGCCCTCGAAGGGCTGTCCAGCCCCTACCCCGTCTCCCCGACCGCGGCGCCGCGGGCCGCGCGCGGCGGCGGATCGCTCCTGGGCGGCTCGCACGGGGCGCGCGGAGGCGCGTAGCCGATCATCTCGGCGGCGCGCTCGGCGGCGTCGGCGAAGGGCTGGAGCACGAGGTCGGCGCCGGCGTGCAGCAGGCGGCGCGCGTCGGCCGCGTCGTGGCTGCGCACCGCGATGCGGCCGGTGAAGCCGGCGTGCCGCACGGCGTGCATCAGCACGAGCCGGCTGTCGCCGTGGACGACGCTGGGGCCCGACGGCGGCGGCGTCGCGATCACCAGCCAGCCGGCGCCCGAGAGCGGCAGGCTTTCGGGGAAGTCGGGGTCGAGCGCGTCCCCGAACAGGCCGTCGTGACCGCGCTTGCGCCAGCGCTCGAGCGCCTCCGGGTCGAAATCGACGCCGAGGATGCGCGTCTCGTGGGCGGTGAGCACCTTGGCGATCTCGCGCCCGTAGCGGCCGACCCCGAAGATCACGACGTCGTAGGCCGCGCTCGGGGGAAGCGCCTCCTCCCGCTCGCGAAACGGGTCGCGCCGCTCGGCCCAGCCGAGGAAGGGCTCCAGCCAGGAATAGAGCCGCTGGGCGTAGAGGATCATGTAGGTGGAGAGCGTGATGGTCACGAGGCCGACCAGCGTGACGAGCCCGATCGATTCCGACGGCGCATGGCCCAGCGCGACGCCCATCGCCATGAAGATGAGCGAGAATTCCGAGATCTGCGCCACCGTGAGGCCGGCGAAGAAGCCCGTGCGCTTGCGGTAGCCGAGAGCCGCCATGATGATCATCACGATGAGCGGATTGCCGATCAGCACGAAGGCGGAGAGCACCAGCGCCGGCACGATCTGGTCGCCGAGCGTGCCGAGCCCCAGGCCGGCGCCGAGCCCGACGAAGAAGAACAGGAGCAGGAAGTCGCGCAGGCTCGACAGCCGCGAGGCGATCGCCTCCCGCAGCGAGGTCGAAGCCAGCGAGACGCCGGCGAGAAGGCCGCCGAGCTCCTTGCCGAGCCCGATCAGGTCGCAGATCGAGGCGAAGAGCACGGCCCAGGCCAGCGCGAAGGTGAGCATCAGCTCGGGCGTGCGCGAGACGAGCTTCATCAGCCGCTCGGCGCCGTAGCGCACGAACAGCACCACGGCGCCCACGAGCGCGAAGCCCGCCGCGAAGGTGCCGACGAGGCCGAGCCCCAGCCCCCCCTTCGCCCCCGCGCCGACGCCGAAGGTCGAGAGCACGATCATCGCGACGACCACGACGATGTCCTGCACGATCAGGAAGCCGATGGCGATGCGCCCGTGCAGCGCGTCGACCTCGCGCTTGTCGGACAGCAGCTTCACGATGATGATCGTGGAGGAGAAGGTGAGCGCGACCGCGACGTAGAGGCTGGTCAGCGGGTCGATGCCGAGCGCGAGGCAGATGACGTAGCCGACGATCGCCGTGAAGCCGACCTGGCCGAGGCCGGTCGCGAGCGCCACCACGCCGAGCGAGCGCACCACCGACAGGTCGAGCTTGAGGCCCACGAGGAAGAGCAGCACCGCGATGCCGATCTCGGCGAGGAGATCGACATGCGCGCTCGTCTCGATGACGCCGAGCATGTCCGGCCCGGCGAGGATGCCCGTCGCGATGAAGGCGACGACGAGGGGCTGCTTCAGCACCAGGCCGACGAGGCCGAAGGCCGCCGCCAGCGCGAGCAGCGCGGCGATCTCGTGGAAGATGTGGGCGTCCGCCATCGGGGGCTGTCGGACCTCTCGCGTTTCCGGGACCTCGCCGACCCTATCCGCCCGGCCGGCCTCCCGAAACCTGGGAACGTTCCCGATCAGTTCCACGGTTTGGGAATGGGAAATGTGCTCCCGACCTAGCCAGGCGGTCGGGAGACGGGCATTCTCCGCGCCGATGGCGGTCTACTTCACCTCCGACACGCATTTCTCCGATCCGCGCGTGCTGGCGATCGACAGGCGCCCCTTCGCCTCGCTGGCCGATCACGACGCGGCGCTGATCGCCGCGTGGCGGGAGCGCGTGCGCGAGGGGGACGTCGTCTGGCATCTCGGCGACTTCGCCCGCGACCGGCCGGCCGGGCGCGCGGCGGAGATCCTGGCGCGGCTGCCGGGGGAGAAGCACCTCCTCGTCGGCAACAACGATCCCGACAGCGTCACCGCCCTGCCCTTCTGGGCGAGCGTCGCGCCCTATGCGGAGATCGCGGTCGAAGGCCAGCGGCTCGTTCTCTGCCATTACCCGTTCCGGACCTGGCGGGACAGCGCGAAGGGCGTGATCGACCTGCACGGGCACAGCCACGGCCGGCTGACCCCGATCCCGCGGCAATACGACGTCGGCGTCGACGTCTGGGACTACCGGCCGGTGACCCTCGCCGAGATCCGGGCGCGGCGGCGGCGCGGCCCGCCGCGGCCGCCGCCTGCGCGACAGGCGCGCACGCCATGATTCGCCTGCTGATCACCGGCTTCGGCCCCTTTCCCGGGGTGCCCCGCAACCCCACCGCCGCGCTCGCGCAGAGCCTCGCGGCCGATCCGCGCTGGCGGCGGCTCGGGGTCGAGGCGCGCGCGCTGGTGCTCGAGACCTCCTATGGCGCGATCGAGGGGGCGCTGCTGCCGGCGCTGCGGGATGTCCGGCCGGACGCTGTGCTGATGCTGGGCGTCGCCGCGCGCCGACGCGCGATCTGCCTCGAGACGCGCGCGGTGAACCGGGCGACGCGGCGGCTGCCGGACGCGTCGGGACGGCTGCCGACGCGCCTCGCCTGGAAGGCGGGCGCGCCCTTCGTCCGGCCGGCGCGGGCGCCGGTTCCCGTCCTCGCGGCGGCGCTGCGGGCGGGCGCACCGGGCGCGACCCGTGTCTCGCGCGACGCCGGGCGCTATCTGTGCAACGTCTCCTATTTCGACGCGCTGGCGGAGCCCCACCCGGCGGGCCTCGTCTTCGTGCACGTGCCGATGCCGCGGACCGGCTCCGGGCGTCCGCTGGATCGCGGCGCCCCCGGGCGGCTCGCAATGGCCCGCATGCGCCGCGCGCTGATGTCCGCGGCGCTCGCCCTCACCCGCGTCTCGCGGCGTTCGCCCCTTCGGCCGATGGACGGCTGACCGCATCTCCGAATCTCAGGCTCCGGCGGCCTGTGCGGCCGGCCCCCCGGCATCGGCCAGGCGGGCGCGGTCGATCCCGTAGCGGGCGAGGTCTTCGTCCGTGACGTCCCTCCCGCGTCGCTGGAGCGCGTCGTTGAGCTCTGCGCGCCAGCCGGCGAAGGGGCCGTGGCGCTCGGAATGGTTCTCCGCCGTGCCGACGAGATAGGCGCCCGGCGCATCGAGCGTCGCCGTGCGCGCGCCGCGCTCGGCCGCCGCCCGCGGCCAGACGTGATGGTCCCGCAGGACGGCGAGCGGGTTGCGGCGGAGCGCATCGGAATCGTCCGGCCGCAGCCGGGCGACGATGGAGGAGCCGCACAGCGCGTAGAACGGCTTCTCGAAGACGTCCGGGAACGGCAGCGGCGCGATCCGGCCGCTGCAGAAATCGAGCATCTCGCCCGCCGCGATCACGCCGCCGAGGACGTCCGGCCCGATGCGGGCGCGCGCCGCGGCGACGAGGCCACGGGAGACCCAGTCGTCGGCGTCGACATACATGAGAAGCCCCTCCCCGCCCCGCAGGGCGGCCTCGCCGAGCGCGTATTTCTTGCAGCCCGAATCGTTGTTGGCGGCGTCCGGCGGCCGCGCCGGCCAGTCGGCGGCGAGAAAGGTGACGCGCGGATCGTCGGGGAGCGTGCGGGGCCGATCGTGGCCCATGATCAGGACTCGGAAATCCGGATCGGACTGCGCGCGGATCGAGGCCAGCGTCAGCCCGAGCAGGGCCTCGACGCGGGCGAAGTCGGCCGCCGCTGCGCGACCGACGAGGGGAATGGCGAAGGTGAAGGGAAGACGCTCGCTCATGGTCGAGGCGCAACGCGCCCGGAGCGTCCGTAGTGCCGTGATCGCCGACGCGAAACCGCGATCTGCGTCGATCGTTCGCGGGGTCGGCGCGGGAACGGCGTCGCGAGAAACGCGCCGGAAGCCGGCGCCGGCGGCCGACGCCTAAGGGACAGCCCGAGGGGCCGGCGCGGGCGCGCGCCGGCCGTCTCGCGGCTCGGTCGCGGGCGACCTCAGACCTCGTTGCCGGCTGCGACGAGGCTCTTGACGGTCTGGAGCGCAGCGCCGCGGAGCGCCGGGCGCTTGATCTCGTTGAACAGCGCGACCAGCGCGATGGCGTCCTCGTCCATCAGGCGCGCCTGGCCCTGCTCCACGCCGCCCAGCAAGGCGGAGGCGGGCTGCTCCAGCACCGTGGCGATCTGCACGAGACGGGAGGCCGCGACGCGGTCGGTGCCGTTCTCGTACTTCTGGACCTGCTGGTAGGTGACGCCGATGGCCTGGCCGAGCTCGCTCTGCGAGAGCTTGGCCTGCTTGCGGGCCAGGCGGATGCGCTGGCCGATCTCGCGGTCGATTTCAGTGGGTGAGCGTGTCATGAGCCGTTTCCCGACGTGTTGTTACCGGTGTTGAACCGAAAAGTTGCCCCAGAGTTCGCTGATCGCGAGACCTCGAAAGATCGGCTGCAAGACCCTCGCGATACTTTGCGGTTCTATAGCCTTTCTCCGGTGCAGGACAAAGCATCGCTCCCCGATCCTGTCGAGATCGAGGCGGGCGACGGGATCGCCCACGCGCGTCGTATGGGGGCGAGAGAACCGGCAAAGCGAAATTCGAGGTGCGGCCGTGCGGAATTGCCGCAAGCGCCGCACGAGCGACCGGAGCCTCGATTGTGATGCGCCCCCGGCCGCGGGACACTCCGAATAGTCGCGCCGACCTCCTGAGGATTGCCGCGCGCAGAGCGGGTGCGGCGCGCCGTCGGGCATGTCTGGTCAGACTTGCCGTCGCACGCTCAACCGGAGGCCCTCCGAATCGTACTCGCTCCGACGCACGCGCTCGGACGCCCGCCGGAGCCGGCATGCGTCCGTCGATCGCGGCGACAGACGCGGGTGGCGTAACCGGGAATTGTTTTTCCCATGAAATCTGGGGAAAATCCGCACATCGTGAATGTGCGGTTTCGAAAAGAGCCCGCCATGGCTGCAGCCGCTTCGTGGAAACACGCGCCGGGAGTGCCGCCCCGGCTCGCCCGCGATTCGCCTGGGAGTCGGGCTCACGACCGACCGACTGCCGGCCGGCGAGCGGGGCGTGTTCGCGGGCGACCATCTCTCAACCGCCCAAGGCCACGACCAGACGGTCGAGGGCCGTCTGGAGCTGATCGGGATCGCGGGCCACGCACATCCGCAGGTAAGGGCGCGCGGAGGCGCCGAACAGCGCCCCGGGCGCGAGACCGACGCGGGCCGCCTCGAGCACGCGCCTGCAGGCCGCGGTGGAGTCCGGCTCCGATTCCAGCGCGAAGAACACGTACATGCCGCCGCGCGGCTTCGCCGGCAGGCGCACGTCCGGCAGACGGTCGAGCGCCGCATAGGCGAGATCCACGCCCCGTCGGCAGCGCTCGCGCATGGTCTCGACGAGGTCCTCGCCGTCCCGGATCGCGGCCTCCGCACCGGCCTGCACGAAGGGCGAGACGCCACTGTTGACGTACTGCGTCATCGCCGCGAGGTGCGGGGCGACGGACGCGGGATGCGTCAGCCAGCCGATCCGCCAGCCCGTCATCGCCCAGGCCTTGGAGAAGCTGTTGATCGACAGGACCAGGTCTTCCGGCTCGGCGATCTCGAGAATGGAGGGCGCCGAGGGCCCGGCCCAATAGAGACGATTGTAGACCTCGTCCGAGACGATCCACACGCCCCGCTCGCGCCCGAAGGCGAGGAGCGCGGCCAGGTCCTCCCGGCTCGCGGTCCACCCCGTCGGGTTGGCCGGCGTCGAGAAGACGATCGCGCGCGTCCGCGCGTCGCAGGCGCGGGCGACCGCGTCGAGGTCGAGCCGCCAATCACCGTCCCGCAGGGCGAGCGGCACCGGCCGTCCCTCGCCGCCGCTGAGGTGGATCAGGTTGGCGATGTTCGGCCATTGCGGCTCGACGTAGACGATGTTGTGCCCCGGCTCGAGCACGAGCTGGAAGGCGAGCGCCAGCGCCTGCATGCCGCCCGGCGTCACCGTCGAGCGCTCGCGCGCGATCTCGCGGCCGTGCAGCCGCGTCTGATAGGCGGCCAGCGCCTCGGTGAGCCCCGGCGCGCCGCGCATGTTCGGCTCGTAGAAGGTGCGTCCGGCGTCGAGCGCGGCCTTGGCCGCGTCCCGGATGAAGGGCGGGGTGACGAGGTCGCCCTCGCCGTACCAGAGCGGGATCACGTCGCCGATCTCACGCGCGCGCACGGCGAGCTCGGCGATGTTCTCGGTCGGCAGATCCTGGACGAGCGGACGCGCACGCGCGACGGCGAGACTCTCCGGAACGTTGCGCAGGAAAGGTGCCGCCGTCTGTGGATTGCCCTGCATGGATCGCCAGCCCTTTCAGCCCGCATCCGCCCCGCGGCGGAACCACGTCATTTCCCGTATCCTGCAGTGTCCCTCAAATCCGCATCCAGTTCAAGCATGAAACAAGGGCGAAATTTTCCGGACGAACCGGGAGAATTCGCGCCTTCCGGGATGGTCGCCGGGTTTGACCGCTCCGCGCGAACTGCATACTGTATCCGGAAAGGGCTCGAACGGGCGAGAAAGAGCAACGCGGGGATGAGTATGGCGACGAATGCGCAGAGCAAGCGGGAGAGCATCCGCGAGCGGATCTACGCCGATCTGCGCCGGCGCCTGCAGCGCTCCGAGTTCGGCCCCGAGGACAAGCTCGTCGACGTGGAGATCGCGAGCGCGTACGGGGCCTCGCGCATGCCGGCCCGCGAGGCCTTGCTCCAGCTCGTGAACGAGGGCTACCTCGTCGGCACGACCCGCGGTTTCGCAGTGCCGACGTTGACGCTTCAGGACGTGCGCGACGTCTTCGAGATGCGCAAGCTGCTGGAGCCCCGCGCGGCGGCGCACGCCGCGCGCGCTCTCGACGCCTCGACCGAGGCCCAGCTGACGTCCGCCCTCGCCGACGCGAAGGCCGCCACCGAGGAGGACGACGTCGAGCGCTTCATCCTCGCCAACATCGAGTTCCGCAATTCCTGGCTCGGCTGCGTACGCAACGAGCGCCTCGCCTCGACGATCTCGCGCTTCGTCGATCACGTCCAGACGGTGCGGCTGGAGACGCTGCGCCGGCCCGCGACCCGCCAGGTGGTGATCGAGGGCCTGGAGGATCTCCACGCCGCCTTCGTGGCCCGCGATCCGATCGCGGCGAGCGACCGCATGGCGGCCTTCATCGGCGCGGCCGAGCAGGCCTACTTCGCCGCGCGCAAGGCGCAGCTCGGGCCCGAGGCGACGAAGTCGCATCTGCGCGCCGTCTGACGCGCTCCCGGAAGGACGAGGCCCATGGCCCCCAGCTCGGCTGCGAAGCACCCTCTCGACGGCCCGAACCGCTTCAAGCTCGGCGTTTTCTCGACGAACGCCGACGGCGGGCTCGCGATCACCACCGTGCCCGAGCGCTGGCGGGCGACGTGGCAGGACAATCTCGCCGCCGTGACCCTCGCCGACGAGGCCGGCCTCGAGTTCGCCTTGCCGATCGCGCGCTGGAAGGGCTTCGGCGGAGCGACCAACGTGCGCGAATGGTCGTTCGAGACCTTCACCTGGGCGGCGGCGCTGGCGGCGGCGACGCGCCGGATCGGGCTGTTCGCGACGGTGCACGTTCCGCTCGTCCACCCGGTCTACGCCGCCAAGGCGCTGGCCACCGTGGACCACGTCAGCGGCGGGCGCGCCGGGCTCAACATCGTCTGCGGCTGGAATCCGGCCGAGTTCGCCATGTTCGGCGCGAGCGTCGACCAGGACGCCTACGCGCGGGCTGCGGAGTGGATCACCATCATCGAGCGCGCCTACGCCGCCTGCGAGCCGTTCGACTTCAAGGGGCGCTTCTACGACCTCGAGGGCGTCGTCAGCCGCCCCGCGAGCGTCCAGGCGCCGCGGCCGGTGACCATGAACGCCGCCTTCGGCCCGCCCGGGCGCGCCTTCGCGGCCCGGCACTGCGACTACCTGTTCTCCACCTTCTCAGATATCGACGACGGCCGACGGCACGTCGACGACATGCGGTCGCGCGCGGCCGAGGCCGGACGCGAGGTCGGCGTCTACACCGTCTGCCACGTCGTCTGCCGCGAGACGCAGGCGGAGGCCGAGGCCTATTACGAGCGTTACGCCGTGCACGAGGCGGATCACGCCGCCGTCGACGATCACATGGCCAGGAAGAAGGAATTCGCGGGGTCTCACGACCGTGAGGCCTTCGACCTGTATCGCCAGCGCTTCGCCGGGGGCGCGGGCACCTATCCCCTCGTCGGCACGCCCGAGCGGATCGTCGAGGACCTGATCCGGATCGCCGCCCAGGGCTATGCCGGGGCGGCGCTCACCTTCGTCGACTATGCCGGCGAGCTGCCCTTCTTCTGCGAGCGCGTCCTGCCCTTGATGCGGCAGGCCGGCTTGCGCACGCAGTGAGGCGCTCGTGATCCGGCCCTCGCGTTCACACGGAGCGTCCTGATGTTCGATTCCACCCGCTCGCCCCTGCGCGACCGCCTCGATCGCGGCGACGACCTCGCCGTCGCGTGGCTCGCCATGGGCTCCGTCGCGATGGTCGAGGCGGCGGCGCGGGCGCGGCCCGATGCGATCGTGCTCGATCTCCAGCACGGCCTGTTCGACCGGCGCGACCTCGAGGCCGCGATCGGCGTGGTCCCGGCGGAGGTGCCGGTTCTCGTGCGCGTGGCGGAGAGCGGCGCGACCCCGATCGGCGTCGCTCTCGACGCCGGCGCCGAGGGCGTGATCGTACCGCTCGTCGAGACCGTGGAGCAGGCCGAGGAGGCCGCGCGCTACGCCCGCTTTCCGCCGGGCGGCGTGCGCTCCGGCGGCGGCGTGCGCCCGCTCGTCGATTTCGGCGCCTATGTCGCGGCCGCCGAGCGCGGAGTCGTGGTCATCGTCATGATCGAGACGCTGAAGGGATTGGAGAATGCGGGCGCGATCGCCGCGGCGCGGGGGATCGACATGGTCTTCATCGGGACCGGCGATCTCGCGCTGTGCCTCGGCGACGGCGAAGATGCCGAGCGTCGGCACGCCCAGAGCTGCGCAGCGATTCGCGAGGCCTGCGCGCGCGCCGGCAAGCCGTGCGGCGTGTTCACGAGCTCGGTCGAGGCCGCCGAGACGCGGCGCGGCGAGGGGTATCGGATGGTCGTCGCCGCCAACGACGTCGACATCGTCGCGCGCGGGTTCCGAGAAGCCACGGAAGCCTTGTCGCGGCCGAAGCGGAGACGTGCGCGATGAGCCCCGTCCTCGAGGCGCTCGCCGCGACGCTCGGCCCGGACGTGGTCCGCACCGGCGTCGACATCCCCGAGCGCGCCACGGCCGACGCGAGCGGCCTCGCGCCCACGCGCCCGCTCGCGCTCCTCCTGCCGCGCACGACCGAGGACGTCGCGCGCGCGCTCGGCATCTGCCACGCGCACGGCCAGCCGGTCGTCACCCAGGGCGGCATGACCGGCCTCGCGGGCGGCGCCCATCCGGTCGAAGGCGAGATCGCCATCTCGCTCCAGAGAATGAACGGCATCGAGGAGATCGATCCCGTCTCGGCGACGCTGACCGCCCGAGCCGGCACGCCGCTGCAGGCGATCCAGGAGGCGGCGTCGGAGGCCGGCTTCCAATGCGGCATCGATCTCGGCGCACGGGGCACCTGCACGATCGGCGGCAACGTCGCGACGAACGCCGGCGGCAACACCGTCCTGCGCTACGGCATGGCGCGGCGCAACGTGCTGGGCCTCGAGGCCGTGCTCGCCGACGGAACCGTGGTCGGCTCGCTCAACAAGATGCTCAAGAACAACGCCGGTTACGACTGGACGCAGCTCTTCATCGGCTCGGAAGGGACGCTCGGCATCGTCACCCGGGTGGTGCTGGGTCTCCAGCCGAAGCCGGAGGGCGTCCACACGGCGCTCTGCGCGGTCGCGAACGCCGAGGCGGCGCTCGCGCTGCTGCGCGCGCTCGATCGGCGTTTCGCCGGCGGCCTCCTCGTCTTCGAGGCGATGTGGCGCGAGTTCGTGCGCCAGGCGGTGGAGGGTGCAGGCCTGTCGGCGCCCTTCGCCGAGGAGCACGACGTGCTGGTGCTCGTCGAGGCCGCCACCGGGCCCGGCGAGGCCGGCGCCGCGCGCTTCGAGGAGGCGCTCGCCGCCTGCCTCGAGGAAGGGCTCGTCTCCGACGCGATCCTCGCGCGCTCCGAGGCGGACCGCGCGCGGCTGTGGGCCTATCGCGAATCGCCCTACGAATACCAGGGCAAGCTGCCGGTCTTCGTCTCGTTCGACGTGAGCTTCCCCCGCGCGCGGATCGGCGCGGCGGTGGAGGCGATGCGCGCGGCGGCGCGCGAGAGCTGGCCGGGGGCGCTCAGCGTGATCTTCGGGCACGTCGCGGATTCGAACCTCCATTTGATCGTCGGCGGCGAGGGGATCGACAAGGCGGCGGTCGAGAACCGCATCTACGGGATCGTCGCCGCTCAGGGCGGATCGGTATCGGCGGAGCACGGAATCGGCCGCAACAAGCGCGCCTATCTCGCGCTCTCGCGCAAGCCCGAGGAGCTCGCGCTGATGCGCGCCGTGAAGCGGGCCCTCGACCCGAAGGACATCCTGAACAGGGGGCGCGTGCTCTGAAGCCTTTCAATCGGCGGTCATCGAACTGCGGGCTTTCAATGGATCTTGCGTCCGGGGCCGCGACGGGGTGAAATCGCCGGGTGGAACCGGAAATCGGCGGCGTTTTCTGCCGATTTCCCGGAAAACGAAAGGAAAACCCGGGTCAACCGGGTCTATACGGGAACGGGTCCAGCCTCCGCGAAGAACCGGCGGCTGCCTCACGAACCAGGGCGATAACAACTCGAACCTGCAGTATCGACCGCGCTCCGCAGCCGGAGCGCCCGAAGAGGGGAACACGATGAAGAGCATGCTTCGCACACTCGCCGCGGCGGCCGTCGTCGCCGCTTTCGCCGCCCCGGCGGCGGCGCAGACGCTCCAGGTCGGCGCCTATCCCGCCAACCCGCCGTGGGAGGTGAAGAACGAGCGCGGCGAGTTCGAGGGCTTCGAGGTCGACCTCGTCCACGCCATCGCCGAGAAGATGGGCCGCGAGGTCGAGATCCAGGATCTCGGCTTCCAGGCGCTGTTCGCCGCGACCTCGTCTGGCCGCATCGACCTGGCGATCTCGACCATCACCATCACGCCCGAGCGGCTCGAGAGCCAGGCCTTCACCCAGGGCTACTACGACAGCGACATGGCGCTCGCCACCGCCGAGGGCTCCGAGGTCGACAGCCTGGAGGACATGCAGGGCAAGATCGCCGGCGCCCTCGCGACCTCCACCGGCGAGAAGTGGGCCCGGGAGAACCAGGAGAAGTACGGCTTCTCCGAGATCAAGACCTACAACACCCAGCAGGACCTGCTGCTCGACACGCGCAACGGCCGCGTCGACGGCGCGATCTCGGACATCGCCGGCCTGCAGTTCACCTTCCAGAAGATGCCCGGCCTCGAGATCGCCCAGCGCATCGAGACCGGCGACCAGTACGGCATCATGATGCCGAAGACCTCGCCGCTGCTCGAGGAGGTGAACGCCGCCATCTCCGAGCTGAAGGAGGAGGGCTATCTCGCCGAGCTCCACGAGAAATGGCTCGGCGCCCCGGCGGACGAGGGCACGAGCACGGTGACCGTGCTGCCGATCCCGACCGCGAATTGATCCGCGCGCCGGCGCGACACGCATCGCGCCGGCCCCGTGAACCGGGGGCGGCGCGTCATTTCCCGCGCCCGCCCGCGGGGCAGGCCTCACGGCTCGGACGGACGCACCCCCATGGATCTGATCGAAACCTTCTTCAACGCGGACGTTTTCGCCCGCGCCTTGCCGCTCCTCGTCAGCGGGCTCGTCACCACGGTGCAGCTCGGCATCACCAGCATCGCGGCCGGCTCGGTCGTCGGCCTCGTGCTGGCGCTGACGCGGCTCTACGCGCCCAAGCCCCTGCGGCTCGCCGCGATCGTCGTCATCGACGTGTTTCGCGCGGTGCCGGTGCTGGTGCTGCTGATCATGATCTACTACGCCCTGCCCTTCCTCGGGATCAGGCTCTCGTCCTTCGCCTCGGCCTGGATCGCGCTCTCGCTCGTCTTCGGCGCCTTCACCGCCGAGGTGCTGCGGTCGGGCATCGAGGCGATCCCGAAGGGCCAGTTCGAGGCGGCGCACGCCATGGGGCTCTCCTTCGCCCAGACCATGCGCCTCGTCGTGCTGCCGCAGGCGGCGCGCATCGCCGTCCCGCCGCAGACGTCGAACTGCATCTCGCTCCTGAAGGACACCTCGCTGGCCTCCGTCGTCGCCATGCCGGACCTGCTCAAGCAGGCGACGGACGCGCAGGCCTTCTTCGGCAACCCGACGCCGCTGATCGGCGCCGCCGTCGTCTACCTCGCCATCCTCTGGCCGCTCGTGCGCCTCGTCGGCGTGCTCGAAGAGCGCCAGAAGCGCTCGCTCGCGCGCTGAGAACACAAGGAAACACCCGATGCCGCGCAGCCTCACCCCGGACGACGTCGTCGGAATCGTCGGCATCCTGCCGACGCCCTCGACGCCCGACGCCGACCATTGGTCCTGCACCGCCTCCGTCGATCTGGAAGAGACCGCGCGCATGGTCGCGACGATCGCCAGCGCGGGCGTGACCACGCTGATGACCTGCGGGTCCTTCGGCGAGGGGCCGAGCCTCCTGCCGGAGGAGAACGAGGACTTCACCGACTGCATCGCCCGCACGCTCGGCGGGCGCGGCCTCCTCTTCGCCGGCGTGACCACGCTCAACACCCGCGAGACGATCCGCCGGGCGCGCCGCCTCGTCGAGATCGGCGCGGACGGGTTGTTCCTCGGGCGGCCGATGTGGATGGCGCTCGATCCGGCGGGGATCGTGAAATACTACCGGGACGTGACGGAGGCGCTGCCGGGCGTGCCCATCGTCGTCTACGACAATTCCTTCGCCTTCAAGGGCAAGATCGATACGCCGACCTACGCGGCGCTCGCCGAGATCCCCGAGATCGTCGCGACGAAGCACATCGGCGGCCCGAGCATGGCCGACGACCTGCGCGCCGCTGCCGGGCGCATGCGCGTCCTGCCGGTCGATTCGCAATGGGCGGCGTTCGCGAAGGCGTTCCCGGACGAGGCCCGCGCCTGCTGGACGGGGAACGTCGCCGACGGCCCGGAGCCGCTGGTCGCGCTCGCCGTCGCGGTGGAGCGACGGGACTGGACGCTGGCCGAGCGCATCTGCGAACGCATGGCCTGGGCGCAGGCGCCGATGTTCCCCGGCGGCAAGCTGGAGAATTTCGTCGACTACAACATTCCCATCGCCCACGCGCGGCTGGAAGGGTCGCGGCTCGTGAAGAGCGGCCCGCCGCGACCGCCCTACACCCACGCGCCGGAAGACTACATGGAGGGGGGCCGCGAGACGGGGCGGCGCTGGGCGAGCCTGCGGGAGGAGTTCTAGCGTCCAGATTCCTGCCGAAGAGGGGCGCCCCCCGCCTCACCGCCCCCGTGCGGCGCGCCAGGCGGCGAAATCCTCCTTCGCCTGCGGGTCGGTGGGCGGGTAGAGGCCGAGGATGGAGCGGCCGCCACGGACTTCCTCGATGACGAAATCCTCGAAGGCGGTCATCTCCACCGCCTCCTCGGCGATCTCGTCGGCGAGAGCGGCGGGGATGACGACGACGCCGTCGCCGTCGCCGACGATCACGTCGCCGGGGAAGACGGGCGCGTCGCCGCAGCCGATGGGGACGCCGATCTCGATCGCCTGATGATGCGTCAGGTTCGTCGGCGCGGTGGGGCGCACGTGGAAGGCGGGGAAGCCGAGGCGGGCGATCTCCGGCGCGTCGCGGAAGCCGCCGTCCGTGACGATGCCGGCGGCGCCGCGGGTCATCAGGCGCGTGACCAGGATCGCGCCGGCGGAGGCCGCGCGCGGGTCCTTGCGGCTGTCGACGACGAGGACGGCGCCCGGCGGGCATTCCTCGATCGCCTTTCGCTGGGGATGAGCGCGGTCCTGGAAGACCGTGATCGGGTTGAGGTCCTCGCGCGCGGGGATGGTGCGCAGCGTGTAGGCCTCGCCGACCATGGTCTCGACCTCGGGGTCGAGCGGGCGCACGTCCTGGACGAACTGGCTGCGCAGGCCGCGCTTGTAGAGCCCCGTGCACAGCGTCGCGGTGGACACGGTCTTCAGCTTCGCGCGGGTGTCGTCGGAGAGCGGCATGAGCGGCGGCCTCAATAGATCACGGGCTCGTCGACCGGGCGGCCGAAGTCCGTCTCGAGGAAATCGAAGTCGCAGCCGTCGTGGGCCTGCTTGATGTGGCGCGAGAACATCCAGCCCCAACCCCTTTCGAAGCGGGGCGGAGGCGGCTCCCAGGCGGCGCGCCGGGCGGCGAGCTCCTCCTCCGAGACCTCCATCCGGATCGCGCGGGCGGGCACGTCGATGGTGACGATGTCCCCGGTCCGCACCAGCGCCAGCGGGCCGCCGACGTAGCTCTCCGGCGAGACGTGCAGGATGCAGGCGCCGTAGCTCGTGCCGGACATGCGCGCGTCGGAGATGCGCACCATGTCCCGTACGCCCTGTTTCACGAGCTTCGTGGGGATCGGCAGCATGCCCCATTCCGGCATGCCGGGCCCGCCCTGCGGGCCGGCGTTGCGCAGGATCATGACGTGGTCGGGCGTGACGTCGAGATCCTCCCGGTCGATCGCCGCCTTCATGGACGGGTAGTCGTCGAAGACGAGGGCGGGGCCGGAATGGCGCAGGAAGCGCTGCTCGCAGGCGGAGGGCTTGATCACGCAGCCCTCCGGCGCGAGGTTGCCGCGCAGGACCGCGAGCGCGCCCTCGGCGTAGACCGGGTTGTCGAGAGGGCGGATGACGTCGTCGTCGTAGACCTCGGCGCCCTCGATGGTCTCGCCGAGCGTCCTGCCCGTCGCCGTCAGGCAGGAGAGGTCGAGCAGCGGCGCGAGGCGCGCGAGCAGGCCGCGCAGCCCGCCGGCGTAGAAGAAGTCCTCCATCAGGTAGCGCTCGCCCGAGGGACGGATGTTGGCGAGGACCGGCACCTCCCGGCTCGCCCGGTCGAAATCGTCGAGACCGATCATGACGCCCGCGCGGCGCGCCTGGGCGATGAGGTGGATGATGGCGTTGGTCGAGCAGCCGAGCGCCATCGCGACCTTGACGGCGTTGAGGAAGGCCGGGCGGGTCTGGATGCGGTCCGGCGTCAGGTCCTCCCAGACCATCTCGACGATGCGCCGGCCCGCAGCCGCCGCCATGCGGATATGGTTCGCGTCGGCCGCCGGGATCGAGGACGCGCCGGGCAGCGTCATGCCGAGCGCGTCGACGATGGAGGTCATGGTGGAGGCCGTGCCCATCGTCATGCAGGTGCCGTAGGAGCGCGCGATGCCGCCCTCGACGGCGAGCCAGTCGGCGTCGGAAATGTTGCCGGCACGGCGCTCGTCCCAGTATTTCCAGGCGTCGGAGCCCGAGCCGAGCACCCTGCCCTTCCAGTTGCCGCGCAGCATCGGCCCGGCGGGGACGTAGATCGCCGGGACGTTGGCGCTGGTCGCGCCGAGCAGCAGCGCCGGCGTGGTCTTGTCGCAACCGCCCATCAGCACGACGCCGTCGACCGGGTGCGAGCGGATCAGCTCCTCCGCGTCCATGGCGAGCATGTTGCGGTAGAGCATCGTGGTCGGCTTGACGTTGGTCTCCGACAGCGACAGCGCGGGCAGCTCGACGGGAAAGCCGCCGGCCTGCAGCACGCCGCGCTTCACGTCCTCGACCCGGTGCTTGAAATGCGCGTGGCAGGCGTTGAGGTCGGACCAGGTGTTGAGGATGGCGATCACCGGGCGCCCGGCCCAGTCCTCCGGGGAGAGCCCCATCTGCATCATGCGCGAGCGATGGCCGAAGCCGCGCAGGTCGTCGGGGGCGAACCAGCGGGCGCTGCGCAGGGTCTCGGGCGTCTTGCGTCTCTCGGTCATCTGTCGCTCGTCACTCGGCCGGTCTGACGGGATTGCGCGCGGGCTCGGCGGCGGGCTCGGACGCCTTCTCGGCCGCGGGCGCCGTACGGCTCTCCAGGCGGCGGGCGCGCAGCTGGAGCGCGAGCGCCACGGCGCCGAGGCCGATGCCGACGGCGTCGGTCCACAGGCCCGGCTTGATCAGGACGAAGGCGGCCGCGACGAGGAGCACGCGCTGGAGCCGCGAGGCCTCCGTGAGCAGCCAGCCGCCGAGTCCGGCCGCGAGGAAGATCACGCCGACCATCGCGGTGAGCGTCGTGGCGGCGATCGTCGTCCAGGGCCCGATCATCAGGAGCGAGGGGCCGAAGACGAACATGAAGGGGATGATGTAGCCGGTCAGCCCGAGCTTCACCGCCGCCACCGAGCTCGGCCAGAGCTGCGCGCCGGAGATGCCGTTCGCCGCGTAGACCGCGATGGCGACGGGGGGCGTGATCGCGGAGAGGATGGCGAAGTAGAACACGAACATGTGCGCGCTCTCGACCGGGACGCCGAGGCGCACGAGCGCCGGCACGAGGAGCGAGACCTGGATGATGTAGGCGGGCGTCGTCGGCATGCCCATGCCGAGGATGATTCCCGCGACCATGGTCAGGAGCAGCGCCGGCAGCAGCATCTCGTTCGCCGCCGAGATGACGAAGCCCGAGAAGCTGAGCCCCGCGCCGGTGAGCGTGATCACGCCGATGACGATGCCCGCCGCCGCGCAGGCGAGCGCGACCATGATCGAGCCGACGGCGCCGGCCTCGAGGCCCTCGACGATCATGCGCAGGTTCACCGCCGAGCGGGTGGTCTTGCGCAGAAGCGCGGTGGGGATCACCGAGACGATGCCGCAGAGCGCCGCGAAGGGGGCGCTGTAGCCGACGAACAGCACGGCGACGATGATGACGAGGGGCAGGAACAGGTGCCCGCGCTCGCGCAGCACCTCGGAAAGCCGCGGCAGCTCCTCGCGCGGCAGCCCGCGCATGCCGAGCCGGCGCGCCTCGAAATGCACGGCCGAGAAGACGGCGACGTAGTAGAGGAAGGCCGGGATCAGCGCGTAGGCGGCGACCGTGAGGTAGCTCACGCCCATGAACTCGGCCATCACGAAGGCGGCCGCGCCCATGATCGGCGGCATGATCTGCCCGCCGGTCGAAGCCACCGCCTCGACCGCGCCGGCGAAGGCCGGGCGGTAGCCGAGCCGCTTCATCAGCGGGATGGTGAAGGCGCCCGTCGTCATCACGTTCGCCACCGCCGAGCCCGAGACCGAGCCGAACAGGCCGCTCGTGACGCAGGCGACCTTGGCCGGCCCGCCGGCGGTGTGGCCGGTGAGGCTGATGGCGAAATCCATGAAGAGCTTGCCGGCGCCGGAGCGCTCGACGAAGGCGCCGAACAGGATGAAGAGCACGACGTAGGTCGCTGAGACCGCGACCGGAATGCCGAAGATGCCCTCGGTCGTCAGGTACAGCTGCTCGAGCAGGAGCAGCGGCGCCGTGTTCGTCAGGAAGAGCGCATAGCCGAGGAAGAGCACCACCGTGATCGGCAGGACGAGGCCGAGCGCCCGGCGCGCCGCCTCGATGACGAGGAGGGTGAGCGCGACGCCGAGCACGATGTCCGCCGTGCGCAGCTCGTCGATGTAGATGAAGCGCGCGTAGATGTAGTCCTTCACCAGCACCGGATAGGCGGCGGCCGCGAGGGAGAGCGCGATCAGCGCCCAGTCCCAGATCCGGGGCCCGCGGCCGGCGTCGGCCTCGCGGGCGGGCAGCGTCAGGAAGCACAGGACGAGCGCGAAGCCGACATGGGTGGCGCGCAGGGTGAAGGCGTCCGGCGTGCCGAAGAAGCCGACGTATAGGTGGTAGCAGCTCATCGAGAGCGCGACCGCGAGCGCGATCCACCGCACGAGCTTCAGATATGTCGAGGTGGGGGCCATCGCCGGGCGTCGCCTGTATGAGCCGTGGGGTCGCGCCCGCCGGGAGGGTCCGGTCCGGCGGGCGCGCGGGGCGCGCGGGCGTGCGTCAGAGCACGCCCTGCTCCTCGTAGTAGCGCTTGGCGCCCTCGTGCATGGGCACGCCGACGTCCTGCGCCATCTGCGCGGGCGTGACGCCCTTCATCGCGCCGGCGATCGCCTGCAGATCGCCGATGTTCTCGACCATGCCGGCCAGCATGTCGTGGACGATGTCCGGCGAGAGGTCGCAGCGCGCGACGACGTGGGTGGCGTAGCCGATGGCCTGCACGTCCTCGTCCTGGCCCGGATAGGAGCCGGCGGGGATGGTGAGCTTCTGGAAGCCGGGATTGCGGCTCTGCATCTCGTCCATCATCGCGCCCTCGAGGCTCAGCATCTTGATGTCGGAGCCGCTGGCGAGATCCATGATGGCGGAGGCCGGCACGGTGGTGCCGAGCGTCATGGCGGCGGCGTTGCCGTCCTTCATCAGCGCGACGCCGTCCGAGTAGGAGACGAAGTGCATCTGGGACATGTCGTCGTAGGACAGGCCGGCCGCGTCGAGAAGCTGGCGGGTGATGTCCTCGGCGGTGTTGCCGCGGGGCTGGGTGGCGAGCGCCTTGCCCGAGATGTCGGCGACGCTGTCGATGCCGCTGCTCTCGAGCGTGACGATCTGGAAGTACTGGGGATAGAGCGTCGCGACGTTGCAGACGTTCTGGGCCTTTTCCTCGAAGGCGCCGCGGCCCTCGATGGCGTCCACCGTCGAGACGGAGTTGGCGAAGGCGACGTCGGCGCGGCCGGTGGCGATGCCCTTGACGTTGGCGATGCCGCCGCCGGGGAGCACCTGGACCGAGACGCCCTCCATGTTGCTCTGCACGATGTTCTGGATCGCGCCGCCGAGCGGGTACCAGGAGCCGCCCTGCGGGCCGGTCATCAGCATGAGGTTCTCGGCTTGCGCCGCGCCGCCGAAGCCGGCGGTCGCGACGGTGGCGAGGAGAGCCAGTGTCGTCTTTCTCATGGGTCGGTTCCTCCCTAGATGACGGCCGTCTCTCGCGGACGGCCTCTGCTGTGACGGCCGGCCCTGCCGGGCGGCCTATTCCGCCGGATCCTCCAGCAGGAAGCGCACGCCCCGCTCGGCCGCGATCGCCCTGGCGGCGTCGGCGAGGGAGCGCGGAACGGGAATGCCGTCGCGGGCGCGCACGGCCCGCATGGCGTGCTCCGGGTCGCCCGGGGCGAGGACGCGTTCGCAGCCCTCGGCCGGCGGCGTCTCGCGCAGGCAGGCGACGAAGGCGTCGAGGTCGCGCCCGAAGCCGCCCGCCTCGCGAAAGGCGTCGGGATGGAGCGCGAGGCAGAAATGGCCGACGTCGTAGTGCGCGGCGTCCGGATCGCGCAGCGGCGCGTAGGAGGCGCCGGGCAGGAGCGTCGAGAGGATCTCGACCATGGCCGCGAGGCCGTAGCCCTTGTGGCCGCCCATGGCGCGGCTGCCGCCGAGCGGGGTCATCATCCGGTCGCGGAGCGCCGCCTCGGGGTCGTTCTGGGGCTTGCCGTCGCGGTCGACCGCCCAGCCCTCGGGCAGGCTGCGGCCCTCGCGGGCGGCGAGCTTGAGCTTGCCGATGGCGATGGTGCTCGTCGCGATGTCGAGGAGGAAGGGCGCGCCCTCGGCGCCCGGCGCCGCGAAGGCGATCGGGTTCGTGCCCATGCGCGGAACGCGGCCGAAGACCGGGACGATGGACGGCAGGTGCACGGCGCTGGTGACGACGCCGATCATGCCCTCCGCCGCAGCGCGCAGCGCGTAGACGCCGGCCGCGCCGAAATGGTTGGAATGGCGCACGCCCACCGCCCCGATGCCGAAGGCGCGAGCCTTCTCCACGGCGAGATCCATCGCCTGGAGCGACGGCGCGTGGCCGAAGCCGCCGCCGCCGTCGATCGTCGCGACGGCGCCGAAGGCGTGCGCGACGCCGACCTGCGGATCGCGGGCGATCTTGCCCGAGCGCACGAGCTCCTCGTAGAGCGGAACCAGCGTGATGCCGTGGCTGTCGATGCCCATCAGGTCGGCCTCGACGAGCGTTTGCGCCGAGGCGCGGGCGTGCTCCGGGCCGGTCCAGGCCGTGAACAGCGCCTCCAGCTGCGCACGAAGGCGCTCCGCCGTGACGACGAGGCCGCCTGCCCTCTCGGCATGCGCGACGGCTCCGGCGGGGGCGCCCGCGTGCACGCTCATCCAGCGTCTCCGTTCCCTGGTCCTGCGCCGTTTGCGGCGTCTCGTGAGGACGAGGTTCGCCGGGGGGCGCGAACCTGTCAAGTTGAAAGACAACTTGTCGAAACGGGCATCCGCGCTATGGTTTTCCGCAAGGACGAGACCGATGGGCGCGCGCGGGGCGGGGATCGTGGACGACGCAGCAGGCCGGGCGAGAGAGGCGGACATCGCCGCCCAAGCGGCGTTC
Organism: Salinarimonas sp.; assembly: GCF_040111675.1. Taxonomy (NCBI): domain Bacteria; kingdom Pseudomonadati; phylum Pseudomonadota; class Alphaproteobacteria; order Hyphomicrobiales; family Salinarimonadaceae; genus Salinarimonas; species Salinarimonas sp. The sequence goes on along the minus strand of NZ_CP157794.1, from coordinate 2,478,681 downwards.
TTCGCGCCGCATCGGCAGGAGAGCCTGCCCGACCAGATCTACGAGCAGATCCTGATCCAGCTCGGAACGGGCCGGCTCTCGGTCGGCGAGCGGCTTCCGTCCGAGACGCAGCTCTCGCGCGCGTTCGGCGTCTCGCGCCCGGTCGTGCGCACGGCGCTGGCGCGGCTGCGGGCGGACGGGCTGATCGAATCGCGCCAGGGCGCGGGGTCCTTCGTCGTGCGCACGCTCAGCGCCGACTTCATGGGCGAGGCCCCGAGCGGTGCGATCGCCGAGCTCCTGCGCTGCTACGAGATGCGCGTCGCGCTGGAGGGCGAGGCCGCCTTCCTCGCCGCCGAGCGGCGCACGGCGCGCGACCTCGCCGCCATCGAGGCGGAGGCCGCCCGGCTCGCGCGGGAGTTCGACGGGCCGGATTCGGGCGCGGCCGCCGACGTCGCCTTCCACCGCGCCATCGCGGCGGCGACGCAGAACCACCTGTTCTCGCAGGTGATGGAGCTCCTGCGCCGGCCGCTGCGCGACGGCATCGCCACCGCGCGCCGCCTCGCCCAGAGGAGCGCCGCCATGCGCCTGCCGATCGTGCTCGACGAGCACGCTGCGGTCGTCGACGCCATCCGCGCGCAGGAGCCGGGCCGCGCCCGCGACGCCATGCGCGCCCATATCGGCCGCTCGCGCGACCGCATGCTGGGCTTCGAGGCCCGCCGCGGCGAGACCCCGCCGCGGGACATCCCGAGAGAAACCTCATGATCGACCTCTACACCTGGACCACGCCCAACGGCCGCAAGGTCTCGATCGCGCTGGAGGAGCTCGCCCTGCCCTACCGCGCGCACGCGATCGACATCGGCAAGGGCGAGCAGCACGCGCCGGACTTCCTGGCGATCAGCCCCAACAACAAGATCCCCGCCATCGTCGACCACGACACCGGCCAGACGCTGATGGAATCGGGCGCGATCCTGATCTACCTCGCCGAGAAGACGGGGCGGCTGATGCCGGCCTCGGGCGAGGGCCGCTACCGGGTGCTGGAATGGCTGATGTGGCAGATGGGCGGCGCCGGCCCCATGCTCGGCCAGGCCCACCATTTCCTGCGCTTCAACAAGGGCGCGGCGCCCTATGCCGAGACGCGCTTCTCCGACGAGGCGAAGCGCCTCTACGGGGTTCTCGACCGGCGGCTGGCCGAGGCGGAGTTCGTGGCCGGCGACTATTCCATCGCCGACATCGCGATCTGGCCCTGGATCTCGCGCTACGAATGGCAGGAGATCGACCTCTCGGCTCATCCCCACGTGCGCCGCTGGTACCAGGCGATCGCCGCGCGGCCGGCGGTGCGGAAGGGCTACGACGTGCCGAAGGCGGTGGGGGAGATCCCGCCGGGGTGAGGCGGCGGCGCCTCAAGACCGGCGGTGGGTCGCGGCGACCCGCGCCGCTTCCTCGTAGATGCCCGCGAGCAGGTTGAGCGTGCGCGTCGCCTCGGCGAGGCGCTCGCGGAAGTCGGGAACGCCCTCAACCGCGGCGAGGAGCAGGGCGCGGCGGATGGCGGCGTACTTGTCGGTCACCGCCCTGCCCCGCTCGGTGACGAAATAGACCACGCCCGCGCGGCCGGAGCCGGAGCGCTCCACGAGCCCCGCGCCGATCAGCTTGCGCAGGCTGTACTGGATGTTGGGGATGTCGTCCCGGTTGGCGAGGCGGGCGAGCTCCTTCACCGATTTCGGCCGGTCGTTCATGCGGATGATGTGGAGGAGCGCGTTCTCCGGCCCGCTGGCGGCGAGGTCAACGGAGCCCGCGAGGCATTCCGACTGCCAGCGGCCGAACGACTCGAAGGTGCGCATCACCGCGAACTCGAGCTCGGTGAAGTCCACCTCCGCCGGCGTCTGCGCCAGATGCCAGCGCCGATCGAGCGCGTCCGCGGCGGTTTCGCCCGAGCGCTCGCTCTCCACCTTGCCCTCGCCGCGCCCCATCCCGTCTCCCGGCTCGTCTCGTCCTCTTGCACCGCACAACATCTTACCGGTTCCGACCGCTTGCTCAAACGCGATTTTACGATAGACTTTCAAGCCTAAAATATATCTGAAAATCAGAGGGGAACTCATGACGGCCACACGCAACCCCATGTTCGCCGAGGACCGCTTCCTTCTCGGCACCTTCTCGTCCAACTGCTCGTCGGGCATGTCGGTGACGAAGGTGCCCGAGCGCTGGGTGAACTCCTTCGAGAACAACGTCCGCCTCGCCAAGCTGCTCGACGAGGCGGGCATCGACTTCATGCTGCCGATCGCCCGCTGGATCGGCTACGGCGGCGAGACCGACTTCCACGGCTCGGTGCTGGAGACCATGACCTGGGCGGCGGGCCTGCTCGCCCACACGCGCGACATCGCCGTCTTCGCGACGATCCACACGGCGGCCAACAATCCGGTGGTGGTGGCCAAGCAGATCGCGACCATCGACCAGATCGGGCAGGGCCGCGCCGGGCTCAACATCGTGGCGGGCTGGAACAAGCCGGAATACGAGGCGCTCGGCCTCACCCTGCCGGACGACCACGAGACCCGCTACGGCTACGCGCAGGAATGGTTCGACGTCGTGCGCAAGCTCTGGCGCGAGAGCGAATATTTCGACTGGAACGGCCGGTACTTCACCCTGAAGCACGTCAGGGGCGACCCGCGCCCGGTCTCCGGCACGCCGCCGATCCTCAACGCCGCCGGCTCGCCGCAGGGCCGCGACTTTGCGACGAGGAACGCGAACTTCCTGTTCACGCCGGCGATCGATCTCGCCCGCTCGAAGGACGAGATCCAGGAGCTGAAGGGCCAGGCGGCGACGCACGGGCGGGACGTGGGCGTCCTCACCTTCTCACACGTCATTTGCCGGCCCACCGAGGAGGAGGCGCGCGCCTATCTCGAGTACACGGCGCGCGACAACGCGGATTGGGAGGCGGTCGACAACCTGGTGCGCCTGCAATTCGCCCACGCCCATTCCTTCCCGCACGATCTCCTGGCTCTGATCCGCGACCGGATGGCCATGGGCCATGGCGGCTTTCCGCTGGTGGGCACGCCGATCCAGGTGGCGGACGGGATCACGGCCTTGGCCGAGGCTGGCTTCAAAGGTACGACGCTCTCGTTCATCGACTACGTGGCCGAGTTCCCGTATTTCCGGGATACGGTGCTGCCGATCCTCGCCGAGCGTGGCCTGCGCTGAGGAGACCGGCGCGGCGGCGGGCTTTCGTTCGCCGCCGCGTCCGTCGCTTGTCCATATCGAACGGAGGGTCCCCCGATGCGCCCCGCCTCCCCCGCCGCCGCCGCGCGCGACGCGACCGCCTCGCTCGAATCCTCGCCGCTCGTAGCCGATTTCAAGCGAGCCATGCGCCTCGTCGGCGCGCAGGTCTGCATCGTCGCCGCCGGGCGCGGCGAGAGCCTCACCGGCATGACGCTGACCTCGCTCGCCTCGCTGTCGCTCTCCCCGCCCGCGGTGACGCTGGCGGTGGCCAAGAGCGCCTCGATTCATCCCGTGCTGGCCGAGACGCGCCGCTTCGGCGTGAGCGGGCTCACCTGCGCCCATGCCGCGCTCGCCGACCGCTTCGCCGGCCGCGACGGCTCGAAGGGCGCCGAGCGCTTCTCGATGGGCGACTGGACGGCGCTCGACAGCGGCGCCCCGCTCCTCGCCGACGCGGCCTTCGGGATCGACTGCGTGGTGGATTCGCTGGTGGACTGGCGCACGCATTCGATCGTCGTCGGCCGGGTGCTGGCGATCGACGTGCGCGGGGGCGAGAGCCTGATGTATCGCGAGGGCGGCTATTGCGCGGCCCGGGGGCTGTGAGGCTCGGTGACCCGGCGGCCAGCGCGCGAAGGGCATCGAGGGCGAGCGACGCGGCGCGAGCGCCGCTCGGGACGCGATGGAGGGTATGGGTCCCGGGTCGCCTTCGGCGCCCGGGATGACACCCTCCCCCCGTCATCCCGGACCGCGAAGCGGATCGCGCCGACGCCGGTCTTGCGACCTTCAGGTCGCATCGCACGCCCTGTGCGAACGAAGCGGCATCGAGGGCGACGGGACGCGGCGCGAGCGCCGCTCGGGACGCGATGGAGGGTGTCCCGGGTCGCCTTCGGCGCCCGGGATGACGCCCTCCCCCGTCATCCCGGACCGCGAAGCGGATCCGGGACCCATACGCGCCGACGCCGGTCTTGCGACCTTCAGGTCGCATCACGAGCCCCGTGCGAACGAGGCTGCATCGAGGGCGGCGGGACGCGGCGTGAACGCCGCTCGGGACACGATGGCGCGTATGGGTCCCGGGTCGCCTTCGGCGCCCGGGATGATACCCTCCCCCCGTCATCCCGGACCGCGAAGCGGATCCGGGACCCATATGTGGACGGCCCCTGGTCTGCAAGAGGGTCGAGCCGGCTCATCGAGATCGCCTGCACCCATATGTCCGACCTGTTCGCGCGGCCCGAGGGCCGCTGGCCAAGATGGGTTACGCTTGATCGGGCGCCGAACATACCCGCGATTTCATCGCGCCATTGGGTCCCGCGGCTTGGCCCGATCATCGACGTGTCGATGGTCCACCTCTCGTTCCTGCAGGTCACGCCCTCGCTTGTCGGCCCCGGAGGGCACGGCGGGCGGCGGGCGTCTCGGGCGCGCCGGGGCGGCCGCAGGTGCGGCCGGCCGGCGCGAAACGGGGTGCGGCGGCGCTCACGCCGCGGCCTCCAGCGGCTCGAGGGCCGGGCCGTGATCGCGGTCGAAGCGCGCGCCGGAGGCGAGGAGCTTCCACAGGATCCGCGCCACCCGGTTGGCCAGCGCGACCGCGACCTCCTTGAACTTCTTCTTGGGCAGGAGCCGCGCCGCCCAGGCGACGAGCCGCCCGCCGCCGCAGGCCTCCTCGCCGCGGCGCTTCACCTGCTGGAGCAGCGCCGTCGCCGCGCAGACGAGATCGGCCCTGAGCGCCATGTCGCCCGCGCGGGTGATGGCGCCGAGGCGCTGCCTGTTGGCGGTGGTGTGGTCGCGCGGAGTGAGCCCGAGCCAGCCGGCGAAGGCGCGTCCCGAGCGGAAGCGCCGCGGATCGCCCACCGCCACCATCGTGCGCCAGGCCACGACCGGGCCGACGCAGGGCACCTCCATCAGCCGGCGGCAGGCCTCGCTCGCCCGCGCCGCCTTCACGAGCGCGGCCTCCGCGGCCGCGACCCGCGGGCCGAGGCGCTCCCATTCGTCGGCGAGATCCTCGAAGACGAGCCGCGCGTGCGTCGGCAGGTCCGTGCGGGCGAGGATCTCGCCGAGGATCGTGGGGATGTATCGGGCGCCCTGCGGAGCCACGATCCCGAGCTCGGCGGCGTAGCCGCGAACGCGGTTGCCGATCTCGGTTCGGCGCGCCTGGAGCGCCCGCCGGTGGTCGACGAGCATGGCGGCCGCCTGCTGCGCCTCGCTCTTGATCGGCACGAAGGTCGTGTCCGGCTCCCGCACGGCCCGGCAGATCGCCCGGGCGTCGGCGGCGTCGTTCTTGTTGCGCCCGACGAAGGGCTTGGCGAGCTGGGGCGGCACGATGCGCGCGTCGTGGCCCATGGCGACGAGCTCGCGCGCGAGAAGGTGCGCGCCCCGGCACGCCTCGATCCCGATCAGCGTCGGCGCAAGCGCCGAAAGCTTCTTCTTCATCCGCGCCGGCGTCCCGCTCTCGCGCCAGACCTCCCGGCCCGACGCGTCCGCGCCGGACACCGCGAAATGAGCCTTGGACGTGTCGATGCCGATCGCGCTAAACTCCTTCATGGACGGTCCCTCCCTCAGATCGAGCTGCAGATACTCCATCTTGGCACACAGATGCCGCCGGGTGGGGCCGTCCACACCAACATACGCGCCGACGCCGGTCTTGCGACCTTCAGGTCGCATCGCACGCCCTGTGCGAACGAAGCGGCATCGAGGGCGGCGGGACGCGGCGCGAGCGCCGCTCGGGACGCGATGGCGCGTATGGGTCCCGGGTCGCCTTCAGCGCCCGGGATGACGCCCTCCCCCCGTCATCCCGGACCGCGAAGCGGATCCGGGACCATATGTGGACGGCCCCTGGTCTGCAAGAGGGTCGAGCCGGCTCATCGAGATCGCCTGCACCCATATGTCCGACCTGTTCGCGCGGCCCGAGGGCCGCTGGCCAAGATGGGTTACGCTTGATCGGGCGCCGAACATACCCGCGATTTCATCGCGCCATTGGGTCCCGCGGCTTGGCCCGATCATCGACGTGTCGATGGTCCACCTCTCGTTCCTGCAGGTCACGCCCTCGCTTGTCGGCCCCGGAGGGCACGGCGGGCGGCGGGCGTCTCGGGCGCGCCGGGGCGGCCGCAGGTGCGGCCGGCCGGCGCGAAACGGGGTGCGGCGGCGCTCACGCCGCGGCCTCCAGCGGCTCGAGGGCCGGGCCGTGATCGCGGTCGAAGCGCGCGCCGGAGGCGAGGAGCTTCCACAGGATCCGCGCCACCCGGTTGGCCAGCGCGACCGCGACCTCCTTGAACTTCTTCTTGGGCAGGAGCCGCGCCGCCCAGGCGACGAGCCGCCCGCCGCCGCAGGCCTCCTCGCCGCGGCGCTTCACCTGCTGGAGCAGCGCCGTCGCCGCGCAGACGAGATCGGCCCTGAGCGCCATGTCGCCCGCGCGGGTGATGGCGCCGAGGCGCTGCCTGTTGGCGGTGGTGTGGTCGCGCGGAGTGAGCCCGAGCCAGCCGGCGAAGGCGCGTCCCGAGCGGAAGCGCCGCGGATCGCCCACCGCCACCATCGTGCGCCAGGCCACGACCGGGCCGACGCAGGGCACCTCCATCAGCCGGCGGCAGGCCTCGCTCGCCCGCGCCGCCTTCACGAGCGCGGCCTCCGCGGCCGCGACCCGCGGGCCGAGGCGCTCCCATTCGTCGGCGAGATCCTCGAAGACGAGCCGCGCGTGCGTCGGCAGGTCCGTGCGGGCGAGGATCTCGCCGAGGATCGTGGGGATGTATCGGGCGCCCTGCGGAGCCACGATCCCGAGCTCGGCGGCGTAGCCGCGAACGCGGTTGCCGATCTCGGTTCGGCGCGCCTGGAGCGCCCGCCGGTGGTCGACGAGCATGGCGGCCGCCTGCTGCGCCTCGCTCTTGATCGGCACGAAGGTCGTGTCCGGCTCCCGCACGGCCCGGCAGATCGCCCGGGCGTCGGCGGCGTCGTTCTTGTTGCGCCCGACGAAGGGCTTGGCGAGCTGGGGCGGCACGATGCGCGCGTCGTGGCCCATGGCGACGAGCTCGCGCGCGAGAAGGTGCGCGCCCCGGCACGCCTCGATCCCGATCAGCGTCGGCGCAAGCGCCGAAAGCTTCTTCTTCATCCGCGCCGGCGTCCCGCTCTCGCGCCAGACCTCCCGGCCCGACGCGTCCGCGCCGGACACCGCGAAATGAGCCTTGGACGTGTCGATGCCGATCGCGCTAAACTCCTTCATGGACGGTCCCTCCCTCAGATCGAGCTGCAGATACTCCATCTTGGCACACAGATGCCGCCGGGTGGGGCCGTCCACACCAACATTCTCTCCGGCGTCGGTGTCGCAGCCTTCAGGCTGCGTCGCACGCCCTGTGCGACCGAAGCGGCATCGAGGGCGGCGGGACGCGGCGCGAGCGCCGCTCGGGACGCGATGGCGCGTATGGGTCCCGGGTCGCCTTCGGCGCCCGGGATGACACCCTCCCCCCGTCATCCCGGACCGCGAAGCGGACCCGGGACCCATACGCGCCGACGCCGGTCTTGCGACCTTCAGGTCGCATCGCACGCCCCAGGCGAACGAGGCTGCATCGAGGGCGGAGGGACGCGGCGCGAGCGCCGCTCGGGACACGATGGCGCTTATGGGTCCCGGGTCGCCTTCGGCGCCCGGGATGACGCCCTCCCCCGTCATCCCGGACCGCGAAGCGGATCCGGGACCCATACGTGCCGACGCCGGTCTTGCGACCTTCAGGTCGCATCGCACGCCCTGTGCGAACGAAGCGGCATCGAGGGCGGCGGGACGCGGCGCGAGCGCCGCTCGGGACGCGATGGCGCGTATGGGTCCCGGGTCGCCTTCGGCGCCCGGGATGACGGGAGATCGTCACATCCGCCGCGCGGCCCACCACAAAGCGAGCTGGCGGCGCCATTGGGGGACCTCGATCACGCTTCGGTAGGGATCGTAATCGGGCCGATCCATGCGCTTCAGCGCGGGCTCGACCAGCGCGAGCGGCAGGAAGGCGGGCTTGATGGCGGCGGGCGCGCCGGCGAGGTCGGCGCGGGCCTGCGCCAGATGCCGGCGGGCCAGCGCGCGCATGTCCTGCAGCGCGGCGGCGAGCGCGAGCCCCCCCTCCCCCGCGAGCGCCTTCTCCCGCGTCAGCCCGTGGCGCGCGAGGCTCTCCACGGGCGGAACGTAGAGCTGCCCGCGCCGGACGTGCCAGGGGAAGGCGCGCATCAGCCCCGTGACGGCGTAGGCGACCCCGCCGTGGCCGGCGGCGTCGACGTGGCCGGGATCGGCGCCCTCCGCCAGGATCAGGCTCGCGAGGCGCATCAGCACGGAGGCGGTCTCGCCGGCATAGCCCTCGAGATCGTTCACGGTGGCGAGCGGGTCCTCGTAGAGGTCTTGGATGCGGGCCTCGACCAGCGCGAGGAGGGCCGCGCGCGGCAGGGAATAGCGCGCGATGGTCTCGTCGAGGGCGGCGAAGACCGGGTTGGCGCGGGCCTCCTCGACGCGCGCGCCCTCCAGCGCGTCGCGCCACCATTGCAGGCGGATCTCGCCGGGCAGGGGCTCGCTGACGCGCGCGGGAATGCGGGCGACCTCGACGGCGAAGGCGTAGAGGGCGAACAGGCCCGGGCGCTTGTCGGCGGGGGCGAAGAGGGTCGCGAGATAGCGGTCCCGGTCGTCCGTGTAGACGATTCGCTCGCATTCGCGGGCATGCGCCGCGGCGTCCTCCCCGAGCGCGCTCGCGCCCGGACGGGGGGCCTCGTCCGCTGTGTCCGCCTCGCTCACGCCGCCTTACCCCTTTTCCTAGCGCTGTCGGTAGTGAGAAGCTGCTGTGGCGCAGGCGATGCGGGTATGGCTGTCATGCCGGCTGTCCTCGATGGCTCGGGAGGCTTGGCCGCCCGCATCGCCGCCTCTGATCGACCGCTGATTACGCGATGCCCTCGATGGCTTTGTAAGGCGATGCCGGCGAGACGAGGCCTGCGTTCCGGGGTCGGAAGGGGGGGTGAACGATGAGGATATGCGTCGGCATCGATGCCGCGAAGGGCACGCATTGGGCGGTGGCGGTCGACGGCGAGGGCCGGGTCGTTCTCGACCGCGCGGTCGAGAACGACCCGGACGCGATCGACGCGCTGGTCGGGGAGCTTCGCGCGCTCGGGCGAGAGGTGGTGATCGGGCTCGACGTCGTGGGCTCCTTCGCCCGCTTCCTCGAAGCGGTCCTGCTGGCCGAGGGCTTTGCCCTCGTGCACACGCCCGGCATCGCGGTGAACCGCGCCGGCCAGGGCTTCTCGGGGGGCGAACGCAAGTCCGACCCGCGGGATGCGCGCACCATCGCGGACCTGGTGCGCACCCGCGATCTGCGCCCGATCCTGCCGGACGACGACACGCTCGTCGCGCTCCGGCTGAAGGTCGGTCGCCGGCGCGAGCTGATCCAGGATCAGACGCGGCGCATCTCCCGCCTGCGTGGACTTCTGTGCGGCATCCACCCCGGCCTCGAACGGACGCTGGACCTCACCTGCAAGGGGCCGCTGGCCCTGCTCACGCGCTACGTCACGCCGTCCGAGATCCGACGCGCCGGAAAACCCCGCCTGCTCGCGCATCTGAAGAGGACGCCGCACCTGCACGGGACGGACGCCCTCGTCGATCGCGCGCTGGAGGCCGCCCGGGCGCAGAAGATCGTCGTGCCGGGCGAGGCGCCTACGGCCGAACTGATCCGCGAGCTTGCAAACGAGGCACTCGAGGCGCGCGCCAGGATCGTCCGGATCGAGCGCGATCTCGAAGGCTTGCTCGCCGACCACCCTGACGGCGCCCTCATCCGTTCGCTGCCGGGGATGGGGGCGGTCCTCGCGGCAGAGTTCATCGCTTGCGTCGGCGACATCCGGCGCTTCGGGTCGGCCGACGCGCTGGCTTCCGCTGCCGGTCTCGCGCCCGTCCAGCGCCAGTCCGGAAAGCGCGCAGGCTGGCGGCGCGCCTACGGCGGCGACAAGGCCCTCAAGCGCGTCTTTTACCAGAGCGCCTTCTGCGCCGTCACGACCAAAGACCCTCTCTCCAAGGCCTTCTACGACCGCAAGCGACGCGAAGGAAAGCACCACACCCAGGCCCTCATCGCACTCGCAAGGCGCCGCGTCACCGTGATCTGGACCATGCTTCAGCGCCGCGAAGCCTTCGATCCCGATCGAAAAGCTGCTTGACTTGCTCATTACGCCGCCTCCTCTAGCCCACCGCGAGGAGGGCGGCCGCGACGCGCCGGTTCTCGCCGAGCAGGATCGTGTAGGTCCGCGCCGCGGCGCCGGTCTGCATGACCTCGACGCGCAGCCCCGCCTCGCGCAGGCCCCAGAGCACGCTCTCCTGGAGGTGGACGAGATCGGCGCCCACGCCGACGAGGAGGAGCTCGATTTCCGACGCCTCCTCGAGAACTGGGGCGAAGGCGTCGAGCGTCAAATCCCGCGGCGTCGTCACGCCCTTCCAGGCGTGGACGCCGGAGGGCAGCGCCAGGAGCGAGCCCACGTGCGACATGTCCGCGAAGCGGAAGCCGCCGCCGCCATAGGCGTCTATGGCGTGACGCCCGGGGACGAAGCCGTCGTGCAGAGGCGCTCGGTGGGGCTTGTCCGCCGGCATGGGCTCACTCCGCGGCCATGGCCTGGGCGGCCTCCGAATCGGCGATCTCGCTCGACGGGCGCACGCCGAGATAGATCAGGATCGGCGCGGCGATGAACACCGAGGAATAGGTGCCCACCACGAGGCCGAAGATCATCGCGTAGGCGAAGCCCTTGATGATCTCGCCGCCGAGAATCGCCAGCGCGATCAGCGCGAGGAAGGTGGTGACGCCGGTGAGGATCGTGCGCGAGAGCGTGGCGTTGATCGCGGCGTCGAGCACCTGATGGATGGTCAGCTTCTTGTACTTGCGCAGCGTCTCGCGGATGCGGTCGTAGACCACGACCGTGTCGTTGAGCGAGTAGCCGAGGATGGTGAGGATCGCGGCGATCGAGGTCATGTTGAACTCGATCTGGGTGATGGCGAAGAAGCCGATCGTCAGGACGAGGTCGTGCAGGGTGGCGATGACGGCGCCCACCGCGAAGTGCCACTCGAAGCGGAACCAGAGATAGACCAGCACGCCGAAGATGGCGAAGACGACGCCGAGCGTGCCGGACTGGACGAGCTCGCCGGAGACGCGCGGGCCCACCACCTCGACGCGGCGGAACTCGTACGCGTCCTCGAAGGCGGCGCGCAGGTCGGCGACGACCTGCTGCTGGACCTGCTCCTCGGTGAGGTCGTCCCGCGCCTCCTGGAGCTGGACGCGCAGCGAGACGTCGGTCGGCGCGCCGAATTCCTGCACCTCGACCTGGCCGAAGCCGAGCGTGTTCGCCTCCTCGCGGATGGCCGACAGATTCGCCGGCCCCTCGCGCGATTGCAGCTCGACGAGCGTGCCGCCGCGGAAGTCGATGCCGAAATTCATGCCCAGCGCGAAGAAGGCGAGGACGCACAGGACCGAGAGCAGCGCCGAGAGCGGGAAGCTCCAGCGGCGCCATTGCATGAACTCGTATTTGGTCTCGGTCGGGATGTAGCGGACGAGCCACATGGGTTTCGCTCCTCCTCAGACCGCGAGCTTCTTCGGCCGCTTGACCCGGAACCAGGTCGCGACCATCAGGCGCGTGAGGGTGTAGGCGGTGAAGACGGTCGTGATGATGCCCAGCGACAGGGTCACGGCGAAGCCGCGCACCGGCCCCGTGCCGAGGAAGAACAGCACCGCGGCGGCGATCAGCGTCGTCAGGTTGGCGTCGAGGATGGTGGCGAGCGCGCGCGAGAAGCCCGTGTCGAGGGCGGAGGCCGCCGATCGCCCGACGCGCTCCTCCTCGCGGATGCGCTCGAAGATCAGGACGTTCGAATCGACCGCCATGCCGATCGTGAGCACGATGCCGGCGATGCCCGGCAGCGTCAGCGTCGCGCCGAGCGCCGAGAGCAGGCCGAGGATCAGGATGACGTTGACCGTCAGCGAGACCGTCGCGAGCAGGCCGAAGAAGCCGTAGGACACGATCATGAAGGCGACGACGGCGATGGCGCCCACGATCGCGGCGGTCACGCCGGCGCGGATCGAATCGGCGCCGAGGCCGGGCCCGACGGTGCGCTCCTCGACGATGGTGAGCCGCGCGGGCAGCGCGCCGGCGCGCAGCAGCACGGAGAGATCGTTCGCCTCCTGGACAGAGAACCGACCGGAGATCTGGCCCGAGCCGCCGGTGATCGGCGACTGGATGCGCGGGGCGGAGATCACTTCGTCGTCGAGCACGATTGCGAGCTGGCGGCCGACATTGCGCGTCGTCGCCTCGCCGAAGCGCTGGGCGCCCGACACGTTGAAGCGGAAGTTGACGACGGGCTCGTTGGTCTGCGGGTCGAAGGCGGGCTGGGCGTCGGTGAGGTCCTCGCCGCCGACGATGATCTGGCGCTCGACCGAGACGGGCTCGCCGCCGAGATCCTGCGAGGGCAGCATCTCGACGTCGCTGTCGCCGGGATTGGCGAGGAAGCGGAACTCGAGCTGGGCGGTCTCGCCGAGAATCGCCTTGAGCCGCTCGGGATCCTGCAGGCCCGGCACCTGGACGAGGACGCGGTCCTCGCCCTGGCGCTGGATGTTGGGCTCGGTGGTGCCGAGCGCGTCGACGCGCCGGCGCAGGACCTCGATGGTCTGGGCCACCGCGCGGTTCACCCGCTCTGTGACGCCGGCCTCGGTGTAGAGAGCGGTGATGAGCCCGTCGGGCCCCTCCGTCACCTCGACCGCGTTGCCGGCCTGGCCCAGGACCGCGTTCTCGACGGGGATCTCGAGCTCGTTCAGGAGCGGCATCAGCTGCGCGCGGGCGGCGGCGTCGGGCACGCGCAGCTGCACGCCCCGCGACGTCATCTGGATGCCGCCCTCGAGCGGCGTGCGGGTCTCGCGCAGGGCCTGACGCACCTGGTCGCGCAGGTTCTGGGCCTCGCGACGCATCAATTCGGCGATGTCGACCTGGAGCAGGACGTGCGAGCCCCCCTGCAGGTCGAGGCCGAGCACGACCCCCTGCGTCGGCACCAGGAAGGAGGGGACGAAGCCGGGGGTGGCCTCGGCCAGCGCGTCGCGCTGCCCCTGGCTGAGCAGGTTGGGCATCGCCAGCAGCATGCCGAAGGCGACCGCCACCAGAATGGCGATGGTGGTCGATGTCTTGAAGCGCAACATTCCCGAACGAACCTTCCTTGCGCGCGCCGCTCGCGCGGCGCCGGCGACCCCGTCTCGCGCGCGCCGCATGCGCGGCGCGCCGGGGCCCGAACGCCTTACGCCTGACGGACCTTACTTGTCGATCTTCACGGGCTCGCTCTTCGAGCGGACCTCGGTGACCATGGCGCGCACGACGCGAACGCGCACGCCGTCGGCGATTTCCACCTCGATCTCGCCGTCGTCGACGACCTTCGAGATCTTGCCGACGAGACCGCCCGACGTCACCACGTTGTCGCCCCGGCGCAGGCTCTTCACCATCTCTTGATGCGCCTTCACCCGCTTCTGCTGCGGGCGGATGATCAGGAACCACATGATGACGAAGATCAGGATGAAGGGGACGAGCTGGAGGAAGATGTCCCCGCCGCCCGCTCCCGCGGCCTGTGCGTAAGCTGGAGTGATCACACGCTGCTCCATTGCGATGTCCGCGGCGCGGCCCGCGCCGGCGGCGCTGGTGAAGAGGCTCGCATCCGCGCGAAGGTCGGAAAGCGGCGCGGACTATAGCGATGGGGCGCGCGAAAGCAATTCGTGAGCTGCGCCTTTCCAGGAGAGGCGGCGTCTTGCGCGCACGCGCCGCAGCGCCGGGGGAGGCCGGCGCCTCCGGCGTCGCGCATCGGGTGTCGCCTGCGCCGACAAGTCGGCGGTTTCGCGCTGCAGCGAGAACCGCGCGAGGCTATCCGCGATGACGGCGACAGATTTCGTGAAACGCTTGCCAGATAACCGCCGCAGGGAGTGCGAGCATCCGCACGAGGCAAGGCGGCGTCGTCTGTTCGTCGTCTCACCGCCGCGCTTCTAGCCGTCCGTGATAGCACAAACAAATCTGACATGTAAGCCTAGGAATTCGAGTATCTGCCGATATCATCCGCGTCGTCCAGCGCGTGGATCACGCCGCCGGCGCGACCAGCCTCGTCGGCGTCGCGCCTCCCCGTACGAGCGCTCTCGTCTGCGGGGCCGTTCCGGGCGGCCTTCCTGCGGCTCCGTGGTCGTCTCATCCGCGGTTTCGTCGCCTCGTCCGTTCGATCCCGCGCGCCCTGCCGATGCGCGGCGCCCGCCGCGTCCGCGACCGGCCGTCCCGACGTGCGCGCGTTTCGCGCGGGCGATCGCCGGCGGCCGCCTTGAACGAACGACGAAGAGGATGACGCCATGACCGCGCCGAAATCGACGAGCGCCGCGCTGCTCCGCAACCCGGAGCTTCTGGATGAGGAGCAGTTCTACGGCGAGGATCCGCTGGCGAAGCGCGATACCGGCCATTACAAGGCCGAGTACGTGAAGACCTTCGTCGAGAAGTGGGACGAGCTGATCGACTGGGACGCGCGCGCGGAGAGCGAGGGCGACTTCTTCATCGACGTGCTGCGCTCGCGCGGCAAGCACAAGATCCTCGACGTCGCCTGCGGCACGGGCTTCCATTCGGTGCGCCTGACCCAGGCCGGGTTCGACGTCACCTCGGTGGACGGCAACGCCGCCATGCTGGCCCAGGCCTTCGAGAACGCCAAGGCCCGCAACCTGATCCCGAAGCTGGTCCAGGCCGACTGGCGCTGGCTCAATCGGGACATCCAGGGCAAGTACGACGCCATCATCTGCCTGGGCAACTCGTTCACGCACATCCACGACGAGGCCGACCGGCGCCGGGCGCTGGCCGAGTTCTACGCCGCGCTCAAGCACGACGGCATCCTGATCATCGACCAGCGCAACTACGACGCCATCCTGGACCAGGGCTTCACGACGAAGCACAAGTTCTACTATTGCGGCGACCAAGTCTCGGCCGAGCCGGAATACGTCGACGACGGCCTGGCCCGGTTCAAGTACACCTTCCCCGACAAGAGCGAGTACACGCTCAACATGTTCCCGCTCCGGAAGGCCTATATGCGCCGCCTGCTCGAGGAGGCGGGCTTCCAGCGCATCCGCACCTACGGCGACTTCCAGGAGACCTTCGAGGACACGGAGCCGGACTTCCTCGTCCACGTGGCCGACAAGGCCTTCATGCGCGCGAGCACGACCCCGCCGACGCCGCAGATCGCGACCCAGCCGTCGGTCAGCCGCGTGACGGAGGATTATTACGACAGCCCCGAGGCGGACAATTTCTACTTCAACATCTGGGGCGGCGAGGACATCCATATCGGGCTCTACGAGCACACCTCCGACATCAAGGAGGCGAGCCGGCGCACGGTCGAGGCCATGGCGGACCGGCTGGAGACGCTCAGCGACCGCTCGCGCATCCTCGACATCGGCGCCGGTTACGGCGGCTCGGCGCGCTACCTCGCCAAGACGCGCGGCTGCGACGTGATCTGCCTCAACATCTCCGAGGCGCAGAACGACACGAACCGCTTCCTCAACCGCCGCCAGGGCCTCGCCAAGCTGGTGAGCGTCGTGCACGGCTCCTTCGAGGACATCCCGCGCCCGGACGCCTCCTGCGACATCGTCTGGTCCCAGGACGCGATCCTGCATTCGGGCGACCGCGAGAAGGTGTTCGAGGAGGTCCGTCGCGTGCTGCGCCCGGGCGGCGAGTTCGTCTTCACCGATCCGATGCAGGCGGACGACGTGCCGCCGGGCGTGCTCCAGCCGGTCTACGACCGCATCCACCTGCGCTCGCTCGGCTCCTTCGGCTTCTACAAGGAGCTGGCCGAGAGCCTCGGCTTCGAGACGGTGTCGCTCGAGGACCGCACCTCCAACCTGCGCACGCATTACAGCCGCGTCGGCGAGGAGCTGCGGTCGCGCTACGACGAGATCGTGGAGGTGTCCTCCTCGGCCTTCGTCGACCGCATGCTGGTGGGCCTCGACAATTGGGTGAAGGCGGCCGATTCCGGCTGGCTCGCCTGGGGGGTGCTGCACTTCCGCAAAAAGTGAGGCGTCAGCCGCGGCGCGGCTCCTTCGGGAGCCTCGCCAGGAAGCGCTCGAAGGCGGGCCGCTCGACCGGCCCGCCATGGCCGGGGTGGAGCCGCGACCAGGAAAGGCCTGCGATCCGCCTCAGGCTCGCGAGCTCCGCCGCCTCGTCCTCGTGCCAGGGCGGGCGGCCGGGACGCACGATGCTGGCGAAGGCGTCGCCGACGAAGAAATCGCCCGTGCCCTCGAAGAGGTAGCCCACCTGCCCGATGGTGTGGCCGGGCAGCGCGACGACGCGCACCCCCTCCCCGATCGGCAGCAGGTCGCCGTCGCGCACGCGCGCGCAGTCAATCACCGGCGGGACGGTGCGGTTGCGCTCGAGCCGGACGAAGGGCGTGAAGATCAGGCCGCGGATGTTGCGCTTGCCCTCGAAGCGCGCGCCGGCGTGCCCGCGCGCCATCTCGTCGGCCTCGTGATCGGAGGCGTGGACCCGCGCGCCGGTGGCGGCGGCCAGGGCCGCGGCGCCGCCGACATGGTCGTAATGGGCGTGCGTGACGAGGATCGCGCGCGGCGTCCCGAAGCGGGCGACGGCGCGGATCAGCGCCGGCGCCGTCTGCGGCAGGCCGGCGTCGACGACGACGACGTCCGCTCCGGCGCGTACGAGATAGGCCGTCGACATCAGCGGCATCAGGAAGGGTCTCGCGATGGCGAGGGGTTCGTCGGACATGGGCGGCCTCCGGCGGGGCGGATGCCCAGGAGATGGGGCGCGCCCGCGCCGGGGCCAGCGCGGAACCGCGACCGCCCTCCCCGGTTCCCTTCGATGCGCCCCCTCGCGGGCGCGGGAAGAAGGAGGCGGGCATGCGGTGCGCGAGGCTTTCCATCACGGCCGTGGCGGGGGCCGCCCTCGCCGTCTCGCTCGCGGGGCCGGCGACGGCGCAGCGGCAGTTGGAGCCGCCGCTCGATTGGGAAGAGCGCATCCCCTGGATCGACTGGAGCGACGCCGAACCCGTGGTCGAGAGCCTGCCGCCGGGAATCACCCCGCTCGGCCGCACGCCGCCCAACGCGCTGCCGGGCGAGAGCACCGACGAGCTCCAGGCGCTGATCGACGAGGCGCACGAGGAGAGCGGCGACGCCGACGAGCCGCAGCCGATCCGGCCGCGGCGCGATTGAGCGGCCGTTCCCTCACCGTCATCCCGGACGCCGAAGGCGATCCGGGACCCATCAACGCCGACGCTGGTGTCGCAGCCTTCAGGCTGCGTCGCGCGACATGACCATGCGCATACGCGGCGCGACGCGCGCGCGATGCGCGCTCGAGCCGACGTCGCGGGTATGGGTCCCGAATCCGTTTCGCGGCCCGGGATCACAGCTGATCGCGCCGTCGATCTGCTCGTGCGCTTCTCAGCTGTCGCCGCCGGGATCGCCCGCCGGGCTGCGGCCCGCTTCGATGCCGCCGACCGGATCGTAGACGTGGCTGAGGAGACCGTCCGGGTCGGGCCAGGCCTCGACGGGGATCCGCACGGAGCGCTCGACCGAATAGGCCTCCGCCGCGCTCCGGGACAGGAGCCCCCCGAAGATCCCGTAGGAGACGAGGCCGATCACCACGACGACGGCGCAGGAGACGAGGAAGGATCGCATCGCTGGGCTCCCTATTCGGCCGGCTCGGCGCGGGGCGCTTCGGCCTTCCGGCCGGGCTCGCGCTCGAGCTTCTCGATCCAGAGGGGGTGGTGGGTCTTCGCCCATTGCCGGTCGACGTCGCCCTTCCACATGGCGTCGAAGGAGCCGTTGACACCGACCGAGCCGAGGTAGGCGTGGCCGATGATGACGGCGATCAGCAGCGCGGCGACGATCGTGTGGGCGCCGTGGAGGATCTGCATCCACCCCATGCCGACGGTCGAGATCGGCAGCATCAGGAGGATGCCCGAGATCCCCAGGGCGAGGCCGCCCAGGATGGAGACCCAGAAGATGATCTTCTGGCCGGCGTTGAACTTCTCCGCCGGGACGTGCCGGCCCGACGGCAGGCCGCCGGCCTGGCGCAGCCAGTCCCGGTCGACGCGGTTGAACAGGTTGTCCTGCACCCACAGCCCCGCCATGGCGACGATGCCGATCAGGAAGGCGAAGCCGAGCTGGTTGTGGACGAGGAGCGCGCCCTGGGAGAGCGCGCCGAAGGCGGCATCGCCCGCCCAGGGCTGGATCAGCTGCCGGCCGAAGACGAAGTTGAGCCCGGTCAGCGCCAGGAGGACGAAGGAGATCGCCGTCGTCCAGTGCACGACGCGGTCGAGGAAGCGGAAGCGCGGCACGCGCCGGCCCTGCGGATCGCGCTCGTAGCCCTGCGATCCGCGCCAGAAGAACAGGCCGAGCACCGCCGCGACCGCGAGCACGATGAGGAGGCCGTGGATCCATTTCGTCCAGACCGTGCGGAAATCGCGCCAGGCGCGGTTGTCGGCGGCGGTGACGAAGCCGAGCGCGGGGTTCTGGTAGGAGGTGAAGCCCTCGAGGGTCTCCTCCGGCATCTCGCGGTCGCTGAGCTGTCGCAGGAGGACGCCGACGTCGTCGACGGGGGCGCGGTCCGGGTTGAGATAAACGCCGCGCTCCTCCGGGAAGGCCTCGGGGCGGGCCTCCTCGTCCTGCGCGAACGCGAACCCGGAGGCCAGCAGCAGGAGGGCGAGCGCGAGTGCGCCGAGAAGGCGCGCCGGCGCAGAGGCTTGCGCGGAGATCCTCATGGCGTCTCTCTCCCTCACAGCGTGCCGCTCGGCGTGCGCATCGATTCGGTGGCCATGGACGGCGGCCATTCGCTGCTGCCCTCGGACAGGACGGTGGGACTGTCCTGGTAGGCCGTCGCCCAGCCCCAGGCGGCGGAGCCGTAGCCGCGGCGCAGGACGCGCTCGCGGTAGATCTCGGCGATGATCGCCCCGTCCCCGGCGAGCAGCGCCTTGGTCGAGCAGGCCTCCGCGCAGATCGGCAGCTTGCCCTCCCGCAGGCGGTTGCGGCCGTAGACCGCGAAGCTGTCCGGCTCGTTGTCGCCGTCCGGGCCGCCGGCGCAATAGGTGCACTTGTCCATCTTGCCGCGGGCGCCGAAGGCGGTCGTCCTCGGGTATTGCGGCGCGCCGAAGGGGCAGGCGTAGAAGCAGTAGCCGCAGCCGATGCAGACCTTCTTCGAATGCAGCACGATGCCGTCGTAGGTCTGCATGAAGCAGTCGACCGGGCAGACGCTGGCGCAGGGCGCGTCCGTGCAGTGCATGCAGGCCATGGAGATCGAGGCCTCGCCGGGACGGCCGTCGTTCAGCGTGACGACGCGCCGACGGGTCATGCCCCAGGGGACCTCGTGCTCGTTCTTGCAGATCGAGACGCAGGCATTGCACTCGATGCAGCGCTCGGCGTCGCAGATGAACTTCATGCGGGCCATGGGCGCGCCTCCTCAGGCCGGGACGATGCGGGCGAGCGTGACCTTCGTCTCCTGCATGGCGGTGACGGGGTCGTAGCCGTAGGTGGTGACCGTGTTGACGCTCTCGCCGAGCACGATCGGGTCGGTTCCCTGCGGGTACTGGGCCCGCAGGTCGTCGCCCATGTAGATGCCGCCGAAATGGAAGGGCATGAACAGGACGCCCTCCGAGACGCGCTCGGTCACCATGGCGCGGGCGATGATCCGGGCCTGGTTCTCCGGACCGTGCATCCAGACCATGCGGCCGTTCTCGATGCCGAGCCGGGCCGCGTCGGCCGGGTTGATCTCGATGAAGGCCTCCTGCTGGAGCTCGGCGAGCCACTTGTTGGAGCGCGTCTCCTCGCCGCCGCCCTCGTACTCGACGAGGCGCCCGGAGGTGAGGATGAACGGGTAGTCCTGCGGGATGCCGAGCTCGGCCGCCCGCATCTGGACGGTGAGGTTGATCGTGGGCAGGCGGAAGTCGACCCGGTCCGGGAGCGTCGGGTACTCCGCGAGGAGGTCGGTGCGCGGCGTGTAGATCGGCTCGTGGTGCATCGGCACCGGGTCGGGCAGGTTCCAGGCGAGCGCCCGGGCCTTGGAATTGCCGTAGGGCGAACAGCCATGGGCGATGGCGACGCGCTGGATGCCGCCGGAGAGGTCGGTGGTCCAGGACACGTCCTCGATCTTGTCGCCGCCGATGCGCGCGATCACCGCGCGCTCGGTATCGGTGAGCTCGCCGTCCCAGCCCAGCCGCTGGAGCACGGCCATGGTGAACTCGGGATAGCCGTCCTGCAGGTCCGAGCCCGGCGTCGAGACGCCCTCGGCGAGGAGCGGCACGCCCTCGCGCTCGACGCCGAAGCGGGCGCGGAAGCCGCCGCCGCCCTGCGCGACGGGGAGGTTCAGGTTGTAGAGGATCGCCGTGCCGGGATGCTTCTCCTCGGGCGTGCCCCAGCAGGGCCAGGGCAGCCCGTAGATTTCCCCCGCGACCGGCCCCTCGGAGGCGCGCAGCGTCTCCGGGTCGAACAGGTGCTGGTACTCCATGTGCTGCTTGAGCCGCTCCGGGGACTGGCCCGTATAGCCGATCGACCATGTGCCGCGGTTGATCTCGCGCAGGATGTCCTCGATCGAGGGGATGCCGCCCTCCTCGATGGCGATGTGCTTGAACATCTCCTCGCCGAAGCCGAGCTTGGTGGCGAGGAGATGCATGGTCTCGTGGTCGCCCTTCGCTTCGAAGATCGGTGGGATCACCTCGTCGGCCCATTGCAGCGAGCGGTTCGAGGCGGTGCGGGTGCCGCGGATCTCGAACTGCGTGGCGGCGGGCAGGAGATACGTGTTCTCCTGGCGCGAGCCGAGCACGGCGAAGGTGGTCGGGTGCGGGTCGCAGACCACCAGGAGGTCGAGGTTGTCGATCCCCTCCACCGCCTCCGGCATGCGCACGACGGTGTTGCCGCCGTGGCCGAAGACCATCATGCCGCGGATCTTGCCGGGCTGCTGGACGTCCTCGGCGGGGTAGTTCACCGCGTCGAACCAGCGGGTCGTCGGGATGCCCTTGGTCTCCATCAGCTCCTTGGAATGGAAGCGCGAGACCATCCAGTCGTAGTCGACGTCCCAGACGCGGGCCCAGTGCCGCCAGGAGCTTTCCTGGAGGCCGTAATAGGCGGGCAGCGTCGTGACGTCGAGGCCGAGGTCGGTGGCGCCCTGGACGTTGGAATGGCCGCGGAAGATGTTCGCGCCCCCGCCGGCGACGCCGATGTTTCCGAGCGCGAGCTGCAGGATCGTGTAGGCGCGTACGTTGGCCGTGCCGACCGTCTTCTGCGTCGCGCCCATGCACCAGATCAGGGTGGAGGGCTTCTCGTGGCTCATCAGCCACGCGATGTGGCGCAATTGCTCGCCCGGCACGCCCGAGACGCGCTCGACCTCCTCGGGCGTCCAGCGGGCGACCTCGGCGCGGACCTCGTCCATGCCGAAGACACGCGCCCGGATGTACTCCGCGTCCTCCCAGCCGTTCTCGAAGATGTGCCAGAGCATGCCCCAGATGACGGGGATGTCGGTGCCGGGCCGCAGGCGGACGTAGTCGGTGGCGTGGGCGGCGGTGCGGGTGAAGCGCGGGTCGACCACGATCATCCGCGCGCGGTTGCGCTCCTTGCCGAGCAGGACGTGCTGCATCGAGATCGGATGGGCCTCGGCCGGGTTGCCGCCCATGATCATGATGCATTTGGAATTCGTGATGTCGTTGAAGGAGTTGGTCATCGCCCCGTAGCCGACCGTGTTGGCGACGCCAGCGACGGTGGTGGAGTGGCAGATGCGGGCCTGGTGATCGACGGAATTGGTGCCCCAGAAGGCGGCGAGCTTGCGGTAGAGATAGGCGTTCTCGTTGGAGAACTTGGCGGAGCCGAGCCAGAACACGGAATCCGGCCCGCTCTCCTCGCGGATGGCGAGGAGCTTGTCGCCGATCTCGTCGATGGCCTGCTCCCAGGAGACGCGCACCCATTCGCCGCCGGTGCGCTTCAACGGATACTTGATGCGCCGGTCGCCGTGGGCGATCTCGCGGACGGAGGCGCCCTTCGCGCAGTGCGTGCCGAGATTGATCGGGCTCTCGAAGGCGGGCTCCTGGCCGACCCAGACGCCGTTCTGCACCTCGGCGATCACGGTGCAGCCCACCGAGCAATGGGTGCAGATCGACTTGCGGATCTCGATGGGCGGGCCGCCCGGAATCTCGGTCGCGGCCTGCGAGGGGCGGATCAGGCCGTCCTTCGGCAGCGCGGCGAGCGCGCCGATGCCGGCGGCGGAGAGGCCGGACGCCTTGAGGAAGGCGCGGCGGTCGAGGGTGCGCCGCTCGGCGCCGGGGATCGGGACGGCCGAGCGGCCGTTCGCGTGGTGGGCTTGCGAGTGACGGGCGTGACGATCGCGCTTGCGCATCAGCATCGGCCGGCCTCCTCAGCGCGCGTTGGTGCGATAGAAGGCGCGGACGTGCTCGGTCTCGCGATAGCGCGGCGCGCGCTGCTCGGGGGTGGCGATCAGCGCCTGCGCCTCCCCTGCCCCGCCGAGGATCGGGGCCGCCGCGGCCGCGGGCGCGAGGGCGACGCCTTTCAGGAGATCGCGCCGCTGCCGATCGGTTTCGGGTCGCTCGCCGCGGTCTGCCATCGCTTCCTCCTCGATGTTCTTCGAGGAAGCCAAGCGGAGAGGCGGGATCGAGGTTCCATGCGGACCGGCGGAAAGCGCCGGGGGGCGTGCCTGCTCAGCCCGCTGCGCGGGTCTGCGTGCCGCCGCGCAGGCCCGTCATGTGCAGGGCGACGGCGAGACCTTCGGGGCGCCAGTCCAGCTCGATCCCGCCGTGCATCTGGCGCGCGAGCGTGCGCTCGGCCATCTGCAGGCCGAAACCGGTGCGCGCCGGCGGGCCGGCGACCGACGGGCCGCCCTCCTCGACCCAGGCGAGGAGGTAGTCCGCTCCCTCGCGCCGCCCCTCCAGCGTAACGCGCCCGGCTTCGTCGGAGAGCGCGCCGTATTTCAGCGCGTTGGTGGCGAGCTCGTGCAGGACGAGGGCGAGCCCGGTGATGACGTCGCCCTCGACCGGCGCGTCCTCGCCCGAGATCCTCAGGCGCTCGCCTCCCGGCGGAGCGAAGGGCGCGAGCAGCTCGCGCGCGAGGCCGAGCACGGTGACGGGCTCTCGCTCCCCGGCGAGAAGGCTCACGCCGGGCTGGGCGTAGACCAGCGCGCGCGACAGCGATACGAACCGCCCCCGCAGGTCCGCCGCGTAGCTCTCCACCTCCGGGCCGCGCCCGCGCGCCGACATGGAGGCGATGGCCCCCAGGAGGCCGAACACGTTCTTGATCCGGTGCGCCAGCTCGCGGGCGAGGAGCTCGCGGGCCTCCTGGACGGATTTCAGCTCGGTGACGTCGACGATGGCGCCGAGGCAGCGGGTGATGCTCCCGGTCTCGTCGCGATCGGCGGAGCCGCGCGCCGAGATCCAGCGGACGCCACCGTCCGGAGCGGCGACCCGGTATTCCGTCGCGAAGACCCCGCCATCGCGCGCGACGCGCATGACCTCCGCCTCGACCCGGGCGCGGTCCCGCTCGTCGACGCCGGCGAAGTAGAAGGACGCAGGCGCGCCGGACTCGGCCATCTCGGCGGGGACGCCGAAGAGCCGGGCGAAGCGTGCGTCGGCATAGACGACGTCCGTGGGGACGTCCCAATCCCAGGTGCCGACCACGTCGGAGGCGTCCAGCGCGAGCTGGAGCCGCGCCTCGCTCAGGCGCAGCCGCTCCTCGAGGCGCTTGCGGGTGTCGATGTCGGAGCAGGTGCCGTACCAGCGCTCGACCGCGCCGGTCGTCCCGCGGATCGGGCGGGCGCGGCACAGATGCCAGCGGTAGCCCCCGTCGGCATGGCGGATGCGCGCCTCGACCTCGAGCGGCTGCGACGCCGCGAGGCTTTCCCGCCAGCCCGCCTCGACGACCGGGCGGTCGTCCGGATGGAGCGCCTGCTCCCAGTGATCGGCGCCGTCGATCTCGGGCAGGCCCGTCATCTCGAACCAGCGGCGGTTGAAGTAATCGCGCGTGCCGTCCGGGCGCGCCGACCAGACGGCCGGCGGCATCGTGTCGAGGATGGCGCGCAATCGATCCTCGCCGGCGCGCTGCGCCTCCTCGCGCTCCCGTCGCACGGTGACGTCTCGATGGGAGCCGACGAGCCGGACGGGCCGACCGGTATCGTCGCGCTCGATGCGCATCGCCGCCTCGATCCAGCGGACGGCGCGCCTCGGGCCGACGATGCGGTACTCCGCCGTGAAGCCCTCGCCCCGTCCCGCGAGGGCGGCCTCGAACTCGGCGAGCACGCGCTCGCGATCCTCCGGATGGACGCGTCGCAGCCAGTCCTCGCGATGCTCGACGGTGCCCGGGACGAGCCCGTGCATCGCGCCGTAGGCGGGCGAATAGACGGCCTCGTCGTCGCGCAGGAGATCGACTTCCAGCTCCGCGAGCCCCGCGGCGGCCTGCACCGCCTCGAGCTCCGCCTCGCGGGCGCGCAGGGCCGCCTCGGTCTCCTTCAACGCGGTGATGTCGATGTCCACGCCGACGAGGCGACCCGGGCCGTCGGGCGTGTCGGAGAGGAAGCGGGCGCGGCTCGTGAGCCAGCGCACCGCGCCGTCCGGCGTGACCACGCGGAACTGCTGGTCGATCGACCCGCGCCCGGCGATCGCGGCTTCCACGGTCGCGCGCACGCCGGCGCGGTCGTCCGGGTGGACCAGGGCCATGAAGCGCTCGTAGCTCGGCCGGAAATCCGCGTCGACGCCGAACAGGCGCCTCGCCGAATCCGACCAGAGCACGGTTCTCGAGCCGAGATCGAACTCCCAGGATCCCACGCCGCCCGCGTCCTGCGCCAGGCGCAGCCGCTCTTCGCTCCGGCGCAGCGCATCTTCGAGATCGGGACTCTTCGCATGCCGCATACCCGACCCTCCGCGAAGGGTCCGGATCGCAGGACCCTAGGGAAAAAACGTATGCGACGACGAGCGGACCTGCAACGCACCGGACGGTGCGTTTTTCACGCGCGCGCAAGGCGTGCTGCAGACGATCCGGGATCGGAACGGGACACCATACCGTCGACCCGGCGCCCCCGCGCGCCGGAGAGCACCGATGATCGTCGCCTTCGTCGAGACCGATTGGCCCGGCTCGACGGAGGTCCGCCGCGCCGCCCAGAGCGGGTACCGGGCGCGTCTCGACGCCCCTCGCCCCCGACCCGTCTCCGCGAGGGCCCTGGTGGAGAGGGAAAGTCCCGCACAGCAGAACGGTGAAGAGAGCAACGGACCGCGCCTCAGCCCCGTCCCCAGATCACCACCTGCTCGTGCCGGCGGATCAGGTCGCGGAGCTTGCCGAACTCCTCGCGGACGTGGACCGCGAAGCGCTCCGCCGCCGGCAGGCGGCCGGGGCCGCGCAGGCGCAGGACGCCGAGCGCGCGGGGCGGATGCTCGAGCTGCAGCGGCAGCGCCGAGATCTCGCCGGCCCGGCGCATGGCGAAGACCACCGAATGCGGCAGCACGGCGAGGCTGTCCGACCCGATCATGTGGTTGACGATGCTCGCCAGCGATCCGCCCGCATAGGAGACGCGGATGCGGTCGGCGCGCAGGGACAGCAGCGTCGTGCGCAGGTCGGCGTTGAGCGGGCTGCCGGGCGGCGGCTCGATCCAGGGATAGTCGAGCAGCGCCGAGGGCCGGAAGGGGCGGCGCTCGAGCAGCGGATGGCCGGCCCGGCAGGCGACGACGTTGCGGCCTGGCAGGATCTCCTCGAAGGCGAGATCGTCGTCCTCGTCCTCCAGCACCTCGATCGGGCAGATGGCGAGATCGAGCCGCCCGCCCCGCACGCGGGCGACGAGGTCGCTCGTGTAGCCGTAGGACTGGTCCACCCGCACGCCGGGCACCCGCTTCTGGAACGAGGCGACCATGCCCGAGATCAGCGCGTCCATGAAGAAGGGCGTGCCGCCGATGCGGATCGCCCCGCTCTCGCCGCGCCGGAACGAGTCCACCGCCTTCGAGGCGCGGTCCGCCGCGAGCAGGATCGCCGCGCCCTGCTCGGCCAGCGCCCGACCGAGCGGCGTCGGCTCGAGCGGCCGGCGCCCGCGCAGGAAGAGCGGCTCGCCGAGGCGCGCCTCCAGCATGGCGACGGTGCGCGACAGGGCCGGCTGCGTCGAGCCGACCAGCGCCGCGCCCTCGGTCATCCCGCCGGCCTCGACGATGGCGGCGAGCTGCATCAGGTGGCGGGGATCGATCTTCATATCGTCTCGGTATGATCGCGCCGAACAAAAGCATTTTCCATCATCCAAGCGCCTTGGCAAGCTGCCTGTCGAGCGTCGCCGTTCGAGAGCGACGGCCAGCAAGAACCGCCCACGGAGGAGCGCGCATGGCCGACCGGCCCACGACCGCCGCCATCGAGGAGCCGCCGGCGCGGACCGGGCGGCGCGCGGCCGAGGGGGTGGAGCGTCTGGAGGACGCGCTCGGCGTGATCGCCGCGCACCTGCATGCGGCGGTGCGCGAGGCGGCGCCCACCCGCGCCGAGCTCCTCGCGGCGGCGTCCTTCCTGGCCGAGACCGGCCGCATCTCCGACGCGCGCCGGCAGGAATTCGTGCTCCTCTCGGACGTGCTCGGCGTCTCGGCGCTTGTCGAGGCGATCAACGCCCGCCGCCCCGCCGACGCGACGCCCAACACCCTGCGCGACCCGTTCTACGTGCCCGACGCGCCGGAGCGCGCCGGCGGAGCCGACATCCGCCTCGCGGGTACGGGCGCGCCGCTTTCCGTGTCGCTTCGGGTGGTCGATCTCGCCGGCGCGGGCGTGGCCGGGGCGCGGGTCGAGACCTGGCAGGCGAACGGCGAGGGCGTCAGCGATCTGCAGGACCCGGACGGCCAGCCCGAGCACAATCTGCGCGGCGTCTTCCGCACGGATGCCGAGGGACGGGTCTCGTTCCGCACCATCCGCCCCGGCTGCTATCGCGTGCCCGTCGACGGTCCGGTCGGCGCGCTGCTCGCGCGGCTCGGGCGCTCGGCCGTCACGCCGGCCCATCTCAATTTCCGCGTCTCGGCGCGGGGCTACGAGACGCTGACGACGCAGATCTTCGACGCCGCCGACCCGGCGCTCGCCGCGGACGCGATCTTCGCCGTTCGCGCCGGCCTCGCCGCGCCCTTCGCGCGCGCGGGCGAGGGCTGGTCGGTGGCGCTCACCTTCGCCCTCGCCCCGCTCGCCGCCGGAGACGCGCCATGATCGAGGCCTTCGACTATGCCGGCTCGCCGGCGCGGATCGTCTTCGGCGCGGGCGCGATCGCCCGCACGGCCGAGATGATCGAGGCGCTCGGCTGCGGCCGCGCCCTCGTGCTGGCGACACCCCACCAGGAGGCGGACGCCGAGGCGCTCGCCGATAGGCTCGGCCCCCTCGCGGCGGGCGTCTTCGCCGAGGCGGCGATGCACACGCCGGTCGCGGTCAGCGAGCGCGCGCTGGAGGCCATGCGCACGGCGGGCGCGGATTCCACCATCGCGCTCGGCGGCGGCTCCACCACCGGGCTCGGCAAGGCGATCGCCTACCGGCTCGACACGCCGCAGATCGCGATTCCGACGACCTACGCCGGCTCGGAGGTCACCCCGATCCTCGGCCAGACCGAGGACGGCGTGAAGACGACGCTGACATCGCCGCGGGTCCTGCCCGAGATCGTGATCTACGATCCGGAGCTGACGCTGGGGCTGCCCCCGGGCATGACCGTCACCTCGGCGCTCAATGCCGTCGCCCACGCGGCGGAGGCGCTGTACGCGAGGGACCGCAACCCCGTCTCCTCACTGATGGCGGCGGAGGGCGTGCGCGCCTTCGTCGAGGCCCTGCCGACGCTCGCCGAGGCGCCGCGTGACCTGCCCGCGCGCACGCAGGCGCTCTACGGGGCCTGGCTGTGCGGGACCGTGCTCGGCACGGTGGGCATGGCGCTGCACCACAAGCTCTGCCACACGCTCGGCGGCTCCTTCGACCTGCCGCACGCGCAGACGCACGCGATCGTGCTGCCGCACGCGGTGGCCTACAACGAGGCCGCGGCGCCCGACCTCCTCGCCCCGATCGCGCAGGCGCTGAGGGCGGAGCGCGCCGGGGCGGGGCTGCACGCCTTCGCGACGCGCATCGGCGCGCCGACCGCGTTGCGCGATCTCGGCCTCGCGGAGGCGGACCTCGACCGCGCAGCCGATCTCGCCACCCGCAATCCCTACTGGAACCCGCGCCCGGTGACGCGCGAGGGGGTGCGCGCCCTCCTCGACGCCGCCTGGCGGGGCGATCCGCCAAACGCCTGACGACAGAAGAACACGCTGGGAGAAACGCCGATGTCGACGCATCTCATCACCCGCCGCGGCCTCCTCAAGGCCGGCGCCGCGACCGGCCTCGTCGGGCTGGCCGGCACGAAGCTCGCCGCTCCGGCGATCGCGCAGGGCCGCACGATCAGGCTCGGCTACGTCAGCCCGCAGACCGGGCCGCTCGCCGCCTTCGCCGAGGCCGACGCCTTCATCCTCGACGGCTTCCGCCAGGCGACGGCCGGGCTCGGCGAGACCTTCGAGGTGATCGTCAAGGACAGCCAGTCGAACCCCAACCGCGCGGCCGAGGTCGCCCGCGAGCTGATCGTCCAGGACGGCATCGACCTGATGCTGGTCGCCTCGACGCCGGAGACCACGAATCCGGTCACCACGACCTGCGAGCTCGAGGAGGTGCCCTGCATCTCGACCGTGGCGCCCTGGCAGCCCTGGTTCATCGGGCAGCAGGGCAATCCCGGCGACCCCGCCTCGTGGGAGCGGTTCTACTACGCCTACCACTTCTTCTGGGGCCTGGAGGACGTCATCTCGGTCTTCACCGGCATGTGGAACCAGGTCGAGACCAACAAGTCGGTCGGCGGCCTCTTTCCCAACGACGGCGACGGCAACGCCTGGGGCGATCCCGTCGTGGGCTTCCCGCCGGTGCTGGCCGAGAAGGGCTACACGCTCACCGATCCCGGCCGCTACCAGAACCTGACGGACGACTTCACCGCCCAGATCAACGCCTTCAAGCAGGCCAACGCCGAGATCGTGACGGGCGTCGTCATCCCGCCGGACTTCACCACCTTCTGGACCCAGGCGCGCCAGCAGGGCTTCCGCCCGAAGGTGGCCTCCATCGGCAAGGCCATCCTGTTCCCGCAGGCGGTGGAGGCGCTGGGAGACGCCGGCCACAACCTCTCCTCCGAGGTCTGGTGGTCGCCGTCGCACCCCTTCACCTCCTCGCTGACGAAGCAGAGCGCCGGGCAGGTGGCGGCGGCCTATTCCGAGGCGACCGGGCGGCAATGGACGCAGCCCATCGGCTTCGTCCACGCGCTGTTCGAGGTCGCCGTCGACGTCATGCGCCGGGCCGGCGCGCCGGACGATCCGGACGCCGTCGCCGAGGCGATCGCCGCGACCGCGCTCGACACGGTGGTCGGGCGCGTTTCCTGGAACGGCGCGGGGCTGCCGCCCTTCGCCCAGGCCAACGTCGCCAAGACGCCCCTCGTCGGCGGGCAATGGCGGCTGCGCGAGGGCGGCGGCTACGACCTCGTCGTCACCGAGAACGGCGACCACCCGGACATCCCCACCGGCGGCACGATGGAGGCGATCGAGGGGTGATCCCTTCTTTTCCTTCCCTGTAGGGGAAGGTGGATCGCCGCGCAGCGGCGAGACGGATGGGGCGCGGCGCGAGCCGCGTTCCGCGAAGCGGAAGCCGCCGCCGGACCCCACCCCTGATCCGCTGCGCGGATCGTCCCCTCCCCTACAGGGAGGGAGAAAGACGCCGAGGACCTTCAAGCCATGCCCATCCTCGAATTGCGCCACGTCTCCAAGGCCTTCGGCGCGCTCACCGTGACGGACGACGTGTCCTTCACGGTCGAGCCGGGGGAGACGCTCGGCATCATCGGGCCGAACGGGGCGGGCAAGTCGACGCTGTTCAACCTGATCACCGGGAACGTGCGCGCCGATTCCGGCACGATCTTCCTCGACGGCCTCGACGTCACCCGCGAGAAGCCGATGGCGCGCTGTCTCGCGGGGGTGGGCCGCTCGTTCCAGATCCCGCAGCCCTTCGGCAAGCTCACCGTGTTCGAGAACCTCGTCGTCGCGGCGAGCTTCGGCGCGGGCCGGCGCGAGGCCGAGGTGACCGCGCGCTGCGCGGAGATCCTGGAACGCACCGGCCTGATCGCACGCGCCAACAGCCCGGCCGGCGGCCTCACGCTCCTCCAGCGCAAGCGCCTCGAGCTCGCCCGGGCGCTGGCCACCGATCCGAAGGTGCTGCTCCTCGACGAGATCGCCGGCGGCCTCACCGAGGGCGAGGCGGCGGAGCTCGTCGAGACCATCCGCGCGATCCACGCCGAGGGCGTCGCCATCGTCTGGATCGAGCACGTGCTGCACGCCCTCACCGCTGTCGTCTCCCGCATCCTCGTCCTCGACTTCGGCAAGATCATCGCCATGGGCGCGCCGGACGCGGTGATGGCCCGGCAGGACGTGCGCGAGATCTATCTGGGGATCGAGATATGACGCCGCTTCTCGAGACCCGCGGCCTCGAGGCCGGCTACGGCGACTTCCGCGCCCTTTTCGGCGCCGACGTCACGCTCGGCGTCGGCGAGACGGTGGCGATCATCGGCGCCAACGGCGCGGGCAAGACCACCTTCCTGCGTGCGGTCACCGGCATCCTGAAGAGCGCGCCCGACCAGGTGCTGCTCGACGGCGCGCCGATCGGCGGGCTCGCGCCGGATGCGATCCTCCAGCGCGGGATCGCCATGGTGCCGGAAGGCCGACGGCTCTTCCCCTCGCTGACGGTGGAAGAGAACCTCCTGATGGGCCGCTACGCCCGCAAGGCGCCCGGGCCCTGGACGCTGGAGAGCGTCTACGCGCTCTTCCCCGTCCTGCGCGAGCGCCGCGCGAAGCCGGGCACCGCGCTCTCCGGCGGGCAGCAGCAGATGGTCGCCATCGGCCGCGCGCTGATGGCGAACCCGCTCGTGCTGCTTTGCGACGAGATCTCGCTCGGCCTCGCGCCGGTGGTCATCCGCGACATCTACGCCGCGATGCCGCGGATCAAGGCGAGCGGCGCCTCGCTGATCGTGGTGGAGCAGGACATCGGCCAGGCTCTCGAGGTCGCCGACCGGGTCTATTGCTTCATGGAGGGGCGCGTCACGCTCGCGGGCCGCCCGGCCGACCTCTCCCGCGAGGCGATCCACGACGCCTATTTCGGGAGGGCGCACGCATGATCTGGGTCGAGACAATCATCCAGGGCGTGCTGCTCGGCGGGCTCTACGCGCTCTTCGCCGCGGGGCTCTCGCTCGTCTTCGGCATCATGCGCCTCGTCAACCTGGCGCACGGCGACCTGATCGTGCTCGCCGCCTTCGTGATCCTCACCGCGGTGAGCCTGTTCGGGATCAACCCCTTCCTCGCCGCGGCCATCGCCGCGCCGTTGATGTTCGCGGTCGGCTGGCTGCTGCAGCGCTATCTCCTCAACCGCACGCTCGGCGACGACATCCTGCCGCCGCTGCTGGTCACCTTCGGCCTCTCGATCGTCCTGCAGAACGCGCTGCTCGAGACCTATTCCGCCGACAGCCGCCGCATCCCGGCGGGCACGCTCGAGACCGCGACGGTCGCGCTCGGGCCGATCAACGTGGGGCTGATGCCGCTCATGGGCTTCGTTTCGGCGATCCTCGTCATCGTCGCGCTGAATACCGTGTTCTACCGCACGACGCTCGGCCGCGCTTTCCGCGCCACCTCCGACGACCCGGTCACGGCGAGCCTGATGGGCGTGTCGCCCGGGCGCATCTTCGCCACGGCGACCGGCATCGCGCTGATCGTGGTCACCATCGCCGCGCTCTATCTCGGCGTTCGCTCGAACTTCGACCCGACGATCGGTCCCGCGCGGCTGCTCTACGCCTTCGAGGCGGTGATCATCGGCGGGCTCGGCTCGCTGTGGGGCACGCTCGCCGGCGGGATCATCATCGGCGTGGCGCAGACGCTGGGCGCGGCGATCAACCCCGAATGGCAGATCCTCGCCGGGCATCTCGCCTTCTTGCTCGTGCTGGTCGTGCGCCCGCGCGGCCTCTTCCCGAGAGCCGTGGACTGATGCGCAACGAGCCCGCCCTGCCCCTCTCCGAGGCCGCGTCGGCGCCGTCGCCCTGGCGCGTCGAGACCGCGACGCGCGCCTCGCGCACCTTCGCGATCCTCGCCGTCGCGCTCGTCCTCGTGGCGATCGCCCTGCCCGTGTTCGGCTCGCGCACGCTGATCCAGCAGCTCTTCGGCGTGCTGACCATGCTCACGCTCGCCCAGAACTGGAACATGCTCGCCGGCTATGCCGGCCTCGTCTCGGTCGGCCAGCAGGCCTTCGTCGGCATCGGCGGCTACGCGCTCTTCGCGGGCGTGGTGATCGGCGGGCTCGATCCCGTGGCCGCGATCCTGATCGGCGGGCTCGCGGCCGCGATCCTCGCGGTGCCCACCGCCTTCTTCGTCTTCCGGCTCCAGGGGGCGTACTTCGCCATCGGCACCTGGGTCGTCGCCGAGGTCGTGCGGCTCCTCGTCATGCAGTGGCAGGCGCTCGGCGGCGGCACAGGCACCTCGCTGCCCCGCGGCGCCGTGCGCGGCCTGTGGGGCGTCGAGTGGATCGAGGCGACCTTCGGCGTGCGCGGAGGCGAGGCGCGCGACATCCTCGCCTATTGGCTGGCGCTGGCGCTGGCGCTCGCGACGATCGGCTTCGTCTACGCCTTGATGCGCTCGCGCGCCGGCCTCGGCCTCGCCGCCGTGCGCGACAACGAGGCGGCGGCGGGGGCTGTGGGCGTCGACGCGCGCCGGCTGAAGACGCTGGTCTACTTCTTCGCCGCCTTCGGCACCGGGCTCGCCGGCGCGCTGATCTACATGCAGTCGGCCCGGATCTCGCCCGACGCCGCCTTCTCCGTCCTCGACTGGACGGCCTACGTGATCTTCATCGTGGTGATCGGCGGGATCGGCACGATCGAGGGGCCGATCCTGGGCGTGATCGTCTTCTTCGTGCTGCAGTACTTCCTCGCCGATCTCGGCGCCTGGTACCTGATCGCGCTCGGCGTCATCGCCATCGCCGTGATGCTGTTCGCCCCGCGCGGCCTCTGGGGCCTGATCTCAGACCGCTACGACCTGCACCTCTTCCCGGTCCGCCGCCGGCTGAAGGGACCGAGAACCGATACGAAGGGAGCCTGACGCCATGCCGGACAACACGCAGCCCGAGATCACCACCGACGTCATGATCGTGGGCACCGGCCCGGCGGGCTCGGCCACGGCGGCCCTGCTCGCCTCCTACGGCGTCGACTGCCTCGTCATCAACCGCTACCGCTGGCTCGCCAACACGCCGCGCGCCCACATCACCAACCAGCGCACGATGGAGGTGCTGCGCGACCTCGGGCCGGAGGTCGAGGCCGAGGCGATGATGCACGCGACGCCGCAGCACCTGATGGGCAACAACGTGTTCTGCGCCTCGCTCGCGGGCGAGGAGCTCGGGCGCATGCTCTCGTGGGGCAACGCGCCCCATTCGAAGGCCGAGCACCTGCTCTCCTCGCCCTGCGAGATGAACGACCTGCCCCAGACCTTCATGGAGCCGATCCTGTTCAAGACCGCCTGCTCGCGGGGCGCGCAGGCGCGGATGTCGACGGAATACCTCTCCCACGTCCAGGACGCGGAGGGCGTCACCACGACCTGCCGCGACCGGCTCTCGGGCCGGGAGTTCCAGGTGCGCTCGAAATACCTGGTGGGCGCCGACGGCGGGCGCTCGCTCGTCGCCGAGCATGCGGGCCTGCCCTTCGAGGGCAAGATGGGCGTCGGCGGCTCGATGAACATCATCTTCAAGGCCGACCTGTCGAAATACGTCGCCCACCGGCCGAGCGTGCTCTACTGGGTCGTCCAGCCCGGCGCCGACGTCGGCGGCATCGGCATGGGCCTCGTGCGCATGGTGCGGCCCTGGAACGAGTGGCTGATCGTCTGGGGCTACGACATCGACGGGCCCGAGCCCGTGGTCGACGAGGCCTTCGCCACCAAGGTCGCGCACGACCTCATCGGCGACGACACGATCCCCATCGAGATCACCTCGGTCTCGACCTGGACCGTCAACGACATGTACGCGACCAAGGTGATGAACGGGCGGGTCTTCTGCATGGGCGACGCCATCCATCGCCACCCGCCCTCGAACGGGCTCGGCTCCAACACCTCGATCCAGGACGGCTTCAACCTCGCCTGGAAGCTGGCGATGGTGCTCAAGGGCCAGGCCGGGCCGGCGCTGCTCGACAGCTACGACGCCGAGCGCGCCCCCGTGGCGAAGCAGATCGTCAAGCGGGCCAACAGGTCGATCGAGGAGTTCGGGCCGATCTTCCAGGCGCTGGGCCTGCTCGAGACCAAGGACCCGGTCGAGATGCAGGCGAACATGGACAAGCGCGCCGACAGCGGCCCCGACGCGGAGGCCCAGCGCGCGGCGCTGCGCGAGGCGATCGCGGCGAAGGTCTACGAGTTCGACTGCCACGGCGTCGAGATGAACCAGCGCTACCGCTCGGGCGCCGTCACGACCGACGACGCGCCGGAGCCCGCCTTCGCGGACGATCCGGAGCTGCACGACCAGCCCACCACCTACCCCGGCGCCCGCGTGCCGCACGTCTGGCTCTATCGCGGCGCGCAGACGCTCTCGACCCTCGACGTCACCGGCAAGGGCCGGTTCACGCTCCTCACCGGCATCGGCGGCGAGGGCTGGCTCGAGGCGGCGGCGCGCGTGGGCGAGGCGCTGGGCATCGAGATCGCCGCCTGCCGCATCGGCCCGCGCTGCGACTTCGAGGACCATCTCGGCGCCTGGGCGCGCGCCCGCGAGGTGCGCGATTCCGGCTGCGTCCTGGTGCGTCCGGACCAGCACGTGGCCTGGCGCAGCGAGACGATCGCCGCCGATCCGGCCGCGGAGCTGACCCGGGTGCTGACGACCATCCTCGCGCGCTGATCGCGCCCCAGCCAAGGAGACCTCGCCGTGAGCGCACAGACCGAGCAGGGCTACTTCACCGAGGAAAACTCGGCCGAGGTCGTCATCGGCCGCAACGCCGCCTGCACCGACGAACGCCTGAAGGAGGTGATGGCGGTGATCATCCGCCACCTCCACGCCGCCGTGAAGGAGATCGAGCCGACCGAGGCCGAATGGTTCGCCGCGATCCGGTTCCTGACGAAGACCGGGCACATGTGCGACGACTGGCGCCAGGAGTTCATCCTCCTGTCGGACGTGCTCGGCGTGTCGATGCTGGTCGACGCGATCAACCATCGCAAGCCGTCGGGCGCCACCGAATCGACCGTGCTCGGCCCCTTCCACGTGGCCGACGCGCCGGTCCTGCCCAACGGGGCGAACATCTGCCTCGACCAGAAGGGCGAGCCCATGGTGGTGCGCGGGCGCGTCACCGATTCCGAGGGGCGGCCGATCGCCGGGGCGAAGCTCGACGTCTGGCAGGCGAACGACGAGGGCTTCTACGACGTGCAGCAGAAGGGCCACCAGCCCGACTTCAACCTGCGCGGGGTGTTCGAGACGGACGCGGAGGGGGGCTACTGGTTTCGCGCGGTGAAGCCGAAATACTACCCCATTCCCGCGGACGGCCCGGTCGGACAGCTGCTGGCCCGTCTCGGGCGCCACCCCTACCGACCGGCGCACCTGCACTACATCGTCTCGGCCGACGGCTACGAGACCCTGACGACGCACATCTTCGTGCCGGACGACCCCTATATCGACTCGGATGCGGTCTTCGGCGTGAAGGCGAGCCTGATCGCCGATTTCGAGCAGCGCGACGACCCGGCCCGCGCCGCCGATCTCGGCGTCGGAAACCCGTTCTGGGAGGTGGCGTTCGACTTCGCGCTCGCCCCGCGATGAGGGGCGCCGGCATGCTGGAAGAGCCCGCATCATGACGAAGCCCTGCATCATCTGCGTCGCCATCACCGGCTCGCTGCCGAGGAAGAGCGACAACCCCGCCGTCCCGATCAAGGTCTCGGAGCAGGTGGACTCGGCCCACGAGGCCTTCGAGGCGGGCGCCTCCATCGTCCACGCCCACGTGCGCAACGACGACGAGACGCCCTCCTCGGACCCGGAGAAGTTCGCGCGGCTCAAGCAGGGCGTCGAGAAGCACTGCCCCGGGATGATCGTGCAATTCTCCACCGGCGGGCGCTCGGGGGCGGGCAAGGCGCGCGGCGGCATGCTCGGGCTTCGCCCGGACATGGCCTCGCTCTCGGTCGGCTCGAACAACTTCCCGACCCGCGTCTACGAGAACCCGCCGGACCTCGTCGACTGGCTCGCCGCCGAGATGCGCGAATACGACGTCAAGCCGGAGGTCGAGGCCTTCGATCTCTCCCACATCCACCAGGCCGTCGCGATGAACCGCGACGGCCGCATCCCGGGCGCCCTCTACGTCCAGTTCGTCATGGGCGTGAAGAACGCCATGCCTGCCGACAAGGACGTGTTCGACTACTACGTCCGCACCGTCCGGCGGCTCGCGCCGGACGCGGAATGGTGCGCGGCCGGCATCGGCCGGCATCAGATCGAGCTGAACGAATGGGCGGTCGCCGCGGGCGGGCACGCCCGCACCGGCCTCGAGGACAACGTGCGCCTCGATCGCGAGACGCTCGCGCCTTCGAACGCCGCGCTCGTTCGGCGCGTGGTCGCGCTGTGCGACCGGTACGAGCGGCCCGTCGCGACGCCGGCGCAGGCCCGCGAGATGCTGGGGTTGCGCGCCAGCGCCGAGCGCCGGTCCTGATCTCAGACGACCCGGACGGTCATCGAGCCGAGCCTCTCCACCTCGATCGTCATCGCGTCGCCGGGCTTCACCGCGCCGACGCCCGCCGGCGTGCCGGACAGGATGACGTCGCCGGCCTTCAACTCGAAATAGTGCGAGAGGCAGGAGATCATCTCCGGCACCTTCCAGATCATCTGGTTGAGGTCGCCCTCCTGGCGCAGCGCGCCGTTCACGGAGAGCGCGATGCGCCCCTCGGCGAGATGGCCGATCTCCTCGACCCGGCGCACGGGGCCGACAGGGGCGGAGCGCTCGAAGGCCTTGCCGATCTCCCAGGGACGGCCGAGCTTCTTCGCCTCGCCCTGAAGGTCGCGCCGCGTCATGTCGAGCGCGAGCGCGTAGCCGAAGACGCACTCCAGCGCCCGCTCGACGGGGATGTCGCGACCGCCCGCCTTCAGCATCACCGCGACCTCCGCCTCGTGATGCACGTCGGAGGTCTTCGGCGGATAGGGGAATTCGCCGGAGGGATCGAGGTTGTCGGGGTTCTTCTGGAAGAAGAACGGCGGCTCCCGATCCGGGTCGTGCCCCATCTCGACGGCGTGGGCCGCGTAATTGCGCCCGATGCAATAGACCCGGCGCACCGGAAAGGACCCGCCGCCCGCCACGGGCACGGACACCGTCTCCGGCGGGGCGATCACGAAATCGGACATGGAGCACTCCCTTCTTCAGCTGGCTTATGGCTTGTCATACGGCGAAGCTGTGCTAGGATCAATCCCGACCAATGCGGATCAAGTAGAAAAAATCCGGCTTGATCCGCGCAAATCGGCCGATGGCGAGCACGATATGGACCAATTGCGCGACCAATCCGGCAGCATCGCGACCCTGGCTCCGGCAGGTGGCCGGGAGGACGACCCGGTCGATCGGCTGCGCGCCTTCATCCGCGAAGGCGGCTACGCGCCGGGCGATCGCCTGCCTCCCGAGCGCGAGCTGATCGTCAGCCTCGACGTGTCGCGCACCGCCCTGCGCAAGGGGCTCGACGCGCTCGAGCGCGAAGGCGCGATCTGGCGGCACGTCGGCAAGGGCACCTTCGTGGCCAAAGGGGAAAGCGTGGCGCCCGGCGGGCCGCTGGTCGATCTCGGGCGTCAGCTCACGCCCTTCCGGATGATGCGCGCACGCATCGCCGTCGAGCCCGCCATCTCCCGCGAGGCCGCCATCAACGCCTCCGGCGAGGCGATGATGCGCATGCGGCTCGCGATGGAGCGGGCCGCCGCCGCCTCGACCTGGGCGGAATACGAGCGGCAGGACGACGCCTTCCATCGTTCGATCGCGGAGGCGAGCGACAACCTGCTGCTCGTCGCGCTGTTCGATCAGCTCAACCAGGTGCGCCGCGCCGTGGCGTGGGGCGCCGTCACCCGCGAGACCGTGCGCCCTCCGGCGGACCATTCGAGCTTCGCCGAGCACGAGGCGATCGCCCGCGCCATCGCCGACCGCAATCCGGAAGCCGCCTACGAAGCCATGCGCGCGCACATCCGCTCGGTGTCGGCGCGCCTCTTCGAGGGCGAGCATTAGGCATTCCGGCGAGCGTCCCGGAAAGAGGGCGCCGCCGCGAGGAGAAGAGGAAACGTCCAAGGGAGGACAGCATCATGACGCTCGCAAGACGGAGCCTGTTGAAGACGATCGCCGGTTTTGCGGCCGCAGCCGGCATCGCGGTCTCGGCCGGTACGGCCGCCGCCCAGGGGGATCCGTTGAGGGTCGCGCTGGGCGACATCGCCAGCGTGGAGAGCCTCAACCTCCTCGTCGCCATGGAGCGCGCCGAGGAGCGCGGCGTGCCGATGGAGATGAC
The DNA here is from genome assembly GCF_040111675.1 of Salinarimonas sp. Taxonomy (NCBI): domain Bacteria; kingdom Pseudomonadati; phylum Pseudomonadota; class Alphaproteobacteria; order Hyphomicrobiales; family Salinarimonadaceae; genus Salinarimonas; species Salinarimonas sp. Next base: position 2,439,989 of record NZ_CP157794.1, on the reverse strand, counting down.
CTTCTTCAACTCCGAGGACGTCGCGGTCCAGGCCGTGCTCTCGGGAGAGGCCGATATCGGGGTGGGCGCGCCCTACGCCTTCATCGCCAACTCGGAGGCGCCGATCCGGATGTTCTTCCGGATGTCGACGCTGCTGTTCTTCCCCGTCGTCAATTCCGAGGTGTATTCGAGCTGGCAGGATCTCGACGGCGAGGAGGTCACCGTCCATTCCCGCGGCTCGGGCACGGAAGCCCTGATGCGGCTGATGGAGCAGGTCCACGGCATCGAATATTCCAACATCTCCTACGTGCCGGGCTCGGAGGTCCGCGCGGGCGCGATGCTGCAGGGGACGATCGACGCCTCGATCGTGGACGCCGCGAACTTCCGGCTCCTGCAGGAGCAGGGCGGCGGCAAGTTCGTCCGCCTGCCGCTCGACGGCGTCAACGCCACGGACGAGGCGCTCTACGCCAGCACGCGGGTCCTGGAGAGCCGCGCCGACGACATGCAGGTCTTCGTCGAGGAGCTGTTGCGCACCTGGGCGGACGTCGCCGAAAACCCGGCGATCGTCGGGGAGCTGCGCGAGACCTACGGGCTCCTGCCGGACCTGCCGGCCGACGTCGCCGCCGAGGCCGTCCCCTACTATGCCGAGGCGGTCGAGAACGGCATCTATCCGACGGACGGCGGGGAGCCGCAGGACGCGATCGACGACCTGAAGTTCCTCTCCGCCGCCGGCTCCTTCGAGGGCGACCCGTCGAGCGCCGACCCGGCCGCCTTCTGGGACTTCTCGGTGCTCGACGCCGCCAAGGCGGCGAACTGAGCGCCGATCGGCGATCCGAGCCGAAACGGGTCCGTCCCGGCCGGGCCGGGGCGGACGATCCCATCGGAGGACATCATGGCGACGGCAGGAACAGGGGCCGCGGCGACGGGCGTCGTCTCCGGCCCGACGAGCCGCGCGCTCGACGCTCTCGGCGGCGCGCCGCTTCTGTGGCGCCTCGTCTCGCTCGCCGTCTTCTGCGCGGCCTGGGAGATCGCCGGGCGATCGAACTTCAACTGGGCCTTCCCGAGCTTCCTCGAGACGATGGCGGCGCTCTGGGGCATGATCGCCGACGGCTCGCTCGGCGCGGCCTATCTGCGCACGCTGGAGCCGCTCGTGATCGGCCTCGTCGTCTCCCTCGGGATCGGGGTCGGGGCCGGCGTGCTGATGGGTCTCAGGCAGGACGTCGAATGGGTGAGCCTGCCGGTCTTCATCACCATGCAGGCGGCGCCGATGGCCGCGCTGATCCCGCTCATCACCTTCGTCTACGGGATCGGGCTCACCGCGAAGGTGCTGGCCGTGTGCATGCTCGCCATGCCGGTCATCGCCATCAACAGCTACAAGGCCGTGCGCAACGTCACGCCCTCGCTCGTGGACATGAGCCGATCCTTCATGGGCACGCCCCGGCAGCAGGTGTTCAAGATCGTCCTGCCGGCGGCGAGCCCGATGATGTTCGCCGGCATCCGGCTCGGCGTGGCGGAGGGCTTCTCCGGCGTCGTTCTCGCCGAGCTGCTGATCACGCCCACCGGCATCGGCGACCTGATCACCTTCAACCGCTCCATCGCGAAGTTCGCGGAGATGTACGCGGTGATCCTCTCGATCGTGGTCTTCGCGGTCGTCACCGTCTCGCTGCTGCACCGGCTCGAGACGACCCTCTTCCGACCCGAGAAGCGAGGCGCGTGATGAGCATGGCGATTCCCCTCACCTCCAGCCAGGCCGCCGCCCCGGCTCCGGAGCCGATCATCGGCGTGCGCGGCGTCCACAAGGTCTATGGCGGCGGGGTCGTGGCCTTGAAGGACATCGACCTCGATTTCGGCCGGGGCGAGCTCACGAGCCTGCTCGGACCCTCCGGCTGCGGGAAGACGACGCTCCTGAAGATCATCGCCGGCCTGCTCGAGCCGACATCGGGCGATGTGACGGTGAACGGCCGGCGCGTCGACGGGCCGGGGCCCGAGCGCGCCTTCGTGTTCCAGGACTTCGCGCTGATGCCCTGGGCGACGGTGCTGCGCAACGCCGCCTTCGGGCTCGAGCTGCGCGGCGTCGCACGATCCGTGCGCGAGGAGCGCGCGCGCCACTACATCGCCGAGGTCGGCCTCGCCGGCTTCGAGGAGAAGTACCCGCACGAGCTCTCCGGCGGCATGCGCCAGCGCGTCGGACTCGCCCGGGCCCTGTGCGTCGACGCCGACGTCCTCCTGATGGACGAGCCCTTCTCGGCGGTGGACGAGCAGACGCGCCGCAAGTTCCAGGAGGATCTCCTGCGCCTGCGCGAGATCGAGAAGAAGACCTTCATCCTGGTCACGCATTCGATCGAGGAGGCGGTCTACCTGTCGGACCGGATCGTGCTGCTCTCCCCGCGGCCGGGGCGCCTCAACCGGATCGTCGCCCCGCGCATCGACCGCTCGGGCGACCCCGACCTGATCCGCCGCAACCCGGAATATCTCGACCTGATCGGCGAGATCTGGGCCGGCCTGCGGGCCTACGTGGAGTGAGGCGATGGAGATCCACGGCTTCCGAGTCCCGAAGATCGCGGCGCTGCTGTTCTGGGCGGCCCTGTGGGAGATCGTCGGCCGGTTCGAGCTCCTGCTGCTCTTCCCGCCCCTCTCCGAGGTGCTGGCGTCCCTCGACGACGTGATCACGACGCCGAGCTTCCTCGACGCCGCGCGGATCACGGTGGCGGCCTATCTCGGCGGGCTCGCGCTCGCCGTCGTCGTCGGCGTCGCGCTCGGCATGCTGATGGGGCTCGTCCGGGCCGCCGACCAGCTGCTCAACATGTGGGTCAACGTCTTCCTGTCGGCTCCGCTCTCGGCGCTCGTGCCCGTCATCATGATCCTGTTCGGCATGGGCATGCCCACCGTGATCGTCACGGTCTTCATGTTCGCGGTGTGGATCATCGCGCTCGACACGCGCGCGGGCGTGCTGCACGTCTCGCCCTCGCTCGTCGAGATGTCGCGCTCCTTCGGCGCCTCGCGCTGGCAGCGCTTCCGGATCGTGCTCTACGCGGCGCTGCCCGAGATCCTCGCCGGGATCCGGCTCGGCGTCATCCGCGGGGTGAAGGGCGTGGTGATCGGCCAGCTGCTGGTCTCGATCATCGGCGTCGGGGCGTTGTTCTCGCTCTACTCGCAGAACTTCCTGATGGCGCATTTCTGGGCGCTGATCCTGATCCTCTTCGCCTTCGCCCTGACCCTCGCCGATCTGGTCGGGCGGCTCGAGGCGCGCATCGAGTACTACGCCGGCGCGCGGAGCTGACCGTCTCGCGGCCGGGCGCGACGCCCCCGTCGTCCGGCGCGCACAGTCAAGCCCATCCGGGCCGCGGGACCGCCTATCGCGGCTCGCGCGAATCGCGCCTTGCCGCCGCGCGCCGCCGGGGCGACCATGCTCCGCACGGCCGATCCGCAGAGAGCGCCCCTGCCGACGAGGGGGCGGCGACGAGTCCGGCCTAAACCCGCCGAAGGAGCACCGACGCGACACCGATCACGACCCACGACGAGCAGGAGGGCCCGCGGATGACCGTCACCTCACTCCACACCTTCGCCGCCCGTGTCCGGGAGGCGCGGCGCATCCGCTTCGGCGACCTGCGCCGGCTCCAGCGCGACGTCCTTCCCGACGGGATCACGTCGCGGGAGGAGGCCGAGATCCTGCTCGAGATGGACCGTGCGGCCGATCGCGCCGACCCCGATTGGCCCGGCTTTCTCGCCGGCGCGCTGAAGGGCTACGTCGCCAGCGCCGCGACCTGTCCGGGAGGGCCGCCCCCCGATCTCGTCGCCTGGCTCTCCTCGCGCATCCCCGCGCCGCGCACCCGGGCCGCGCGGGCCGTGGTCGACGGCCTCCGCGCGGAGATGGAGGCGGTCGCGGCGGATCCGGGCGAGGAGGCTGCGATCCCCGTCGAGCCGGACGCGCACGAGGCGTGCACGCGCGCGCCGAGCGCCGACCTCCGGGCGATCGCGTAGCCCGCCCCGATCCCGGAACGGCTCAGCCTCCGGCCGCGTTGACGCGGTCCGGAGGAAGGAGCTTTTCCGATGCGCAAGCGAATCGTCGTCGCCGCGCTCGTCTACCTGCCCGTGAACGCCGTCCTGTTCGGCATCGGCGCGGTGACGATCCTGGCCGTGCCCGCGCTGAACGCGCAGGCAGCGACCCTCATCCCCTGGGTCGTCGTGGCGAGCTTCGTCCTCGCCGCCCCCATCGCCTGGGCGCTCGCCCCGCGCCTGCAGGCCCGCGCCTTCCGCAAGCAGCGGCGCGAGGCGGGAATTTCCGAGGAGGAGGTCCCCCGCGACGGGACGAACGGGCGGCCCCGCGCGTCGCGCTAGGGGAGATGGCCGCGCTCGCGAAGCCAGTCGGCGAGCGCCCGGCGGATCATCTCGGGGCGGCCGGGCTTGGGCTCGGGCTGCGCCGCGATGGCGGCGTCGACGGCGGCCTCCAGCTCGGGATAGAGCCGCAGCCCCACGGGCTTGCCGATACCGGTGGGCGGCCGGCCGCGCGACTTCTTGCTATCCTTCGCCGAGGCCATTCGCCGATCAGCTTTCCTTCAGGAAACCACGCCCGCGCAGCCACTCCGCGAGCGCGCGACGAACCATTTCCGGGCGGCCGGGCTTGGGCTCCGGCTGCGCCTCGGCGGCGGCGTCGACCGCCTCGATCATGTCGCGGGCCATGCGCACGTTCACGGCTTCGGTGTCCATGCGCGGCCGGCCTCGCCGAGATTTTTTAGCGCTATCTATTGACATCTTTCATTCCTAGCGCTAGAAAAGCGGCGAGCGCAAGAGGGTGGAGCCTCTCGCTCTCGCCTGACCACACACGATCCCAAGGAGATCGCATATGGCTACCCATACCTCTACCGCGCCCGCGGACGGCGCGCACGCCCCTTCCATGCCAGCGGCCTACGGCGCCGCATTGCGCGACCTGGCTGCGGGCGCCGTCGCGCTGGAGACGGCGTACCGCGCGGAGGGTGTCGAAGGAATCGCTCTCGACGAACGGCTGCGCGGGATGCGCGGCACGGCCGAGGACGTCGTCCGGCGCATCGCCGACCTCCCCTGCTCGACGCTCGACGGGCTCGCGGCCAAGGCCGCGGCGCTCGCCTGGCTCGACGGCGGCGCGCCCGACGCCGAGATCGCGACCGCGCGCGAGACGCTGGCGGCGCAGATCGCGGCCTTCGTCGCGCAGGCCCTCCCCGCCGCCGCGCCCCCGACGCCGACCATCGGCCGCGACCTCGTCGACCTCCACGATTCCCTCGACCGCATCGCCCGCCGCTGCGCCGGCGTGTCGCTGGCGCTGCTGTCGCTTACGCCGGAGACGCGCGAGCCGCTGACGATGCTGCTGGAGGACGTGACGGATTCGCTCGCGGATTTGGGGGAGAGGTTGGGGGTGATTCGGGAGGGGGTGAGTGGGAGGTGAGGTGCCGTGGGGGCGCGGGGCCATGCTCGGTGCGCTAGCCGCGCTAGCGGGCGCGCGCGGGCGCCAGTCGGCGGCGGCGGCCGAGGTCGCGACGATCTCGGCGACCCCGCCACGGGAGCTGGCCCTCAAAGCCGCACTCGCGCCCGAGGACGGGCTCGCCGATCACGCCGCGCCGCCGAGCGCGCGGGTCAGCTTCGCCTCGACCTCGACCCGCGGTCTTCCGAACCGGAGCTCCGCCCATGCGCCTCGTCTACGCCATTGTCCGCCGCGCCTTCCGGCATAATGCCGTCACGTTGAGGCGCGCGGGCTTCGTCTGATTTCCTTCGTCGAGGTCACCACCCTGAACGCCTTGCCGAACAGGGCATTCGGGCTGATTTCCTCGCTCTAGGATGCGGACTCATTTCGCGGCAAGCCAAATCCGGATCGCGGCGAGCTTGAGCGCGGCGAGGAAGTTGTCGGGCGAGCGGTCGTAGCGCGTGGCGAGGCCGCGGAAGTGCTTGATGCGATTGAAGAAGCGCTCAACGAGGTTTCGCTGGCGGTAGAGCCAGGAGCTGAACGGGAAGCTGCCCTTTCGGATCGCGCGGGGCGGGATGTTCGCCCAGGCGCCGCGTTCGGTCACCGTCGCGCGGATCGCGTTCGTGTCGTAGGCGCGGTCGGCGATCAGGATGGCGTCTTTCGCGACGAGCGGAAGGAGCTGCTCGCAGGCCGGTGCGTCGTTTGCCTGCCCTGCGGTGAGCAGGAGGCGAACCGGCCGCCCTTCCGCATCGACGAGGGCGTGGATCTTGGTCGTCAGGCCGCCGCGGGAACGTCCCATGCGACCATCTCCGGCGGCCTCCGAATCCCCCTTTTTCCCGCGGCCCCGTGCTGGTGGACGCGGACGCAGGAGCTGTCGATCATCACGATGTCGCCGTCGTAAGCCTCTGAGACGGCGTCCAGAATTCGGTCCCAGACGCCTGCTTTCCGCCATCGGACGAAGCGGTTGTAGAGCGTCGTGCGCGGGCCGTAGCGCTCGGGCACGTCGCGCCAGGGCGCACCCGTCCGGAAGCGCCAGACGATCCCGTTGATCACCCGCCTGTCGTCCACCCGGGGCACGCCGCGCACCTTGTTCGGCAGAAGCGGCTGGATGATCGCCCATTCCTCGTCGGTCAGCTCATGGCGGCGCATCGAATCCTCCCTCGATCAGGAAGGTTGAATCATCCTACGCTCGAGCGATCAAATCCGCTTTGCCGTTTATGGGGCCAGAGCCTAGTCACCGCCCCGCTCAGCTCGTTTCCGCGGGCCTCGTTCCTTGTGAGCGAGCCGGATCAGCCCGAATTGTACTCTCGCGACCGAGAGGGTATGCAGGTCGCACGTGCAGCGCGCAGTGTATGGGCGAGCGATGAGCCTCCTTCCCGCGGACACCGCCAAAGCGATTCTCGAGGGTGCTAAGGCGGCCGGCCTCGACCGGCATGCCGTGCTTCTCCTATTGCTGGCGCTGATCACCGGCGGACTGCTCCTTGGCGGCGTCAATCCATGGGCAGCACTCGGCTTCCTTGTCGTTTCCTTTCTGTTGCCCACTCTAAGAGAAGTGATCGCGGGTTGGGGGAAACTTGACGAAAAGCGTGGTATCGTAGCGCTTGAACGTGATCGTGCGCGCGTCACCTACCAGGAGCATAAGCGCGTCCTGACGGCTGACGAACCCGAACTGCCGTTCGAACCGCACGCGCAAAGCGGCGTTGAGCCAGTGTCCAAGGAGGGACCGAACCGTGACTGACCTGCTCGGAACCATCGCTCTCGTGGTGGCGGGCGCCGGGGTGGCGCTGTTCCTCGAGTACTGCCTACGCCTCTACCGGGACAAGCTCCGACGCGACATCAACGTCCTCGACGGCGCGGCACGCCTCCTGCGTGCTCACCGCTCGATGGTCGACGCCGTCATGGCTTCGGACGAAGTGCCGCAGATCATCAAGTCCTTCATCGTCGACTTTTCGGAGCAAACCCTCCGTGAGGAATCGGCGCGGTCGTTCATCGTTTTCATGCGCATGAGCGGAAGCGAGCCGGCTCCAAGTCCGGAGACTGAGCGTCAACGAGAACTGGCCGTAGCCCTCGACGATCTCCAGACGCGCTCGCCTGAAACCCATGAGCTGGTCGTCAGCCTGTTTCGAACTGGACTTGCGGCGATGATGACTCAGTGGCCGGACGTCACCCGCGAGTTCGAGGCGTGCATGGCTGAGCTGGCGGCCGAGCCTCGCCAAAAAGTGCTGCGCGCGGCGCAATACGTGAAGCGGGATCATCGGAACGACCACGACGCCGGCATCCCCGTCGCTGCCTGATGCGCTACCCTTCTAGACGAGCCCCGCCCCTCCACCGGCGGGGCTGTTCTTGTTGGAAGCGCACTGGCGTCGCTCCCGCTGAGTGATCCGGCAACCCCCGCACGCGTTCCTGTCGACGATCGCCCGCGCCTCGTCTTCCGACCATGGCCCTGTGTTCGATCGCCGACCCATCTGCCCAGTAGACCTGCAGGTCACCGCCCGGCCGGAAGCGTCCGAAAAATTGTCGAAAATACCACTCAGGGTGGATCAGCCGCCTGCAGCGGATATGATAGGCGGAAGGAGCGGAGCGAGCGTGCTGGCGGCGACACCGATACCGAGTTGCTCTAGACGCGGGGCCAGGCGCAGCCAAATCCGCCGCACCCGCCCGGCCTCAGGTTGCTCGTCCAGCGCCTCGCGCCGAAGTGCGACTAGGTCGTCGAGGGCCTCATCGCGCTCGTCCGGTCGTGATTGCGAAGCCAATATCGCGGCCTCGACTTCCTGAAGTCTAGCCAGGAGCGGTCCAGGGTCCCAAACCCCGACCTGCTGCCCACCGCTGACGACCATGCGAGCTCCCGGACTTCCGGCCTGCACGTTGGCGATGCCTCCGCGCGCGTCGACGTGGACGGAGTGGCTCACCGCTCCGGCGGCGTCTGACGCGCCCAGCCCGAGTCGCACATCTTCCAAGATACCAAGATGCTCGCTCTCGAAAGAAGCCGCGAGATCACGTCTAACATCGGGGAGGCGCACAGATATGTTGCGCGTTCGATTGTCGTACTCGCTAAGCACTTTCGAGGCGATCGACGCAAACACGGGTTCGAGTTCATGCGCCTCAGAACCGGCTTCAGCCTTCAGCACGCGCTGGAAAATGAATGACGCTGCTACGCATGCCCGCCTATGCGTCGCACGAGCGACCCGCGCGAGCTCCAAAACATGACGGGAACCATGGAGCGCGCCCCGTCCACTAGGATGCGGACTCATTTCGCGGCAAGCCAAATCCGGATCGCGGCGAGCTTGAGCGCGGCGAGGAAGTTGTCGGGCGAGCGGTCGTAGCGCGTGGCGAGGCCGCGGAAGTGCTTGATGCGATTGAAGAAGCGCTCAACGAGGTTTCGCTGGCGGTAGAGCCAGGAGCTGAACGGGAAGCTGCCCTTTCGGATCGCGCGGGGCGGGATGTTCGCCCAGGCGCCGCGTTCGGTCACCGTCGCGCGGATCGCGTTCGTGTCGTAGGCGCGGTCGGCGATCAGGATGGCGTCTTTCGCGACGAGCGGAAGGAGCTGCTCGCAGGCCGGTGCGTCGTTTGCCTGCCCTGCGGTGAGCAGGAGGCGAACCGGCCGCCCTTCCGCATCGACGAGGGCGTGGATCTTGGTCGTCAGGCCGCCGCGGGAACGTCCCATGCGACCATCTCCGGCGGCCTCCGAATCCCCCTTTTTCCCGCGGCCCCGTGCTGGTGGACGCGGACGCAGGAGCTGTCGATCATCACGATGTCGCCGTCGTAAGCCTCTGAGACGGCGTCCAGAATTCGGTCCCAGACGCCTGCTTTCCGCCATCGGACGAAGCGGTTGTAGAGCGTCGTGCGCGGGCCGTAGCGCTCGGGCACGTCGCGCCAGGGCGCACCCGTCCGGAAGCGCCAGACGATCCCGTTGATCACCCGCCTGTCGTCCACCCGGGGCACGCCGCGCACCTTGTTCGGCAGAAGCGGCTGGATGATCGCCCATTCCTCGTCGGTCAGCTCATGGCGGCGCATCGAATCCTCCCTCGATCAGGAAGGTTGAATCATCCTACGCTCGAGCGATCAAATCCGCTTTGCCGTTTATGGGGCCAGAGCCTAGCTTCCTGGGTCACCCTCAACATAGCGCCGGGAAGCTCGTCGAGCACTGTTGAGGCATGCCGCCTCGCGGCATTCAGAGCGTCGGTACGACTCGACGACATTCGAGGCCCCCCGTTACCCCGGGCGATTCCGAGGCTCCGCGCTACTCCGTTACCAATATCAGTTTTTTAGCGATACCAAGCACTTACGTGGTGAGCGCGCTGGGACTCGAACCCAGGACCTACAGATTAAAAGTCCGTTGCTCTACCAGCTGAGCTACGCGCTCGGTCACGGCCCTCTGGTTAAGCGGATCGGGCGCGCGGGTCAACTCGCTCGACGCGCCCGCGCCCGCGACCGGGCGTCCGCGCGCGCGGGCGCTTGACGAAACCGGGGCGGGCGTCCACTTGCCTGTTCGGCCGCGCGCGGCGAGGGGTCGGCGCGGTCGCGCCCGCCTGCCCGGAGACCCGCCCCGTGGACCGCCTCAAAGCCTTCGTCGAATCCCGCCTGCTCGAGCGGGTCATCATGGTGCTGATCATCGTCAACGCCGTCACGCTCGGGCTGGAGACGGTGCCGGCCGCCATGGAGCGGTTCGGGCCCCTGCTGCTCGCGCTCGACAAGGCGATCCTGGCCGTGTTCGTGGTCGAGATCGCGGCGCGGCTCGCGGTGCATCGGCTGCGCTTCTTCACCAACGCCTGGAACGTGTTCGACTTCGCCGTCGTGGGCATCGCGCTGGTGCCGGCGACGGGGCCGCTCACGGTGCTGCGGGCGCTGCGCGTGCTGCGCCTTCTGCGCCTCGTCACCATCGTGCCCTCGCTCAGGCGCGTGGTCGGCGCCATGGTCGGGGCGCTGCCCGGCATGGGCTCGGTGATCGTCCTGCTCACGCTCGTCTTCTACGTCTTCTCGGTGATGGCGACGAAGCTGTTCGGCGCCTCCTTCCCGGACTGGTTCGGCTCGATCCCCGCCTCGGCCTACACGCTCTTCCAGGTGATGACGCTGGAGAGCTGGTCGATGGGCATCGTGCGCCCGGTGATGGAGGTCTATCCCTATGCCTGGCTGTTCTTCGTGCCCTTCATCGTGGTGACCACCTTCACGGTGCTCAACCTCTTCATCGGCATCGTGGTCTCGGCCATGCAGGCCGTGCACGAGGCGGAGACGAAGGAGGAGCGCGCCGAGGCGATCGCGGCGGAGAAGGCCGCGAGCGAGGAGGTCGCCGCCGCCGCCACCTCGATGCAGGAGGTCAACACGGTGCTGCTCGACGAGATCAGGGCGTTGCGCCGCGAGGTGGCGGAGCTGCGCGGCGGGTCGGGCGAGCGGCGGGGCGTGGCCTGAGGCGGGGGCGCCCGGCGGGCTTGCGCGGCGCCGGCCTCGACCGGGGAAACGAGAGCCGATAATCTCCGCCTCGCCCCGCCCTCCCCCACCGGAGCCCCCATGCCCGCCACACGCGACCCGCGCCTGCCCTATCTCGCCGAGCTCGAGAAGAAGCTGCTCTGGCTCTCCACCTGGACGATCCACCACGCCAACCATCTGCGCGAGAGCGCGGACGGGCTGAAGGTCGGCGGGCACCAGGCCTCCTCGGCCTCGCTCGCGACCATCATGACGGCGCTCTATTTCGCGACGCTCCGCCCGCAGGACCGCGTCGCGGTCAAGCCTCATGCCAGCCCGGTCTTCCACGCGATCCAGTACCTCTTCGGCAACCAGACCCGCGACAAGCTCGAGCGCTTTCGCGGCTACAAGGGCGCGCAATCCTATCCCTCGCGCACCAAGGACGGGGACGACGTCGACTTCTCCACGGGATCGGTGGGGCTCGGCGTGGCGCAGACGCTGTTCGCCTCGCTGGTGCAGGACTACGTGCGCGCCCGCGGCTGGGCGGCGGACCAGCCCGAGGGCCGCATGATCGCGCTCGTCGGCGACGCGGAGATGGACGAGGGCAACATCTTCGAGGCGCTGCTCGAGGGCTGGAAGCAGGGCGTGCGGAACACCTGGTGGATCGTCGACTACAACCGCCAGAGCCTCGACGCCGTGATCCGCGAGGGGCTCTACGCCCGCTTCCAGGCGCTGTTCGAGGCCTTCGGCTGGGAGGTGGTGACGCTGAAATACGGCTCGCTGCTGGAGGAGGCCTTCCGCGAGCCCGGCGGCGACAGGCTGCGGACCTGGATCGACACCTGCCCGAACCAGCTCTACTCCGCGTTGACGTTCCAGGGCGGGGCGGCCTGGCGCAAGCGGCTGATGGACGATCTCGGCGACCAGGGCGACCTCACGGCGCTGATCGAGCGGCGCTCGGACGCCGAGCTCGGCCGGCTGATGACGAACCTCGCCGGCCACGATCTGCCCACCCTGCTCGAGGCCTTCGAGGGGATCGACCACGACCGGCCCGTGGTCTTCATCGCCTACACGATCAAGGGCTTCGGCCTGCCGCTCGCCGGCCACAAGGACAACCATGCGGGGCTCCTCACGCCCAAGCAGATGGAGGGCTTTCAGGCGCAGATGAAGGTGCGCCCCGGCCACGAATGGGAAAAGTTCGAGGGGCTCTCCCTGCCGCAGGCCGAGATCGAGCGCTTCCTCGCCGAGGCGCCGTTCGCGCGCGAGGGCACGCGGCGCTGGAGCGCGCCGGCGGTGGACGTGCCGGAGACCATGGCCGCGCCGAAGCAGGAGACGATCTCGACCCAGGCCGGCTTCGGGCTGATCCTCAACGAGCTCGCGCGCTCGGACGCGGCCTTGGCCGAGCGGATCGTCACCACCTCGCCGGACGTGACGGTCTCGACCAATCTCGGGCCGTGGGTGAACCGTCGCGGGCTCTTCGCCCGCGAGGCGCTGGCCGACACCTTCAAGGCCGAGCGCATCCCCTCGACCTTCAACTGGGACTACAAGCCCACGGGCCAGCACATCGAGCTCGGCATCGCGGAGATGAACCTGTTCATCCTGCTCTCGGCGCTCGGGCTCTCGCACTCGCTGTTCGGGGAGCGGCTGATCCCCATCGGGACGCTCTACGACCCGTTCATCGCCCGCGGCCTCGATGCGCTGAACTACGCCTGCTATCAGGATTCGCGCTTCCTCCTGGTGGCGACCCCGTCCGGGGTGACGCTGGCGCCGGAGGGCGGCGCGCACCAGTCGATCTCGTCGCCGCTGATCGGCCTCGCCCAGGACGGCCTCGCCTCGTTCGAGCCGGCCTTCGTCGACGAGCTCGCCGAGATCCTGCGCTTCGCCTTCGCCTATCTTCAGCGCGACGGCGACGCGGAGCCGGACGAGCGCACCTGGCTGCGCGACGCCACCGGCGGCTCGGTCTACCTGCGCCTGACCACGCGGACGATCGAGCAGCCGCGGCGCGCGATGACGCCGGATCTCGCCCGCGACGTGGTGGACGGCGCCTACTGGATGCGCGAGCCCGGGCCGAACGCGGAGATCGTCGTGGCCTATACGGGCGCGGTCGCGCCGGAGGCGATCGAGGCGGTGGGGCTGATGGCGGAGGACCGGCGCGACGTCGGCCTCCTCGCCGTGACCTCCGCCGATAGGCTCAACGCCGGCTGGACGGCGGCGCAGCGCGCCCGCGAGGCGGGGCTCGTGCACGCCCGCTCGCATATCGAGCGCCTGCTGGAGGCGGTGCCCACCCATTGCGGCATCGTCACGGTGCTGGACGGTCACCCGGCGACGCTGGGCTGGCTCGGCGCGGTGCACGGCCACCGCACGCGCTCGCTCGGCGTCGAGCATTTCGGCCAGACGGGGACGATCGCCGATCTCTACCGACATTACGGCATCGACGCGCAGGGCATCGTGCGCGCGGCGCAGGCGCTGGCGCCCGGCCGGCCGATCCGGCACCTACGGGCGATCTGACCGGCCGAGGCGGCGGGGGCGGTGCGCCGGACACCGCCCCGCACGGCTCACCTGTAGATCGCGTCGGCGCGCTCCTCGAAGGCCTCGGAGAACTTGCGGAAGGCGCGATCGAACATCGCGCCCATCAGCATGCCGAGCGTGAAGCTCTTGAACTCGTAATTGATGTAGAACTCCACGTCGCACATCCCCTCCCCCGCCGGCTTGAAGGTCCAGCGGTTCTCCATGTAGCGGAAGGGGCCGTTGACGTACTCGACATCGATGCGCATGCGCGGCCGGTCGAGGGTGACGCGGCTCGTGAAGCTCTCGTGGATCTTCTTGTAGCCGACGGTCATGTCGGCGACGAGCGTCTCCACGCCGTCCCCGCTCTGCACCTTGCGGCGGACCTTCAGGTCCTCGCAGAGCGGCAGGAACTTCGGATATTGCTCGACGTCGGCGACGAGATCGAACATCTCGGCAGGCGTGTGCCGGACGCGGCGAGTGGTGCGGAAAGACGGCATGCCGGGGAAATGGGGTCAGCGACCGAGCTTCGCGAGGCGCGCGGACTTCAGTCGCGCGAAGTCCTCGCCCGCGTGGTGGGACGAGCGCGTCAGCGGCGAGGCCGAGACGAGCAGGAAGCCCTTGGCGTAGGCCGTCGTCTCGTAGGCCTTGAACTCGTCGGGCGTGACGTAGCGGATCACCGGGTGGTGCTTGCGCGTCGGCTGCAGGTACTGGCCGATCGTCATGAAATCCACCTCGCCGGAGCGCAGATCGTCCATCAGCTGGAGCACCTCGTTGCGCTCCTCGCCGAGCCCGACCATGATTCCGGACTTGGTGAAGATCGTCGGGTCGAGCTCCTTCACCTGCTGGAGCAGGCGGATGGAGTGGAAGTAGCGCGCGCCGGGGCGGACCTTCAGGTACTTCGACGGGACCGTCTCGAGATTGTGGTTGAAGACGTCGGGGCGCGCCTTCACCACCACCTCGAGCGCGCCGGGCTTCCTCAGGAAGTCCGGGGTGAGCACCTCGATCGTGGTCTTCGGCGAGCGGGCGCGGATGGCGCCGATCACCTCGGCGAAGTGCTGCGCGCCGCCGTCCTCGAGGTCGTCGCGGTCGACGGAGGTGATGACCACGTGCTCGAGGCCGAGCTTCTCCACCGCGATGGCGATGTGCTCCGGCTCCTGCCGGTCGAGCGCCTGGGGCAGGCCGGTCTTGACGTTGCAGAAGGCGCAGGCGCGGGTGCACGTGTCGCCCATGATCATGAAGGTGGCGTGCTTCTTTTCCCAGCACTCGCCGACATTCGGGCAGCCCGCCTCCTCGCAGACCGTGACGAGCTTGTTCTCCTTGACGATTCGGTTGGTCTCCGCCCAGCCGGGCGAGCCCGGCGCCTTGACGCGAATCCAATCGGGCTTGCGCTGGAGCGGCTGGTCCGGCCGGTGCGCCTTCTCCGGGTGACGGGGGCGGTTGTCCTTGGCCCGGGTATCCTTGGCGAGGAGGTCGAGAACGACGGTCATGCTCTCCCGATCCGGCTGGACGCGCGCGCGGGCTGCGCTGCGCTCTACACACGTCGCCATGATCTAGGGCCTTCCGACCGCAGACGCAAATCCCACGCGGCAGCGAACCGCAGGCGGCGCGTGCAGGGCAGGCCCGCGGTCAGCGGGACGAGCGGCGTCCCTGGATCATTCCCAGGATCCAGAGGAAGACGATCGCGCCGATCGTCGCGACGATGATCGAGGCGAGATTGAAGCCCTCGGCGTACTCGAAGCCGAGAAGCGAGGCGAGAAAGCCGCCGACGAAGGCGCCGATGATGCCGACGATCAGGTTCGTCAGCAGGCCGTGATTGCGGCCGGTGACCTTCTCGGCGATGAAGCCGGCGATGATGCCGACGACGATCCAGGCGATGATGGACATGCGTTCGGTTTCCCTGTTGCCACGCGGAGTGTGCCCCCGCGCAACGCGGTGGCAAGCTGGGGCGTTCCCGGGGGTCTCAGGTCCGCGCGTTGCGGTAGCCGAGCCCCGCCATCGCGACGGCGCCCGCGAGCGCCAGGACGACCAGGCTCCACGCCTCCGCGTAGTTCGCGACGGCGACGGCGATGAGCGCCCAGACCACGGCGGCCGCGTAGAGCGGGATGCGCGGCAGCCGCCACAGAACGCCCCCCGCCGTAGCGAGCGCGCCGAGGAGGCCCACGATCGCCCAGCCGTATTCCGCGAGCGCGATCCCGTAGCCGGCCCCGGTGAGCCCGATCGAGACCCAGGAGGCCGCCGTCAGCCAGCCGGCGTAGAGCGCGATCGGCGCGCGCAGCAGCCAGCGGTCCGTGTCCGCTGGCGTGCGGAAAAGCGCCGCGAGCGCCAGGATCAGCATCGCCCAGATCAGGATCGTCGCCCACACCGCGTCCGTCTGCGCCACCGGCAGCCAGGCCGCGCCGACGACGAGGCTGCCGGCGAGCGGCCAGCGCGGCGCGTCCCAGGCGGGCGAGTCGCCCCGCTTGATCAGGCCGAACGCCGCCGAGACCAGGAGCCAGAGGTAGATCGGCCCCCAGATGCCGAAGGCGTAGCCCGCCGGCTGCACCGGCGGGTCCCGCTGCGGCTGCGGAAACATCTCCGGATCGAAGCCGGCGAAGGGAAACGCCAGCGGCGCCGCGGCGAAGGCCAGCGCGCAGGCGGCGAGGATCACCGCCTTCATGCGCCGGGCGTCGCGCGCGCGGTTTTCCGGGGTGCGCGGGGGGCCGGGTTCGGGCATGGGAGCTCCTGCATCGATGCGGTCGGCGATGCATAGCAGGCGACGGCAAAGGCCGACAGCCCCGACGGCGGCCTGAGGCTCTCCGGAGGGATCAAGGCCCTTCGGGACCGGCCGACCGGCGCCTGACGGCGCCGTCGTGCCGCTCGGCGCTCATCGCGACGTCGGAAGGGATCGCCGACGCCGTCCATGCCGGATACGGCCTGGCGTCCCCTACCCCGCTCGTCGTCGGCATCGATCCGGACGCCGCGTCCACCTTCCACTCGACGGGCCGGCGCCCGCGCAGGACCGCGGCGATGAACCGAAGGTCCGCCACCGCTCTGTCGCGCTTGACATAGACGAGCAGCGCGGCGAGCGACACGGGAATCCAGAAGGCCAGGTGCTCCATGGGTCTACTCCGCCAGGGCGAACCAGCGCGTACGGTTGTTTTGCCTCAACCCGCTAGTAACTTCGCACGGGTTCCCCGCACGTGGCGGCCTTGCCATTCCTCTACAGCAGACCCCGTTACCACTCTCGATCTCTCCGACCAAGGATGCGTTCTGCAATCATCCGAGATATTCCACGGTCGAACGCTTTCGCAATCGCGACGGCGGAGCCGATTAAGACGATGCCCGTGGGTACGGTGACGAGGAGAATGGGCTCAAAACTACCAAGCATACCAAGAACAAATCCGCCCCCCGTTACAGGACCCCACTTTATGATCTCGCCGACAGGCAGCCATGAAGGCGGGCTGCGTTCGATGACAAGATTCTCTCTTAAAACCTCTTCGAAAACAAACGAGTCAAACTTGCGTGCCTCAGCTAAGATCCTATCGACAGCGCGATAATTGATCGCGTCTATGCGCTTGTTTTGGAGCGCGAAAGGAATAAAACCTTGCAGAAACTCCAAGCGGAACCTTTCGTCGTGAGAAAAAGTCTCCGTCAAAGAGATTGAGTTCGAAAAGACACGCTCCCAGGTACGATCTCTGACAAACTCGTGTGACCAGTCGCCACCTTGAAAGAGGAAGCTGAGAGAGGCCTCGTACCGCGACCGGGCAATGGGCTCGAAGGCCGGAAATAACAGATCGGTCCTGATGACCCTCTCGAACCGCATCTCCGCCCTCCGAATCGCCGTGCGTCACAGACGTATCGCATACCACAGGTATCTGATTTGACGAGAGGCTCCGAGATTCACTATGTCCTCACGAGTGAATCACCCGCCCATACGCATCCAGCACGCTCTCGTGCATCATCTCCGACAGCGTCGGGTGCGGGAAGACCGTGTGCATCAGCTCTTCCTCGGTGGTCTCGAGGTTCATGGCGACCACGTAGCCCTGGATCAGCTCGGTCACCTCTGCGCCGATCATGTGGGCGCCGAGCAGCTTGCCGGTCTTTGCGTCGAAGATCGTCTTGACCATGCCGTCCGGCTCGCCGAGGGCGATCGCCTTGCCGTTGCCGGCGAAGGGGAAGCGGCCGACCTTGACGGCGATCCCCTGCTCCTTCGCCTTGGCCTCGGTGAGGCCGACCGACGCCACCTGCGGGTGGCAGTAGGTGCAGCCCGGGATCATGCCCTTGTCCATGGCGTGGGTGTGGAGCCCGGCGATGGTCTCGACGCAGATGACGCCCTCGTGCTCGGCCTTGTGGGCGAGCATCGGCGGGCCGGCGACGTCGCCGATGGCGTAGACGCCCGGCACGTTGGTGCGCCCGAGCCCGTCGGTGACGACGACGCCGCGCTCCATCTTCACGCCCAAAGCCTCGAGGCCGAGGCCCTCGACGTTGCCGACGACGCCCACCGCCGAGATCAGCTTGTCGGCCGTGATCTGCTGGGCGCCCTTGTCCGTCTCGATCGTGGCGGTGACGCTGTTTCCGCCCTTCTCGACCTTGGTCACCTTCGCGCCGGTGAGGATCTTGATCCCCTGCTTCTCGAAGCGCTTGCGCGCCATGGCGGCGATCTCCGCGTCCTCGACGGGGAGGATCTGCGGCATCACCTCGACGACGGTCACCTCCGCGCCCATCGTGCGGTAGAACGAGGCGAACTCGATGCCGATGGCGCCGGAGCCCATGACGAGGAGCGACTTCGGCATCTCTTTCGGCACCATCGCCTCGAAATAGGTCCAGATCAGCTTTCTGTCCGGCTCGATGCCGGGCAGCACGCGCGGGCGCGCGCCGGTGGCGACGATGACGTGCTTGGCCTTGTAGCTTCCCGGCCCGAGCGCGCCCTTGGGCGCGGGCACGGGCGGGCCCTCGACGGACTTCGTGGCGGGCTTCACCGTCACCTCGCCGGCCTTGGCGATCGACCCCTCGCCCCAGATCACGTCGACCTTGTTCTTCTTGAGCAGCATGCCGACGCCGCCGTTGAGCCGGCCCGAGACGCCGCGCGAGCGCTTCACCACCGCGCCGATGTCGAAGGAGACGCCCTGGGCGGAGAGGCCGTAGTCGCCGGCATGCGACATGTAGTGGAAGATCTCGGCCGAGCGCAGCAGGGCCTTGGTGGGGATGCAGCCCCAGTTCAGGCAGATGCCGCCGAGATGCTCGCGGTCGACGACGGCGGTCTTCATCCCGAGCTGCGCCGCGCGGATCGCGGCGACGTAACCGCCGGGACCGGCGCCGATGATGATCACGTCGTAGGTGTCGGCCATGATGCAGTCTCTCTCGTTGTCGATCAGGCGCCCTCGACTGGGCGGGTCAAGAGGATCCAGCGGCTCTCCGGGGCGTAGCGCGCGTGGCGGCGCACCGGGCGGGCGTCGATCTCGGCGAAGCCGCGCCGCGCCAGATGGGCGCGGAAGGCGGCATTGGTCTCATGGGTGGTGATGGCGAGGGTCTCGCAGCCGGCCGCCCGGGCGCGCCGCTCGCCTTCGTCGAGGAGCGCCGCGCCGATGCCACGACCGCGAAAGGCGGGCAGGACGGCGAGATCGCGCAGGAGCCAGGCGCCGTGGACCTTGGCCAGGAGCTCGTAGTGGACGCGCTGGTCGGGCGCCATGCGCATCAGGTCGAGCCGGCCGATCCGGCGAGTGAGCCGAAGCGCCACGAGGGCGCCGACGACCGCGCCCTCGGCCTCGGCGACGACGGCGTTCTTCCACGACATCTCGCCCCAGGGCGACTTGATCTCGTCCGCGGCCGCGTCGAGCCACGTCCCCTCCCCCGGCGCGGCGCGGGCGAACACGCTCGCGACATGGCCGGCATTGGCCATGTCCCACAGGAGCGCCACGGCCCGCGCGTCCGCGGGGGTGGCGGGGCGCAGAGCGGCGGGGGCGAGGGTCGCGGCGTCAGGCATGGACCGGCGCGATCTCGGCCAGGTGGGCGTGGACCGTGTCCATGACGGTGTCGATGTCGGTGAGGACGGTGTGATTGGTGAAGCGCAGGACGCGGAAGCCCTGCCGCTCGAGCGCCGCGTCGCGCGCCGCATCGCGGGCCTGCTGCGCGTCGTAGGAATGGCTCGCGCCGTCGACCTCGATGATCAGCTTGTGCTTGAGGCAGCAGAAGTCGACGACGTACGCGCCAAGCGGCACCTGGCGGCGCCAGCTCGTCCCCTCCAGCGGGACTCGCTTGCGCAGATGCCACCACAGGCGCTTCTCGGCGGGCGTCAGGTTCCGGCGAAGGGAGCGGGCGGCTCGCCGCGCGGCGGGCGATGGCGAGATTTTCGGCGGCTGATTCCAAGGCATCTGAAATCTTCCTCCCAAGCTGCGCTCGACCTCGGCAAGAACCGCCGGCCGACTCTCCTCACCCGCGGGGCGACGGGCCGGAGGTGTATGCCGTAATGCAGCGCTGCACCGCTCGTTCGCTCGACCCGCGAGCCGCGAGCCCTGCATCCCGACCCACCTCCGTCGGCTTCGCCGACACCTCCTCCACAAGGGAGGAGGAAAGGCCTGCATGCCGCTCGCCGATCGCCACGCGACCCGCAGCGGCAAGCGCCGACCGACTCCCCTCTCCCTTGTGGAGAGGGGCCGGGGGTGTGGGTCGGGCCGAGACGATCTCGCCCGCAAGGCAGCCCTGCACGACCCGTTCGCTCGACCCGCGAGCCGCGAGCCTTGCCCACCGACCCACCTCCGTCGGCTTCGCCGACACCTCCTCCACACGGGAGGAGGAAAGGTCTCCATGCCGCTCGCCGACCGCCACGCGACCGTCGAGCCCGCACGGACAGCCCCGATCACCTCACACCAGCATCCCCATCGGGTTCTCGATCAGCTCCTTGAAGGCCGCCAGCAGCTCCGCGCCGAGCGCCCCGTCCACCACGCGGTGGTCGCAGGAGAGGGTGACGGTCATCGCCTGGACCACGGCCGGCGCGTTCTCCTTCACGACGACCCGCTGCTGGCCGGCGCCCACCGCGAGGATGGTCGCGTGGGGCGGGTTGATGACGGCGGAGAACTCGCGGATGCCGAACATGCCGAGATTGGAGACGGCGGTCGTGCCGCCGGTATATTCCTCGGGCTTGAGCTTCTTCACCCGGGCGCGGCCGGCGAGGTCCTTCATCTCGGCGGAGATGGCCGACAGCGTCTTGGTCTCGGCCTTGCGGATCACCGGCGTGAACAGCCCGCCCTCGATCGCCACGGCGACGCCGACGTCGGAATGCTTGAACTTCAGGATCCGGTCCTCGGCCCAGACGGCGTTGGCGTTCGGCACGCGCTGGAGGGCGAGCGCCAGCGCCTTGATGACGAAGTCGTTGACCGAGAGCTTGTAGGCCGGCTTGCCGTCCTTCGCCGGGGCGGCGGCGTTGAGCTGGGCGCGCAGCGCCAGCGCGGCGTCGAGCTCGACGTCCACCGTGAGGTAGAAGTGCGGGATGGTCTGCTTCGACTCGAGCAGGCGCTTGGCGATGGTCTTGCGCATGCCGTCGAGCTGGACCTCCTCGTAGGAGTCCGCCGGGAACATCGCCTTGACCTGATCGGCCTTGAGGCCCTGCGCCATGGTCGCGCCCGCGGTGGCGGCGGGCGGCGTCGGCACCGCCTTCTGCGGCATGGCGTCGGCGGTCTCGCGGGGCGGGGCGGCGGCGGCGGGCGCGGCCTTGGCGGGGCCGGCCGCGAGCGCCGCGCGCACGTCGCGCTCGATCACGCGCCCGCGCGGGCCGGAGCCCTGCACCGAAGCCAGGTCGAGCCCGTTCTCCTTGGCGATGCGCTTGGCCAGCGGCGAGGCGAAGACGCGCCCGCCGGAGGACGCGGCGGGAGCCGGCGCGGGCTGGGCGGCCGCCGGAGCGCCGCCGGGCGCCTCGTTCACGCGGGCGTAGGACATGTGCCCGGCCTCGCCGCCGCCGGCCGTCGTCACGTTCGCCTGCGGCGCGGCGGCAGCGGGCGCCGGCTCGGGCTTCGCGGGCTCGGGCTTCGAGGGCTCGGGCTTGGGGGCCTCGGGGGCGGTCGGGGCCTCGACGCTTTTCGGATCCTCGCCCTCCTCGGCGATGAGCGCGATCACGTCGTTGACCGGCACGTCCGCCGTGCCTTCCGGCACCACGATCTTCGCGAGCACGCCCTCGTCGACGGCCTCGACCTCCATCGTGGCCTTGTCGGTCTCGATCTCGGCGAGGATGTCGCCGGACTTGACCGTGTCGCCTTCCTTCTTGAGCCACTTGGCGAGGTTGCCCTTCTCCATGGTCGGGGACAGGGCGGGCATCAGGATGTTGATGGGCATCGTCGCTGGATCCTGAGCTTGAACGGGAAATCAGTTCACGGCGCTGGTGGAGCCGGGATCGGTGGGGTCGTCGAGCTCGCTCTCGATGCCGGCGCGGATCTGGGCGAGGGCTTCCTCCTCGCTCATGCCGGTCTCGAGGGCGTAGATGCGCGCGGCGTGGCGGGCGAGATCGACGAGGAGCACGCCCCAGGTGAAGGGGTCGTCGAAGGAGCGCCGGAGCGAGACCGACACCGCGCCCTCCACCACGGAGGCCCGCAGGATCTCGTGCCCGCCCTTCTCGCGGACGTCGGGCGGCGCCTCGAGCTCGTGGAAGAGCGGGGTGTCGTCGTCGCCGGCCATCGCGCGCGCTCCCCGGCTCAGCGGTAGCAGACGGCCTTGACCGCCTGCACCACCTCCGCCACCGTCGGCAGCGCGAGCTTCTCGAGGTTGGCCGCATACGGCATCGGCACGTCCTTGCCGGTGACGCGGGCGACCGGCGCGTCGAGATAGTCGAAGGCGTCGGCCTGGACGCGCGTCGCGATCTCGGCGGAGACGCCGGATTGCGGGAAGCCCTCCTCGACGCACACGCAGCGCCCGGTCTTCATCACCGAGCCGACCACCGTCTCCGAGTCCATCGGACGGATGGTGCGCAGGTCGACGATCTCGCAGGAGATCCCCTCGCCCTCCAGCTCGTGCGCGGCCTTGAGCGCGTAGGTCATGCCGATGCCGAAGGAGACGATGGTGCAGTCCGTGCCCTCGCGGTGGATCTTGGCCTTGCCGATCGGCACCGTGTAGTCGTCGAGCTTCGGCACCGGGAAGGACTGGCCGTAGAGGATCTCGTTCTCGAGGAAGATCACCGGGTTCGGGTCGCGGATGGCGCTCTTGAGGAGCCCCTTCGCGTCGGCCGCGGTGTAGGGCATCACGACCTTGAGGCCGGGCACGTTCGAGTACCAGGCGGCGTAGTCGTGGCTGTGCTGGGCGGCGACGCGGGAGGCCGCGCCGTTGGGGCCGCGGAAGACGATCGGCGCGCCGAGCTGGCCGCCGGACATGTAGAGCGTCTTCGCCGCCGAGTTGATGATCTGGTCGATCGCCTGCATGGCGAAGTTGAAGGTCATGAACTCGACGATCGGCCGCAGGCCGGAGAACGCCGCGCCGACGCCGAGACCGGCGAAGCCGTGCTCGGTGATCGGCGTGTCGACGACGCGCTTGCCGCCGAATTCCTGGAGGAGCCCCTGGGTGACCTTGTAGGCGCCCTGGTACTCGGCGACCTCCTCGCCCATGACGAAGACGCTGTCGTCGCGGCGCATCTCCTCGGCCATGGCGTCGCGCAGGGCCTCGCGGACGGTCATGGTGACCATCTCGGTGCCGGCCGGGATCTCCTGCGTCGCGTCGTAGACGTCGGCGGGGCGCATCACCGCCGGGGCGGCGGGGCGGGAGACCGGCGCGGCGTCGGCGACGGGGGCGGCGCCGGCGGGCTCGGCCGCCATGCCTTCCGCCGCCATCTGCGCGGGCGCGCCCGACTGGGCGGCCTCCGCCGCCGGAGCGGCAGCCGACGGGCCGGCGGAGGCGGCGGCGGAGACGTCCTCGCCCTCCTCGGCGATGATGGCGATCGGCGTGTTGACGGCGACGTTGTCGGTGTCCTCGGCCACCAGGATCTTGGCGAGGACGCCCTCGTCCACCGCCTCGACCTCCATGGTCGCCTTGTCGGTCTCGATCTCGGCGAGGATGTCGCCGGATTTCACCGTGTCGCCTTCCTTCTTGAGCCACTTGGCGAGCTTGCCCTGCTCCATGGTCGGGGAGAGGGCGGGCATCAGGACGTCGATGGGCATGGACCAGCGCTCTTCGGTCGACGGCCGCGGCGGCGCGCCCGGAGGCGGCGCCGCGCTGCCGGAGGGAGGGGAGATCAGTGGAGGATGTCGGTGAACAGCTCGGAGGGGTCCGGCTCGGCGTCGTTGGTGGCGAAGTCCGCCGCCTCGTTGACGATCTTGCGGATCGCGCCGTCGATGCTCTTGAGCTCGTCCTCGGGCACCTTGAAGTCCCCGAGAAGCCGCCGGCGGACCTGCTCGATCGGGTCGTGCTCCTCGCGCATGCGGGCGACCTCGTCCTTCGTGCGGTACTTCGCCGGGTCGGACATGGAATGGCCGCGATAGCGATAGGTGAGCATCTCGAGGATGTAGGGCCCCTCGCCGGAGCGGGCGTGCTGCATGGCGCGCTCGCCCGCGGCGCGCACCGCGCGCACGTCCATGCCGTCGACCTGCTCGCCCGGGATGCCGAAGGAGAGGCCGCGCTTCGAGAAGTCCGACTGGGCGGCCGAGCGCGTCACCGACGTGCCCATGGCGTAGCGGTTGTTCTCGATGATGTAGACGACGGGCAGCTTCCAGAGCGCCGCCATGTTGAAGCTCTCGTAGACCTGGCCCTGGTTCGCCGCGCCGTCGCCGAAATAGACGAGGCTCACCCGCTCCTCGTCGCGATAGCGGTTGGCGAAGGCGATGCCGGTGCCGAGCGGCACCTGAGCGCCCACGATCCCGTGCCCTCCGTAGAAGTTCTTCTCCTTGGAGAACATGTGCATGGAGCCGCCCTTGCCCTTCGAGTAGCCGCCCTGGCGGCCCGTGAGCTCGGCGAGCACCCCCTTGGGATCCATGCCCGTGACCAGCATGTGGCCGTGGTCGCGATAGCCGGTGATGACCTGATCGCCGTCCTGCGACGCCATCTGCATGCCGACCACCACGGCCTCCTGGCCGATGTAGAGGTGGCAGAAGCCGCCGATCAGGCCCATGCCGTACATCTGGCCGGCCTTCTCCTCGAAACGGCGGATGAGCAGCATCTCGCGATAGGCGTGGAGCTCCTCCTCCTTCGACAGCGTGGGGGCGTTGGACGCGGCCCCCTTCGCCGCACGGCCCTTCGCCGGGGCCTTGTTGGATGCGGACTTGGGAGCGGACGCGCCCTGCGTCCGACGCGCAGCCGTGGCCATGCACACCTCCGAGACGGTTTCCTCGCGCACTGTCTTAGCTCAACTAAAGTCCAAAAGCGAGAGCGCAAGCCGAGGTGCCCACGAGTCGCGGGCATCGACTAGTGGTCTGACGAGAAAAGGATTTTCGTCGATCAACTGCGTTTCAGTTGATTGATCGCGGCACCAGGGCTGGCGCGTCCTCGCCGCGGGTCCCGAGCATGATGACGACGTCGTTGCGGTGCACCCGCCCGAGCATCAAACGCGCCTGCTCCTCGAGAAGATCCCGATCGATCCGGTCGGCGCGCACGAGGGCGATGCGGCGCTCCCAGTCGGAGCGCTCGTCCTTCACGGCGGCGAGGGTCGCCTCGATGCGGGCGCGCTCGGCCTGGAGCTCGCGCTTAGCCTCGAGCCCGCGCTGGCCGGACTGGGCGTGATGCAGGAAATAGCCGACCGCGAGCCCGGAGACGCTGTAGAGCGCGAGCGGAATCAGGACGGCGCGGAGGCGTTTCTTGACGACCATGCCCCGGATCGTCGGCGGCGATGGTGAAGGAAGGCTTAAGGCGCCCGTGCGAGCACGACGAGGCGCGCCACCATGTCGGAGCCCGGATCGGCGAGCGGCGCGATCACGTCGAAATGGTTGCGCCCCGGACGCTCCTCGTAGCGCGTCGTCACCCCCTTGGCGCCCCACGCGTCGACGATGGCCCGGCTCTGCCGGTGGTACTCCGCGCTCTCCTCGCCCCCCACCACCGCGTCGAGCACGAGACCGAGGTCGGGAGCGGGCTCCCACACGAGCGGGCTCATGGCGCGCGCCTCGGCCTCGTCCAGGCGGAGCTTGTCGTTGACCTTGGTCTTCGTCAGCGGCGGCAGGTCGAACAGGCCGGAAATGGCGTAGGCCGCGCGCACCAGCGTCTCCGGCAGCTCGGAGGAGATGGCCCGCCAGTTGGTGCCGAGCAGGCACGCGGCGAGATGGCCGCCGGCCGAATGGCCGGCGACGACCAGCGGACGGTCGAAGCGCGCCATCTCCTGCGCGGCGAGGCGCATCTCCTCGACGATGTGCGACAGCCGCGCCTCCGGTGCGAGCGTATAGCTCGGGATGGCGACCTGCACGCCGTGGGCGAGGAGGCCGCGGGCCATGTGGCTGAAGAACGAGCGGTCGAGCGCCTGCCAGTAGCCGCCGTGGATGAACATCACGCCGGCCGGCGCCGTGTCCTCGGCGGGCCGGAACAGATCGAGCCGCTGCCGCTCCGCGTCGCCGTAGGCGATGGTGAGCGGCTCGTGCGCCTCGCGGAAGGCGGCGGCGTCGCGCGCCCAGCCTTCGATGACGGCGGGGTGCTCCGGCACGCGGGCGCGGTTGTCGTACTCGGCCTCGTAGTCGATCGGCTCGCTCATGGACGCCTCCTCTGCCGGGGGATCAGAGCGCGGGACCGCGCACGCCGCAAGAGCCGGCCACAGTGAACCGGGTTTCGCGACGACGCGGGTCTGGTCTGCGCCTGCGGCGGATCCGGCGCTTTGACTTCCCCGCGCGCTTTCGGCAAGAGGCCCGCCTCTACGGGGCGGTCCGGGTGCGGGCCGTCGGGGGCGCGACAGGCGATCCAGAGGCGTTTCATGAACAATCCGGTCCTGGTCGAGGTGACGCGCGGTCCGCTCGTCGAATCGCGTCATCGCGGCGCCATCGCGGTGGTCGACGCGGAGGGTGCGGCGGCCCTGACCGTCGGCGAGGTCGACGAGCCGATCTTCCCGCGCTCGGCCGTCAAGGCGCTCCAGGCGCTCCCTCTCGTCGCCAGCGGGGCGGCCGACGAGCTCGGGCTCGGCGACGCGGAGCTGGCGCTCGCGTGCTCGTCGCACTCCGGCGAGCCGGCGCATACGGAGGCCGCGGCGTCCATGCTGGCCAAGGCCGGGCGCGACGAGGCGACGCTCGAGTGCGGCTGCCATTGGCCATTCGAGGTCAAGGCGGCGCGGGCCCTGGCCGAGCGCGGCGAGAGGCCGAGCCAGCTGCACAACAACTGCTCGGGCAAGCATGCGGGCTTCGTCTGCCTCGCCTGCGCCTCCAAGGTCGACCCCGCCGGCTACGTCGCCCCGGACCATCCGGTCCAGGAGACCGTGCGGGCCGCGCTGGAGGAGGTCACCGGCGCGACTCTCACGGAGGACCGCCGCGGCGTCGACGGCTGCTCCATTCCCACCTACGCCATGCCGCTCACCTGCCTCGCCTACGGCTTCGCCAGGTTCGGCGCGGGCGCGCATCTCTCGGCGGACTACGCGCGCGCAGCGACGCGCATCCGCAAGGCGGTGGCGGCGAACCCGTTCATGGTCGCCGGCACCGGCCGCTTCGACACGCGGCTGATGGAGGGGCTCGGCCCGCGCGTCTTCCTCAAGACCGGGGCGGAGGGCGTCTATTGCGCGGCGCTGCCCGAGCTCGGGCTCGGCGTCGCCTTGAAATGCGAGGACGGCGCCACCCGCGCGGCCGAGGCGATGATGGCCGCCGTGATCCGGCGCTTCCTCGATCTCGACGAGCGCGAGCGCACGCTGCTCGACGGTTTCGCCGCCTCGCCCGTGAAGAACTGGAACAAGCACGATGTCGGCGAGATCCGCACCGTCGGCCCGCTCTCCGCGTAAGCCCCCCGGTTTCGCACGCCCGCGCGATGGCGTAGACCCGTCCCGACACGCCGCCTCGACGACGAGCACGCCATGACCGAGCCACGCCCGTCCCGCATTCTCTGCCTCGGCGGGGCGGCCGTGGACCGCACCTACCGGACCCGTTCGCCGGCGCGGCTCGGGACGTCGAACCCGGCCGTCGCCACGCTCTCCTTCGGCGGCGTCGCCCGGAACGTGGCGGAGAGCCTGGCGCGGCTCGGGTCGGACGTGGCGCTCGTCTCGCGCGTCGGCGACGATCCCGGCGGCGCGGCGCTGCTGGAGACGCTGCACGCCGCCGGGGCGGACGTCTCCGGCCTCGAGCGCATCGCGGGGGCGGCGAGCGCGGAATACGTCGCGGTGCTCGATGCGGACGGGAGCCTCGTCGTCGGGCTCGCGGCCATGGACCTGCTCGGCGGGCTCGATGCGGCTTTCGTGGCGCGCGCGGCGGAACGCTTGGCCGACGCCGCTCTCGTCTTCGCGGAGGCGAACTGCGCAGCGGACGCCGTCGCCGATCTCGTGCGGCGTGCCCGCGCCGCGCCCTGGCGGCTCGCCCTCGACGCGGTTTCTGTTGCGAAATCGGCTCGGCTGCCCGGCGACCTCACGGGTGTCGCCTACCTGTTCTGCGCGCGCGACGAGGCCGAGGCGCTCGTCGGCGCGCCCGAGGAGCCCGAAGCGCTGGCCCGCGCCCTCGTCACCCGCGGCGCCGGCGCGGCGATCGTCACGCTCGGGCCCGACGGCCTCGTCGTCGCGGACGCTGACGGCGCGCGCCGTCTGCCGGGCGCGCCGGCGCCCGTCGTCGACGTCACGGGAGCGGGCGACGCCTTGATCGCGGGCACGCTCCACGCGCTCTGCTCGGGCGAGCCGCTCGATTCGGCGCTCTCGGCCGGCCAGGCGCTGGCGCGGCTCGCCATTTCCGTCCAGGGCGCCGTGCGCGCCGACCTCACCCCCGCCCTCCTCGCCGCCGCGCGCGGCCGGACAAGGATCGCGTGATGCAAGACACCGCTCTCGTCGTCGCTCCCGAGGTCGCCGAGGCGCTCGCCGCCGGCCGGCCAGTGGTCGCCCTCGAATCCACCATCATCACTCACGGCATGCCGCATCCGCGAAATCTGGAGACGGCGCGCGCGGTCGAGGCCGTGGTCCGGGCGGGCGGCGCCGTGCCCGCGACGATCGCCGTGATCGACGGGCGCGTCCGCGTCGGTCTCGACGAGGAGACGCTCGCCTGGCTCGCGCAGGCGAGGGACGTCATGAAGCTCTCGCGCGCCGACCTGCCCTTCGCGGTGGCGACCGGGCGTCCAGGGGCGACGACGGTCGCGGCGACGATGATCTGCGCGGCGCTGGCCGGGATACGCGTCTTCGCCACCGGCGGGATCGGCGGCGTTCACCGCGGCGTCGAGGAGACCATGGACGTCTCCGCCGACCTCGAGGAACTCGCGCGCACGCCGGTCTGCGTCGTCTGCGCGGGCGCGAAGGCGATCCTCGACCTGCCCCGCACGCTGGAGGCGCTGGAGACCCGCGGCGTTCCCGTGATCGGCTACCGCACCGACGCGCTGCCCGCCTTCTGGAGCCGCGATTCCGGCCTGCCGGCGCCGCTGCGCCTCGATACGCCCGACGCGATCGCGGCCCTTCTGGCGGCGAAGCGCGACCTCGGCCTCGATGGCGGCGTGCTGGTGACGAACCCGGTGCCGGAGGAGAACGAGATTCCGCGCGCGGAGATCGAGAGCCATATCGCGACGGCCCTCGCGGAGGCTCGCGCGCAGGGCGTGGGCGCCAAGGCCGTGACGCCGTTCCTGCTCGGACGGCTCGTCGAGCTCACCGCCGGGCGCAGTCTCGAGACCAACATCGCCCTCGTGAAGAGCAACGCCACGCTCGCAGCCGAGATCGCCGTCGCCGCCGCGCGCGGGTGAGCCGCGGTCGGTCAGAGACGCGTCAGCACGAAATCCGCCCGCGCTTCGGGGCTCGCCCGCGGCAGCTCGATCAGGGCGTAGCCCAGCCCGGAATAGATCCCCCGCAGCGAGGCGCCGAAGGCGCGGGCCTCGGCGTAGGTCATCTTGCGCTCGTCGTCGGTGGCGTAGATCTCCGCCCAATCCGGCGTCACGAAAGCGGTCGGCGCATAGCGGAACGTGGCGGCGGCGCGCCGATAGGGCGCGAGATCGAGGCAGAAGAGCGCCGCGCAGGCGATCATGTCCGGCACGCCCCGGTCGAACAAGACGGGGCCCGGCGTTCGCGCATGCGCCTGATGGGCCTGGATCGCCCGCGAGAGCATCAGCTCCACGAACAGCCGCGGGTCGGTCTCCGGCACGCCGGCGCCGCCGAAGGCCCGCTGCTCGGCGAGGATCGGCCGCGCGGGCTCCTCGACGACGGCGCACCCGCGCGCCGCGAGCGCCCGGATCAGCGTGGACTTGCCGGAACCCATGGCTCCGGTGACGAGGACGGCGTGGTTCATGGCTGGAAGTCTCCGTCGCGCCGCGCCGAGCGCCCCGGACGGTCCGCGTGCGCGTCGGCGCTGGAGCGCATGATCGCCGAGGGCGTGTGCGCGCGTGGTGGAGGCGCTTCTCAGACCCAGGCGAAGAGCCGCGCGCTGGCGCGGGCGAGCCGGGCGTAGGCCTCGGCGACACGGGCCGCATCCGCCAAGGCCTGCGCCGTCGCGGCATTGGCGATCGCCGCATGCGCCTCGATCGCCTCGGTCGGCGTGCGGCTGGAGGCGAGGCGGGCGAGCCCGGCGAGGTGACGCTCGGCCGGCCGCCGCCAAGCGCCGGCGAGCTCCCGCTGCAGCTGGCCCAGTGTCTCGGCGATCTCGGCGCCGACAGGCGGCTCGAGCGCCGGCTCGTGCGCCCGGGCGCCGCGACCAGGCGTGATCGCCTCCTCCGCGGCGGCGGAGACCCACGTATCGGCGGCACGCGGGCGCCGCGGCTCTCCGCCCGCGGCGCGCGCCGCTCCCTCGGCCGCCTTGCGCTCCGCGATCTGCGCGGCGCGGCGGGCGGCGGCGGGCTTGAAGTCCACGACCTTTTTCGTCACGCGGCGTCCTTTCTCTCGAAGCGGCGGGCGATGGCGGCGACGAGCGCCGCGATCTCCCGCGCGGCCTCGCTCGTCGGCGCGGCCTCGGCAACGGAGAGACCCTGCGCGGCGCTCTCGGCGTAGACCACCCGCTGGCACAGGGCCGGGTCGAGCACCGGCAGGCCGAAGGGCTCGAGCGCGCCCTCGACGTCCCGCCCGATGGCGGTGTTGGCGATCTTGCGGTTGATGACGAAGGCGCCCGAGAGCCCGTCCTTGTAGACCTGCGCCTCGCGGATCAGCTCCACGGTCTCCCGCGCCGCCCAGACGTCGTAGGGCGAGGGTTGGACCGGGATCAGCACGGTCTCGCTCGCCATGATCGCAGCGCGCGCCAGATCGTTCGCCCGCGGCGCGCCGTCGACGATCACGGCGTCGTAGCCCGCGGCGAGGCTCGGCAGGTCGCGGTGGAGGGTGGGCTTCGCCATGCCGACGACGGGAAACAACGGATCGCGCTCGCGCGCGCTCGACCAGGCCAGGGACGAGCCCTGCGGATCGGCGTCGACGAGGAGAACGCGCTTGCCCTGCGCGGCGAGACCCGCCGCGAGGTTGACGGCGATGGTGGTCTTGCCCACCCCGCCCTTCTGGTTCAGCACCCCGACGATCACGCCCGGCCGTCCCCCCTGCCCTGGTCTCGCCTCCACGATAGCAGAGGCGTCCCCCTGCGTCAGAGGAAAACCGCCGTCGAAGGCGCGGGATCCGGTGAACTTTCGGCCAAAACGCCTCTATGCTGGGCAGGGGAACGCGGTGCGAGGGGCGAGCCATGGCGGACGAGCGCGGCGAGGACAGGACGACGGAGCGCTCCGGCGCCTTCCTGCGCATCAAGCTCGACCCGGACATCGCGGTGGGCCCCGGCAAGGCCGACCTGCTTGAAGGCATCCGAGACACCGGCTCCATCGCCGCCGCGGGACGGCGCCTCGGCATGAGCTACAAGCGCGCCTGGATGCTGGTCGAGACCATGAACCGCTGCTTCGAGGCGCCTCTCGTCGAGACGAGCCGGGGCGGGCGCGAGCAGGGCGGCGCGGTGCTGACCGCCGACGGCGAGCGGGTGCTCGCCCTCTACCGCCGCATGCAGGCCGCCACCGAGCGAGCGGTGGCCGAGGACATGGCGGCCATGAGGGCGATGCTGCGGGCTCCTGCAGAACGGGGCGATATGTCCGGGGGAAAATAGCGCTGGACGGATGCGCGCGGATCGATATGTTTTCGCGTACCTATCGAGGCCGCCGATCGCGGAGGATGTCCCCATGCCGAGCCGCACGTGCGTCGCGACCGCGCTCGCCGCCGCCCTCGGGCTCGCGGCCCTCGCCGCCCCCGCGGCGAAGGCGCAGGACGCCGTCGTCTTCGCCGCCGCGAGCCTGAAGAACGCCCTGGACGCGGCGGCCGCGGCGTTCTCCGATGAGACGGGGGAGACGATCGCGATCTCGTATGCCGGGTCCGCGGCGCTCGCCCGGCAGATCGAGCAGGGCGCGCCGGCGGACCTGTTCGTCTCCGCCCATGTCGTCTGGATGGACCATCTCGCCGAGGCGGGGCTCATCCGCGAGGACAGCCGGGTCGATCTCCTGTCCAACCGCATCGCCCTCGTCGCCCCCGCGGATTCCGACGCGCAGATCACGCTCGCGCCGGGCTTCGACCTCGCCGGCGCGCTCGGCCCGGACGGGCGCCTCGCCATGGCCGAGACCACCGCCGTCCCGGCCGGTATCTACGGCCGCGCGGCGCTGGAGAGCCTCGGCGTCTGGGAGAGCGTCGCCGACCGCCTCGCGCAAGCGGAGAACGTCCGCGCCGCGCTCGCCCTCGTCTCGCGCGGGGAGGCCCCGCTCGGGATCGTCTACACGACGGACGCCACGGCCGACGAGGACGTGCGCGTCGTCGGGACGTTCCCCGAGGCGACGCACCCGCCCATCGTCTATCCCGCGGCGTTGACGGCGCAGAGCGACGCTCCCGTCGCGGCCGACTTCCTCGCCTTCCTTCGCACCCCCGAGGCCCGCCCGTTCTTCGAGCGCGAGGGCTTCGCGGTGCTGCTCGGGGAGTGAGGCGCCCGTGGGCTGGCTCGAGCTCTCCCCGCAGGAATGGGACGCGGTGCGGCTGTCCTTGAAGGTGTCGTTCTGGGCGATGCTCGCGAGCCTGCCCTTCGGCGTCGCGGTGGCCTACCTGCTGGCGCGGGTCTCCTTCCCCGGCAAGTCGCTGGTGAACGGGTTCGTGCACTTGCCGCTCGTGCTGCCGCCGGTGGTGACGGGCTACGTGCTGCTGCTCCTGTTCGGCAGGCGCGGGCCGATCGGCGCCTTCTTGGCCGAGAATCTCGGCATCGTCTTCGCCTTCCGCTGGACCGGCGCGGCCCTGGCCTGCGCGGTGATGGGCTTTCCCCTGATGGTGCGCGCCATCCGCCTCGCCATCGAGGCGGTGGACCCGAAGCTCGAGGCCGCGGCCGGTACGCTCGGCGCGGGGCGCGCGGCGACCTTCGCGCTCGTCACGCTGCCGCTGATCCTGCCGGGCATCGTCGCGGGGATGATCCTCTCCTTCGCCAAGGCGATGGGCGAGTTCGGCGCGACGATCACCTTCGTGTCGAACATTCCCGGGCAGACGCAGACCCTGCCGTCCGCCATCTACACCTTCACCCAGGTCCCCGGCGGCGAGGCCGGGGCGCTGCGGCTCACGCTCGTCTCGGTCGCGATCGCCTTCGGCGCGCTCCTCGTCTCGGAATTGCTGGCCCGGCGGGCGCAGATGCGGATCGCGGCGTCGTGAGCCTCGAGATCGCGCTCCGCCACCGGCTCGGCGCCTTCTCCCTCGACCTCGCCTTTTCGAGCGAGGCGGGCGTGATCGCGCTGTTCGGCCCCTCCGGCTCGGGAAAGACCAGCATCGTCAACGCCATCGCCGGGCTTCTTCGCCCCGGTTCGGGGCGCGTCGTCGTGGACGGGGAGAGTCTGCTCGACACGAAGGCCGGCGTCTTCGTCCCGCCGCACAGGCGCCGCGTCGGCCTCGTCTTCCAGGACGCGCGGCTCTTCCCGCATCTGACCGTGCGCCAGAACCTCGTCTTCGGCCGCTGGTTCACGCCCCGGGCGCGGCGCACGGGCGATCTCGACCACGTCGTCTCGCTGCTCGGGATCGGGCATCTGCTGAAGCGGCGGCCGGCCGGCCTCTCGGGGGGCGAGCGCCAACGCGTCGCCATCGGCCGCGCGCTCCTCGCCTCGCCGCGGCTCCTCGTGCTCGACGAGCCCCTCGCCTCCCTCGACGAGGCCCGCAAGCAGGAGATCCTGCCCTATTTGGAGCGCCTGCGCGACGAGGCGCGGGTGCCGATCGTCTATGTCAGCCATTCCCGCGAGGAGGTGGTCCGGCTCGCGGGGGAGGTGGTGCTGCTCGAGGAGGGGCGGATCGTCGGACGTGGGGCGCCGGGAGAGATCCTGTGCGGCCCGCCGGCTCCGTCGGCTCCGGCGCGTGGCCCGCAGCGCGCGCGGCGTCTCGCGCGCTGGGCGTGAGGCCTCACGCGTTGTAGACCACCCTCCCCGTCTCGCCGGCGCGATAGCCCAGCGCCCGCGCCCGATCCGCGAAGGTCGCGGTGCCCAGGAAAGCCACGAGCGCCTGCACCGCCGGCTCGAAATAATCCCGCCGCCGCATCACCAGGTCGAAGGGCTCGACGATCTCGAGCGGAACGAAGGCGAGCCCCGTCACCTGCGCCGCGGCTGCGACGCCGAGCCCGACATCCGCCTCCCCGGCGGCGATCAGGGCGGCGAGGTCCTCCTGCGTCTGCGCGATCCGGTCGACGTGCGGTAGCGCCTCCAGCGCGACCCCTTCCCGGGCGAGCAAGGTCTCCAGCAGGATGCGCGAGCCGGCGCCCTCGGGCCTGAGCGCCAGCCGCGCCCCGCGGGCGACGCAGTCGGCGACGCGCGCGAGCTCGAGCGGGTTTCCTGCGCGCACGATCAGCCCCTGCTCGCGCGTGCAGAAGCGGATCGCGACCACGTCCGGAAACGGCGCCGTGCGGCGCACAGCGTCGATGTTGTAGGCGCCGCTCTCGGGTTCCAGGATGTGCACGCCCGCCATCACCGCCTCGCCGCGGGCGAAGCGCTCGAGCCCGTCCTGCGAGCCGCTCGCGAGCACGGCGAGCCCGCTGCCGGAAGCGCGTAAAGCCCATTCGAGCAGCGGATCGGAGGAACCGGCATAGATCGGCGGCGGCGGGGCGATTCCCTGCGCCGGCAGCTCGGTATGCGCCTCCAGCCAGCGGTCGACGAGGCGGCGCGAGAACAGCAGCTTGCCGGTGGCGCGCGTGCAGGGCAGCTGCCCCTTGCCCGCCATCTCGTAGACCGTGCGCTCCTTCAGCCGCAGATAGGCCGCGAGCTCCGCCGTCGTCATCAGATCCACTGCATTCGATCCTGTTTCGCTGCAGAAAATCCGTTGTTGCACGCTACTGCGGAAAAATCCAGATTACGGCTCCGCCGCGCAGGACGACGCATGCCCGACAACGCCTTCACCGAAGCCTTTCGCCTGATCGCGACCCTCGACCCCGCTCTGGTCGAGATCGTCGGGCTGTCGCTGCGGGTGACGATGAGCGCGGTGGCGATCGCCTGCCTGATCGGCCTGCCGCTCGGCGCGGCGCTCGCGCTCGCGCGCTTTCCCGGGCGCGGCGCGGCGATCGTCCTCGTGAACGCCCTGATGGGCCTGCCGCCGGTGGTGGCGGGGCTGGTGATCTTCCTCCTGCTATCGCGATCGGGCCCGCTCGGGGCGCTCGGCCTCCTGTTCACGCCGGCGGCGATGATCGTGGCGCAGAGCGTGCTGATCCTGCCCATCGTCGTGGCGCTGACGCGCCAGACCGTCGAGGACCTCTGGGGCGAGTATCGCGAGCAGCTCACCTCCCTCGGATCCTCGCGGATGCGCGCCGTGCCCACGCTGCTCTGGGACGCGCGCTTCTCGCTCGTCACCGCGATCCTCGCCGGTTTCGGGCGCGCCAGCGCGGAGGTGGGCGCCGTGCTCATCGTCGGCGGCAACATCGCCGGCTACACCCGCACCATGACCACCGCCATCGCGCTGGAGACGAGCCGCGGCGACCTCGCCCTCGCGCTCGGCCTCGGCCTGATCCTGCTCGCGCTGACGCTGCTCCTCAACGCCGGCGCCTACGGCTCGGCGCGGGTCGCCGCGCGCCATGCGGGGTGAGGCGATGCACGGCGTGCCGTCCATCCTGCCGCTGCGGCTCGAGAGCGTCGGCTTCGCCGCCGGCGGCAGGACGCTTCTCGCGGACGTGAGCCTGACCGTGCCGCGCGGCGCGAGGCTCTTCCTCCTCGGGCCGAACGGCGCCGGCAAGAGCCTGACCTTGCGCATCGCCCACGGGCTGATCGCGCCGAGCGCCGGGCGGGTCGTCTGGGCGGGGGCCGCCGGCGGCGCGGCGGCGGCCGGGCGGCGTCACGCCATGGTGTTCCAGCGCCCCGTCCTGCTGCGGCGCTCGGCGCTGGCGAACGTCGAGCATGCGCTCGCCCTCCAGGGTCTCTCCCGCGCCGAGCGGCGGCAGCGCGCCGAGGAGGCGCTCGCCCGATTCGGGCTCGGCGCGCTGGCGCTGCGGCCGGCGCGCGTCCTTTCCGGCGGCGAGCAGCAGCGCCTCGCCATCGCCCGCGCCTGGGCGACGCGGCCCGAGCTCCTCTTCCTCGACGAGCCGACCTCCGCCCTCGACCCGGCCGCGACCCGCGCCGTCGAGGAGGCGATCGCGGCGATCCACGCCGAGGGCGTCACCATCGTGATGACGACGCACGACCTCGCCCAGGCCCGACGGCTGGCGAGCGACGTCGCCTTCCTGCATCACGGCCGGCTCGTCGAGGCGGCGACGGCCGAGACCTTCTTCACCCGACCCGCCACGGCGGACGCCCGCGCCTTCGTCGCCGGCGAGCTGCTGTGGTGAGGCTTCACGCGAAACCACGAGAAAACGCCCGAGGACAGACCATGACGCTCCGTCGCACCTTCCTGACCACCACGCTCGCGCTCGCCGTCGGCGCCGGCCTCCTCCCGTTCGCGACCGCGCCGCAGGCCCTCGCTAAGGAGGAGTTCATCACCGTCGCCTCCACCACCTCCACGGTGAATTCCGGCCTGTTCGACGCCATCCTGCCGAAGTTCACCGAGGCGACCGGCATCACGGTCCGCGTGCTCTCCCAGGGCACCGGGCAGGCGCTCGACACCGGCCGGCGCGGCGACGCGGACGTGGTCTTCGTTCACGCCAAATCCGCGGAGGAGGCCTTCGTCTCCGAAGGCTACGGCGTCGCGCGCTTCCCCGTGATGTACAACGATTTCGTCATCGTCGGCCCGCAGGGCGACCCCGCGGGCGTCGCCGGGACCTCGGACGCGCCCGCCGCGCTCGCGACGATCGCGGAGGCCGAGGCCCCGTTCGCCTCGCGCGGCGACGAGTCCGGCACGCACAAGGCCGAGCTCGCGCTCTGGCAGGCGGCGAGCGTCGAGCCGGAGGGCTCGTGGTATCGCGAGACCGGCCAGGGCATGGGCGCGACGCTGAACATCGCCGCCGAGATGCCGGCCTACGCGCTCACCGACCGCGGCACCTGGATCGCCTTCGAGAACAAGGCCGATCTCGAGGTGGCGGTCGAGGGCGACCGGCGGCTGTTCAACCAGTACGGCGTCATCCTGGTGAACCCGCAGCGTCACCCGAGCGTGAAGGCCGAGCCCGGCCAGGCGTTCATCGACTGGCTGACGTCCTCTGCGGGCCAGCAGGCCATCGCCGGCTACCGGCTCGACGACCAGCAGCTGTTCTTCCCCAACGCCGACGACGCGGGTGCCTGAGGCGAGCGCCTGGTCCTAGTCCTTCGCCTCCTCGACCACCCGGCGCGAGATCAGCTCTCCCGCCACGTCCCCGATCTTGGGCCGCTCCAGCGCCACGAAAGGCAGCGGCCGGCAGACCGCGATGGCGGCGAGGCCGAAGCGGGCGGTCATGATGCCGTTGAGGACGCCTTCCCCCAGCCGGGCGGACACGCGCGCGGCGATGCCGAGCCCCAGCGCCTGCTGGAGGAGCCCGTCGCCGACGGCGACGCCGCCGGTGACCGTCAGATGGGTCAGCGCCGCGCGCATCAGCCGGATGAAGCCGAGCGCGCCCGGACGGGCGCCGTAGACGGCGGAGACGCGACGCAGGACGCGCGCGGCGTTGAAGACGACGAAGCCGACGTCGATCGCCGCGCGCGGCGAGAGCGCGGTGACGAGGGAGACCTGCTTCGCCGCGTCCGCCACGACGCGGGCGGCGCGGGCGTCGAGATCGGCGAGCAGCTCCCGCTCGGCGATGGCGAGGCGGTCCTCGGCCTCCAGGATCTCCTCGGCGACCTCCTCGATGCGCCCGCGGCCGCGGGCGGTCTCGGGGCGGGCGGCGTAGAGCGCCACGACCTCCGCGACGACGCGCCTCGCCGCCTCGCCGTCCCGGGTCTCGAGGGAGTCGAGCGCGCGGGCGCGCAGGGCCTCGATCTTCTTCTCCCGCCAGAGGCCGGCGAGCTCACGAATGACGAGCGCCGCGAGCGCGAGGAGCGCCAGCGCCAAGGCCGCGAGGCCGACCCAGCCGAGCCAGGGCGCGGCCTCGAACAGGCCGCGCACGAGGCTCTCGGCGGCGAGGCCCAGCGCGAGCAGGACGAGGGCCGAGAGCGAGGTCAGGAGGATGCCGCCCCAGGGGAAGCGGCGCTTCCGGCCCATGGGCACGGCGGCGCCCTCGGCGGCCTCGACGATCTCCTCGGGCTGGATCTCGACGCGCACGCGGGCGGGACGGTGGGGAGCCTCCTCGCCGGCGCGGGTCTCCGCGACGTCGGGATCGTCCAGGCGGTAGGCGCGGGGCTTGCGGGACATGGGTGCGCGCTCTCCTCAGGCCAGGCGGTCGCCGATCAGGAACTCGAGCGCCCGGTCGAGCCGGATGTGCGGCAGGCGCGCGGCGCGCCCGGCGGCGTCGGCCTTCAGCTCCGGCGGGCGAAAGCGCGGGAAGCGCAGGGAGCCCGGCGGCACCGCGCCTTCCAGCACGGCGGCGGGGCGCTCGGGCAATTCGCCCGGGAAGACGGCCGCGCGGGCGATGCCGTCGAAGACCTCGCCGTCGATGGTCTCGCCCGCCTCCGGCACGCCGGCGACGGCCTGGAGCTGCATGCCGTCCTCGCGCACCAGCGTCTCCTGCGTGGCGCGCACGGAGGCCAGCGCCACCGTGCCGACCTTGGCGCCCGCCGCCTCCCCGCGCTTGAGGGCGCGCTCGACGAGGAGGCGCAGCACGGCTTCGAGCCGCGCGTGGCTCGTCTGGTGGACGTGGTCGGCCTTGGTCGCGGCGAAGAGGACGCGCTCGGCGCGGGGCGAGAAGATCTGCGACAGGAAGGAGTTGCGCCCGGCCCTGAAGGCGAGGAGCACGCGGTCGAGGGCGCGCTCGAGCTCGGCCAGGGCGGCGGGGCCGGCATCGATGGCGGCGAGGACGTCGACCAGCACGATCTGCCGGTCGATGCGCTGGAAGTGCTCGCGGAAGAAGGGGCGCACGACATGCGCCTTGTAGGCCTCGAAGCGCCGCTCCATCAGGGCGCCGAGGCTGCCCGGGCGCAGGCGGGCGTCGGTGGCGAGACGCAGGGGCGCGAAGGTGAGCGCGGGCGAGCCTTCGAGGTCGCCGGGCATGAGGAAGCGCCCCGGCGGCGTGGTGGCGACGGCCTCGGGACCGGCGCGCAGGGCGACGAGATAGGCCTTGAAGGCGGCGGAGAGGGTGGCCAGCGCCGGCTCGTCCGGCTCGCCGTCGGGGTCGAGCGCCGCGAGCGCGGCGAGGAAGGGCTCGGCCAGCGGCGCGCGGTCGGGACGTGTCGCGCCGTCGAGCACCTCCGCGGACCATTCGGCGAAGTCCTGGTCGAGGAGGGCGAGGTCGAGGAGCCATTCGCCGGGATAGTCGACGATGTCGAGGTGCAGGCTCGCCGGCCCCGAGCGCCAGGCGCCGCGGCCGCGCTCGTAGGCGATGTCGACGCGCAATTCGCTCACCCGCGCGGTCGAGGCCGGCCAGCGGCGCTCCTCGGCGAGCATGCGCAGATTGTCCTCGTAGGCGAAGCGCGGCACGGCGTCGTCGGGCTGGGGCGCGAGCCGGGCGCGGCGGATGCGGCCCTCGTGGGACGCGCGCAGGGCCGGAAGCGTCGCGTTCTGGACGAGGTTGTGCACGAGCGCCGTGGTGAAGACGGTCTTGCCCGAGCGCGCGAGCCCCGTGACGCCGATGCGCACGCCCGGGTCGACGGTGCGGGACGCGTAATCCCCGAGGCTCGCGAGGACGTCGTAGGCGCGGGAGGCGAAGGCGGGTGGGGGCACGCGGGAGACCGGGGCAGGAGGTGAGAGACGGTCCTCACTTAAGCGCGCCGGTGCGATTTCCCAAGCGGGCGGGGTCTATTCCCCCTGCCCGTCCGCCTCTCCGGACGCGGCGGCGAGACCCTTCGGCGTGACGAAACGGTCGAGCCGGCCCTCTTTCGGCACGACCTCGCCCCAGCTCTCGACGTCGAGATCGACGACGGCGATGCCGGCGGTGGGGAATTTCTGCTGGAGGCGGGCGAAGGCGTAGCGGTCGCCGAAGCCGATCAGGGTGCGGGCGAGATCCTCCATGCCGGGATTGTGGCCGACGAGCATGAGGGTGCGCACGGCGTCGGGCGTCTCGCGCACCACGCCGAGGAGGCGCTCGGCCGGCGCCTCGTAGATGCGCGGCTCCTCCCGGCTCTCCAGCGGGTCGAGCGCCGGGGCGGCGAGGGCGAAGGTCTCGCGGGTGCGCGCGGCCGAGGAGACGAGGACGAGGTCGGGCAGCAGCTGCTCGGCGGCGAGATAGGCGCCCATGCGCGGCGCGTCGCGCCGGCCGCGCTCGTTCAGCGGCCGATCGTGGTCCTCGACGCCGGGCGGGTAGGCGGATTTCGCGTGGCGGAAGAGAATGAGGCGTTTCATGCGCCTGTTCTAGAGCAGATTCTCACCACTCGGGTTCATATCCTGCTGCGGTGAAGAAGTTCGCGCATTCCTCTGGCGGGAAGGCTTCGATGGCGTCGGCGACGGCGCTCCAGAGGGCGTCGCGCGTCCGGGCGGCGACCTTCCTGAGCAGGGCCTTCAGCTTGGCGAAGGCGTTCTCGATGGGGTTGAAGTCCGGGCTGTAGGGCGGCAGGAAGCGCAGCTCGGCTCCGGCCGCCTCGATGGCCTCGCGCACGGCGGGGGTCTTGTGGCTGGCGAGGTTGTCCATGATCACCACGTCGCCGGGGCTCAGCGTCGGAACCAGGACCTGCTGGACGTAGGCGAGGAAGCTCGCCGCGTTGATCGCGCCGTCGATCAGCATCGGCGCGTCGATCCCGCCGATCCTGAGCCCGGCCACGAAGGTCGTGGTGCGCCAATGGCCGTGAGGGATGCCGGCGCGCAGGCGCTCGCCTTCGGGGGCGCGGCCCCGCAACCGCGCCATCTTGGTGTTGAGCCAGGTCTCGTCGATGAAGATCAGCCGCTGCGGGTCGAGCTCGGGCTGCTCCTCGAACCAGGCCTCGCGGGCCGCGGCGACGTCGGCGCGGTCCTGCTCGCTGGCGTGGCCGGACTTTTTTTGAACGTCAGGCCGTGGCGGCCGAAGAAGCGGTGCACCGTCGAGGGCGCGAAGCGCTCGCCGTGCTCGCGCTCGAGCCGCTCGGCGATCTCGACGAGGGTGAGATCCGGCGCCTCCTCCACCATCGCGAGGATGACCGGGCCGAGCGCCTCGATCCGCCCGGACCGCGTGTCGCCGCCTTGCGCCCGCGGCGCGACCGAGCCCGTCTCGCGCCGAAGGTTGAACCACTTCACCGCCGCGGACGGCGCGATCCCGAAGCGGTCCGCCGCGGCCCGGCGGCTCATGCCGGCATCGACCGCAGCGAGGACGCGCTGCCTCAGATCCATCGAGAGGGGCTTCGTCATGGCGGCTGGCCTCCTCCGCCAGCCTCTACCGTGAATCACGAACTGGCCTCGAAGGGAATCCCCCGCGCGATTCCATCAGGAAGCGATCTGCTCTAGCACGGCGGGGCGCGGGGGGAAGGCTACCGGGACCGTCCGGCGAGGGGATTGCCCTCTCCCCGGTGGAGAGGGGAGTCGGTGGGTTGACGTCGCGCCTCGCCCTCCCCACCCGCCGGCCCTGCGGGCCGACTCCCTCCCCTGCGGGGATGGTTCGGCGCGAAAAGGGCTTGCCTGCGCGCGCGGGAGCGCCAATTTAGGGTCATGCTGCCCTCATTCGACGAGATCGTCGCGAACCTCGAGTTCCTGGACGATTGGGAAGAACGCTACCGCTACGTGATCGAGCTCGGGAGGATGATGCCCGAGCTGCCGGCGGAGGCGCACAACGAGACGAACCGCGTTCACGGCTGCGCGAGCCAGGTCTGGCTCGAGACGAGCGCCGAAGGCGAGAACGATCCCGTGCTCGCCTTCCGCGGCGACTCGGACGCGCACATCGTGCGCGGCCTCGTGGCGCTCCTCGTCGCGCTCTATTCCGGCAAGCACGCCTCGGAGATCACGCGGACCGACGCGGTCGCGATCTTCGACCAGCTCGGCCTGCGCGAGCATCTGACGCCGCAGCGCTCGAACGGCGTGCGCGCCATGGTCGAGCGCATCCGCCGCGACGCCGCCGCCGCGCAAGCCGCCTGACGCGGGCGCCTCCGCACCCTCCCTCGCCTCACGCCCGCCAGACGCCGATGCGGCGCGCGCGCTCCGGCCCCTGCGCCACGGCCGCGAGCCCGTAATGCGCGGCGAGGCGCCCGAGGGCGCGGGCGAGCAGCATCTTGCCGGACCGCGCCGGCCAGCCGCGCTCGCGCTCGATCGTGGCGAGGCCCTTCAGGAAGCCGCAGACGTCGATCAGGAGGTCCGCGTCCTCGGGTCCGAGCGCGTCGCACGCCCGAGCGATGCGCTGGCGCGCGGCGACGAGGGCCTCCGTCATCGACTGGCGCTCGGGAACGCCGCCCTGGGCCGCTCCGCCGCCGCCGAAGCGCGACCAGTCGACCGTCACGCCGGGCATGATGCCGGCCATGGTGAGGTCGCGGCGGAAGCGCTCGCCGGCCTCCAGCGCCGCGGGATCGAGGAAGGGCGTGCCGTCGCGGTTCTTGCGGCCGGCGAGCCAGGCGAGCGGGCTCTCGGCGGAATTGACCGCGACCTTGGCCGGGGCGCCGCGCTCGGGGTCGGGACGGGTCTCGTCGACGGTGTCTCTATGCTGGGTTGAAAACGGCGCCTCGCTCGCCTGGCCCCGCTTCAGCCACGCATGCCCTGCAGCGGATGCAGCGAGACGTTTCCCGCGACCCGCGCCCACCCAGGAGGCGAGG
Source organism: Salinarimonas sp. (assembly GCF_040111675.1). Lineage (NCBI taxonomy): Bacteria > Pseudomonadati > Pseudomonadota > Alphaproteobacteria > Hyphomicrobiales > Salinarimonadaceae > Salinarimonas > Salinarimonas sp. The sequence continues at coordinate 2,397,511 of NZ_CP157794.1, read as the reverse complement.
TCCGCGGCGATGAGGGCGTCGGCGTCGGCGGACGCGAAGGCGCCGCGGCTGAGCGAGACGCCGCGCCGATCCGCCCCGGCGCGGACCACCACGCGGCCGGGCTCGAGCGGATCGGGCAGCGCGTAGGCGTCCGGCGCGCTCAAGGCCTCGAGCAGCCTGACCGCGCCGCGCGGCAGGCGGGACGACGCGCCTCCCGCCTCCCGGCGCGCGTGACGGCCGCGCTGGCGCCGCCTCTTGCCCCGCGAGCGCCCGGGAGCGCCGACCGGCGCGGCGCGGTCGTCCCGCGCCGTCTCCACCGCTCCCGCTTCCGTCGGGTCGCTCGAATTTACGTTCTCTCTTTGTTCCGTGTACGAAACGCGCTGCATCGGCTTTCCGCCCTTCACGATGACGACGGCCAATGGGTGCATTTCGTGAGCGCACTGTCAAGAAGGTTGTGAGAACAAATCCAGAATACAATTCCAGGTAGGAAGGAGGCGCCCGAGCCGAACGCGCCCGGCGCCCGGGGCGACGCCGGCCGAACGACGTCGACGCGACGCCCGGCTCGCGCGCGCCGCGCCGGCGACGCGCGTCCGCCTCGGCTCCCCGGACGGCCGGCGCGTCAGCGCGGCGCGCGGCGGCGGCGGCGCTGCTGCCCGAGGCCCATCTCCTTGGCGAGGTCGGAGCGGGCGCGCGCGTAGTTGGGCGCGACCATCGGGTAATCGTCCGGCAGTCCCCACTTCTCCCGGTACTGCTCGGGCGTCAGGCCGTAGCGCGTGCGCAGGTGCCGCTTGAGCGACTTGAACTTCTTGCCGTCCTCCAGGCAGACGATGAAGTCCGGCGTGACGGACCGGCGGATCGGCACCGCGGGCTTGAGCGGCTGGGCCGCCTCCGGCTCGCGCGGGTGGCCGAGGGCCTTGAACGCCCCGTGGACCTGCTCGATCAGCGCCGGTAGATCCTGCGCCGGCAGCGAGTTGTTGGCGACGTAGGACGAGACGACGTCGGCGGCGACGGCGACGTAATCGACGGTCGGAATTTCTTCGGCCATGACGCTCCACTCCTCATCGGGCCGGCGACCCGGCCCGTTCGGCTGATCCGCCGACCGCAGCCCCCCAAAATGGCTCCGATTCCGGGTCCCAACGATTCTCGACAAAACGAATATTGCATCGTCACCAAACGAGCAACCCTGTGTGAAGAGTGGTCCACAGACGCGCGGGGCGCGAAGCGGGCTTCCGCGAGGCGGTCGCGCCGTCTAGACAGGACGCGCATTCCGGCGCGACGAGGGCGAGGACGATGGGCTTGAAGGGGCTTGTGTTCGACAAGGACGGCACGCTGATCGACTTCGATCTCACCTGGGGCCCGGCCTTCGACGCGGTGATGCGCCACCTCGCCCGCGGCGACGGCGAGCGGCTGGCGCGCCTGATGGCGGTCAGCCATTACGTTGCGGAGGAGAAGCGATTCCTGCCCTCCTCTCCCCTCGTCGCGGGCTCGACGGACGCGTTCGCCCCGGCCTGGGCGGATATTCTCGGGCGCGCGCCGGACCTGGCCTTCCGCACGGAGGTGGACGCGCTCCTCGCCCGGCACGGGCTCGACAGCCTCACGCCGATCGGCGCGCCCGCCGCCCTGTTCGCCCGGCTGGCGGCGCGCGGCGTGGCGCTCGGGGTCGCGACCAACGATTCGGAGGCCTCCGCCCGCGCCCAGGCGGCGGCGCTGGGCATCGCCGGGCATTGCCCCTTCGTGGCGGGCTACGACAGCGGCTGGGGCGCGAAGCCCGAGCCCGGCATGGTCGCCGCGTTCGTCGCGGCGACCGGTCTCGCGCCGCGCGAGGTCGCGCTCGTCGGCGACAGCCTGCACGACCTCCACGCCGCGCGAGCCGCGGGCGTCGTCGCCATCGCGGTCCTCAGCGGTCCCCGCCGGGCCGCCGCGCGCGCCGAGGTGGAGCCGCACGCCGACCACGTGGTGGACTCGATCGAGGCCCTGGAGGCGCTGCTCGACGCCCTGTGAGGGGCGCGCCTCTCAGCCGCGGCCCTTCAGGGCGGCGCGGCCGGCGTAGATCGCGCTGGGGCCGAGCTCCTCCTCGATACGGATGAGCTGGTTGTACTTCGCCGTGCGGTCGGAGCGGGCGAGCGAGCCGGTCTTGATCTGCCCGCAATTGGTGGCGACCGCGAGATCGGCGATGGTCGCGTCCTCGGTCTCGCCGGAACGGTGGGACATGACCGCCGTGTAGGCGGCGCGATGCGCCATGTCGACAGCCGCGAGCGTCTCGGTCAGCGAGCCGATCTGGTTGACCTTCACCAGGATCGAATTGCCGACGCCTTCCGCGATGCCGCGGGAGAGGCGCTCGACGTTGGTGACGAAGAGGTCGTCGCCGACGAGCTGGCAGCGGTCGCCGATGGCCGCGGTGACGGCGGCCCAGCCCTCCCAGTCGTCCTCCGCCATGCCGTCCTCGATGGAGCGGATCGGGTAGTCGGCGACGAGCTTCGCCAGGTACTCCGCCTGCTCCTGCGGCGAGCGGCGGCGGCCGCCCTCCCCGTCGTAGACGTAGGCGCCGTCGCGGAAGAACTCCGTCGCCGCGCAGTCGAGGGCGAGCACGACGTCGTCGCCGGGCGCGTAGCCGGCCTCCTCGATGGCCTTCATGACGAAGTCGAGCGCCGCTTCCGCCGAGGGCAGGTTCGGGGCGAAGCCGCCCTCGTCGCCGACATTGGTGTTGTGCCCGGCCTTCTTCAGGCCCGCCTTGAGCGTGTGGAAGATCTCCGAGCCCATGCGCACGGCCTCGGCGATCGAGGGCGCGCCGACCGGCATCACCATGAATTCCTGGAAGTCGATCGGGTTGTCGGCATGAGCGCCGCCGTTGACGATGTTCATCATCGGGACGGGCAGCGTGCGCGCCTGGGTGCCGCCGACGTAGCGGTAGAGCGGCAGGCCGCAGGAGATCGCCGCCGCCTTGGCGGTGGCGAGCGACACGCCGAGGATGGCGTTGGCGCCGAGCCGGCTCTTGTTGGGCGAGCCGTCGAGCTGGATCATCGCCTCGTCGACGGCGACCTGGTCCTCGGCGTCCATGCCGGCGAGCGCGTCGAGGATCTCGCCGTTGACGGCGTCGACCGCCTTGAGCACGCCCTTGCCCTTGTAGAGGCCGGCGTCGCCGTCGCGCAGCTCCACCGCCTCGTGCGCGCCGGTGGAGGCGCCGGACGGCACCGCCGCGCGGCCCATCGCTCCGTCCTCCAGGTAGACGTCCACCTCGACGGTGGGATTGCCGCGGCTGTCGAGGATCTGGCGGGCGAGGATGTTCGCGATCGCGGTCATATGTCTGCTCCGGGGGATGTCGAGAGGCTCGTGAAAGCACCGGTCGGATGCGGGATTACGCCGCGCGGCCCGTGCTGGCAAGCGCGCGACCGTGCGATTGACGCCGGGCCGGCGCGGGGGCATCTGCCGTCTCGACAACGAGGATCCCCCGATGATCGACGAAACCAACCTCCAGCTCGGCAAGGCCGCGCACGTCCCCGCCTCTCCGGAGGAGGCCCGGCTCGACCGGGTGCCGAACCCGCACGCGGACACCGACTATCTCGCCCGCTTCACCTGCCCGGAGTTCACCTCGATCTGCCCGGTGACCGGCCAGCCGGACTTCGCCATCCTGGTGATCGACTACGCGCCGGGGCCGTGGCTCGTCGAGTCGAAGTCGCTGAAGCTCTATCTCCACTCCTTCCGCGACCACGGCGCCTTCCACGAGGATTGCACGGTGGCGATCGGCCGGCGGCTGGCCGGGCTGCTCGAGCCGAAGTTCCTGCGCATCGGCGGCTATTGGTACCCGCGCGGCGGCATCCCGATCGACGTGTTCTGGCAGACGGGCGAGGCGCCGAAGGGCCTGTGGCTGCCGGACCAGGGCGTTCCGCCCTACCGCGCGCGGGGCTGAGGCATCCGGGCGGGGTCGGTGCGCGCGAGGATCGCCCCCGCCACCGGCCCGAGCACGGCGCAGGCGGCGGCGCACACGACGAGGGTCGCGACCTCGCCGAGAAGCGCGAAGCCGCCGCCGACGAGGGCGGGGCCGAGCGCCGCGCCGATGAAGAAGAAGCAGGCGTGCAGCGCGGTGGCCGAGCCGCGGGCCTCGGCGGTGAGCTCGGTGACCTGCGTCTGAAACGAGTTGTGCATCATGTAGAAGCCGAGCCCGAGCGCGGTGAAGGCGCCGGCCGTCAGCCGCCAGTCGGCCGAGGCGGCGACGACGAGGATCGCGCCGGCGCAGAGCACGCCGCCCGACGCCACCATCCGGCTGGTGCCGAGCAGCCGCACCAGCGGGCGCACCAGGACGAGCGCATAGAGCAGGCCGCCGATCGCGAAGCCGCCGATGACGAGCCCCGCCTCCGCCGGCCCGCCGGCGTCGCGGCGCTCGAGCAGGACGGAGACGAAGGGAAAGAGCCCGAAGATCGCCGCCGCCTCGACGAGGACGAAGGCGAACAGGGCGCGCGCCCGCACCATGCCGAGGAGGGTGCGATAGCGCGCGAGCGCGAGCTTCGGGTCGACGGCGCGCCGCGGCTCGCGCGAGCGCGCGGCGCCGAAGGTCACGGCGAGGATCGCGAGGGCGACGAGCCCGGCGGAGAGCGCGAAGACGCCGCGCCAGCCGATGACGAGGGCGAGCGCGCCCGACAGCGTCGCCCCGGCGAGCTGGCCGAGGATCACGGCGGAGAGGAAGCGGCTGATCGCCACCTGCCGCCCCTCCATGCCGACCCGGTCGCCGATGGCGGCCAGCGCGAGCGGGATCACGCCGCCCGCCGCGGCGCCGGAGATCACCCGCAGCGCCAGCAGCGTCGTCTCGTCCGGCGCGAAGACGGAGGCGACGAGGCTCAGCCCCAGCACGACGAGGCAGGCGCGCATCACGGCGAGCTTGCCCACCGCGTCGCCGATCGGGCCCAGCACCGGCTGGATCAGCGCGTAGGGCAGCGCGAAGGCGGTGGCGAGGAGCGCGATCGTCTTCACCGAGGCGGCGAGATCGGCCGCGATGGTGGTGACGAGCGGGTCCGCGATGCGCGAGGACACGGTCGAGGCGAAGCCCGCCACGGCGAAGATCGCGATGGCGAGGCGGATCTCGCGGTCGGTGGCGGCGGCCTCGGTCGTCACGGGGCCCGGTCCTGGGAACTCATGCGCGCAGCTTAGCGGCCCCGCGCCCCGTTCGGCAGAGGGGCGATGCGCATGCCGGCTGCGCGGACGGCGCGCACCGGCGCCGCGGCGTCACCGCCCACGCCGCCCCTTCGCCAGCCGGTCGAACGCCATCAGCTCGGCGAGCAGGTCCTCCATCTCGGCGAGGCGGACCATGTTGGGGCCGTCGGAGGGCGCGCGCTCGGGGGCCTCGTGGGTCTCGACGAAGACGCCCGCGACGCCCACCGCCACGGCGGCGCGGGCGAGGACGGGGACGAACTCGCGCTGGCCGCCGGAGGTGGCCCCCTGCCCGCCCGGCTGCTGCACGGAATGGGTGGCGTCGAAGATCACCGGCGCGCCCGTCGTCCGCGCCATGATCGGCAGCGCGCGCATGTCGGAGACGAGGGTGTTGTAGCCGAAGGAAACGCCGCGCTCGGTGGCGAGCACGTTCGGATTGCCGGCGCCGACCACCTTGGCCACCACGTTCGCCATGTCCCAGGGGGCCAGAAACTGGCCCTTCTTGACGTTGACGACCCGCCCCGTCGCCGCGGCGGCGAGGAGGAGGTCGGTCTGGCGGCAGAGGAAGGCGGGGATCTGCAGGATGTCGACCGCCTCGGCGACGGGGGCGCACTGCGCCCCCTCGTGCACGTCGGTCAGCGTGGGCAGCCCCAGGCTCTCGCGGATCTCGGCGAAGACCGGGAGCGCGGCGGAGAGCCCCATCCCGCGCGCCGAGCCCGCCGAGGTGCGGTTCGCCTTATCGAAGGACGACTTGTAGACGAGCCCGATGCCGAGGCGCTCGGCGATCTCCTTGAGCGCGGCGGCCGTCTCGAGGGCGTGGGCGCGGCTCTCCATGGCGCAGGGGCCGGCGATCAGCGCGAGCGGGAGGTCGTTGCCGAAGCGCACGGAGCCGGCGGCGACGACGGGGGCGGCTTTGGTGTCGGTCATGCGCGCGGCTCTAGCCGGTATCGGCGGCGGCGGCAAGGCGGCGCCCGCGCCTCACACCACCCCCGCCTCGCGGAAGCGCGCGATCTCGTCCGCCGAGAACCCGGCCTGCGCCAGGACGGCCTCGGTGTCGGCGCCGAGATCCGGGGCCGGGCGGTTGATGCGGCAGGGGGTCTGCGACAGCTTGACGGGAAAGCCTGTCATCCGCACCACGCCGTGACCGGGATGGGGCACGTCGAGCACCATCTCCTGCGCCGCCACCTGCGGGTCCTCGACCACCTCGGCCAGCGTCTGGACGCGCCCGCAGGGGACGCCGGCGGCGTTGAGGCGGGCGATCCAGACGTCCTGGGTCTCGTGACGCATGGCCTCGTCGATGAGCGCGTTGAGCGCGCGGCGATGCGCCACGCGGTCGGCGTTGGTGGCGAAGCGCGGCTCGTCGAGCAGGTGCTCGAGCCCGATCGTCTTCATGAAGCGGTGCAGGATCGGCGCGGTGGAGGGCGCCACCGCCACGCCGCCGTCGGACGCCTGGAACAGGCCGTAGGGCGAGGCGACGGGATGGTCGTTGCCGGTGGGCGGAGGGCTCGCGCCGGTGGCGAGCTGGGCGGCCGAGAGATAGGCCAGCATCGAGACCATGCCCATCATCATGGAGGATTCGACCGCCTGGCCGCGTCCGTCCCGGTCGCGCACGCGCAGGGCCGCCAGCACGCCGAAGGCGGCGTAGAGGCCCGCCACGAGATCGGTGATCGGCGGGGCGCAGCGCAGGGGGCCCGTCTCGGGCGTGCCGTTCGCCGCCATGAAGCCCGACATCGCCTGGGCGATGAAGTCGAAGGCGGGGCGCTCGGCATAAGGGCCGGTCGAGCCGTAGCCGTTGACGCTCGCCACGACGAGGCGCGGGTTGAGCCGCTCGCGCGCGGCCTCGCCGAGGCCGAGCTTGTCGAGGACGCCCGGACGGAAGTTCTCGACGAGCACGTCGGCGCCCTCCACCAGCCGGTGGAGGATCGCCTTGCCCTCCTCCGAGCGCAGGTCGAGGGTGATCGAGCGCTTGTTGCGGTTGAAGCTCGCGAAGTACCAGGACATTCCCTCGACGATCGCGCCCTGGCCCCGGACGTGATCGCCTTCGGGAGCCTCGATCTTTATCACGTCGGCGCCGAGATCTCCGAGCAGCATCGAGCAGAACGGGCCCGACAGGATGCGGGTGAGGTCGACGACCTTCACCCCGGCCAGAGGCTGGTCCATCGCGCTCACCCCGCAGCCGTGGCGACGGCGTCCACGGAATGGCGGGTGAGGCGCGGGCCGGCCTTCATCACCTGCCCGGGCAGCTCGCGGCCGATGGCGCGCTCGGTGCGCTTCGCCGCCGCGATCAGCGCGTCGAGGTCGATGCCGGTCTCGTAGCCCGATTCGTGCAGCAGGTAGACGAGGTCCTCCGTGCAGATGTTGCCGGTGGCGCCGGCGGCGAAGGGGCAGCCGCCGAGCCCGCCGACGGAGGAATCGTAGCGGGTGATCCCCTCCGCGAGCCCGACCATGACGTTGGCGAGTCCGACGCCGCGGGTGTTGTGGAAGTGCAGCGTCGCAATCATCTCGGGCACCGCCTCGCGCAAGGCGGCCAGCACGGCGCGGACCGTCAGCGGCGTGGCCATGCCGGTCGTGTCGCCGAGATTGAGGTCGACGATGCCGAGATCGCGGTAGAAGCGCGCGATCTTCACGACGGCCTGCGGATCGACCTCGCCCTCGAAGGGGCAGCCGAAGGCGGTGGCGACGCCGCCCTGGACGCGCTTGCCGGCGGCCCTGGCGATCTCGACTACGGGCGGGAAGCGCGCCAGCGTCTCGTCCACCGAGGCGTTGACGTTCTTGCGCGAATGGGTCTCGGAGGCCGAGCAGAACAGGCCCATCACGTCGACCTGCGTGCGCGCCGCGCGCTCGGCGCCGCGCGCGTTCGGCACGAGCGCCGTGAGGACGAGCCCCGGCGTGCGCTCGATTCCCGCGAGCACGTCCTCGGCGTCGGCGAGCTGCGGCACCGCGCGGGGCGAGACGAAGGAGGTGGCCTGGATCTTCCGGATGCCGGATCTCGCCAGCGCGTTGACGATGGCGATCTTCTCGGCGGTGGGGATGAAGGTCCGCTCGATCTGGAAGCCGTCGCGGGGCCCGACCTCGCAGACCTCGATGGTGGCGCCCTCGGGCACGGGATGCACAGCCTCGGCCATGACCGTTCCTTTCCTGTCCTGCGGATCGGGGGACCATACACGAGCGCGGACCCCGTCGCCGCGCGTTTTCGCCCATCCGACCTCGTCGGGAAACCAGAATCGCCGAAATCTCCCGCCGGATACGGACCGGCGCGCGCACCAATGCTGCAACCACCCTCTCGAATCGGTAATTTTTCCCCCGGGTCGGCGGCATCCGCGGCCAGAGCGGCTTGACCGGTGGCGAAGGCAGGTGTCTTCTTGCCGCCAGCCAAGAACGCGGCCCGCCTCTCCGAGCGGGCCCGCAAGAAGTGGAGGAAGCAAGATGATGTTGAAGCGCCTCGCGCCGGCGGCGACCGCCGTCGCCCTGTTCGCGACCCCGGTCGCGGCCTTCGAGCCCACGAACGTCGAGTGCATCGCCCCCGCCAATCCGGGCGGCGGCTGGGACTTCACCTGCCGTACGGTGGGCCGCATCCTCGACGAGCAGGACCTCGTTCCGGGCTCGGTCCAGGTCACCAACATGCCGGGCGCGGTGGGCGCGGTCGCCTTCGCCAACGTCGCCTCGAAGCGCCCCGGCGACGAGAACCTCATCGTCGCGACCTCGACGGTGGGCATCACCCAGATCGCGCAGGGGCGCTATCCGTCCGGCCTCGACACGATGCGCTGGATCGGCATGCTCGGCGCCGACGTCGGCACGCTGATGGTGCCGGCCGACTCGGACTACGCCGACGCCAACGCCCTGCTCGAGGCGGTGAAGGCCGATCCGACCTCCGTCGTGCTCGGCGGCTCCTCCGCCATCGGCGGCTGGGACCACCTGCGCTTCCTGATGATGGCCCAGGAGGCCGGCGTGCCGGAGGATCAGCTCGGGCAGATCCGCTGGGTCGAGTTCTCCGGCGGCGGCGACGCCGTGACCCAGATGATGGGCGGCCACATCGACGCGGTGCTCACCGACATCGGCGAGATCGGCGGCTTCATCCAGTCCGGCGACGTCAAGCCGCTCGCGGTGATGGCGGACGAGCGCCTGCCGGCCTATCCGGACATCGCGACCGCGACCGAGCAGGGCATCCCGGCCGTCGGCTACAATTGGCGCGGCTTCTACACGGGCGGCGACGTCTCCGACGAGGCCTACCAGGGCTGGGTCGACATCCTCGACGAGCTCTACGACAGCGAGGCCTGGCAGGAGGCCGCCGTGTCCTCCGGCCTCACCCCGATCTGGCGCGGCGGCGCGGAGTTCGAGGCGTTCGTCCGGGAGAGCGAGGAGCGCACGCGCGCGATCTCCAAGGCCATCGGCGTGATCGACTGATCGAAGGACGACGCTCGTGGCGCAATCCCGCTGGAGCGACCGCATCGCGGGGGCGATCTTTCTCGCCCTCGCGATCTGGTACTGGATCGAGGCCGGCTCCTACGCGGTGCGCTTCGGCGACCCGGCCGGCCCGTCCTTCTTTCCGCGCATGGTCGCGGTGCCGATGGGCGTGTTCGCCCTGTTCCTGATCGTGCGCCCGGACGCGGACCCGGTCTGGTTCCGCTGGCCCCAGGTCCTCGCCCAGGCCGCGACGCTCGCGGTCCTGTTCGGCTATCCGATGGCGATCGAGCCCCTCGGCTTCCCGATCTCGACGCTGATCGCGACGATGCTGCTGGCCAAGATCCTGGGCGCGACCTGGCTGCAGGCGGTGCTGCTCGGCGCCGGGATGGGCTTCGGCCTGTTCTTCCTCTTCGACGCGGGCTTCGGCCTGCCGCTGCCGGCGGGGCCGATCTTCGGCTGAGCCGCCCCCCGACCGCTTTCGGCGGCCGTCGCACACGGGACAAACGCGCGTGGACATTCTCGGCTATCTCCTCATCGGCTTCGCCGAGGCGCTGACGCCCCAGAACCTCGCGCTCGCGCTGATCGGCTGCTTCATCGGCACCATCGTCGGCGCGCTGCCGGGGCTGGGGCCCGTCAACGGCGTGGCGGTGCTGATCCCGCTGGCCTTCTCCCTCGACCTGCCGCCGGGCTCCTCGCTGATCCTGCTGACGTGCGTCTATTACGGCTGCATGTACGGCGGGCGCATCTCGTCGATCATGCTCAACATCCCCGGCGACGAGCCGGCGATGATGACGTGTCTCGACGGCTACCCGATGGCGAAGTCCGGCAAGGCGCCCGAAGCGCTCGCCATCTCCGGCATCGCCTCGTTCACCGGCGCATTCATCGCCACGATCGGCCTGATGCTGTTCGCGCCGCTGCTCGTGCGCTTCGCGATCCATTTCGGCCCGGCGGAATATTTCGCGCTCTTCGTCATGGCCTTCGCCACGATCGGCGGCATCACCGGCGCGAACCCGGCCAAGACGCTGATCGCGGCGACGATCGGGCTGGCGCTCGGCGCGGTCGGCATCGACCCGCAATCGGGCGTGCCGCGCTTCACCTTCGGCTCGTTCCACCTCTTCGACGGCTTCCATCCCATCGTGGCGCTGGTGGGCCTGTTCGCCATCTCCGAGGTGCTGATCATGCTCGAGCAGCAGATGCACGAGCGGTCGCAGGCCATCAAGGTGAACCGCGCCTTCGCGCGCTGGAGCGACATCAAGCCGACCTTCCCGGCGATGCTGCGCTCCTCCGGCGTCGGCTTCATCGCGGGCGTGCTGCCCGGTGCGGGCGCCTCGCTCGGCTCGTTCCTGGCCTACACGATGGAGAAGCGCTACTCGGACAAGAAGGGCACCTTCGGCACGGGCGACCCGCGCGGCGTCGCGGCGCCGGAGGCGGGCAACAATTCCGCCGCCGGCGGCGCGCTGGTGCCGATGCTGGCGCTCGGGGTTCCCGGCTCGGGCACGACCGCGGTGCTGCTGGCGCTGCTGATCTCGCTCAACATCCAGCCGGGGCCGCTGCTGTTCCAGAACCAGCCGGACATCGTCTGGGGCCTGATCGCCTCCTTGTTCATCGCCAACCTCGTGCTGCTGGTGCTCAACCTGCCGCTGGTCGGCGTGTTCACGCGCATGCTGGCGGTCCCGCTCTGGGCCCTGATGCCGCTCGTGGTGATGGTGTCGTTCGTGGGCATCTACTCGATCTCGAACTCCTCCTTCGACCTGATGGTGATGGTCGCCTTCGGCGTGGTCGGCTTCGTCCTGCGCAAGCTCGACATCTCGCTCGTGCCGGTGGTGCTGGGCCTGCTGCTCTGCCGCGAGATGGAGAGCTCGCTGCGGCGCGCCCTGTCGATCTCGGGCGGCGACCCGTGGATCCTGGTTCAGAGCAACATCTCGATCGGGCTCTACACGGCCACCGCCCTGTTCCTGGCGACCGCGGTCTTCCTGTCGATGCGCAAGCGCCGCGAGGCGAGGATCAGCCGGGAGGTGGAGGACGAGTACGTCGGAGATTGATCCCTTCCGGATCGATCCCGGCTCGCGCGCCGCCCTCCCGCTCCGCCCCCGCCTCGGCTGTCTCGCCCTTCGCCCTCCCGGCGAGGGGCTCGCGCTCGAACGGCGGCGCCCGCCTCCGCGAATGTCCCGATCCGAAATCGGCGCCCCCGCCCTTGACGCCGACGCGTCGCGACCGAATGTAAATGTTCGTAACATTAACATGCGTACCCGACCCTGCGTACCCGAACCGGAGATCCCGCCATGACCACCCTCGCGACGTCGACACACGTCCCCTTCGCCGCCCCCGCATCACGCGGCAAGCTGTTCCGCAACGGCTGGGAGATCGCCTGGATGGTGATCGCCTTCGTCGTGTTCTGGCCGGCGGGCCTCGCCCTCGTCGCCTACTACAAGTGGAGACCCGACATGAGCCGCATGACCCGCCGCGCCGAGCGCGCCGCCCGCCGGTCGTTCCCGGCCGCCGCCGATTTCGTCGCGCGCCGGGCCGAGCCCGCCTCCTCGGGCAACAGCGCCTTCGACGCCTATCGCGACGAGGTGCTCGCCCGCCTGGAGGCGGAGCGGCGCAAGCTCGACGCGGAGCAGCGCGCCTTCGGCGACTTCCTCGAGGAGCTGCGCCGGCAGAAGGACCGGGAGGCGTTCGACCGGTTCATGGCCTCGCGCCGCGCCGGCCCGCAGGACGGTGACGGCGTGACCAACGCCTAAGCTAGTCCGCAGGACGCCTCGGCTCGGCGACGGGCCGGGGCGTCGTTCGCGCGCGACGCAGCCCCTCGGGCAGCGGCACGTGCGCGAGCGGCATGGCGAGGCCGTCCCAGACCGCCTCGCCCCGGAACAGCCCGCGCGCCGCGAAATGCGGATCGGCCGCGGCTTCCTCCAGCGAGCGAACGACCGTGGCGCAGCAATCGAGCGGCTCCAGCGTCGCGCGCCAATGGGCGGCGTCGCGCGAGCGGATGATGGCGGCGACGCGCGCCCTGGTCGCCTGCGGGTCGCGGCGGTCGTCGCGCAGGTCCGGCTCGAGGCCGAGGCCTTCGCAGGCGCGCGCCCAGAACTTGTCCTCCAGCGCGCCCAGCGCGAGAAAACGCCCGTCCGCCGTGGCGTAGAGGCCGTAGCGGGGGCTGCCGCCGGTGAGGAGCCCCTGGTGCGGCCCGGGCGCCGCGCCCGTCGCGGCCGTCTGCGCCTTCGCGAGCCAGGCGAAGCTCGCCATGGCGTCGCTCATGGCGATGTCGAGGAAGGCCCCCTCCCCCGTCAGGTCGCGCTGGCGCAGCGCCAGCAGGATCGCGATCACCGCCGGCATGGCGCCGCCGGCGATGTCGGCGACGAGGGCGGCCGGCGTCGCGGGATGATCGGGGGAGCCGGGCGCCTGCGACAGAACGCCGGTCAGCGCCTGGTAGTTGATGTCGTGCCCCGCCTCCTGCGCCCGCGGGCCCTCCTGGCCGTAGCCGGTGATGGCGCAGTAGATCAGGCGCGGGTTGATCGCCCGCACGTCGTCCCAGCCGAGCCCGAGGCGCGCCATCACCCCGGGGCGCATCTGCTCGACGAGGACGTCGGCCTGCGCGAGGAGCGGCGCGAGGCGCGCGCGGTCGGCCTCGTCCTTCAGGTCGAGAGACAGGATCTCCTTGCCGGCGTTGAGCATGGCGAAGGGGACCGAGCGGCCGTCGACGTGCGGGGCGAAGCCGCGCATGTCCTCGCCGCCGGGGCGCTCGATCTTGATCACCCGGGCGCCGGCCTCGGCCAGCGTCAGGGTGGCGAGGGGGCCGGGCAGCAGGGTCGAGAAATCGAGGACGGTCACGCCCTCGAGCGGCAGGCGGCGTGCGGTCATCGGCCTTCCCTTCCGTCAGAACAGGTCGTGCGGCAGGATGCCCGTCTCGATCAGGTAGAGGAAGCCCGTCAGCGTCACGACCGAGCCGATCGTGCCGACGAGGACGCAGGCCGAGGCGCGCTCGACGCCGACCCCGTACTGGGTCGAGATCACGAAGATGTTGAGCGCCGGCGGCAGCGCGGCCATGACGATCGCCGCGAAGACCCAGGCCGGGGCGAAGTCGCCGACGACGGAGAGCAGCAGCCAGACGATCAGCGGATGAGCCACGAGCTTGACGAAGACGAGGGCCGGCACCTCCGGGGGGACGCGCGGGGGCGGCTTCGTCTCGCCCGGCTTCTGCTTCGGCTTCGGGCTCAGCGCCACGGTGACGCCGAGCAGGAAGAGCGCGCAGGGCGCGGCGGCGTTGGAGAGCCACGTCACCATCTTGTCGATGGCGGAGGGGGGCGTCCACTGGAAGTAGCTCGCCGTGACGCCGATCACGACGGCGACGTTGAAGGGGTGCGTGACGATTCGGTAGGCCACCGACCCCGCGGTGGCGAGGAAGCCCTTCCGCTCGAGACCCGCCACCGCCATCAGCAGCGGGATGAGCGAGAACAGAAGCAGCGAATCGAACACGAAGATCAGGATCACCGGCGGCGTCGCCGCGGGCCCGAGGGCGGCGAGGACGAGGGGCGGGCCCATGTAGCCGATGTTGGAATAGGAGCCGGCGACGCCCTGCATCACCGCCTGGGGCATGTCGCGGGTGTGGAACAGGCCGATGGCGAAGGCGAGGGAGAAGGCGATGTAGGTGGAGAGCGTGGTGACCGCGACGAAGGGCCAGTTCGTCAATTCGGAGAGCGGCTTGTCCGCGATCAGCCGGAAGAACAGGGCCGGCAGCGCGATGTAGATCAGGAAGAACTGCATCCACGCGAGGCCGCCGGCCGGGCGCGTGACGAGCTTGCCGCAGGCATAGCCGAGCGCGATCAGGCCGAAGAAGGGCGCGAGCAGGTCGAGGAGCCCGACGAGGTCGGACATGGGCGGTCCCGAGGTTGTGGCGACGACGCAGACGGCGGCGTATCTCGCAGGGAAACGAGGCCGCCGCAATCGCAAAAGGCGCATGGCTGCCGCCCATCGGCTAATGGTCCCGCGCCCGCCGGCGGTCTATGTCGTGCCCGGAGAGACCAGGGAGACGTCGATGAAGAGCCCCCGCCGCTTCTACCAGCCCCTCGCGCTCGGCGCGCCGGAGCCCTATCGCGAATTGCCGGTTCGGCTCGAGCGGATGATCCACTTCGTGCCGCCCCACGTCGAGAAGGTCCGCGCCAAGGTGCCCGAGCTGGTTCGCCAGGTGGACGTGGTCCTCGGCAATCTCGAGGACGCGATTCCCGCCGACGCGAAGGAGGCCGCACGCGCCGGCTTCATCGCCATGGCGCGCGACACCGAGTTCGGCGACACGGGCCTGTGGACGCGGGTCAACGCGCTCAATTCCCCGTGGCTGCTGGACGACCTCCTCGAGATCGTCGCGGCGGTGGGGAACAAGCTCGACGTGATCATGGTGCCCAAGGTCGAGGGGCCGTGGGACATCGCCTATGTCGACCAGCTGCTCGCCCAGCTCGAGGCGAAGCACGGGGTGACGAAGCCGATCCTCGTTCACGCCATCCTGGAGACGGCGGAGGGCGTGAAGAACGTCGAGGCCATCGCCGCCGCCTCGCCGCGCATGCACGGCATGAGCCTCGGCCCCGCCGATCTCGCCGCCTCGCGCGGCATGAAGACGACCCGCGTCGGCGGCGGGCATCCGGACTACCGCGTGCTGTCGGACCCCGACGGCGACGCGCCGCGGGCCGCCGCCCAGCAGGACCTGTGGCACTACACGATCGCGCGCATGGTCGACGCCTGCGTGGCGAACGGGCTGAAGGCCTTCTACGGCCCCTTCGGCGACTTCTCGGACCCGGACGCCTGCGAGGCCCAGTTCCGCAACGCCTACCTGCTCGGCTGCGCCGGGGCCTGGTCGCTGCATCCGAGCCAGATCGCCATCGCCAAGACGGTGTTCGCGCCGGAGGTGGAGGAGGTGCGCTTCGCAAGGAAGATCCTCGACGCCATGCCCGACGGCACCGGCGCCGTGATGATCGACGGCAAGATGCAGGACGACGCCACCTGGAAGCAGGCCAAGGTCATCGTCGATCTGGCGATGCTGGTGGCGCGGAAGGATCCGGAGCTCGGGGCGGCCTACGGGTTGTGAGGCGCGGACCCGGGCGCCTCGCGACGGCGCCCGGGTCGCGATCCACGTCCCGCGAGGCGGAAATTCTTCTTCACACCCGCCGCGAAGATCAGAAACGCGACGGTGCGAATCCGGGGTTGCGCCCGGCGATTCGGGCGCCCGAAAGGAAGCCGCCCGGAGGACCGCGCCGTGACCAAGCCTCGAGACGACCACGCACAGATCAAGCTGGCGCGCCGCGCCTTCTGGACCGGCGCGGCCTTCTACGGCCTGATCGCCTTCGAGTTCTTCTACATGGCGACGCCGTTCGCCGCCTGGTTCTACGCGGTCTACGGACCGGGTCTCGACCTTCTCGAAGGCGTCGGGCCGGCGAACTGGACGATCCGCTTCTTCCTGCCCCACGTCTCGGAGGCGACGTCCTCGCCGCTGATCGCCGTCCTCGAGCCGCTGGGCGCGGCGCTGTTCTTCGGCGGGCTGGCGGCGTTCGCGATCGGCGCGGTCCAGATCTACCGGGCCAAGATCAAGCGGCTGCCCGCCGTCACCGGAGGGCTCTATCGCCACGTCCGGCATCCGCAATACCTGGCGCTGATCGTGTCCGGCATCGGCATGACGCTTTTGTGGCCGCGCTTCCTGGTGCTGATCGGCACGGTCGTCGTGATCTTCGTCTACGTCGCGCTCGCGCGGGCCGAGGAGCGGCTCTGCCTCGCGACATACCCGGGATACGCCGCCTACATGGAGCGCTCGGGCATGTTCCTGCCCCGCGGCTGGCTGCCCGCCTCGCCGCTGCGGCCGGCCGGCGCGGCGGGCTTCGCGCTCGCCTTCGCCGCCGCCCTCGCGGGCGCGCTGGGACTGGCCTTCCTCCTGCGCCACCACGCCGTCGCGAGCCTCGTCGTCCGCTCGGAGCCCGAGGCGCTCTATCTCGCGGTTGCGCCCATCGACGCCGCCGCTCACGCCGAGGTCGCCGCGCTCGTCCGGACGTCGCCCGAGGCGCGGGCCCTCTTCCCCGAGGAGGGCGCGCTCATCGCCTACGTCCTGCCCCAGACGATGTATGTCGCCGAGATCCCCATGGACCTGCCCGCGGGCCGGCAATTCGGCCATTCCGTTCCCCGCGACGCGGACCCGGCGCGGTGGAAGGTGATCCTCGCGCGCCCGGAGCTGCCGGCGGGCGCGCCGCTCACGGGGCTCGCCATGCTGCGCGAGGCGGTGAACAAGACCGCGCTCCTGGAGCTGCATCTCGACCTCTCGGCCGACGCGGTCACGGCCACCCTGCCGCCCCCCGCCGCCCCCTTCTACGCCGACCATCAGGTGCCCTTGTTCTGAGACGCCCGCGCGCCGCCGACGGCGCGCTCGCCCATATCCCGGCCGGCGAGACCCGACCCGGCCTCGGGCGGCGCGGGGCACGACGAAAGCGGCGCGCGGAAATTGAAAGCCCGCGCACGCCAGCCTATGTTCCCGGGCTGGAGGTCCCGCTCTCGATGACGCTTCGTGTCGCCAAGTTCGCCATCGGCCAGGTCGTGCGCCACCGGATCTATCCGTTCCGGGGGATCATCTTCGACGTGGATCCGGTCTTCGCCAACACCGAGGAATGGTGGCTCGCCATTCCCGAGGAGGTGCGTCCGCGCAAGGACCAGCCGTTCTACCATCTGCTGGCCGAGAACGCGCAGACCGAGTACGTGGCGTACGTCTCGGAGCAGAACCTCGTGCCGGACACCTCCGACGAGCCCCTGCGCCACCCGATGGTGACGAACCTGTTCGACCGCGCCGCGGACGGGTCCTATCGGGCGAAGGCGGTGCCGGCGAACTGAGCGAACGCCGATCCCGGCCACCTGCCCCTTGAACCTCGCGCCCTCCCGGGCCAAAGCTGTGCGCCTCGAC
Organism: Salinarimonas sp.; assembly: GCF_040111675.1. NCBI lineage: Bacteria > Pseudomonadati > Pseudomonadota > Alphaproteobacteria > Hyphomicrobiales > Salinarimonadaceae > Salinarimonas > Salinarimonas sp. The sequence continues at coordinate 2,380,065 of NZ_CP157794.1, read as the reverse complement.
AACGACGCGAGGACGAGACGGATGACGGGCGAGAGCGCCGAGGCGACGACCGGCGGGGACGCGCTCGCGCGCATGCTGCAGGCCCACGGCGCGGGGCCGATCTTCGTTCCCGGCGGGCTGACGGGGGACCCGTTCGACGCCGCCCTCGCCCGGCTGGAGCTGGCCTACGCGCCCATCGTGGACCCGCGCGCCGCCGCCTTCGCGGCGGACGCATACGCCGAGGCGTCCGGCCGCGTCGGGCTCCTGTCGCTGCCGGCGGGGACCGACCTGACGGAGGCGGCGGGCGGGCTCGTCGCCGCGCGCGAGGCCGGGTCGCCGGTGATCGCCGTCCTTCCCGAGCCGAGCGCCTTCGAGACGAGCGTGCTCGCCGGCGCCTGCAAGGAGGTGATCCGCGTCGAGCCGGCCGCCGCCATCCCCGCCCTCGTCCGCCGCGCCTTCATCGCCGCGACGACGGGCCGGCCCGGGCCGATCGCGCTGGTCGTCCCGGCCCCGATCCGCGCCGCCGCCGAGAGCTATGCCGAGGACGATCTCGTCGAGCACGGGCGCTTCGAATCGGCGAGCGCGCTGCGCGCCCGGCCCGACCTCGAGGCGCTGCACGAGGCGGCCGAGCGGCTCGCGGCGGCCGAGCGGCCGCTCGTGCTCGCCGGCCCGGACGTGCACGTCTCTCGCGCCGCGAAGGCGCTGCAGGACCTCGCGGAGGCCTGGCGCATTCCCGTCGCGCATTCGCCCGGCGGCAAGGGCGCGGTCGCCTGCGCCTCGGCGCTGTCGGCGGGCTTCGTCGCGCCGGGCGGCGCGGCGGCGCAGGCGCTCGCCGAGGCCGACCTGATCCTCGCCATCGGCGGCGCGCTCGACGAGATCGCCGCCGCCGCGCCCGGCCTGATCCCGCGCGAGACGCCGCTCCTCGAGCTCGAGGCGCGGGCCGAGGCGATCGGGCGGGTGCGGGCCGTCACCGTGCCGCTCTGGGGCGACCCGCGGGCCGGCATCGAGGCGCTGGGCTTCCTGCTGGAGCAGGCCGGCGCGCAGATCCCGGAGGCCCGGGAGGCCTGGGCCGAGCACGTCGCCGCCGCCCGCCAGGCCGAGCGCGAGGCGAGCGCGGCGGCGCGCGCCGGCGAGGGGCTCACGCGCGCGCGCCTCGTCGCCACGCTCTCCGAGTACCTGCCGCCCGAGGGGCTGCTCGTCGTCGATCCGGGCCCCGAGGCGGAGGCGGCCTATGCCGGCTTCGAGGTGAAGCGCTGCGGGCGCGGGCTCATCGCGGCGCGCGCCGCCTCGGCGGAGGGATCGGTCTTCGCGGCGGCGATCGGAGCCGCGCTCGCGGCGCCGGGGCGCCTCGTCGTGGCGCTCGCCGGCGAGCGGGGGGCGGCGCGGGCGCTCGGCGCGCTGGAGAGCGCGCGGCGGCTGGGGCTGCCCGTCAACCTGGTCGTGGCCAATGCCGGCGCCGCGCGCGCATCGGGAGAGACCGGCGAGGGCGCGACGCCCCCGGAGCTCGCCGAGACGCGCTTCGACCGCGCCGCGCAGGGGCTCGGCTGCCTCGGCCTGCGGGCCGAGACCGCGGCCGATCTGGCGTCTTCGCTGGAGGAGGCGCTGTCGTTTCGCGACGGACCGGCGCTTCTCGACGTCGCGGTCACCGAAACCGGCGATCTCGACGCATCGTGAGAGGCGCTGACGGCCGCATCACGAAAACGGGACGACGCGTGATCCACTCGTTTGTGGCGTCCCGCGCCCGATGAGGCATTCTCCGCTCGCGACAGGCCGCCCGGCGCGGCCTCCCCGACCAGCGAGCGGAGACGAGCCCATGACCGCGATCCCCTCCGACATCCTCCACGCCGACCTCTGCATCATCGGCGGCGGATCCGGCGGCCTGTCCATCGCCGCGGGCGCGGCGCAGATGGGCGCGCGGGTCGTCCTGATCGAGAAGCACAAGATGGGCGGCGATTGCCTGAATTACGGCTGCGTGCCCTCCAAGGCGCTCATCGCCGCCGGTCACGCCGCGCAGGCGGTGCGCACCTCCGGCCGCTTCGGCGTCAACGGCCACGAGCCGGCGATCGACCACATGAGCGTGCGCCAGCACGTCCGCGACGTCATCGCTGGCATCGAGCCGCACGACAGCCCGGAGCGCTTCCGCGGCCTCGGCGTCACCGTGATCGAGGCGCCGGCGCGCTTCCTCGACGCGACGACCGTCGAGGCGGGCGGGCAGCGGATCACGGCGCGGCGCTTCGTGGTGGCGACGGGCTCCTCGCCCGCCGTGCCGCCGATCCCCGGCCTCGCCGAGACGCCCTACTTCACCAACGAGACCCTGTTCGAGAACGGCGAGAAGATCGACCACCTCGTGGTGATCGGCGGCGGGCCGATCGGGCTCGAGATGGCGCAGGCGCACCGGCGCCTCGGCTCGGCCGTGACCGTGCTCGACGCGGCGCGCGTGCTGGTGCGCGACGACGCGGAGGCGGCGTCGATCGTGCGCGACCGGCTCGCGGCGGAGGGCGTCGACATCCGCGAATACGTCAAGGTGGAGCGCATCGACCGCGCCGGCAACGGCGTCGCGGTGACGATCCTCGAGAACGGCGAGACCCGGGTGATCGAGGGCTCGCACCTCCTCGTCGCCACCGGGCGGCGGGCGAACGTCGCGGGGCTCGGCCTCGAGGAGGCGGGCATCGCCTACACGCCCCGCGGCATCCAGGTGGACGCGCGGCTGCGCACCACCAACAAGCGCGTCTTCGCCGTGGGCGACGTCGCCGGCGGGCCGCAATTCACGCATGTCGCCGGCTACCATGCGAGCGTCGTGGTGAAGCAGGCGCTGTTCCACCTGCCGGCGAAGGCGGACCATTCCGCCGTGCCGTGGGTGACCTATGCCGATCCCGAGCTCGCCCATGTCGGGCTCACCGCCGAGGAGGCGGAGAAGCGCGGCGTTCCGCACACGGTCTCGCGCTTCGCCTTCGCGGAGAACGACCGCGCCCGCGCCGAACGGGAGACGGAGGGCTTCGCCAAGGTCGTGGTGGGCAAGGGCGGGCGGGTGCTCGGCGCCACCATCGTCGGCGCGCGGGCGGGCGAATTAATCCTGCCCTGGGTGCTCGCCGTGTCGCAGAAGATGAAGATCGCCGCGGTCGCGAGCGCGATCGCGCCCTATCCGACCCTGTCGGAAGTCTCGAAGCGCGCCGCCGGCGCGCATTTCACCCCGAGCCTGTTCTCGGAGCGCACCCGCAAGGTGGTGCGCTTCCTGCAGCGCTGGACCTGAGGAGGACGATGATGACCACGCTCTCGCGCCGCACGCTTCTCGCCCTGCCGCTCGCCGTCGCCGCCGGCGCGGCCCTGCGCGCCGGCCCGGCGCACGCCGCCGCCGACCCGATCTATACGGGCCGCTTCTCGAACCTCGCCCTCGACGGCTACGACCCGGTCGCCTATTTCCGCGAGGGCCGGCCGGTGGAGGGCGTGCGGGCGCATGCGGTCGAGTGGATGGGCGCGACCTGGCGCTTCGCGACGCCCGAGAATCGCGCCGCCTTCGAGGCGAACCCGGAGGCCTACGCGCCCCAGTACGGCGGCTATTGCGCCTGGGCCACGGCCGAGGGCTACCGCGCGCCGGGAGACCCGAACTATTGGCGCATCGTCGACGGCAAGCTCTACGTGAACTTCGACGGGAACGTGCAGCGCCGCTGGGAGGCGGACATCCCCGGCTTCATCGCGAGGGCCGACGCCAACTGGCCGGCGATCCTGGACCAGTGAGCGAGCGGCTCACGCATAATCCGAGAAGGGCCTGATCTGCCGCCCGGCGGCGTCGAAGTTCGCCGGGTCGAGCCAGGCCTCGAAAGCCGCCCGGCGAGCCGGCCATTCGTGATCGAGCATGGCGAACCAGGCGGTGTCTCGGTTGCGGCCCTTGGTCACCATGTGCTGGCGGAAGATCCCCTCGAAGACGAAGCCGAAACGCAGGGCCGCGCGGCGCGAGGGGGCGTTCTCGGCATCGCATTTCCATTCGAGCCGGCGATAGCCGAGATCCTCGAAGACGTGGCGCGCCTGGAGGTAGATCGCCTCCGTGGCGCCGCGCGTGCGCGCGAGACGGGGGCCGAACAGGATCGCCCCCGTCTCGACGACGCCGTTGCGCGGATCCATCCGCATGAAGGAGACGCGCCCCTCGGCGCGGCCGGTCCCGACGTCGACGACGGCGTGGTAGATCTGGTCCTCCAGCGCGCTCTTGGCGTCGAGCCAGGCCTGGAAGGCGGCGCGGGTGGGATACGGACCGTCGGGCGTGTAGCGCCAGGCTTCCGCGTCGTCGGCGCGGGCCGCGAAGAGGTCGTCGCCGTGGCGGGCGGGATCGAGGGGCTCCAGACGCACATAACGCCCGGCGAGGGTCACTCGGCCCGGGCGTTGGCGTGCGGTCCAACCACTGAGGTCTTGTCTTATCGTCGAGCGGCCGCTGTCGGCCGTCGCGGGATCGTTCGTCATCGGCGGGAGCCCCGAGGCGCGTCTCTGAGCGCTCCTCGCACGCGCGTGTGCGCGGTGCAACCCCGCCCGACCCCGATCAGGCGCCGAGAACGGCCGCGGCGGCGACGAGGGCCGCCAGGAAGTGCATCTCGCGCCCGCGGGCGAGCCAGGGACGGCGCGCATGCGTGCTGGAGAGGGTCTCGCCGACCGCTTCGGTGCGGTCGAACCACGGATAGATGTAGGACGGAGGAATCATGGCTCTTTCTCCTGGTGTGAGCCTCGGGTGACGTGCGCGAACCGACCCTGTTCTTTTCCCCTTGAATCGATTCAAGCACGGGGCGGATATGGCACCAATGGTGCGGCGCGTCAAGAGTTCCTTGAATCGATTCACCGACCTGCTAAAAATTCGAGCATGAAGAAGGCTCGGCTCAAGGACGTGGCGGCCCTGGCGGGCGTGTCGCAAGGCACGGTGTCCAACGTGTTCAACCGCCCGGACGTGGTCCGCGAGGAGCTGCGCGAGCGCGTCCACGCGGCCGCGAAGGCGCTGGGCTTCCGCGGCCCGGCGCCGGCCGGGCGCGTGCTGCGATCGGGCCGGTCGAACCTCATCGCGGTCGTCGTGGACGCGAGCCTGCACTACATCGTCAACGACCCGTTCGGGCAGAAGCTGATCTCGGGCATCGCCGAGGTGTGCGACGCGGAGAAGATCGGGCTCACCATCGTCTCCGCCGACGCCGAGCGCACGGAGGGCTGGTCGATCGAGACGGCGATCGTCGACGGCTTCATCCTGTTCTGCATCACCGAGGACAACCAGCTCGTCGAGCTCGCGCGGCGGCGGGGGCTGCCCTTCGTCGCGGTGGATTCGGGCGCCGTCTCGGGGGCGCCCGTGGTCGACGTCGACGACCGCAAGGCGGCGGCGGAAGCGGCGCGGCACCTCCTCCGGCTCGGCCACCGGCGCATCGGCATCCTGTCGCTCGAATGCGACGAGGGGGAGCGCACGGGCTTCATCGACGAGACGCGCTTTCGCCAGATCCGCTACACGACGCCGCGCTCGCGGCTCCTCGGCTACCGCGACGCCTTCGCCGAGGCGGGCGTGCCGGCCGGGGACGTCATGGCCTACGAGTGCCTCAACGATGCGCCGAGCGTGTTCGAGGCGATCGAGGCCATGTTCGCCTCCGGCCGCGAGCCGCCCACCGCGCTCATCGCCATGTCCGATACGATGGCGCTCGCCGCCTACGGGGCGCTGCGCGCGCGCGGCCTGCGGGTCCCGGTCGACGTCTCGGTCGTCGGCTTCGACGACGTGCCGGCGGCGGAGGTCGCGAGCCCGCCGCTCACCACGATCCGCCAGCCGGTGGAGGAGAAGGGCCGCGTCGCCGCCCGGATGCTGCTCGACGGCGGCCGCGCGCACGTGATCCTGCCCACCGAGCTCGTCGTGCGCGCCTCCACGGCTCCGCCGCGTGCGGCGGGCAAGCCGAAGGCGGGGGCGGGGGCGGGCGCGGGGCGCGCGCGGGCCTGATCCGCACCGCGGACGGCGCCTCGTCTCAGCCGGGAAGCCGCACCCGGGAGCCGCCGGCGCGGGCCGAATCCGCGATGGCGTGGATGACCCGCTCGATCGACAGCGCCTGCGCGAAATCGGGCGACGCCCGGCCCTCTCCGGCGATGGCCCGCAGCAGGCCGGCGACCTCGATCGTCTTCTGGTCGTTGAAGCCGAGCCCGTGGCCGGGCGCGGGGCAGAACGCGCCGTAGGGCTCGTGGGCGGGGCCCGAGAGGATGGTGCGGGAGCCGTGGCGGGCGCGGTCGGGCTCGGCCTGGAAGAGCCGCAATTCGTTCATGCGCTCCTGGTCGAAGGCGATCATGCCGGCCGAGCCGTGGATCTCGAAGGCGAGGCGGCCCTTGCGGCCCCAGGCGACGCGCGAGGTGGTGAGCATGCCGGAAACGCCGCTCTCGAAGCGCACGAGGGCGGTGGCGATGTCCTCGTTCTCGACCGGCCCCTCCCCCGCCCCGTCCGGCATCGGCCGCGTCGCGTAGGCGGTCTGCATGTCGGCGCAGAGCGAGCGGATCGGGCCGCACAGCGCCTGGGCGAGGCTGACGAGGTGGCAGCCCATGTCGCCGAGCGCGCCGAGGCCGGCCTCCTGCGCGCGGCAGCGCCAGGACCAGGGCAGCGCCGGATCGGCCATGTAGTCCTCGTCGACGACGCCGCGGAACTGGAGGACGCGCCCGATCGCGCCCTCGGAGACGAGGCGCTCGGCATGCAGGAAGGCGGGGTTCTTGAGGTAGTTGTAGCCGACCTGGGTGACGACGCCCGCCGCCGCGGCCGCGGTCGCCATCTCCTCCGCCTCGGCGAGGGTGAGGCCGAGCGGCTTTTCGCAATAGACGTGCTTGCCGGCGGCGAAGGCGGCGAGCGCGATCTCGCGGTGGAGCTTGTTCGGGGTGGTGATCGCGACGAGGTCGACGGCGGGATCGGCGACGAGGTCGCGCCAGTCCGCGGTGGCGCGCGCGAAGCCGAACTGCCGGGCGAAGGCCTCCGCCTCGTCCGCCGGCGTGTCGCACAGGACCGCGAGACGCGGCGGCGCCACGTCCGCGAAGACGGCGCTCACAGCCCGGTAGGCGAGCGCGTGGCACTTGCCCATGAACCCGGTCCCGATCAGGCCGATGCCGACCATGGCTGGCGTCCTTTCGATTCGATGGGCTCGGATTGGAGCCGCGCGGAATGCCCGAAGGCTGGCGAGCGAGGTTTCGGGAGACGCGGCCGAATGCCTCTCTCCTCGTCGCCAGTCGATCGAGACATCGTCTCCCTCTGCTCGTCCTTTTCCCGCGTGGAGGGTGCTCGGCGGGCGCGCAGAATTCTCTCCTTCCCTGTAGGGGAAGGTGTCGCCGCGCGAAGCGCGGTGACGGATGGGGCGCGCGGAACGCGCGTTCGGCGAAGCCGAAACAGGACGGTGGAGCGTGACGGCCGCCGGGCTTCCGCTTCGCGGAACGCGTCGCTTCGCGCCGCGCCCCATCCGTCTCGGCTTCGCCGAGCCACCTTCCCCTACAGGGAAGGACAGAATCGGGCGTCGGTCCTGCACGAACGTCGGCCGTAGGCGCCCTGCCGCAGGAGAAACGTGCATCGGCTCGACCTCTTGGAGAGGGGAGAAACGCGGCCGCTCACCCCACCTCGGAAACCTTCACGGTGCGGGCCTCGCGCACGGAGACGAGCGCCGCCTCGGCCAAGAGCAGCGCGGCGAGGCCGTCCCCGCCGCCGGGGCGGATCGGGCCGCCGTCGCGGAGCGCGGCGACGAAGGCGGCGATCTCGTTGGCGTAGGCCTGGGTGTAGCGGGTCATGAAGAAATCGTAGAGCGGCGGGCGGGTGAAGCCGCTCGCGTCGGCGAGCTCGATGGCGACGGGGCGCTGGTTCTCGGCGGCGACGAGGCCCGAGGAGCCGAGCACCTCGATGCGCTGGTCGTAGCCGTATGTCGAGCGGCGCGAGTTCGAGACGATCGCCTGGCGGCCCGAGGCCGTCTCGAGCACGAGGCTCGCGCTGTCGTAGTCGCCGGCCTCGCCGATGGCGGGGTCGACGAGCGCGGCGGCGCGGGCGGTGACGGCGACGATCTCCTCGCCCATCAGATGGCGCGCCATGTCGAAATCGTGGATCGTCATGTCGCGGAACAGCCCGCCCGAGGAGCGGATATAGGCCACGGGCGGCGGTGAGGGATCGCGCGAGGTGATGGTCGCCATCTCGACCCGGCCGATGCGCCCGGCGTCGATCTGCGCCTTCAGCGCGACGAAGGACGGATCGAAGCGGCGATTGAAGCCGATCATCAGGCGCGCGCCGGTCTCCTCCACCACGGCGAGGCAGGCGCGCACCCGCGCCACCGAGAGGTCGATCGGCTTCTCGCAGAAGATCGCCTTGCCGGCGCGGGCGAAGCGCTCGATCAGCTCGGCGTGCGTGTCGGTCGGCGTCGCGATGATCACGGCGTCGACGTCCCCCGCCGCCTCGATGGCGTCGATGGTGCGCACCTCGGCGCGATAGCGCTCGGCGATGGCCTCGGCGGCCTCGGACACGGGATCGGCGACGGCGACGAGGCGCGCGCCTTCGGTGGCGGCGAGGGCGGCGCCGTGCACCTTGCCGATGCGGCCGGCGCCGAGCAGCGCGAAGCGGACGGTCATGCGGTTTCTCCCTGCCCCTCCGTCAGCCGAGCCCGGCCACGAAATGGAATTTTCGTTCCACGGATGCTTGCGCGCCGACGCGGGCGCTGTCAAGGTCTCGGCAGGAGCGACCCACCGCCATGCAGCCGAGCCCCCCCGCCGATTTCGAGGATCTCCGTCAGCGCCTCTCGGCCATGCACGACGGCCTGCCCAAGCGCCTGCGCCAATGCGCGGCCTACGTCCTGCGGGAGCCCGACCGGATCGCCTTCGACACGGTGGCGGAGGCCGCGGCCGCGGCGGAGGTGCCGCCCTCCGCGATGATCCGCTTCTCGAAGCTCGTCGGCTATTCGGGATATTCCGAGATGCAGCGCGTCTTCCGCGCCCGGCTCTCGAACGCCTGGCCGGACTACTCGACGCGGCTGACGCGGCTGAAGACGGCGGGCGCCGGCAGCCCCGAAAGCGTGCTCGCCGAATTCGCGGAGGTGTCCCGCGGCTCGATCTCGCGCATGGCGCTGAGCCTCGAGCCGGAGCGCCTGCAGGAGGCGGTGCGCCGGCTCGCGGGGGCGCGGATCGTCCACGTGGTGGGCCTGCGCCGGGCGTTCTCGGTGGCGGCCTATCTCGCCTATTCCTTCGAGAAGGTGGGGCGGCCCACCATGCTGCACGACATGTCCGGCCGGCTCGACCACGCCGGCATGCTGGCCCCCGATGACGCGCTGCTCGCCATCTCGTTCGCGCCCTACACGCCCGAGACCGTGGCGCTCGCCCAGCACGCCAAGGCGCGCGGGCTCTCGGTGATCGCCATCACCGACAGCCAGTTCTCGCCGCTGGCGCCCCATTCAGACGTGCTGCTGGGGGTGGACGAGCTCGATTTCGGCGCCTTCCGCTCGCTCGCGGCGACGTTCTGCCTCGCCGCGACGCTGGCCGTGGCGACGGGGGCGGCGCTGGAGGGCGGGTGAAGGCGGGCGTTCGGCCGATGGCGCGCGCCGCTCTCCGGTCTCCACGAGGACTGGGCATACCGCTTTCCTTCCCTGTAGGGGAAGGTGGCTCGGCGGAGCCGAGACGGATGGGGCGCGGCGCGAAGCGACGCGTTCCACGAAGCGGAAGCCCCCGGCGGCGTCCGTCTCGTCCGTCGATTTCGGCGTCGCCGAACGCGCGTTCCGCGCGCCCCATCCGTCACCGCGCTGCGCGCGGCGCCACCTTCCCCTACAGGGAAGGAAAGGCTTCGGCGCCCCGACCGAGCACTCTCCGCGAGAGAAGAGAACGAGCCGCAGACGCCGTCGGCCCCTCCGGTCCGGGCTGCGCCCGGCCCACCTCCCCAGAGACGGCGGCGTCGCGCGCGCATCCGGCGGAATTTTCGTTCCAATCCTAGCAGAAATGAACTTGCCGTGCCGCCAGATGGAATGTACGCTCCATTCCGACACTGATGACAGGGCGCCGCACGGCGGCCCGGAGACGTCGCGCCAGACGACGCCCGGCGGATCACGGGCAGCCGTGACCCAAGGGAGGAAGAACCATGAAGCATGCCATCTCGGCGCTCGCGCTCGCCGTCGCGGCGGCCGCCGCCTTCGCCGCCCCGGCCCAGGCCGAGGGCGAGCGCTTCGTCCTGATCAGCCACGCGCCGGATTCGGACAGCTGGTGGAACACGATCCGCAACGCGATCGGCATCGCCGGCGACCAGATGGACGCCACGGTCGAGTACCGCAACCCGACCACCGGCGACCTCGCCGACATGGCCCGCATCGTCCAGCAGGCCTCGGCGTCCGCCCCCGACGGCATCATCGTCACGATCGCCGATTTCGACGTGCTGAAGGGCCCGATCACCGACGCGGTCGACCGCGGCATCCCGGTCATCACCATCAATTCCGGCACGCAGGAGCAGTCCGAGGCGCTCGGCGCGCTGATGCATGTCGGGCAGCCCGAATACGAGGCGGGCTTCCAGGCGGGCAAGCGCGCCGCCGGCGAGGGCGTGACCTCGTTCCTTTGCGTGAACCACTACATCACCAACCCGGCCTCCGTGGAGCGCTGCCAGGGCTTCGCCGAGGCGATCGGGACCGAGCTCGGCGACCAGATGATCGACGCCGGCCAGGATCCGGGCGAGATCCGCAACCGCGTGGCGGCCTATCTCAACGCGAACCCCGACACCGACGCCGTGCTCACGCTCGGCCCGACCTCTGCGCATCCGACGATCGCGGCGCTGCAGGACGCGGGTCTCGCGGGCGAGACGTATTTCGGCACGTTCGACCTCTCCGGCGAGATCGCCGGAGCGATCAAGGACGGCGTGATCGCCTTCGCCATCGACCAGCAGCCGTTCCTGCAGGGCTACCTGCCGGTGGTCATCCTGACGAACTACGCGCGCTACGGCGTCCTGCCCTCCGGCCACATCAACTCGGGCCCGGGCTTCATCACGGCGCAGAACATCGAGCAGGTCGAGGCGCTGGCCGGCGAGTATCGCTGAGGCGCGGGCCCGGCCCCGCGCACACGACCCGGGGCGCGCGCGCCGCGCCCCGGGACCGGTTTCCTTCTCGGCTCCCTCGGAGGGCGGCGCCATGCACGACGAGCGCCTCAAGCCGATGTCGCCCTGGCGCAAGGCCATGCTGAGGCCCGAGCTCGGCGCGATCTGCGGCACGTTCCTGGTCTTCGTCTTCTTCTTCCTGGTCGCGCGCGACACGGGCATGTTCTCGCCCGAGGGCGTGATGAACTGGGGCGTCGTCGCGGCCCAGTTCGCCATCATCGCGGTGGGGGCCTGCCTCCTGATGATCGCCGGCGAGTTCGACCTCTCGGTCGGCTCGATGATCGGCTTCTCGGGCATGGTGATCGCCATCGTCGGCGTGGCCTGGGGCTTCCCCGTCTGGATGGCGATTCTCGCGGCCTTCCTGCTCGCCATGCTGATCGGCGCGATCAACGGCTGGATCGTGATCAAGACGGGGCTGCCGTCCTTCATCGTGACGCTGGCCTCGCTGTTCATCCTGCGGGGGCTCACCATCTTCCTGTCGATCGCGACCACGCGCCAGACGATCGTCGGCGGCGTACGCGAGGCGGCGCAGGGCGACTGGCTGGCGCCGCTCTTCGGCGGCAAGATTCTCGGCGGCCTTTTCGTCTGGCTCGCCGACATGGGGGTGATCGCGACCTATACCCGCGGCACGCGCACAGGCGAGCCTATCGTCGACGGCATCCCGATGCTGATCGTCTGGGCGCTCGGCCTCGTCGTCTTCGCGCACGTGCTGCTCACCCGCACGCCCTTCGGCAACTGGATCTTCGCGTCGGGCGGCGACGCGCAGGCGGCGCGCTACACCGGCGTTCCGGTGAACCGGGTGAAGATCGCGATGTTCGTCTTCACCGCCTTCTGCGCCACGGTCTTCGCCACCTGCCAGGTGATGGAGTTCGGCTCGGCGGCGGCGGATCGCGGGCTCTTGAAGGAATTCGAGGCGATCATCTGCGTCGTCATCGGCGGGGCGCTGCTGACGGGCGGCTTCGGCACGGTGATCGGGGCGGCGCTCGGCGCGTTGATCTTCGGCGTGGTGCAGCAGGGGCTGTTCTTCACCGGCGTCGAGAGCTCGCTGTTCCGGGTGTTCCTCGGCGTGCTGCTGCTGCTCGCGGTGATCATGAACACCTATACGCGCCGCCTGATCACGGGAGAGCGCTGATGACGACGACCCCGCTCATCGAGCTGCGCGACATCGAGAAGCATTTCGGGCCGGTGATCGCACTCAACGGCGTCTCCTTCTCGGTCTTTCCCGGCGAGGTGCATTGCCTGCTGGGCGACAACGGCGCGGGCAAGTCGACCTTCATCAAGACGATGTCGGGCGTGCACCAGCCGACCCGGGGCGAGATCCTCGTCGAGGGCCGACACACCCGGCTCGAGAGCCCGCGCGAGGCGATGCGGCACGGGATCGCGACGGTCTACCAGGATCTCGCCATGATCCCGCTGATGTCGGTGACGCGGAATTTCTGGATGGGCCGCGAGCCGGTCAAGCGCTTCGGGCCGTTCAGGTTCATCGACTTCGCCCACGCCAACCGGGTGACGCAGGAGGAGATGCGCAAGATGGGGATCGCGCTGCGCGGCCCGGACCAGGCGGTGGGGACGCTCTCGGGCGGCGAGCGGCAGACGGTGGCGATCGCCCGCGCGGTCCATTTCGGCGCGAAGGTGCTCATCCTCGACGAGCCGACCTCGGCGCTGGGCGTGCGCCAGACGGCCAACGTGCTCGCCACCATCGCGCGGGTCCGCAAGCAGGGCATCGGCGTCGTCTTCATCACCCACAACGTCCGCCACGCGCTCGCGGTGGGCGACCGCTTCACCGTGCTCAACCGCGGTCAGACGCTCGGCACGGCGAACAAGGGCGAGATCGACTACGAGAGCCTGCAGGACATGATGGCCGGCGGCCAGGAGCTCGCCTCGCTCGAGGAAGCGGTGGCGGAGGCGTGACCCGGGACATGAGAGACCACGCGTCATGACGCTCGACGTGATCACGATCGGCCGTTCCTCGATCGACCTCTACGGCGCGCAGGTCGGCGGGCGACTGGAGGACATGGCCTCCTTCCGCAAGTATGTCGGCGGCTCGCCCGCCAACATCGCGGTGGGCGCGGCGCGGCTGGGGCTGCGCTCCGCCGTGCTCACCCGTGTCGGCGACGAGGCGATGGGCCGCTTCCTGCGCGAGGAGCTCGCCCGCGAGGGGGTCGACACCCGCGGGGTGATCACCGATCCCGAACGGCTGACCGCGCTCGTGATCCTCGGCATCCGCGACAGAACGCGGTTCCCGCTGATCTTCTACCGCGAGAACTGCGCCGACATGGCCTTGTGCGAGGGCGACGTCGACGCGGCCTTCGTCGCGGATGCGCGCTGCGTGGTCGCCACCGGCACGCATCTCTCGCATCCGCGCACGGAAGCGGCGGTGCTGAAGGCCCTGCGCCTCGCCCGCGAGACGGGCCTGCGCACGGCGCTCGACATCGACTATCGGCCGAACCTGTGGGGGCTGGCCGGGCATGACGCAGGGGAAGAACGCTACATCGCCTCGGGAACCGTCACCGCCAAGCTGCAGGAGACGCTGCATCTCTTCGATCTCATCGTCGGCACCGAGGAGGAGTTCGCCATCGCCGGCGGCAGCCGCGACATGCGCGCGGCTCTGCGCGCCGTGCGCGCGGTCTCGGGCGCGACGCTGGTGCTCAAGCGCGGGCCGATGGGCGCCGTCGCCTTTCCCGGCGCGATCCCGGACGATCTCGAGGAGGGCCTCACCGGGCCGGGCTTCCCGATCGAGGTCTACAACGTGCTCGGCGCCGGCGACGGCTTCATGGCGGGGCTGCTGAAGGGCTGGCTCGACGGCGAGGCCTGGGAGCGCACGCTCGCCTACGCCAACGCCTGCGGCGCCTTCGCCGTCTCGCGCCACGGCTGCGCGCCCTCCTATCCGACCTGGGAGGAGCTCGACTTCTTCCTGCGGCGCGGGGTCGTCACGCCGGCGCTGCGCCACGACCCGGAGCTCGCCCACATCCATTGGGCGACGACCCGGCGCGGGGACTGGCCGGCGCTTCGCGTCTTCGCCTTCGACCATCGGGCGCAGATCGAGGAGATCGCGGCGGCGGCGGGCGCCGGGGCGGAGCGGATCGGGCGCTTCAAGGCGCTGTGCCTCGAGGCGACGCGGCGCGTCGCGGACGGGCGGGCGGGCTACGGCATCCTCTGCGACCCGCGGCTCGGCGGCGACGCCCTGATGGCGGCCGCCGGGGCGGGGCTGTGGATCGGCCGGCCGGTGGAGAAGCCCGGCTCGCGCCCGCTGGAGCTCGAGATCGGCCGCGACACCGGCAGCGCGCTCGCGGAATGGCCGCTCGAGCACGTGGTCAAGGTGCTGTGCTTCTACCATCCCGACGACGCGCCGGACCTGAAGGCCCGCCAGGAGGAGGTGGTGCTGCGCCTCGCCGAGGCGGCGCGGGCGAACGGGCTCGAGCTCCTGCTCGAGATCGTCGCCTCGAAGGCCGGGCCGCTCGACGACGACACCACCGCCCGGGCGATGGAACGCTTCTACGATCTCGGCGTGAAGCCCGACTGGTGGAAGCTCGAGCCGCTGCGGTCGGCGGCGGCGTGGGCGCGCGCCTGCGCCGTGATCGAGGAACGCGATCCCTGGTGCCGGGGTATCGTGGTGCTCGGCCTCGGCGAGGGCGAGGAGGGCCTGCGCGAGAGCTTCGGCCTCGCTGCGCGGCACGAACGGGTGAAGGGCTTCGCGGTGGGGCGGACCATCTTCGCCGACGCCGCCCGAGGCTGGCTCGCGGAGGAGATCGACGACGCGGCGGCCGTTGCCGACATGCAGGCGCGCTTCGCACGCCTGTGCGCGATCTGGGACGAGGCCCGGCGGGGCGTTGGGGAGGGGATGCGATGAGGACGATCCGGCTGACGGCGGCCCAGGCCATGGTGCGCTGGCTCGCGGCGCAGGAGACCGCGCCGGGCGTGCCCTTCCTCGGCGGCGTGTGGGCGATCTTCGGCCACGGCAACGTGGCGGGGCTCGGCGAGGCGCTGCACGGGATCCGCGAGCGGCTGCCCACCTTCCGCGGCCACAACGAGCAGTCCATGGCCCACGCGGCGATCGCCTACGCCAAGGCCTCGAACCGCCGCCGCGCCATGGCGGTGACGTCCTCCATCGGGCCCGGCGCGACCAACATGGTCACCGCCGCGGCGCTGGCGCACGTGAACCGGCTGCCTGTCCTGCTCGTGCCGGGCGACGTCTTCGCGAGCCGGCTGCCGGACCCGGTGCTCCAGCAGGTGGAGGATTTCGGGGACGGCACGATCAGCGCCAACGACTGCTTCCGGGCGGTCTCGCGCTATTTCGACCGCATCACCCGCCCCGAGCAGCTGCTGTCCGCCCTCCCCCGGGCGATGAGCGTGCTGACCGACCCGGCGGAGTGCGGCCCTGTCACGCTCGCCTTCTGCCAGGACGTCCAGACCATGGCCTGGGACTGGCCGGAGGACTTCTTCGCAGCGCGGCTGTGGCGCCCGCGCCGGCCGCGACCGGACACGGACGAGCTCGCCGCCGCCGTCGCCGCGCTGACCCGGGCGAAGCGGCCGCTGGTGATCGCCGGCGGCGGGGCGCTCTATGCGGACGCGACGGGCGACCTCGCCGCCTTCTGCGAGGCGCACAACCTGCCCGTCGCCGAGACGCAGGCGGGCAAGTCGGCTGTCCCCGACGACCATCCGCTCGCTCTCGGCTCGATCGGCGTCACCGGATCGAGCGCGGCGAACGCGGTGGCCGCCGAGGCGGACGTCGTGCTGGCGGTGGGCACGCGGCTGCAGGACTTCACGACGGGCTCGTGGGCGCTCTTCGGCAACCCCGATCTTCGGATCGTCGGCCTCAACGTCGCCGCCTTCGACGCCGGCAAGCACGGGGCGCTGCCCCTCGTCGCGGACGCCAAGGCCGGCCTCGCCGATCTCGACGCGGCGCTGGCCGGCTGGCGGGCCGAGGGCGATTTCGCCGCCCTGAAGGCGGAATGGGACGCCGCCGTCGACGCGGCGAGCGCGCTGCCGACGTCGGGCAACGCGCTGCCCTCCGACGCGCAGGTGATCGGCGCCGTGCAGCGGGCCTCGAACGCCGACACGGTCGTCGTCTGCGCCGCGGGCGGGCTTCCGGGCGAATTGCACAAGCTCTGGCGGGCGGCGCGGCCGAACGGGTACCACGTGGAATACGGCTACTCGACCATGGGCTACGAGATCGCCGGGGGCCTCGGGGTGAAGATGGCGCTGCCCGAGCGCGAGGTCGTCGTCATGGTGGGCGACGGCTCGTACATGATGATGAATTCCGAGCTCGCCACCGCCGTGATGCTCGGGCGGAAGCTCATCGTCGTCGTGCTCGACAATCGCGGCTTCGGCTGCATAAACCGGCTCCAGCGCGCGACCGGGGGCGAGAGCTTCAACAACCTCCTGGACGACGCCGTCCACGAGACGCCGGCACATATCGACTTCGCTGCGCACATGGCGGCGATGGGGGCGCGCACGGAGAAGGTGTCCTCGGTCGCGGAGCTGGAGGCGGCGCTCGCCCGGGCGCGGGCGTCGGACGCGACCTGTGGCATCGTCATCGACACCGACCCGACGATCACGACGCAGGCCGGCGGCGCCTGGTGGGACGTCGCCGTGCCGGAAGTCTCGACCCGCGAGGAGGTCCGCGCCGCGCGCGCGGCCTACGAGCAGGCCGCCGCCCGCCGCCGCCCCTGAGGACGCTCCCGAGGACGAACGCCCATGATCCGCTACGGCACCAATCCCATCGCCTGGTCGAACGACGACGACCGGAGGCTCGGCGCGCACATCACCCTCGAGCAGTGCCTCGCGGACGCCGCCGCCATCGGCTTCGACGGCATCGAGAAGGGGCACAAGTTTCCCCAGCAGCCCTCCGCGCTGAAGGCGACGCTCGGGCCCTACGGGCTCGTCTACGTCTCGGGCTGGCACTCGCTGAACCTGCTCTCCCGCGGCGTCGCGGCGGAGAAGGCGGCGCTCGACCCGGTGCTCGACCTGCTGGAGGCGATGGGCTCGCGCGTGTGCATCGTCTGCGAGACCTCGAACGCGATCCACGGCGACGACGGAAAGCCGCTCGCCGGGCGGCCCGTTCTCGCCGAGGCCGACTGGCCCGGCTTCGCCGACGGCGTCGAGGCGCTCGCGGCGCATTGCGCCACGCGAGGGATCGACCTCGTCTACCACCACCACATGGGCACGGTGGTGCAGAGCGAGGCGGAGATCGACCGGCTGATGGCCGAGACCGGCCCTGCGACGAAGCTCCTCCTCGACACCGGCCACGCCTTCTTCGCCGGCGCGGACCCGACCGCGCTGGCCCAGAAGCACATGGACCGCGTGCGCCACATCCACGCGAAGAACGTCCGCCCCGCGATCGCGCGCGAGGTCGAGGCGGAGGGATTGAGCTTCCTCGAGGGCGTGCGGCGCGGCGTCTTCACCGTGCCCGGGGACCCGGAGGGCGGGGTCGACTTCCCGAGCGTGCTGAGGATCGCGGCCGAGCGGGGCTACGACGGCTGGCTCGTGATCGAGGCGGAGCAGGATCCGGCGGTCCGCGATCCGAAGGTGTACCAGTCGATGGGCCTCGAGGCGCTGCGCCGGATCGCGCGCGAGGCCGGGCTCGACGCGGAGGCTCTGTGATGGCCGATCTGCTGCGCAGGCCCGTGGGCACGCACGGGCGCGTCCACGCCATCACGCCGGAGAGCGCGGGCTGGACCTATGTGGGGTTCGCGCTCTACCGGCTGAACCCCGGCGAGACGGCGGCCGAGGAGACGGGCGGGCGCGAGGCGATGCTCGTCCTCGTCGAGGGCAAGGCGGAGATCGAGGCCGGCGGCGCGGCGCTCGGCGAGCTGGGCGGCCGGATGGACGTGTTCTCCGGCGAGCGGCCGTATTCCGTCTACGTCGCGGCGGGGTCCTCGTGGCGGGCGCGGGCGACGACGCCGCTGACCCTCGCGGTCTGCACCGCGCCGGGCAACGGCGCGCGCCCGGTGACGGTGATCCGGCCGGAGGCGGTCGAGGCCGTCACCCGCGGGCGGGGGACGAACACGCGGCGCATCCACCCGATCGCCATGGAGGAGCGCGACGTCGCCGATTCGCTGCTCGTCACGGAGGTGTTCACGCCGCAGGGGCACTGGTCGTCCTACCCGCCGCACCGGCACGACGAGGACGACTACCCGCGCATGACCTACCTGGAGGAGACCTACTACCACCGCCTGAACCCGGCCACCGGCTTCGGCCTGCAGCGGGTGTTCACCGAGGACGGGTCGCTCGACGAGACCATGGCGGTCGCCGACGGCGACGTGGTGCTGGTGCCCAGGGGCCACCACCCCTGCGCCGCGCCCTACGGGATCGAGATGTACTACCTCAACGTCATGGCCGGACCGCGACGGGCCTGGCGCTTCGCCAACCACCCGGATTTCGACTGGATCGCCCGGCGCGACGCGGGGTGAGGCGCGCGCCCGGCTTGCGCCGGCGGCCCGAGTGCGCGAGACAGGAGCGGGGCGCCACGGCCCCGCTCGCTTCGTCGGGTCCCGTCGATCGATGTCGCCAAAGGCTCAGCCGTCCTTCCTCGCGCGCGTGCGCGCCGCCCTGCCCCGCCTGCATCCGACGGAGCGGCGCCTCGCCGATTTCGTGCTGAGCTTTCCCGGCGAGCTCGCGAGCTACACGGCGACCGAGCTCGCGCGTCTCGCCAACGTCTCCAACGCCACCGTCACCCGCTTCGTGCGCAAGATCGGCTATGCCGGCTACGAGGAGGCGCGCCAGCACGTGCGCGCCGAGCGGCAGACGGGCGCGGCGCTCTACCGCGTCGCCGCGAGCGGCGCCGAGGCCGGAGACCTCGTCGTGCGCCACGCCGAGCAGGGCGCGGCGAACCTCGAGCAGACGCTCGGCGCGCTCTCGCTGGAAGAGATCGACGCGCTCGCCGAGGCGCTCCTCACGGTGCGGCGGGTCTGGATCGTCGGGTTCCGCTCGGGGGCGGCCTTCGCGCAGTATCTCGCCTGGCAGATCCTGCAGGTGGTCGAGCGCGTGTCGCTGATCCCCGGCCCGGGCGAGACGCTCGGCGAGCATCTCGCCGGCATCGGGGCGGAGGACTGCGTCGTCGTGTTCGGCCTTCGGCGCCGGCCGGCCAAGCTCGAGGCGATCCTGGACCAGATCGTCCGCTCGGGCGCCCGCATCGCCTACGTCACCGACGAGAGCCTCGCCCCCGACCGCCGCGTCTCCTGGCACCTGCGCTGCCAGACGGCGGCGCCCGGCCCGCTGTTCAGCCACGTCTCGGTGATGGGGCTGTGCCACCTCCTCGCGACGCGGGTGATCGAGCGCGCCGGGCAGGACGGGCGACGCCGGCTGACCGCCATCGAGAGCCTGCACGACGCGCTCGACGAGCTCTGAGCCGCGCTTCCCCAGCGTCCGCTTTTTGGGCGCACGCGCGATCCCGCTGCCGAAAGCTTGATCAACGCCTCGCACGCCGTGCCGGTATCGCGGCCTCGATAACGGCGCCGGAACCCCGACGGCGTCATGAAAAATCGCTTTCACCGCGGCCTGGCACGAAAAATGTCTGTCTCGGATCGTCCGCAGCCCAGCGCAGGAGACATCCGATGACGCTTCGCCAAGCCTCCGGGATCGCCGCCTCCGGCATCGCCGCCGCCGCCCTCGGTCTCGCCCTCGCCTCCGCGCAGCCAGCCGCTGCCCAGGAGGTCGTCCAGATCAATTCGTCCCTCCCCGAGGGCTCCTTCGCCCACGTCTTCCTGCAGGAGTTCGAGAGCCGCCTCGAGGCCGCCCTGCCCGGCGAGATCGACGTCCAGATCTTCATGGGCAACACGCTCGGCTCGGAGGAGGACGTGCTCCAGGGCATGGGGCTCGGCACGCACCACGCCTCGCTCTCCGCCTCGGCGGTGAGCCAGATCAACCCGCGCGCCGCCGTGTTCGACCTGCCCTACCTCTTCGAGGACCGCGCCGCCGTGCAGGCCTTCTTCGAGAGCGAGGCCGGCGACATGCTCAAGGAGGGCTTCGAGGGCAAGGGCGTGCGCCTGCTCGCCCTGTGGGACAACGGCTTTCGCGTGATCACCAACGACGTGCGCCCGATCGTGACGCCGGCCGACCTCGAGGGCCTCAAGATCCGCACCCCCACGAGCCGCCAGCGGGTCGCGATGTTCAACACGCTCGGCGCCAACGCCACGCCGCTGTCCTTCGGCGAGGTCTATTCCGCCCTCGACCAGGGCGTGATCGACGGCCAGGAGAACCCGGCGCACGTGGCCGATTCGGCGCGCTTCTACGAGGTTCAGGACTACATGTCCCTGTCGAACCACGTCTATCTGCCGACCTTCCTGCTCTTCTCCTCGATGCTGCTCGACCGGATGGAGCCGGAGATGCGCGAGACGATCGAGCAGGTCGCCGCCGAGATGGCGCCCTGGACCTTCGCCTGGGGCGAGGACACGGACGCGAAGACGCTCGCCGCGCTCGAAGGCAAGATCGCCATCAACGAGGTCGACTTCCCGGCCTTCCAGGAAGCGGCCGCGCCGCTCTTCGAGGATCCGCTCTTCGTCGACGTCATCGGCGCGGACATGATCGCCGCGACCCGCGCCGCGCTCGCCTCGCAGTGAGCCCGATCCCGAGCCCCCGATCGGGCTCGCAGCGAGCCGGAGGCCCGCCATGCTCGAACGCTTCGTTCTCGCCGCAGACCGCGTGCTCTCCCGCGCGCTCGACGCGGCGGTCGTCGGCCTGGCGGGCCTCCTCCTCGTCCTGCTGAACTGGGCGGTGTTCGCCCGGTTCGTGCTCAATTCCTCGGTGTCGTGGGGCGAGGAGCTGCCCGCGCATCTCCTCGCGACGCTGACCTTCGTCGGCGCGGCCTATCTGACGCGCACCAACGAGCATCTGGGCTTCGACAGCGTGGTGAAGGCCATGCCGCCGGCGCTCCAGCGCGTCGTCATGGCGGCGAACCTCGCCCTGATGACGCTGTTCTCGGCGCTCGTCGCCTGGTACGGCGCGATCGCCGCGGCGAGCTTCTCGGGGCGGGCGCTGATCTCGATCGACCTGCCGATGGCGCTCTTCCGGGGGGCGATGCCGCTCGGCGCGGCGCTCATCGCCGCGATCTGCGCGGTGCGGATCGCCGCCCTCCTCCTCGGCCGCATCCGGCCCGACAGCCTCCTGCCGGAGACCGACGCCTGATGCCCATAGAGCCCGGATACCTGATCCTGATCCTGCTCGTGACGCTGCTCGTCATGGGCATGCCGATCGCCTTCGTGCTCGGCGTCACGGCGATGACGCTGATCCTGCTCGACCCCGCCGTCGTGCCGCAGATCATGGGGCTCGTGCCCTTCGGCGGGGCGAACAACTACCTGCTGGTCGCGGCGCTCTTGTTCATGATCGCCGGCGAGGTGATGAACCAGGGCCGCATCGCCGAGAAGCTGATCGCCTTCGCCAGCTCCCTCGTCGGCCACATCCGCGGCGGGCTCGCCCACGTCAACATCCTCACCTCGCTGTTCTTCTCGGAGATCTCCGGCACCGCCACCTCGGACGCCGCCGCCATCGGCTCGGTGATGATCCCGCAGATGAAGAAGCGCGGCTATCCGGTCGCCTTCGCCGCCGCCGTCACCTCCACCTCGGCGACGATGGCGATCATCGTGCCGCCGAGCCTCAATCTCATCCTCTACGCCTACGTCGCCGACGCCTCGATCGCGCAGCTCTTCGCGGCGGGCATCCTGCCCGGGATCGTCGTCTGCGCGCTGCTGATGGGGACGGCCTACGCGATCTCGGTGCGCCGCGGCTATCCGATCGAGGGGAAGTTCTCGCTCGCGCGCGTCGGCGCGACCGGCAAGGACGCGGTGGTGCCGCTGACGCTGCCGCTGCTGATCCTCGGCGGCATCCTGGGCGGCATCTTCACGGCGACGGAAGCCGGCGCCGTGGCGGCCCTGTGGTCGATCGTGCTGGCCGCCCTCCTCTACCGCACGCTCACCCTGTCGCGCTTCGTCGACACGCTGCGGATCGCGGGCAAGCGCTCGGCGATGCTGATGTTCATCGTCGCCACCTCGACGCTGCTCGGCTGGTATCTGACGAACCAGCAGATCCCGCAGGAGATCGCCCGGGCCATTCTCGGCATCTCGGATTCGTACTGGGTGGTGCTGCTGGCCATCAACGCCTTCTTCCTGCTCGCCGGCACCATCGTGCACGGCACGCCGGCGATCCTGATGCTGGTGCCGATCTTCCTGCCGCTGGCGAACCAGCTCGGGATCGACCCGGTCCATTTCGGGCTCATCGTCACGATCAACCTCGGCATCGGCCAGCAGACGCCGCCCGTGGCCTCCGTCGTGCTCATCACCTGCGCCATCGCCAAGATCTCGATCGGGCAGATCCTGCCCTCGATGCTGTGGTTCATCGGGGCGATGCTGGTGGCGCTCCTCCTCGTGAACGCCTTTCCCGCCCTCTCCCTGTGGCTGCCCTCGGTGATCCTGTGATGCGTCTCCTCGTCGTCAACCCGAACACGTCCGCGGGCGTCACCCGCGCCATCGGCCGCGCAGCGCGGGCGGCGGCGGGCCCGGACGACGTCGTCGAGGCGGTGAGCGCGCCCTTCGGCCCGGCGCTGATCGTGACCGAGGCGGACGCGGCGCAGGCGGAGCGCGCCGTCCTCGCCTGCGTCGAGGCGCGCGCGGCGGATGTCGACCGGATCGTGCTCGCCTCCTTCGGGGACACGGCGATCGACGCGGTTCGGGCGCGGGTCCCGGTTCCGGTCGTCGGCATCGCGCGCGCCGCCTTCCTCGCCGCGATGGCGGCGGGGGAGCGCTTCTCGATCGTCTCGTTCGGCCCGGAGGTGGAGCCCTCGCTGCGCGCCATCGTCGCGCGCTACGGGCTGACGAGCCGGCTCGCCAGCCTGCGGGTGCTGGAGGGGGCGCGGTGGGAGGACCCCGCGGAGATCGCCACGCGGCTGGTCGAGCCCCTCGCGGATCTGTGCGCGCGCACGGAGGCCGACGGCTGCGATGCGATCGTGCTCGGGGGCGGGCCGCTGGCGGGGCTCGCGCCGGCGATCGCCCCGCGGCTGCGGGTGCCGCTGATCGACGGCGTCGTCGCCGCGGTCGCGCTGCAGCGGGCCCTCGTCGCGCCGCGGCGCGCGCCCCCGCCGCCCGCCTGAGGCGCGGGAGCGCCTCGCCGGCTGTCAGCCCTTGTCGAAGGGGTTCTTGCCCGTGCGCAGGGAGTAGCGGATCGGCACGCCGGGGAGCTCGAAGGTCTCGCGCAGGCTGTTGACGAGGTAGCGGGTGTAGCTCTTCGGCAGGGCGTGGAGCTGGTTGCCGAAGAAGGCGAAATGCGGCGGGCGGGCCTTCACCTGGGTGCAGTAGCGGATCTTGATCCGCCGCCCGGAGACCGCCGGCGGCGGGTTCGCGGCGAGCGCGTCGGCGAGCCAGCGGTTGAGCTTCGCCGTCGAGATGCGGCGGTTCCAGGTGGCGTAGACCGAGAAGACGGCGCGCATCAGCCGGTCGATGCCGTCCCCCGCGAGGCCCGACAGCGGAACGACGGGCGCGCCCTTGACCTGCGGCAGGAGCCGCGTGGCCTTCTCCTGAAGCTCCTTGAGGAGCCCGGTCTGGTCGGCGACGAGGTCCCACTTGTTGAGGCCGATGACGACGGCGCGGCCCTCGCGCTCGACGAGATCGACGATGGTGAGGTCCTGCTTCTCGAAGGGAATCGTCGCGTCCAGCAGCACGACCACCACCTCGGCGAAGCGCATGGCGCGCAGGCCGTCCGAGACGGAGAGCTTCTCGAGCTTCTCCTCGATGCGGGCGCGCCGGCGCATGCCCGCGGTGTCGATGAGCTTCACCTTCTTGTCGCGCCATTCCCAGGGCACGGTGATGGCGTCGCGGGTGATGCCGGCCTCGGGGCCGGTGAGGAGCCGCTCCTGGCCGATCATGCGGTTGATCAGCGTCGACTTGCCGGCGTTGGGGCGCCCGACGATGGCGACCTGGACGGGCTTGCCGACGGGGGTCTCGTCGCGGTCCTCGTCGAGATCGGGCTCGACCTCGATGGCGGCGGCGCCCCGGGCGAGGTCGGCCTCCTCGGGATCGTCGAAGGCGGAGCCGGCGTCGTCCTCCGGCATGTGCAGGACGAGGGCGTCGTAGAGCTCGCCCAGCCCCTCGCCGTGCTCGGCCGAGAAGGCGATGGGCTCGCCAAGCCCGAGCTCGTAGGCGTCGTAGGCGCCCTGCGCGCCGGCGCGGCCCTCCGCCTTGTTGGCGAGGAGGACGACCGGCTTGCCCGAGCGGCGGACCAGCTCGGCGAAGGGGCGATCCGCCGGCAGGAGGCCGGTGCGCGCGTCCATGACGAAGAGGACGATGTCGGCCTCCGCGATCGCCGCCTCGGTCTGCGCGCGCATGCGCCCGAGCAGCGAGCCGGGATCGGCCTCCTCGAGGCCGGCGGTGTCGATGATGCGAAAGCGCAGGTCGGCGAGCTTCGCGTCGCCCTCGCGCCGGTCGCGGGTCACGCCGGGGCGATCGTCGACGAGCGCGAGCTTCTTGCCGACGAGACGATTGAACAGGGTCGACTTGCCCACGTTGGGGCGGCCGACGATGGCGACGATGAGCGACATGGCCGGCCCGATATGGGTGTCTTACTGCGGTCCCGCCACCGGACCCGCGGCGACGAGGGCGGAATAGATCGCGAGGCGCTGGCGCAGCGCGCCCGGCGTCTCGGGGTCGACGGCGATCTGGTCGAACCACTCGCCGGCTTTCTCGTAGTCGCCGCGGTCGAGGGCGGCGAGGCCGAGCTGCTCGCGGGCGGTGTGGCGGAACGCGCCCTCCCCCTGCGCGAGGGATTGCAGGACGGGCAGCGCCGCGTCCGGTGCGGCGTCGAGCTGGAGGACCGCCGCACGCAGGCGGGCGAGGTCGCGCAGCACGGCCGGGTTCTCGGCATCCGCGGCGATCGCCTCGTAGGCGGCGACGCCCTCGGCCGTGCTCTCCTCGGCGAGGAGCGCGGCGAGGCGCAGCTCGGCGAGCACGCCCGTCCCGCCGGGCGCGTCCGCGGCGACGTCGGCGAGAACGGCGCGCGCCTCCTCGGTGCGATCGTCCGCGACGAGGCGGCCCGCCTCGTAGAGGCGCAGCGCGGCGTCCTCGGCCGCCTGGCGCTGCCGGCTCTCCCAGAAGGTGAAGCCCGCGACCCCGAGAACGACGACGAGGACGACCGCGACGACGATCCCGCCGTAGCGCTTCCACATCGCCGCCATCTGCTCGCGGCGATATTCCTCGTCGACCTCGCGTGTGAACTGATCCATGGACGTCTCTCGCGCGCTCCGCGCCGGTGATTTTCGTATCGAGGCGAAGCGCCTAGCACAGGCGGGGGGCCGTGGCGAGAGATTTGGGGGGCGAAGGCCGCGCACGGCCCGCCCCACCCGCCGGCCTTCGGCCGACTGCCTGCCCTGCGGGGCTCGTCGATTCCCATATCGTCCCGCGACGTTGGTCGGGATCTGGGAGCGGCGCGAGCCGCTCGTCCTTCTCCCATGTGGAGAAGGCGCCCCCGAAGGGGGCGGATTTGGGTCGCGATGCAGCGCGAGACGTCTCGGGACGAACGCGACCCTACCGGTACGAACGGCATCGCCGTCGAGACCGTTCTGCACGACCCACACCCCCGGCCCCTCGCCACAAGGGCGAGGGGAGATTGTCGGCGCCCTGCCTTCGAATCGCGCCCGTCCGACGATGGGCCTTCGCCTCACGAGATGTGTGCACCGCCTAGCCCTGCGGGGAGGGTTCGCGGGCGTCTCGCCTCACATCGCGAGCACGGGCACGCCGATCAGGGCCGGGTGGAGCCAGAAGACGAAGGCGACGTAGGCGGCGAGGCCGACCGCGACCGCGATGGCGTCGTTGCGCCAGCCGCCCTGCGGGACGGCGAGCGCCTGGGCGGGCGCGATCGGCGAGACGGCGCGGCGCTTGAGGCTGATGCGCGCCGCGACCGCCCAGCCGAGGAAGCCGAGGAACAGGATCATCGAGCCGAGATCGCCGTTCGCCAGGAAATGCGCCAGCGCCCAGATCTTCACGGCGGCGAGCATGGGGTGCTTCGCCTTGGCCTTGATGTGGCCGGGGATGTAGGTCGCGGCGAGCAGGATGAAGGCGAAGACCATCAGGAGGAGCGAGAGGTGGGCCATGCCCGTCGGCGGGTTCCAGATCTGGACGTAGCCGCTGGCGCGATAGTCGTCGTAGCCGATGCCGAGAAGCACCAGCCCGGCGAGGGACGAGACGGAATAGGCGATCTTGTAGCCGTTCTCGCCGAGCCTCTCGACGGCGGCCTTGCGGGGCCCCCGCGCCATGGTGAAGGCATGGGTGCCGAGGAAGAGGACGAGGCCGAGGAGGAAGATCAGCATGGGAGACGTCTCCGGACGTGGCGCGAGCTTCCTCTACCTAGCGCATGCACGCGTCGAACGCATTACCCCTCGTGTCGCGGCGGGTGCGGCTCTCACGCGCTCATGTGCTTGAGCCACATGATCAGGTAGGCGCCGAGCGTGAAGATGGTGAGCGCGGCGATGCCGAAGGAGAGGATGTCGTCGAAGGGGCCGAGCGTGAAGCCGAAGGCGTTCCCGGCGAGCACGGTGACGGCGTAGACGATGAGGAGCGCGGTGTTCACCTTCGACGCGAAGATCGGCTTCACCGACATCGGCCGGTCCATGATCCACGAGATCACGTAGGCGAGCACGATCATCACGTCGCGCGAGACGACGAGGACGACGAGCCATTCCTCCAGCGCGCCGACGACGGCGAGCGTGACGAAGACGGAGACCAGCATCGCCTTGTCGGCGAGGGGGTCGATCACGGCGCCGAGCTCGGAGCGCATGTCGAACCGACGCGCGATCCAGCCGTCGATGCCGTCGGACACCCCGGCGACGAGGAACAGCACGAAGGCCGCGAGCCAGCGCTCCTCCAGGATCGCCACGATCACCACCGGGACGATCAGGAGGCGGAAGACGCTGATGAGATTCGGGATCGTCATGGTCCGTCTCGCGCAAGCGTCTACGATCGGTAGCGAGGGAGGCGGGCGGGGGTCAAGCGCGTTTCCCGCTTGCGCCGCGTCGCCGTGCGGCTTAAGCCGCGCGCGTCACAGCACGAGAGAGGCCGATATGGGCGGGAATGCGGGCGACGGCCGGCGGCAGGGGCTCACCTACGCCGAGGCGGGGGTCGACATCGACGCCGGCAACGCCATGGTCGAGGCCATCAAGCCGCTCGTGCGCGCGACGCGCCGGCCGGGCGCCGACGCCGAGATCGGCGGCTTCGGCGGGCTGTTCGACCTGAAGGCCGCGGGCTTCGAGGACCCGATCCTGGTCGCCGCGAACGACGGCGTCGGCACCAAGGTGAAGATCGCGATCGAGACGGGGATGCACGACACGATCGGCATCGACCTCGTGGCGATGTGCGTCAACGATCTCGTGGTCCAGGGCGCGGAGCCGCTGTTCTTCCTCGACTATCTCGCGACCGGCAAGCTGCGCCCCGAGACCGGCGTCGCGCTCGTCGCCGGCATCGCGGAGGGCTGCCGGCAGGCCGGCTGCGCGCTGATCGGCGGGGAGACCGCGGAGATGCCCGGCGTCTACCAGGGCGAGGACTACGATCTCGCCGGCTTCGCGGTGGGCGCGGCCGAGCGCGGGGCGCTGCTGCCGCGGGGCGTGGCGGCCGGCGACGTGCTGATCGGGCTCGCCTCCTCGGGCGTGCATTCGAACGGCTATTCGCTGGTGCGCCGGATCGTTTCCGCCAGCGGGCTCTCCTACGACGCGCCCGCGCCCTTCGGATCGGGCGAGACGCTGGGGCGGGCGCTGCTCGCGCCGACGCGGATCTACGTCAAGCCGCTCCTCGCCGTGCTGCGGGAGGGGCTCGCGCCCCGGGCGCTCGCCCACATCACCGGCGGCGGCTTTCCCGACAACATCCCCCGGGTCCTGCCCGACGATCTGGCGGCGCGGGTCGACCTCTCCGCGATCGCGCCGCCGCCGGTCTTCGGCTGGCTCGCCCGCGAGGGCGGCGTCGCCGTGTCCGAGATGCTGCGCACCTTCAATTGCGGGATCGGCATGGTCTGCGTCGTCGCGCCGGACGCCGTCGAGGCGGTGCTCGCACGGCTCGCGGCCGAGGGCGAGGACGCGCGGGTGATCGGCGCGCTCGAGCCGCGCGACGGCGGCGAGGCCGTGCGCTATGCGGGCGAGCTCGCGCTGTGAGCGGGGCGGAGAAGGTCCGCACGGCGGTGCTGATCTCGGGGCGGGGCTCGAACATGGCCTCGCTGATCGCCGCCGCGCAGGGAGACCCCGCCTATCCGGCCGCGATCACGCTCGTCGTCTCGAACCGGCCGGGGGCGGGCGGGCTCGCCCGGGCGGCGGAGGCGGGCGTCGCGACCGACGCCGTCGACCACAAGGCCTTCCCCGATCGCGAGACGTTCGAGCGGGCGCTGGACGCGCGGCTGCGGGCGGCGGAGATCGAGCTCGTGGCGCTCGCGGGCTTCATGCGGGTTCTCACCCCCTGGTTCGTGACCCGCTGGGAGGGCCGGCTCCTCAACATCCACCCGTCCCTGCTGCCGGCCTTCCGCGGCGTCGACACGCATGCCCGGGCGCTCGCGGCCGGCGTCGCCGAGCACGGCTGCTCGGTGCACTACGTGACGCCCGAGCTCGACGCCGGGCCGGTGATCGACCGGGAGACAGTGCCGGTCCTGCCCGGCGACGACGCCGCGACCCTGGCGGAGCGGGTGCTCGCGCGCGAGCACGTGCTCTACCCGCGCGCGCTCGCGGAGGCCGCGCGGCGGCTGCGAGGCGGGCAATCTTGAGTGCGGCCCGGCGGCCGCGCCGCAACGCTTTCTGAACGAAAGCTCGGGATGATGCCCGTCGAGAAACGGACGGCCATGCATCACCCCCCGCTGCATTCCACGTCGGAGACGCGCGTCTTCCTTCCACGGCTCCTGTGGCCGCTGGTGGCGCTTCTCGTCGTCGTGGTGATGACGGCGGCCTCGGCGCTGCTGTGGATCAGCCGCGAGGCGGACAACGCGGCCGCTCTCGCCGCGCGCGACCGGATGAAGGCCGTGATCGGCGTCCAGCTCGACGCCTATGCCGAGACGCTCGAGGCGGCCTTGCGCGCCTCCGCGGGATCCGCGCCGCTCACGCCCGCGGCGACGGGGGCCTTCCTGGCTCTGTCCCGCCCTCACTTCGACGCGACGGGAGTCTTCACCCTCGATTCGCTCGGCCGCATCCGCAGCGCGGACGTGGTGCGCGGGGCGGGCGCGCGCCCCGCGCTCTCCCTCGACACCGCGACCGTCGCCGATCTGCTGGGGCGCGCGCTCCTCGATGCGCAGGGCGACATCGGCGAGAGCCTGCGGCGCGTCGCCGAGCCGGCGCTCGCCGCCATCGACGGACGGATCGTGGCGGTGGTCGCGATCTCGGAGATCGGCCGCGAAGGCGGCACCCTGGCGGTCGGCCTGCGGGCGATGAATCGCGACGAGCTCGCGGCGCTCGCCATCGACCAGGCCATCGGCAACTTCATGGTCGGCGCGGGGCCGATCGACGATGCGGCGCGGGGCTTCGACATCACGGCGGCGAACGGCGAGGCGGTCTACCACGTCGCCTGGACGCCGGAGCGGCCGGGACAGGCCTGGCGCGGCAAGATCCTCACCTTCACCGTCGGTCCGGCGGCCATCGCGCTGTGCCTCCTCGGCCTCGCGGTGCTGCACGCGCGGCGCGTCTCGACCGAGCTCGCCCAGACCCAGGAGCACGTCCAGACCCTCGCGGTCAGCGACCATCTCTCGGGCCTGCCGAACCGCCTCCTCTTCGGCCAGCGGCTCGACCAGGAGCTCTCGCGCGTGACGCGCACCGGCGAGGGGCTCGCGGTGATGTTCCTCGACCTCGACCGGTTCAAGGAGGTCAACGACGCGTTCGGCCACCAGGCCGGCGACGAGCTGATCAAGCAGGTGGCGCGACGGCTGATGGGTCTCCTGCGCGGCACGGACGTGCTGGCCCGGTTCGGCGGCGACGAGTTCGCCGTCATCCAGCCGGGGATCAAGGACGCGGCCGGCGCCGAGGCCCTCGCCAAGCGCGTCCTGGAGGCCATCGCCGAGCCCTTCGAGATCGAGCATTCCGCGGTGAGCGTGGGCGTGTCCATCGGCATCGCGCTGGCGCCCGAGGACGCGAGCGACCGCGAGACGCTGATGCGGCTCGCCGACACCGCGCTCTACCAGGCCAAGAACGACGGCCGGAATCGCTATTCCTTCTTCGAGCGGCGGATGGACGAGGCGATCCGCATGCGCAAGCTCGTCGCCGACGACCTGCGCGACGCCATCGCCCAGGACGCGCTCGAGCTGCACTACCAGCCGATCTTCTCCGCCGACCGCAACGAGGTTGTCGCGCTCGAGGCGCTGGTGCGCTGGAACCACCCGGAGAAGGGCCTGATCCAGCCCGACCGCTTCGTCGCCCTGGCCGAGCAGAGCGGGCTGATCCTGCCGCTCGGCGACTGGGTGCTGCGCCGCGCCTGCCACGACGGGCGGCGCTGGCCGGGGCTGCGCATCGCGGTCAACGTCTCGCCGATCCAGTTCCGCCAGCG
This sequence comes from Salinarimonas sp., assembly GCF_040111675.1. Taxonomy (NCBI): domain Bacteria; kingdom Pseudomonadati; phylum Pseudomonadota; class Alphaproteobacteria; order Hyphomicrobiales; family Salinarimonadaceae; genus Salinarimonas; species Salinarimonas sp. The sequence goes on along the minus strand of NZ_CP157794.1, from coordinate 2,349,537 downwards.
CGACTACGTCGACACGGTGGGACGCATCATCGACGAGACCGGCTTCGACCCGACGCGGCTCGAGCTCGAGCTCACCGAGGGCGTCGTGGTCGAGGACGCCGACGCGGCCGAGGCGGCGATGATGCAGCTGCGCGCCAAGGGCGTGAACCTCGCCCTCGACGATTTCGGCACCGGCTATTCCTCGCTGATCTATCTGCGCCGCTTCGCCTTCGACAAGATCAAGATCGACCGCTCCTTCCTGGAGAGCATGGAAGCGACCGGCGAGAGCGCGATCCTGGTGCATTCGATCGTGCATCTGGGCCGGGCGCTCGGCCTCACCGTCACGGCGGAGGGCGTCGAGACCAAGGAGCAGCAGCGTTTCCTCCAGGCGCTCGGCTGCCACCAGCTGCAGGGCTATCTGCTGGCCCGGCCGATGCCGGCCGGCGGCATCGACGCGCTGCTCGGCACGTGGCGCGCGGCCGGGGCGGCCTGAGGACATCCGGCGTCCGCGCTCGGGTCGCGCGGCGACGCCCCCGACCCGTGCGCGCGATGGCACGCCCCATGCCTGAACCGTCCCCGGCACCGGACCGGTTCGGCATTGCCGCGCCGCCGCGGCTCTTCCTATGATCGCCGCAACGGAGGAGACGACGACATGACGAAGGCGATTCGCATTCACGCCGTGGGCGGCCCCGAGGTGATGGCCTACGAGGAGGTCGAGATCGGCGCGCCCGGGCCGGGGCAGGCCCGCGTCCGCCACACGGCGATCGGGGTGAACTTCATCGACGTCTATTTCCGCACCGGCGCCTATCCGGCCCCCCTGCCCTTCACGCCCGGCAACGAGGGCGCGGGCGTGGTCGAGGCCGTGGGCGAGGGCGTCACCGACGTCGCCCCGGGCGACCGCGTCGCCTATGCGGCGGGGCTCGGCGCCTATGCCGAGGAGCGGCTGATCGACGCCGACCGGCTGGTGAAGATCCCGGACGGCGTCTCCGACGAGCAGGCGGCGGCGATGATGCTCAAGGGCATGACCGCGCAGTACCTGCTGCGCCGCACCTACCGCGTGAAGGCCGGGGACACCGTGCTGGTGCACGCGGCGGCCGGCGGCGTCGGGCTCATCCTGGTGCAATGGGCGAAGCATCTCGGCGCCACCGTGATCGGCACGGTGGGCTCGGCCGAGAAGGGCGAGCTCGCGCGCTCCAAGGGCTGCGACCACGTCGTCGACTATTCCAAGGAGAGCTTCCCCGAGCGCGTCGCCGAGATCACCGCCGGCGCCAAGTGCCAGGTGGTCTACGACGGCGTGGGCAAGGCGACCTTCCCCGGCTCGCTCGACTGCCTCGCCCCGCTCGGCATGTTCGCGAGCTACGGCTCGGCCTCGGGCAAGGTCGAGGGCTTCGACCTGATGATGCTGGCCCAGAAGGGCTCGCTCTTCGCGACGCGGCCGACGCTGTTCACCTATGTCGCCAAGCGCGCCGACCTCGTCGCCACGGCCGAGGATCTCTTCGCCGTCGTGAAGAGCGGCGCGGTCGAGATCCCGATCCACGCCCGCGCCAAGCTGTCCGACGTCGGGGACGTGCATCGCGCGCTGGAAGGGCGTAAGACCACCGGCGCGACCGTCCTCACGCCCTGAGACCCCGACGACCTTGGCCGACACCGCTCCCGCCTCCCCTTCCCCCGCCGCCGAGGCGCCCGCGCTGGTCTCCCTGCGCGGCGTCTCGAAGCGCTACGGCGACCTCCTCGCCAACGATTCCATCGACCTCGCCCTCGCGCCGGGCGAGATCCACGCGCTTCTCGGCGAGAACGGCGCGGGCAAGTCGACGCTGGTGAAGATCCTCTACGGGGTGATCGAGCCGACCGCCGGCGAGATCCTGTGGGAAGGGCGGCCGGTGGCGATCGGCTCGCCGGTCGAGGCGCGCCGGCTCGGCATCGGCATGGTGTTCCAGCACTTCTCGCTGTTCGAGGAGATGACGGTGGCGGAGAACGTCGCCGTCGCGCTGCCCGAGCGGCCGTTCGAGGCGGTGCGCAAGGAGCTCGCCGAGGTCTCGAAGGGCTACGGCCTCGCGCTCGAGCCGGACCGGTCGGTCTGGACGCTGTCGGCGGGCGAGCGCCAGCGCATCGAGATCGTGCGCTGCCTCCTGCAGAAGCCCCGCCTCGTCGTGCTGGACGAGCCGACCTCGGTGCTGACCCCCCAGGAGAGCGAGCGGCTGTTCGAGACGCTCACCCGCCTCTCCGAGGAGGGCACGGCGATCCTCTACATCTCGCACAAGCTCGAGGAGGTGCGCCGGCTCTGCCGCGCGGCGACGATCCTGCGCGGCGGCAAGGTGGTGGCGACCCTCGACCCGCGGGCGAAGAGCGCCCGCGAGATCGCCGCGCTCATGGTCGGGACGGAGGTCGGCGAGGTCCGCGCGCATCTCTCGAAGGGCACGGGCGAGGAGGTGCTGCGGGTCGAGCATCTCTCGCTGCCCCCCGAGGCGCTGCACGGCAAGGCGCTGCGCGACATCGCGCTCGAGGTGCGCGCGGGCGAGGTCGTCGGCATCGCCGGCGTCGCGGGCGAGGGCCAGAGCGAGCTCTTCGCCGCGCTCTCGGGCGAGCGGCTCGCGCCCAACGCGGGGGACGTCGTCGTCGCGGGCACGGGCGCCGGGCGGCTGGGCATCGACGCGCGCCGGCGGCTCGGCGCGGCCTTCGTGCCGGAGGAGCGGCTCGGCCACGCGGCGGCGCCGAGCCACGGGCTCGCCGAGAACACCGTGCTCTCGCACCACGCCACGAGCGGGCTCGTGAAGGCGGGCTTCGTCGCCTTCGACGCGGCCGGGCGTCTCGCGCGCTCGGTGATCGGGCATTTCGACGTGCGCGCGCCGGGGGGCGACCCCGCGGCGCGCAAGCTCTCGGGCGGAAACCTGCAGAAATTCGTCGTCGGCCGCGAGATCCTGCGCGGGCCCAAGCTCCTCGTCGTCGACCAGCCCACCTGGGGCGTCGACGCGGGCGCGGCGCGGCTCATCCGCCAGGCGCTGGTCGACCTCGCGGCGAAGGGGGCCGCCGTGCTCGTGGTCAGCCAGGATCTCGACGAATTGTTCGAGATCGCCGACCGGATGGCGGTGATCTCCGACGGGCGGCTCTCGCGTCTCAGGCCGGTGTCGGAGTGGAGCCGCGAGGCGATCGGCCTCGAGATGATGGGCGTCGCCGGGGCCGAGACGGCGCACGGCGCGCCCGCCGAGACCGAGCGGGAGGGCGTGTGATGCGCATGGAGCTGATCCCCCGGCAGGACCCCTCCCCCGTCGCCCGCGCGCTCGCCCCGCTGGCGGCGCTCCTCGTCGCCTTCCTGGTGGCGGGGCTGGTGGTGGCGCTGATCGGGCGCTCGCCGGTCTCGGCCTTCGAGGTCTACATCCTCCAGCCGCTGACGGATCCGTGGTCCCTGCGCGCCATGCTGGTCAAGGCGACGCCGCTGATCCTCATCGCCATCGGCCTGTCCTACTGCTTCCGCGCGGGGCTGTGGAACATCGGCGCGGAGGGGCAATTCATCATGGGCGGCGTCGCCGGGGCGGCGCTCGCGCTCGGCACGCACGGGACCGATCCCGGCCCCTGGCTCCTGCCGGCGATGATGCTCGCGGGCATCGTCGGCGGGGCGGCCTGGGGCGCGGTGCCGGCCTTCCTGAAGACCCGCTTCGGAGTGAGCGAGATCCTCACCTCGCTCTTCCTCGTCTACATCGCCGAGCTCTTCCTCGACTGGCTCGCCCGCGGGCCCTGGCGCGATCCCGGCGGCTTCAACTTTCCCCAGTCCGTCGTCTTCGAGAGCGCCGCGCGGCTGCCCGAGATCCCCGGCCTCGACCGGGTGCATGTCGGCGTCGTCTTCGCCGTGATCGCGGTTCTGGTGACGGCGATCGTGCTCGGGCGCACGCTGTTCGGCTACCGGCTCAAGCTCACCGGCGACGCCCCGCGGGCGGCGCGCTTCGCGGGCTTCGAGGCCAAGCGCACGACGCTGATCGTGTTCCTGATCTCGGGCGGCCTCGCCGGGCTCGCGGGCATCGCCGAGGTATCCGGGCAGATCGGGCGGGTGATCCCGGACATCTCGCCGGGCTACGGCTTCACGGCGATCACGGTCGCCTTTCTCGGCCGGCTCAACCCCTTCGGCATCCTCGCCGCGGGTCTGGTGCTGGCGCTCACCTTCATCGGCGGCGAGAACGCGCAGATCCTGTTGCGCCTGCCCTTCGACCTCACGGTCGCCTTCCAGGGCCTCGTCCTCCTCTGCGTGCTCACGGCGGACGCGCTGGTGAGCTATCGGGTGCGGCTCGTGAAGCCGGCGGGGGCGCGCGCATGACGACGTTCGAGGCGATCCTCTTCACCATCGTGACGGCCTCGACGCCGCTCCTGATCGCGGCGATCGGCGAGCTGGTCGCCGAGCGGGCGGGCGTGCTCAATCTCGGCGTCGAGGGCATGATGGCGATGGGCGCGGTCTGCGCCTTCGCCGCCGCCTTCAGCTTCGATTCGACCCTGATCGGAATCCTGATGGGCATGGCCGCGGGCGGGCTGATGGCGGCTTTGTTCGCGCTGGCGGTGCTCGGCTTCGCCGCGAACCAGGTCGGCGCGGGGCTCGCGCTCACCATCTTCGGGCTCGGCCTTTCCGGCCTGATCGGCGCGCCCTTCGTCGGGCAGACGCGCCCGCGCGTCGAGGAATGGCCGATCCCCGTCCTCTCCGACCTGCCGCTGGTCGGCCACGCGCTGTTCTCGCAGGACCCGCTCGTCTACGTGGCCTTCGGCCTCGTGCTCGGCGTCGCGTACTTCCTCGCGCGCACCCGCTCGGGCCTGCGCCTGCGCTCGATCGGCGAGAACCACGCCTCAGCCCATGCGCTGGGCCTGCCCGTCCTGAAGATGCGCGTCTACGCCGTGATCTTCGGCGGGCTTTGCGCCGGGCTCGCGGGGGCCTATCTCTCGCTCGTCTACACCCGCTTCTGGTCGCCGAACATGACCGCCGGCCGCGGCTGGATCGCGGTGGCCCTCGTCGTCTTCGCCGCCTGGCGGCCGACCTGGGCGCTCGTCGGCGCGCTCGTCTTCGGCGCGGCGACGGTGCTCCAGCTCCACGCCCAGGCGGCCCAGGTCGCGCTGCCCTCCCAGCTCCTGGCCGCCGCGCCCTATCTCGCGACGATCCTCGCGCTCGTGCTGCTGTCGATCAGGCGTGGGAGGGCCGTCGGCGCGCCGGGGTCGCTGGGGACGCCGTTCGTGCCGGATCGGTAGCAGGGAGAGGGACGCCCGCTCCGGACTGCTTGACGAGCGCCGCGGCGAGACTACTCTCTCGCGCAGACGAAAGCTGTCGCAACCTGAGTGGAGCTGAACCGTGCCGGGCGCGATCGATCCGAACGGGCTCCTTCTCCTCGCCGCGATCGCGCGCGCCGGCAGCCTCAGCCGGGCCGCCGCCGCGCTGAACACCGTCCAGCCGAACGTCACGAGCCGGCTGCGCGCCTTCGAGGACGCGGTCGGCGCGCCGCTCTTCGAGCGCCACAGCCGAGGGGTCACGCCGACCCGGACGGGCCGGCTCCTCCTGCCCTTCGCCCATCGGGTCGAGGCCGCCCTGCGGGAGGCCGGGCAGGCTCTCGACGATGCCGAGACGCCGGGCGGGGCGTTGCGGATCGGCTCGATGGAGACCACGGCGGCGTTGCGCCTGCCCGCCATCCTCCCCGACTTCACCCGCGCCTTCCCCGAGGTCGAGCTCGTGCTGCGCACCGGCCCGACCGCCGACCTCGTCGCGGCCGTCCTCGCGGGCGAGCTCGACGCCGCCCTGGTCAGCGGACCCTGCTCGGACACGCGGCTCGTCCAGGAGGTGGTCTTCCGCGAGGAGCTCGTCCTCGTGACCAGCCCCGGCGCCGCGGGAGCGGAGCCCCCGGGGAGCGCGGAGGGCGTGCGGATCGTCGTCTTCAAGGAGGGCTGCTCCTATCGGGACCGCCTGGAGCGGCTGCTGGCCGAGCGGGGCGTCGCCGTGCTGCGCCGGCACGAGCTCGGCACCCTGGAGGGCGTCCTCGCCTGCATCGGGGCCGGTCTCGGGATCGGGCTCCTGCCCAAGGGCGCCGTCGAGACGGCCCGCCGCGCGGGGCTCGTCGCCACGCACGCGCTGGCGCCCGAGATCGCCAGGGTCGAGACGCTCTTCATCCGCCGCGCCGGCGCCTTCGAGCCGCGCACGCTGCGCGCCTTCCTGATGCGGCTGCGGAACGGGTCGACGACGATCCGCGCCGCCGAATAGCGGCCGCGCGATCCCACGCCATCGCTCGGGCCGATGCCCCCTCGCGCTTTCCTATTTCTCGAACCGGGCACGCGACACCTAAGATCGTACGACATCGCCACGCCGGAGATCTCGTGCGTCTTCCCGCTCCAGCACGCCACGTCGCGCCGATCCCCCTGCGGCCCGTCCTCGCCGGCGTCGCCGCGAGTCTCGTCGGCATCGGGCTCGCGCGCTTCGCCTATACCCCGCTCATCCCGGTGCTGATCGAGCGGGGCTGGTTCGCGGCGGAGGACGCGTTCTATCTCGGGGCGGCCAATCTCGCCGGCTATCTCGCCGGCGCGCTGCTGGCGCCGCGGGGCGTCCGAACGATCGGCGCGCGCGCGATGCTGCGCGGCATGATGGCGCTCGCCGCCCTCTCCTTCTTCGCCTGCGCCGCGCCGCTCTCCTTCGCCTGGTACTTCCTCTGGCGCTTCGCCGCGGGCCTTTCCGGCGGGGCGCTGATGGCGATCGCCGCGCCGTCGATCCTGCCGGGCGTCCCTGCCGAAAGCCGGGGCCGTGCCAGCGGGATCATCTTCACCGGAGTCGGGCTCGGCGCCGCTCTCTCCGGCACGCTGATCCCCTGGCTGCTCGGCGCGGGTCTCGCGACGACCTGGATCGCGCTCGGCGCGGCGGCGACGCTCCTCGCGCTCGTCACCTGGCGCAGCTGGCCCGCGAACGCGCCGCCGGCCCCCGCCGACGCCCGGGCGCCGCAGGACCAGGGCCGGGCGTTGCGGCTGCTCTATGCGCAATACGGGCTCAACGCCGCCGGGCTCGTACCGCACATGGTCTTCCTCGTCGATTTCGTGGCGCGGGGATCCGCCGGGGGCTTCGCCGCGGGGGCGATGGCCTGGATCGCCTTCGGTCTCGGAGCGGTCGCGGGGCCTTTCACGCTCGGCGCCGTCGCGGACCGAATCGGGTTCTCCGCGACGCTGAGGGCCTCTCTCGCCGTGCAGCTCCTCGCCATCGGCGCGCTGGCCGTCACGGAGATCTACGCCGTGGTGATCGTCTCGGCGACCCTCGCCGGCGCTTTCACGCCGGGCATCGTCCCCCTCGTCCTCGGCCGCGTCCGGGAGATCCTCGCCGCGGCGCCGGATCGCCAGCAAGCCGCCTGGAGCCGCGCCACCGCCTCCTTCGCGCTGATGCAGGCGGCGGGCGCATACGGCTTCTCCTTCCTCTTCGCCGCCACCGGCGACTACGCCCTGCTCTTCCTCGTCGCCGCCGGCTGCCTGGCGCTCGCGCTGGCGCTGGAGGGCGTGCGGGGCGGGGCGCAGAGGCCTGCATCACGAGAGACCCGCCGATGACGATCCGAGATACAGTCAACGCATTGACGCAGATCGCCATCGTCGGCCTCGGGCCGCGCGGCCTGAGCGTGCTCGAGCGCATCGTCGCTCACCTCCGCGCGGCGCCTCTCGTGCGGCCCGCCGTCGTTCATGTCATCGACCCCAAGGAGCACGGGCTCGGCACGCATCATGTGCGCCAACCCGATCACCTCCTGATCAACACGGTCGCCTCCCAGATCACGATGTTCGCTGACGCGTCGGTCGCCATGGACGGGCCGCTGATCGAGGGCCCCGACCTCGCCAGCTGGGCTCGCGCGCAGGGCTACCGGCGCGTCGGTAGCCGGTTCCTGCGCCTCGGCACCGTGGAGGCCGGGGAGCCTATCGACGACAACGACTACGTTCCCCGGCGTCTGCTGGGGGAGTATCTCGCCTGGGTCTGCGACGGCCTCGTCCGCAGCGCACCGCCCTCTTTGTCGATCCGTTTCCATCGCCAGCTGGCGGTGGACATCGAGCCCCGCCCCGACGGCCGCAGCCGCGTCGTCCTCGACAGCGGATTCCCGCTCGATTGCGACTGGGTTTTCCTGACCATCGGCCACGGCTCGAACCGCCCGAGCGCCGAGGAGCGCGAATTCGTGGAATTCGTGAAGCGAAACGAGGCGCGCAACCCGCACCTCGCCTTCTTTCGATCCTGCTACCCCCTCGCCGACCTCGAAGCGATCGCGCCAGCCACGCGTGTCGCGGTTCAGGGCCTCGGGCTCTCGGCGCACGACGTCATCGCCGAGCTGACGGTCGGACGCAATGGCGAGTTCAGCGAGGAGGACGGTCGGCTCGTGTATCACACCTCGGGGCGAGAGCCGAAGCTGCTGCTCTTCTCGAGGCAATCGCTCCCCTTCGCGGCGCGAGGCGTCAACCAGAAGGGACCGAGCGGTCAGTACAAAGCCGCTTTTCTCACGGACGAGGTCGTCGCAAGCCTGGAGGGCGGCGGGCGGCAGCTCGACTTCATGGAGGAGGTCTGGCCGATCCTCAAGAAGGAGATGGCCTTCGCGTACCGGATCGCTGCGACCGGGGTCGCGGTCGAGCCGGCGGCGTTCGTGCCGACAGCCGAAGAGCGAACCGCCATTGACCGGCTCTTCCAGCCGCTGCCGGAAGGATTCGCGGACTTGGGCACGTTTCGCGACTTCGTGCGCCGCTTCCTGGCCGAGGACCTGAGCGCTGCCGCCGGAGGAAACGTCTCGAATCCTTTGAAGGCGGCGAGCGATGTGCTGCGCGACATCCGCGACACGTTGCGCCTGTGCGTGGACTGGGGCGGGCTCACGCCGCAGTCGCACCGCGATTTCATGGAACAGCTCGTGCCGGTCATGAACCGGATCGCGGTCGGTCCGCCGCTGCGGCGCAACCGAGAGCTGGCGGCGCTCATGGATGCCGGGGTCGTGGTCGTCGGCGGAGCGCCCGGCGCCCGCCTTCGCGCCAACGAACGCGATGCGCGCTTCGAGATCGTATCGTCGCGTCCCGGATGCTCCGACGCCGACATCGAGCCCGCGGACGTCCTGGTGAAAGCGCGGATCGACCATTTCTGGCCTGAGGAGGACGATTCGCCGCTCGTGCGGTCTCTGCTCGCCAGAGGCCTCGTCCGGCCGTACCGCAACGGCTCCTATCATCCGGGCGGCATCGAGATCGACCGAGACTACCACCCGGTGGATGGGTCCGGCTGCGGTCTCGGACGCGTCTTCGCGCTCGGCAATCTCACCGAGGGGCCCAACTTCTACACCTACGTGCTTCCCCGCCCGGGCGTGAACTCGCGCTTCCTGCGGGATTCCGACCGCTGCGTGGCGCAAACGCTGGCGGCGGTCCGCGTGAGCGATGCGGCCAGAGCAACAAAGAGAGGAACCGATCCATGCCCTACGTGAACATCAAGGTCACCCGCGAGGGGGTGACGCCTGCGCAGAAGAAGGCGCTCGTCGAAGGGGCGACGCGGCTTCTCGTCGACGTTCTGGGCAAGAACCCCGCGACCACCGTCGTCGTCATCGACGAGGTCGACACCGACAATTGGGGCGTCGGGGGCGTGGTCGTCACGGAGCGACGCAGGCAGGGGAAGTAGCCGCGCTGTTTAGGGTCGGACAGAAGTGAGACGCTGAGGCCTTGAACGGGATCGGGGATCCCGGAAGCTTGGGTTTGCGACAACACGAGCTTCAGGAGATCCCCGATGCAGGTTTTCGGCCTGCCCCGTCAGGTTATCAGAAACGGTCGGGTCGCGTCGCGTCTCATCGGCGCGAAGACCTTCGATATCGCAGCGACGATGAGACGCGACGCGGTGATGCGCTGGCGTCGTGCGATGCGCGCCGGGCTCGGGGCCGAGGAGGCCGCGCAGGCCGTCGGCGTGCCGCGCTCGACGCTGTATCGCTGGGAGAAGGACCCTCGGCCGCGCAGCCGTCGCCCGCACCGGATGCGAGCCAAGTCCTGGACGTCCGAGCTGGTCCGCGCCGTCGAGCGCCTGCGCGACGACTACCCGATGTGGGGACGCGCCAAGATCGGGCCGCTCGTGCGCCTCGAAGGCTTCGCCGTCTCCGACACGACGGTGGGGCGCATCATCGCCCACCTGGTCGCACGCGGACGCGCCCAGCCCGTCCCGATCGCCCGCAAGGCCGCCAAGACCAAGCGCTGGACCGCCAGGCGCCGTCATGCCCTGCGACTGCCCAAGGGACTGAAGGCCGACGCGCCCGGCGCCATCGTCCAGATCGACACCGTCTACGTCCAGATCGCGCCAGAGTGCCACGTCAAGCACTTCACCGCCTATTGCCCCGTCGCCAAATGGACCGTCGCAAAGGCTTTCCGGCGCGCCACCGCCAAGGCCGCCGCCCTCTTCCTCGACAAGGTCCTCGCCGAGATGCCCTTCCCGGTGAAGGCGATCCAGGTCGACGGCGGCTCCGAGTTCAAGGCCGAGTTCGAGCAGGCCTGCGCCGACAAGAACCTCGTCCTCTACGAGCTCCCGCCCAAGAGCCCCAAGCTCAACGGCGGCGTCGAGCGCTGCAACGCCGCCTGGCGCTACGAATTCTACGCCGTCTACGACCTCCCCGCCGGCGTCGAGGCCCTCAATCCCCATATCGACGCCTTCCAGCACCTCTACAACCACCACAGACCGCATGGAGCCCTTGCCGGACGACCACCCGCCGCGTACCTCTCCAAACCAGCTGCCGGGAGCCCCGCCGCGTCTCATATGTGCTGACCCCGGACACGCGCTTGCGCGGCGGCGGGCCGCGGGCGAACATGGCCCCACGAAGAGGCCCGCCATGCTCCTCCAAGCCGCCCTCAACGGCGCCCGCACCCCCGCCGAGCACCCCGCGGTTCCGCTCACGCCGGACGCGCTCGCCGCCGATGCGGCGGCCGTCGTCGCGGCGGGAGTGGGGGCGCTGCACGTGCATCCGCGGGACGCGTCGGGCGCGGAGACGCTGGAGGGCGCGGCCGTCGCGGCGGCGCTCGCGGCGATCCGGGCGGCCTGCCCGGGCGTGCCCGTCGGCGTCTCGACGGGGGCGTGGATCGCGCCCGGGGGCGCGGCGCGGCGCGAGGCCATGCGGGGCTGGCGGGTGTTGCCGGATTACGTCTCGATCAACCTCGTGGAGGAGGACGCGCCCGAGGTCGCGGCACTTGCCCTCGAAATGGGCATCGGGGTCGAGGCCGGGCTGTGGTCGCGCGGCGACGTCGCGCGCTTCCTGCACGAGCCGTGGGCGGCGCGCGTCCTGCGCGTGCTGGTGGAGATCAACGAGCAGGGCGAGGACGCGGCGCTCGGCGGCTTCGAGGGGGTGCTCGCGGAGCTGGACGAGGGCGGCTATGCCGGCCCCGTGCTCAGCCACGGGCTCGACAGCGGTTTCTGGCCCGTCTTCCGGGCGGCGCGGCGCGCCGGGCACGATCTTCGCATAGGGCTGGAGGACGTGCTCGTCCTGCCGGACGGGTCGCGCGCGGCCGGCAACGCCGCCCTCGCCGCCGCAGCGGCGGCGGAGATGGCGCGGGGCTAGCCGGGCGTTGCGCGGGCGCGGGATGAGTGCCACAGTTCGGGTTCCCATAGAACAAGAGGTCGTCATGAGGACAGGGACTTCGCTGATCGCCGCCGTCGCGGCGCTCGCTTTCGGCGCGACGGGGGCGTTCGCGCAGCAGGAAACCGCCAAGGTGGGCTTCATCTACGTGGGCCCGGTGGGCGACCACGGCTGGTCCTACCAGCACGACCAGGGCCGTCAGGCCGTCGAGGCCGCCTTCGGCGACAAGGTCGAGACCACCTTCGTCGAGAGCGTGCCCGAGTCGGACGCCGAGCGCGCCATCGAGCAGCTGGCCCGCACCGGCCACGACATCATCTTCACCACCTCCTTCGGCTTCATGGAGCCGACGCTGGCGGTGGCCGAGCGCTACCCGGACGTGAAGTTCGAGCACGCCACCGGCTACAAGCGCGCCGACAACGTCGCGACCTACGCCGGCAAGTTCCACGAGGGCCGCTACATCATCGGCCAGATCGCGGCGCGCATGTCGGAGAGCGGCGTGATCGGCTATGTCGGCGCCTTCCCGATTCCGGAAGTGATCGCCGGCATCAACGCCTTCATGCTGGGCGCGCAGTCCGTCGATCCCGACATCGAGCTGCGGGTCGTGTGGGTGAATTCCTGGTACGACCCGGCGCGCGAGGCCGACGCGGCGACGGCGCTCCTCGACCAGGGCGTCGACGTCATCACCCAGCACACCGACTCACCGGCCCCGCTCCAGGCCGCCGCCGACCGCGGCGCGCTCGGCTTCGGCCAGGCCTCCGACATGGAGCGCTTCGCCCCCGAGGCGCAGCTCACCGCCATCATCGACGACTGGGCGCCCTACTACGTGGAGCGCGTGGGCATGGTGCTCGACGGCACCTGGGGATCCACCGACACCTGGGGCGGCCTCGCCGACGGCATGGTGGTGATGGCCGACTACGCGAACATGCCCGAGGACGTCGCGGCGCTGGCCGAGACGACCGAGGCGGCGATCGCGTCGGGCGAGCTGCACCCGTTCGCCTGCCCGGTCTTCATGCAGGACGGGACGGAAGTCCCCTGCGAGGGCGGCACACATCTCTCCGACCCGCAGATCCTCGGCATGAACTTCTACGTCCAGGGCATCGACGCCCAGCTGCCGAACTGAGCCGAAGCCGGCCGGGACACAGCGCGCGCGGCCGCGACGCCGCGCGCGCCCTTTCTCAACGACAAGATTCGAGGGAGGCGCGGCCATGGACACGACGCCGACGGAAGCCGACGTTCTCGTCGTCACCGACGTGCAATACGATTTCCTGCCGGGCGGCGCGCTCGCCGTGCCGGACGGCGATGCGGTGATCGCGCCGATCGACGCTCTCGCGAAGCGCTTCGCCGCCCATCGCGGGCACATCCTGCTGACGCAGGACTGGCATCCGCCGCACCATTCCTCCTTCGCCTCGAGCCATACGGGCAAGGCGCCCTTCGAGACGATCGAGATGCCCTACGGGACGCAGATCCTGTGGCCGGACCATTGCGTCCAGGGCTCGCGCGGCGCCGAGATCTCGCGCGGCCTCGAATGCGCGTATCTCGCCGAGCTCGTCATCCGCAAGGGCTACAACAAGGACGTGGACAGCTATTCCGCCTTCCGCGAGGCGGACCGGCACACGCATACGGGCCTCGCCGGCTATTTGCGCGAGCGCGGCCTGAAGCGCCTCTTCTTCGCGGGGCTGGCCACGGATTTCTGCGTCGCCTGGAGCGCGCTCGACGCCCAGGCCGAGGGCTTCGACACCTACGTGATCCTCGACGCCTGCCGCGCCATCGACACGGACGGCTCGCTGGCCAAGGCGCTCGGCGACATGGAACGCGCCGGGGTGCGGTTCTGCGAGACGGGGGACCTGCTGGCGTGAGGCGCCGTCCCGGGTGATCTGTCATCCCGGGCGCCGAACGACGACCCGGGACCCATACGCGCCGACGCCTGTTTCGCGGCCTTCAGGCCGCGTTTCGCGACATCGCCATGCCGGTTCGTCGTGCAACGAGCGCGCCATGCGCGCTCGGACCGTCGTCGAGCGTATGGGTCCCGGGTCCGCTTCGCGGCCCGGGATGACAGGGCTTCGCTCCGTGCGCCGGGTTCGCGAACTCTCAGGCGTCCGCCATCACCTTCATCGAGACGATCTTGTCGGGCTCGCGCACGGGCTCGCCGCGCTTGATCTGGTCGATGGTCTCCATGCCCTCGGTGACCTTGCCCCAGACGGTGTACTGCTTGTCGAGGAAGCGGGCGTCGCCGAAGCAGATGAAGAACTGGCTGTTGGCCGAGTGCGGGGCCGAGGTGCGCGCCATCGAGCAGGTGCCGCGCACGTGCGGCTCGGCGTTGAACTCGGCCTTGAGGTCCGGCAGGTCGGAGCCGCCGGTGCCGGTGCCCGTGGGGTCGCCGGTCTGGGCCATGAAGCCCTCGATCACGCGGTGGAACGGCACGCCGTCGTAGAAGCCCTGGCGCGAGAGCGTCTTGATGCGCTCGACGTGGTTCGGCGCGACGTCCGGGCGCAGCTCGATGACGACGCGGCCCTTGGTCGTCTCCATGACGATGGTGTTCTCGGGATCGGCCATCGGGCCCTCCTGTCTGTGGTGGATCTGGCTGAGACTACTCGCCGACGCGCATATCGACGATGCGGTCGGGATCGGGAACCATGCCGGAACGGCCGACGCCCTTGGCGAGGCGGTCGATCGCCTCCATCCCGGAGACGACGTCGCCGACATAGGTGTACTGGTTGTCGAGCCATTCGGCCCGGTCGTAGACGATGAAGAACTGGCTGTTGGCCGAGTTCGGGTCCTGCGTGCGGGCCATGCCGATGGAGCCGCGCCGGAAGGGCGTGTTGGTGAATTCCGCCTCGAGGTCCGGCAGGTCGGAGCCGCCGGTGCCGGTGCCCGTCGGGTCGCCGGTCTGGGCCATGAAGCCCTCGATGACGCGGTGGAACGGAACGCCGTCGTAGAAGCCCTGTTCCGTCAGCGTGCGCAGGCGCTCGGCGTGCCGGGGCGCGAGGTCGGGGCGCAGCTCGATCACGACCTCGCCGTGGGGCGTCTCCATGACGAGGGTGTTCTCCTGAGCGGCGGCCGGCAGGACGGCCGCGAGCATCAGGGCGAAGGCGGCGATGAGGCTCTTCATCCTTGTCTCCGGAAAAGGGCCGCAGAAATGTGCGGCGTCACGCGAATTTCGCACTCAAGGGACCGACGACGGGCGCCGGCACGAAGGGGGCGACGTCGCCGCCCATCTTCGCGATCTGCCGCACCAACGTGCCGGAGATGTGGCGGGTCGGGCCCGAGGCGGGGAGGAACACGGTACGGATCTCGGGCGCCATGGCGGCGTTCATGCCGGCCATCTGCATCTCGTAGTCGAAATCCGTGGCGTCGCGCAGGCCACGCAGGATCAGCGTCGCGCCCACCCGGCGCGCGGCGTCCACCGCGAGGCCGTCGAAGGTGACGATCTCGATCTCGGCCGCGACCTTCAGGTCGGCGCAGACGGCGCGCAGCAGGTCGGCCTTCTCGTCGGGCGCGAACAGCGGCGTCTTGCCGGGATGCACGCCGATGGCGAGCACGATCCGGTCGGCCAGAGCCGCGCCCTGGACGATGATTTCGGCGTGCCCGTTGGTCACGGGATCGAAGGAGCCGGTATAGAGGGCGGTGCGCGGCGTCGGCATGGCCGCAAGGGTTAGCGGCTCGCGGCCCGGCCCGCAAGGGCGACGCCCGCTGCGGGGGCCCGGCCGGGATCGCGGTCGCCGGCACGCCGGCGTCCCCGCCGACGACGCGCTTGACCCCCGTGCCGAACCCTCACAGGCTCGCGCCCGGCTGGGGGATGGAGAATCGAATGCGAATCACGGTCCCCGCCGCCTTTGCGGCGTTCCTCGCCCTCACCCTCGCGCTTCCAGCCGGCGCGCAGGAAACAGCTACGGAGTTCAATCTCGCCGACGCGAAAGGCAAAGGCCTGATCGCGCTCTTCGGCATCACCGGCCTGGGCGAGACGACGGACACCCCCGGCGACGATCCCGGAGGGGTCGCGAGCATTACCGGGCGCGATTTCGGCGCCGCCGTTTCGCAAGCGGCGCGCGAAGGCGGCCTCGGGCGCGCAGTATCCGAGGTGGTGTCCGCCGAGGCGAGCGCGGGCGCCGACGCCGGGCCCGCCGGAGACGGGCCCGCCGGAGACGGGCCCGGCAATTCCGGCGGCCGCGGTCGCTGAGGGGCGACGCTCCCGACGCCGGCGGATCGAGGCCGGCGTCGGGCGAGCGGCGCTCACCCGCCGAGCCGCTCACGGACGGTGCGGCCTGCCGTGCTCAGCCCCGCGGCGCGGGGGCTCGGAGCCGCTCCGCCCGCCACCGTGCGAGCGCCTCGGGCCCGCCGAACGCATAGAGATGGATGCCGGCGAGCGGCAGATCCGGGGCGGCGAGGCGGCCCGCGGCGAGATCGGCGAGCACCCCGTCGGGGGACCATCCGCCGACGAGCCGCGCCGCGTCGGGCCGCGCCGTCAGCACGCGCGCGGAGGCGCCGACGCCGCATTGGCGGGCGTAGGAGACGAGCGTGGCGAGCTTCGCCGGGCCCGGCAGTCCGACGCGGACCGGAACGGCGAGATCGCGCACGCGCAGCCGCTCCATCCAGGCGAGGACGGGGGCGGCGTCGAAGACGAACTGCGTCAACAGCCGCATGCGCGCCCCGCTCTCGCGCGCCCAGGCGATCTTGTCGGCGAGCGCGGCGTCCAGCTCCACCGCATCGGCGTGGCGCAGCCCCTCGGGATGGCCCGCGAAGGCGACGTCCGAGAAGCCGTGGCGCGCGAGGAGGCCCGTGGCCAGCACGTCGCGCGTGTCGCGGAAGGGCCCGGCCGGACGCTCGACGTCGCCGGCGACGAGGAGGAGCCCCGCCGCCCCGGCCTCGGCGAGAAGCCGAAGCGCGCGGTCGAGCTCGTCGCGGCTCGCAAGCGTGCGCGCCGGGAGATGCGCGAGAGGCCGCATGCCGTCCGCCGCGAGCCGGGCGCAGGCGGCCGCGCTCGCCTCGACGCCCGCGCCCGGCAGGCGCGGGACGGAGACTTCGGTTCCCGCAGGCAGGCCGAGGCGGGCCAGCGAGGCGCTCGCGATCTGCCGCGGCGTCGCCTCGAGCGAGAGCTCCTCGACGAGGCGCCGCGCTTCGCCGGCGACGGCCTCGCCGGAGCCCGCGGGATCGCCGCGCGCCGCGGCGCGCGGACGGGTGAGGAAGTCGAACATCGCGCGCGCTCCGGTCTCGGGGGGCGTCGGACGGACGCGGCGTGCGCCCGTCCGGGGAGCGAGGGTCAGTACGCGCAGTCGCGCCCGCTCAGCTTCGCCCGTTCGCGGGCGTTCGGGTTGACCGAGGGCCGGAACGGCACCTCGACCACCCGCGCCGCCACCGGCGCGCCGGAGGTCTCGGCATACTCGTCCGGCAGCCACACCGACAGCGGCGTGCCGACCTCCTTCATCCCGACCGGCACGTAGCCCAGCGCGATGTTGGTCTCGAGCTCCGGCGAGTACCAGGGCGAGGTGACGTAGCCGACGGGGTCGCCTCCGTCCTCCCCGGAGATCAGCCAGAAATCCGGCGCGTAGTCGGTGATCGGCCTGCCGCCGAGCGCCATGCCGACCATGGTGAGCGCGAAGGGCGGCCGCCCGGCCTCGATCTCGGCGCGCACCGCCTCGAGCCGCGCCTTGCCGATGTAGTCGGCCGTCTTGTTGCGCGGCACCTGGTAGGCCAGGTTGCACTGGAACGGCAGCGTCTCGCTGTCGACGTCCTGCCCGTAGGACAGGATGCCCGCCGCGATGCGCCGGTGATGCGCCGGGGCGATGACCATCAGGCTGTGCTTGTGGCCGGCGTCCAGGATCGCGTCCCACATGTCCTCGGCGTGGAGCGTCGCGTCCTTCAGGTAGATCTCGTAGCCCTTCTCGCCGGTGAAGCCGGTCTGCGAGACGATCACCTCGTGTCCGGCGACCCGTCCTTCCATCAGCCCGTAATAGGGGATGGCGCGCACCGCCTCGCCGAACAGGTCGACCATCAGGGCTTCCGATTTCGGGCCCTGGATCTGCACCGGGCAGACGTCGATCTCGCCGATGGAGACGTCGAAGCGTTTCGTGGCATTGACCCCGCGCAGCCACAGCTCGATGTCGGAATCCGACAGCGAGAACCAGAACTCGTCCTGGGCGACGCGCAGGAGAACCGGGTCGTTGAGGATGCCGCCCTCCTCGTTGCAGAGGATGACGTACTTGCCCGCCATCGGCTGGATCTTCGTGGCGTCGCGCGTGATCACGTGGTTCACGAAGGCTTCGGCGTCCGGGCCCTTCACCCGGATCTGCCGCTCGACGGCGACGTTCCACAGGGTCACGTGGTTGACGAGCGCGTCGTACTCCACCATCGCGCCCCCGTCCTCGGGACGGACGTAGCCGCGGGGATGGTAGACGCGGTTGTAGACGGTCGCGCGCCAGCAGCCCGCTTCCATGGACAGATGCCAGTAGGGCGACTTGCGCACCCGGGTCGAGATCAGCATCTCGACGGGCGTGCGGCCGGACTGGCGCAGGTTGATCGGCACCCGCCGATCGGACTGGTCGACGGTGAGGCACTGCCCTCCGACGACGTGCCGCGGCCCCTGCGGCATGGTCTGCGGCGCGATGCTTTCGGCGGTCTTCTCGGCGTGTTCTGCGGTGATCATCTGAGACACCCACTCGTTCGATGACCTGCCCCCGTTCGACCAGCCTGCGACCGCCGCGCAGCCGCCGATATCCGCGGATCGACGCGCGCTTGCTGAAATTCGACAGAAAGGCGGCCGCCCGAGCGCGCGGATGAATAAAACCACCGTCGTTCGTACTGTTCGCGCGAAATCGAGCTCGAACCGACGGCAGCTTTACGCTGCGCTGCGGCATAAGGATGATCGCATGTCTTCGGCTCTGCTCGACGCGCGGCGGGTCCGTTACTGAAATGGCCGCGCTTCCTCATGCGCGCCGGCGCGTCAAGCGAGCCATTGCTTGCGGATCGAGGCCGCGAGGGAGAATTTCGGGTCGACCATGTTGCCGACCCGCAGCCGGCCCGCCTGGGTGCACAGCAGATAGGCCTCGATCTCGTCGAAGCCGTAATCCTCCGCCATCCAGCGGATCAGGTCGCGATAGGCCATGCGCGCCGCGTCCTCCATGGGCCGCGCGCTGCCCACCGCCATGATCGCCTCCTCGGTCTCGAGGCGCACGCCCGGGATCGGCCAGCCGCGGATCAGGTCCACCTGCAGGACGACCGTCGCCGGCATCTCGATGGCGACGCCGCCGAGCTCGCCGTCGCCCTGGCGCGCGTGGCAATCGCCCAGGAACAGGTGCGCGCCCGCGCGCTGGACCGGAAAGTAGAGGACGGCGCCCGGCGCCACGTCCGGCAGGTCCATGTTGCCGCCCCAATAGTCCGGCTGGAGCGAGGTCACGGCCTCGATCTCGGGGCTGACCCCGATCGTGCCCACGAAGGGCTCGTAGGGCAGCGTGACCCGGTCCGAGAGGACGACGCCCTCCTCCGTGACGGGGACCTTGCGCACGATCTCCGGCAGGGGCGCGTGCAGCATCGCCGTCTCGCGGGTGGCGACGAGGCCGCCGAAGCCGGGGATCAGCGCCGTCGTGCCGACGGGCTGCGGCCCGCGGGGCGCGACCGAGATCAGGCGCACGCACAAAACGTCGCCCTTCTCGGCGCCCTCGACGGCGATGGGGCCGTTCTGCGGATTGACGAAGGGCGGCGTCGCCACCTGCGAGGGCCGGTCCGCCTCGGTCTTCACCGCGCCGCCGAACGCGTCCAGCGTCTCGACCTCGATCACGGCGCCCGGCGCGACGCGCAGCACGGGCTCGGCATAGGGGCCGTAGACGTACTGGAACGCGCCCTGGTCGGCCTCGCTCAGCCGGTGGCGCGCGGTCTCGGCGCCGCGGGCGAGCCCGCGGCGGGCCATGTGAGATCCGGACAGCCAGGACATGCGATACCCTCCCTCGTGACGCGCGAAGGCTAGGCGCGCAGCGCGGCGGCGTAAACCGCCGGCGTCGGGGCACGAAAACCGCACCGCAGGTGCGGAACCGGGGCCCGACGCGGCGGTCGCCGGCCGGCGCCGCGCCCGCAAGCCGTTGCCCGCCATGGGGAAATCGTCTTTCGCGAACCGTACCGCGCGTTTTCTAGAACGCGCGCCGCATCGGGGTCATGGTCCTGCCCGAACGCGCCACGCGGGCTCCGCCCCGGGCGCCGAACCCCTCTTGCAGCGAGATCGACCATGACCATGAAGACCACCGCCTCGCGCGTGGCGCTCCTCACCTGCGCCGCGCTCTTCCTCGGAACCGCCCCCGCGCTCGCTCACGATGCGGGCGCGAGCCGCCCGAGCGAGCTGTTCGAGCCGGGCGCCGCCTATGTCGGGCAGGACGTCGACACCAGCGCCACGCGCCCGGCCCTGATCGAGGGCCTCGGCGAATACGGCCTGCCGGTGACGACGGCCGAGCCGCTGGCGCGCGCCTATTTCAACCAGGGCGTCGGCATGCTCTGGGGCTTCAATCACGCGGAGGCCGTGCGCGCCTTCCGGGCCGCGCAGGAGATCGACCCGACCTGCGCCATGTGCTTCTGGGGCGAGGCCTACGCACTCGGCCCCAACATCAACGACGGCATGCGCCAGGCGGCCGTCGAGCGCGCCTGGTACGCGGCGAGCCTCGCCCGGATCCTCGCGACGACGGAGAAGGAGCGCGCCCTCGCCGAGGCCATGGCGGCGCGCTACGCGCCGGGCGAGGACCGCGCCGCGCTGAACGAGGCCTTCGCCGACGGCATGACGGCCGTCTCGCAACGCTGGCCGGACGACCCGGACGTCCTGGTCGTGCGCGCCGACGCGGTGATGAACCTGCAGCCCTGGGACTATTGGGAGGCCGACGGGCGCACGCCCAAGGGCCGGGCCGGCGAGATCGTCGAGGCGCTCGAGCGGGCGATGGCGCTCTCCCCGAAGCATCCGGCGGCGCTCCACCTCTACATCCATGCGGTGGAGGCCTCGGCCGATCCGGGCCGCGCCGAGGAAGCGGCCGACCGGCTGCGCGACCTCGCTCCGGCCGCCGGGCACCTCACCCACATGCCGGCGCACATCTACATGCGCATCGGCCGCCACGCGGACTCGATCGCGGTCAACGAGGCGGCGATCGCGGCCGACGAGCGCTACCTCGCCGAGGCGGGCGCGGAGGCGAGCGACGTCTACCGTTTCGGGTATTATCCGCACAACGTGCACTTCAAGCTCGTCTCGGCCCAGATGGCCGGGCTCGCGGAGAAGGGGATCGAGGCCGCCCGCAAGCTCGCGGGGATCACCTCCGACGAGGTCTCCACCGAGGTCGCCTGGGTGCAGGCGATCCAGACCGCGCCCTACACGGCCCACGCCCAGCTCGCCGATCCGGAGGCGACGCTGGCCCTGCCGCCGCCCGCCGAGGACCTGCCCTTCGTCGCCGGCTTTCGGCACTACGCCCGCGGCGTCGCCCACGCGGCGCGGGGCGATCTCGCCGCGGCGGAAGCCGAGCGGCAGGCGATCGCGGCGCTGATCGAGACCACGGACCTCTCCGGGCTCGAGGCGCAGTACCTGCCGGCGAGCGATCTCCTGGCGATCGCCGAGGCCGTGGTCGCCGCCCGCATCGCCCGCGCCGAGGGCGATGCGGAGGAGGCCCTGCGCCTTCTGGAGGAGGCCATCGCGCTGGAGGACGGGATTTCCTACATGGAGCCGCCCTACTGGTACTATCCGGTGCGCCAGACGCTCGGCGCCGTCCTGCTCGAGCAGGACCGCGCCGACGAGGCGGCCGAGGCCTTCCGCGCCGCGCTGGAGCAGTTCCCCGACAACGGCTGGGCCCTGTGGGGCCTCTGGCAGGCCGAGCAGGCGCGCGGCGACGCCGAGGCCGCATCGCAGGCCGAACGCGCCTTCCGCGCCGCCTGGCTGGGCGACGAGGGCATGCCGACCCTCGAGCGGCTGTGAGCCGGAGCGCGCCGGGGCCGCGGGGAGCGCGCCCCCCCTACCCCCGCCGCCCCTCGCGCACGGTCGCCAGCGCCGAGCGCGCCGCGGCTTCGAGCATCATCAGGTCGGGCGTGATGGTGACGAGATCGAAGCCCTCTTCCAGCTTGGCGCGGCCGAAGGCGGGGGCGGCGGTGAAGATGCCGACCTTCTTGCCTGCCGCATGCGCCCGCTCGCGAATGTCGGCGATGGTGGCGACGACCTCCGGGTCGTCGTGGTCGGCGCGGGGGGCGCGGCCCAGCGCCAGCGCCAGGTCGGCGGGGCCGATGAAGATCCCGTCGAGGCCGTCGACGGCGAGGATGGCGTCGAGATGGTCGAGGCCCTTGCGGGTCTCGATCATGGCGAGGGAGACGACGCTCGCGCTCGCGCTCGCCGCATAGTCCTTGCCGTAGCGGATCAGCGGCCGGCGCGGGCCCCAGGAGCGCTTGCCGCGCGGGGGATAGTGCAGGCAATCGGCGAAGGCGCGGGCCTCCTCGGCGGTCTCGATCATCGGCGCGACGATGCCGTAGGCGCCGGCGTCGAGCAGCTTCATGATGGCGGCCGGCTCGTTCCAGTGCATGCGCACGATCGGCTCGACGCCCTGCTTCTCGACGGCGAGCAGCATGGCCGCGCAGGTCGAGAAGTCGATGAGGCTGTGCTGGAGGTCGATCACCACCGTGTCGAAGCCGCAGCCCGCGATGGTCTCGGCCGAGAGCGCGCCGCCGATCTGCAGCCAGGCGCCCACGGCCTGCCCGCCCCCGTCCCAGATCTCCCGCACGCGGTTCATCGACGTCTCCTCCCCGTCTTCGTCTTCGTGGTTCAGGCAGTCTCGCGCATCAGCCAGCCCGGGTCGACCTCGGGCAGCGGGATCGCGTCCATGAGCATGCGGGTATAGGCCTCCCGCGGGGCGGCGAAGACGGCCTCGCACGGCCCCTCCTCCACGATCCGGCCCTCGCGCATGACGACGACCCGGTCGCAGAAGGCGCGGATGACGGAGAGGTCGTGGCTGATGAAGCCGATGGCGAGGCCCATCTCGCGCGAGAGCGAGAACAGGAGATCGAGCACCTGCGCCTGGGTCGAGACGTCGAGGCCGGAGACGACCTCGTCGGCGAGCACGAAATCGGGCTCCAGCACCACGGCGCGGGCGATGCCGACGCGCTGGCGCTGCCCGCCGGAGAGCGCGTGCGGGTTCCGGTCCAGCGCGGTGGCGGGGAGCCCGACGCGGTCGAGCGTGCGCCGCACCCGCCGCTCCGCCGCCGCGCGGTCCGGCTCGAGCCCGTGCAGCAGGACCGGCTCGACCAGGATGCGCCGGATCGTGTGGCGCGGGTTGAGGGAGGACATCGGGTCCTGGAAGATCATCTGCATGCGTCGGCGCAGGCGCCGCAAAGCCTCGTCGGAGAGGCGCGCGAGATCGACGCCGTCGAAGCGCACCGCGCCGGCGCTCGGCGGAACGAGGCCGAGGAGCGCGCGCCCGAGCGTGGTCTTGCCCGAGCCCGATTCGCCGACGATGCCGACGATCTCCCCCTCCCCGATCGTCACGTCGATCCCGTGCAGCACCCGCACGCCCGGCCGCACGCCGCCGAGGAGCGAGCGCCCCGCGCCGTAGGCGACCTCGAGCCGTTCGGCCTCGACCAGCGCATTCATGCCGCCCTCCCCTCGTCGTGGCGCGCGATCTCCGCCTCGAGCCCGGCGATCACGCCCGGCGGCACCGGGTCGAAGCCGTGCTCGGGCCGGTCGTAGCGCGGGCTCGCGGCCAGCAGCGCCCGCGTATAGGGGTGGGCCGGCCCCTCGATCATGTCGCGCACCGGGCCGGCCTCGATCACCTTGCCCTGGTAGAGCAGCGTGACCCGGTCGCAGATCTTGGCGACGACGCCGAGATCGTGGGTGACGAAGATCACGCCGGTGCCGTGGCGCTCCTGCATGCCGCGGACGAGACGCAGGATCTGCTTCTGGACCGTGACGTCGAGCGCCGTCGTCGGCTCGTCGGCGACGACGAGCTTCGGCTCCAGCGCGAAGGCGGCGGCGATGAGCACGCGCTGGCGCATGCCGCCCGAGAGCTCGTGCGGATAGGCGCGGAGCGTGCGCTCCGGATCGCGGATATGGACCTCCTCCAGGAGGCGGAGCGCCCGCGCCCGCGCCTCGGCGCGGCTCATGCCGGCGACGAGGCGCATGCCGTCGGTGAGCTGGGCCTCGATCCGACGGGTGGGGTTGAGCCCGGTCATCGGATCCTGGGGGATCAGCGCGATCTCGCGGGCGACCAGCGCCCGCAGGCTGCGGTGATCCATGGTGGTGAGGTCGCGCCCGCGAAAGGCGATGTGCCCGCCGGTGATGCGGATCGTGGCGGGGAGGATGTCCAGCACCGCTTTCGCGATGGTCGACTTGCCCGCCCCGCTCTCGCCGACGAGGCCGTGCACCTCCCCCTCCCCGACGCGAAGCTCGACGTCGCGCAGCACGCGGGCGCCCTCGCGGGTGGAGACGGCCGAGAGGCCGGCGATCTCGAGGAGAGGCGCGCTCATCGCTTGGCCACCGGGTCGAGGGCGCGGCGCAGGCCGTCGCCGAGCTGGTTGAAGGCCAGCACCGTGAGGAAGAGCATCGCGAGCGGCGCCGCGAGCACCCACCAGGCGTGATGGATGATCTGTCGTCCCTGAGCGATCATCCCGCCCCAGGTCGGCATGTCGGAGGAGACCGAGAGGCCGACGAAGGAGAGGATCGCCTCGACGATGACGGCGATGCCCATCTCGAGGCTGACCAGCGCCACCAGCACCGGCGCGACGTTGGGCAGGATCTCGCGAAACAGGATCGCGCCCTTCGAGAAGCCGATGGTGCGCGCGGCGGTGACGTAGTCCTGCGCCGCCTGCTGCATCGTCTCGGCGCGCACGACGCGGCAGAAGCGGGTCCAGTCGATGATGACGATGGCGATGATCACCGCGGGCAGCCCCGCGCCGATGATGGCGACGAGCAGGATCGAGAGCAGGACCGGCGGGAACGCCATCCAGATGTCGACGAGCCGCGAGACGGCGCCGTCCACGAGCCCGCGGTACCAGCCGGCGAGGAGGCCGAGCGCCGAGCCGAGGATCGCGGCGAGCGTCGCGGCGACGAGCGCGACGGTGAGCGCCACGCGCGCGCCGTAGATCAGCCGCGAGAGCACGTCGCGGCCGAGATCGTCGGTGCCGAGCCAGTAGCCGGGCTCCGAGCCCGCGACGCCGACGGGCGGCAGGAGCGACATCAGGAGGTCCTGCTCCAGCGGGTCGCGCGGGGCGATCCAGGGGGCGAGGATCGCGACGAGGGCGAGGAGGATGAGGTATCCGCCGGCGATCGCGACGCGCGGCTCGGCCGCGAGGTCGCGCCACAGACGCCGCTTCGTGGGTGCCGGGCTCTCGGACGCGACCGGCGCCGGCTCGAGCGCGGCGGCCTCCACGGGCGGAGCGGACGGGGTGGGCCGGGGCATCGCGTCAGCCATGGCGCAACCTCGGGTTCAGGGCGGCCACCGCGAGGTCGACGGCGAGGTTGATGGCGATGAAGAGCGCCCCGAAGGCGAGCACGATGCCTTGGATCAGCGGCAGGTCGCGGTTGATGACGGCGTCGATCGCCATGTTGCCGATGCCGGGATAGGCGAAGATGCGCTCGATGATCACGGTCCCGCCGACGAGGAAGGTGAACTGCACGCCGGTGAGCGCCAGCGTCGCCGGCAGCGCGTTGCGCAGCGCCTCCTGCAGGACGAGACGCAGCTCCGACTTTCCTTTCAGCCGTGCGAGCAGCACGTAGTCCTGCCCCATCGCCTCGATCAGCGCGCCCTTGAGCACGCGCGCGACGATGGCCGCGAGCGGCAGCGCCAGCGCCAGGACCGGCATCGTCATGTGCGAGACGATGTTCGCGAAGACGGCGACTTCCCCGCGCAAAAGGCTCTCCACGAGGAAGAAGCGCGTGGCGAAATCGACGTCGATCGTCGGGTCCATGCGCCCGGTGAGCGGGAAGACGGGGATGAAGACCGCGAAGATCAGCACGAAGGCGAGCGCCCAGATGAAATCCGGCACGGCGAGCAGGAGCCCGTTCGCGCCGTCGACCACCGCCTCGCCCGGGGAGCGACGCGCCAGCGTGCCGAGGATCGCGATCGCGCCGCCGACGAGGAGCGCGACGACGAGCGCCGCGCCCGCGAGCTCGAGCGTCGCCGGAAGTCGCTGGCCGAGGAGGCCAAGAACGTCCGAGCGCAGCGAGATCGAGGTGCCGAGATCGCCGACGACGAGCCCCTGGAGCCAGATGCCGAACTGGGCGAGCAGGCCCTGGTCGAGCCCGTAGCGGGCGCGCAAGGCCGCGATGTCGGCCTCGCTCGCGCCGGGGCCGATCATCATGGCGATCGGGTCCCCCGGCGCGACGCGCAGGAGCACGAAGACGACCACCGCGACGCCGAACAGCGTCACGGCGGCCGTCGCGAGCCGTCTCAGGACCGCGCCGAGGCTCACGCCGCCGGCTCGACCAGGGTCGGCTGCAGCGCGCCGGAGACGTTCGGCGTCACCTTCAGCGTGTCCTTGAAGACGATCGGCTGGACGTATTGCAGCACCGGGATGACGTAGCCCTGCTCGGCGACGTAGGCCGACACGTCCTTCCAGCCCTGGATGCGCTTCTCCTCGTCCGCCTCGCCCCAGAGCGGGCCGATCCTGGCGTCGACGTCGTCCGTCTTCCAGGAGGAATGCGGCGAGGGGCCGAACATGGCGAAGCCGGTGGAGGTCGTCGGGTCGGCGATCGCGTTGCCCCAATTGTAGAAGGCGGCGGGCGCGAGCGCGTGGCCGGCGCGCAGCTCGAAGTGCTTGGCGACCTCGTAGACCTCGATCTCGGCCTCGATGCCGATGCGCCGCCACATCCCGACGATCGCCTGGATCATCTCGTAATCCTTCGGCTTCAAGCCGCGGGTCGTCTGGATGGTGAAGCGCACCGGGTTGTCCGGTCCGTAGCCGCTCTCGGCGAGGAGCGCCTTGGCCTTGTCGGGGTCGTGCGGAACCTCGATCGACGGATCGAAGGCGTCGTATTCGGGCGCCTCCAGCGTGTCGATCGGCACGCCGTAGCCGCGCAGCAGGCGGTCGACGATGGCCTGCTTGTCGATCGCGTGGTGGGCGGCGAGGCGCACGTTCTTGTCGAGCATCGGGTCGGTGTTGCGGATGAAGATCATCCCGATGTCGGAGATCGGCGTCGCGACGCCCTCGAGCCCGTCCTTGGCGACGAGGCGGTCGTATTCCTCGTAGGGCACTTCCAGCGTGATGTCGGAGGCGCCGCTCTCGATCTCGGCGACGCGGCTCGTCGCGTCGGTGACGAACTTGAAGACCACGGTCTCGAAGGCGGGCTTGCCGCCCCAATAATCGGCGTTGGCCTTGAGCCGCAGGAAGGAATTCCCCTCGTAGGCGTCGACCATGTAGGGCCCGGTGCCGATGGGCGCGGCCTCGAAGCCCTCGGGACCGACGCGCTCGTAATAGTCCTTCGGCAGCACGTAGCCGGTGAGGAAGGCCATCCACTTGAAGAGCGTCGGCTCGAAGGAGAGCACGTCCGCGGTGATGCGGTTGCCGTCGACGGAGAAGTTGCCGATCTTCGACCAGACGAACTGGATCGGGTTGCCGGTCTCCGGCTTCGCCGCGCGCTCCAGCGACCAGACGACGTCGGCGGGGGTGAAGGGCGAGCCGTCGTGCCAGGTGACGCCCTCGCGCACCTCCATCCAGACCTGGCTCTTGTCCTCGTTCCAGCCCCAGCCGGTGAGCAGGCCGGGCTCGAAGGAGAGGTCGGGCTTCTGGCCGACGAACTGGTCGAAGATCGAGCGATAGATCGCCTGGATCGTCGGGTTCACCGCCGAGGTCCCCACCGTCGGGTCGAAGGACGGCAGGTTGACGTTGAAGGCGATGGTCAGGGTGTCGGTCTGGGCCTGGACGGGCACGCGCCCGGCCAGCATCGCGGCGACGAAAGCGCCCGCGCCCATGGCCAGCGTCTGCCGGCGGGTGACGGTCGGCATGGAAGTCTCTCCTCGTTCCCCTCGGTCGCCTCCTCCTGGGGAAGCGCCTGCCCTATCGGGCTTGGAAGTACTTCAACCCTAAAATTATGCATTTGCAAGAGTGGGCGCGCACTTTTCCGGATGGGTTCGGGCGCTGCCGCCGAGATGGGCGCGATGCCCGTCCCGTGTGCGCGGCGCCGCTCGCATGGTGGGCAGGAGCCGCGTTATTGCAGTGCAAAACAAGTGCCGGACGCATGCGATCGCGGCGGAGCGGGACCGCCGCGCGCCCGCCGGCTTTGCGCCGCCGCCCGTGCGCGCATCGGCTTTTCAGCCCCCGTGACATTTCCCTCCCGATCCCCTAGGAATATGCAATCGCATCTATTCCAGGGGTGACGCGCCGACGATCGAAGAGGGGACGCGGCGCGGTCTCACGGGAGGCACGAGGACATGGCGGAACGGTCGTTCGCGCGCGAGGTCGAGGATCTCAAGCTCGGAGACGGCGAGGTCTTCCGCGGGGAAGGCATTCTCGCGATCACCAAGGCGCTGCTGCAGGCGGGCGTCTCCTATGTCGGCGGCTACCAGGGCGCGCCGATCTCGCATCTGATGGACGTGCTCGCCGACGCCAAGGACGTGCTCGACGAGCTCGGCGTGCACTTCGAGAGCTCGGCCTCGGAGGCCACGGCCGCGGCGACGCTCTCGGCCTCGGTGATGTACCCGATCCGGGGCGCCGTCACCTTCAAGTCGACGGTGGGCACCAACGTCGCCTCCGACGCGCTCGCCAACCTCGCCTCCGGCGGTGTCACCGGCGGGGCGATGATCATCGTCGGCGAGGATTACGGCGAGGGCTCCTCCATCATGCAGGAGCGCTCGCACGCCTTCGCGATGAAGTCGCAGATCTGGCTGCTCGACCCGCGCCCGAATCTCGAGACCATCGTGAAGATGGTCGAGGAGGGCTTCGAGCTCTCCGAGGCCTCGAACACGCCGGTGATGCTCGAGGTGCGCATCCGCACCTGCCACGTCCACGGCCACTTCAAGACGAAGACCAACAAGAAGCCGGACTTCACGCTGCGCCAGGCGCTGGAGAACCCCAAGCGCGACGTCAACCGAATCGTGCTGCCGCCGGCCTCCTATCTCCACGAGAAGGAAAAGATCGAGAAGCGCTGGCCCGCGGCCGTCCAGTTCGTCAAGGACCGCAAGCTCAACGAGCATTTCGGCCCGGAGGAGGGCGAGACCGGGATCATCGTCCAGGGCGGCATGTTCAACAACACCATGCGCGCCCTCCAGATCCTCGGCCTCGCCGACGTCTACGGCAATTCCGCGGTTCCCGTGCACGTCCTCAACGTCACCTATCCGCTCATCGACGACGAGCTCGCCGCCTTCTGCGCCGGCAAGAAGGCCGTGCTGATGGTCGAGGAGGGCCAGCCCGAGTTCCTCGAGCAGGCGCTCTCCCACATCCTGCGCAAGCGCGACATCCAGACGAAGCTGTCCGGCAAGGACGTGCTGCCCATGGCGGGCGAGTACACGACGCAGGTGCTCCTGAAGGGGCTGAAAGCCTTCTTCGCCGAGCACGACCGCCCGGTTCTGGGCAACGAGCCGCCGATCCCGGACCCGGAGCCCGTCCTCACCGACCCGTCCGTGAAGGCCCTCGCCGACGTCGTGCCGCCGCGCCCGCCGGGCTTCTGCACAGGCTGCCCCGAGCGGCCGATCTTCGCGGCGATGAAGCTCGTCGAGAAGGAGCTCGGCCAGCACCACGTCTCGGCCGACATCGGCTGCCACCTGTTCTCGATCCTGCCGCCCTTCAACATCGGCGCGACGACGATGGGCTACGGGCTCGGGCCCGCCTCGGCCTCCGCCTTCAACGTCGAGGCGGACAAGCGGCCGATCTCGATCATGGGCGACGGCGGGTTCTGGCACAACGGCCTGAGCTCGTCCGTCGGCAACGCCGTGTACAACAAGCACGACGGCGTGATCATGATCGTCGACAACTACTATTCCGCCGCCACCGGCGGGCAGGACATCCTCTCCTCCCGCGCCGAGAGCAAGCGCCGGTCGACGAACAACTCCATCACCGATGCGGTGAAGGGGGTCGGCGTCAAGTGGGTGCGCCAGATCGACCATACCTACGACGTCACGAAGATGCGCGACACCTTGCGCGAGGCGCTCACCACGCAGGAGAAGGGCCCGAAGGTCATCGTGGCCTCCTCCGAATGCATGCTCAACAAGCAGCGCCGGGTGAAGCCGCTCGTCGCCAAGGCCGCGAAGGAAGGCAAGCGCCTCGTACGCGAGCGCTTCGGCGTCGACGAGGACGTCTGCACGGGCGATCACGCCTGCATCCGCCTCTCGGGCTGCCCGTCGCTGTCGATGAAGCACCTCGACGACCCGCTGCGGGACGACCCCGTGGCCTCGATCGACCACACCTGCGTCGGCTGCGGCAATTGCGGCGAGGTGGCCGAGGCCGCCGTGCTCTGCCCGTCCTTCTACCGGGCGGACGTCATCGTGAACCCGACGGGGCTCGACCGCTTCCTCGCGCGGATGCGCCGCTCGGTCATCTCCTGGCTCGCCGCGCGCCGCGACCGGCGCCGCATCGCCTTCCCGGCCTGAGGACGCGCACGATGACCCGTCACGAGACCTTCACGACCGCGCTCTCCACCGACCGGCCGATCACGCTCGCGATCCTCGCCATGGGCGGCCAGGGCGGCGGCGTCCTCGCCGACTGGATCGTCGGCATGGCCGAGGCGCAGGGCTGGACGGCGCAGTCCACCTCCGTCCCCGGCGTCGCCCAGCGTACGGGTGCGACGATCTACTACATCGAGATGGTGAAGGCCCCCGAGGGCGCCGAGCCGATCCTCGCGCTGATGCCGACGCCGGGCGACGTCGACGTGGTGCTCGCCGCCGAGTTCATGGAGGCCGGCCGCTCGATCCTGCGCGGGCTCGTCACGCCCGACCGCACGACGCTGATCGCCTCGACCCACCGCGCCTATGCGGTCGCCGAGAAGCAGAAGCCCGGGGACGGCGCGGCCGATCCGCAGGCGGTGGTGACGGCGTCGGGCGTCGCGGCCAAGCGCGTCATCGCCTCCGACCTCGACAGGCTCGCCGCGCAGCACGGCAGCGTGATCTCCGCCTCGCTCTTCGGCTCGCTCGCCGGCTCGGGCGCCCTGCCCTTCCCGCGCGAGGCCTTCGAGGCCGCGATCGAGGCCGGCGGCAAGGGCGTGAAGGCGAGCCTCGCCGCCTTCGCCGCCGCCTACGCGCGCGCGCAGAGCCCGGACGAGGCAGCGGCCGAGCCGGCCGAGGCGACGCCGGCGAAGGCGGATCCGCTCGCGCCCGTCGGCCATGCCGGCTTCGACGCGCTGTTGGCGCAGGTGAGGGAGAATCTCCCCTCCGAGGTACGGCTTCTCGCGGCGGCGGGCCTGCGCAAGGTCGTCGACTTCCAGGATCTCGCCTATGGCGAGGCCTATCTCGCGCGCCTCTCCGACCTCCTCGCGGCCGACCGCGCCGCCGGGGGCGAGGCGCAGGGCCACGCCTTCACCGCGGCCTGCGCCAAGTATCTCGCGGTCGCCATGGCCTACGACGACGTCATCCGCGTCGCCGATCTCAAGACCCGCGGCAGCCGCCACGAGCGCGTCGTGCGCGAGGTCGGGGTGAAGGAGAGCGAGATCCTCTACACGACCGAGTTCATGCATCCGCGCATGGAGGAGGTGATCGGCACCATGCCCGCCGGCCTGGGCCGCTGGCTCGAGGACCGCCCCGCCCTGGTGAAGCGCCTCGACCGCTTCGTCTCGCGCGGGCGGCGGGTGCGCACGGGCACGATCCGCTGGTATCTCGCGCTCTACGTCGTGGCGGGCTTCAAGCGCATGCGGCTGCGGACCCTGCGGCACGCCCGCGAGGCGGCGCATGTCGACGCCTGGCTCGGGAAGGCGCTCGAGGTGCTGCCGCGCAACTACGCGCTCGCCGTCGAGATCGTCGGCGCGCGGCGCCTGGTGAAGGGCTATTCGGACACCCACGCCCGCGGCGAGGCGAAGTTCGACCGCGTCCTCTCCGCCGTGCCGATGCTGATCGAGCGCCCCGACGGCGGCGATTGGCTGCGGCGCCTGAAGCAGGCGGCCCTGATGGACGAGGACGGCGTCGCGCTCGACGGCGCGCTCAAGACGGTGGCCTCCCTCGACGAGCAGGCGGCGGCCTGAGGGCGCTCACAGCCCGAAGGGCCAGGTCTCCGGCGCGCCGGGGCGCGGCTCCTCCGGGAGCGGAGTGACGGCGCGGGTCTCGGCGAACCAGATGTAGGCGTCGAACTGGTCGGCGAGCGCCGCGTCCATGTAGTGGCTCGTCAGCTCCGTCTCGGGGCGGTAGATCACGCCGATGAAGCGCTCCAGCCGCTCCCGGCGCAGGGCCTCGGCAAGGTCCTCGGGGAGCCGCTCGCCCAGGTCGAGGAGGAGCCGGTCGGCGCCCGAATCGGCGAAGAGCCGCTCGACGCTGTCGGGATGCGAGCCGCGCACCGGCTTCACTTCCATCGGCTCGTCCCAGTTCGACGCGGCGGCGACCGTGCCGCGATCGGTGCCGAATCCGATCAGCACGGCGTCGTCGCCGTAGCGCTCGCGGCAGACCTGGCCGAGCGAGATCTCGTGCTGGACGCGCCCCATGTCGGCGGCGCGGGCGTCGTGGATGTGGGAATTGTGGGCCCATACCACGCCCTTGGCGCCCGGGCCCTTGGCCCGGAGGAGGTTGTCCAGCGTGTCCGCCATGTGCTGGTCGCGCAGGTTCCAGGACTGCGCCCCGCCGTAATACATGATGCGGTAGTAGCGCTCGGCCGACTGGACGAGCCGGGCGTTCTGCTCGGCGTCGAGGAAGGCCTCGCCGTCGGCCCGCAGATAGGCGAGCCGCTTGTCGAGGAGATCCCTCAGCATGGCGGCCACCGCGTCCTCGCAGAGCGGATAGCCGGCGGAAAGCGCCGCGCGGCCGTAGGTCGCCGGATCGTTGCGCCAGCGCATCAGGCAGCCGTAGCGCTCCCGCGCGACGCCCGCGGCCTCCGGGTCGACGTCGTCGAGATAGTCGATCACGGCGCGCATGGAGGCGTCGAGGCTGTAGATGTCGAGGCCGTGGAAGGCGGCGCGCTTCTCGGGCGCGCGGTCGCGATTGAAGGCGTGCAGCCAGTCGACGAAGCCGGACACCGTCTCGTTGCGCCACATCCAGAGCGGAAAGCGCCGGAAGGCGCCGCCGTCGCGCCGGGCGCCGGGGCCGTCCCGGACATGCGCGTCGACCTGCGCGGCGTCCGGCCAGTCGCCCTCGATGGCGACGAAGGAGAAGCCGTGCTCCTCGATCAGCCGCTTCGTGATCGCCGCGCGCGTCTCGTAGAACTCCGCCGTGCCGTGGCTCGCCTCGCCGAGCAGCACGACCCGCGCGTCGCCGTAGCGGTCGAAGACGCGGCCGAAGGCGGCCTCGTCCGTCGGCGGCGGCAGCGTCTCGCCGGCCGCGCGGATGCGGGCGGGCAGATCCTCGCGGCTCGCGGTGAAGAGGGCCATGATGCGTCCTTTGCGGGGTCTGGTGGGCCTTTCCCCGGCAAAGCGTGGC
Organism: Salinarimonas sp.; assembly: GCF_040111675.1. Lineage (NCBI taxonomy): Bacteria > Pseudomonadati > Pseudomonadota > Alphaproteobacteria > Hyphomicrobiales > Salinarimonadaceae > Salinarimonas > Salinarimonas sp. The sequence continues at coordinate 2,316,536 of NZ_CP157794.1, read as the reverse complement.
GCGCCGCGCGGTTCCTCAGCGCAGGCGCGGCGCCGCCCACGGCCTGCGCTCGAGGTCCGCCGCGGCGAAGGCGGCGATCTCGTCCCGTCGGGCGAGGGTCAGGTCGAGGTCGTCCCAGCCGTTGAGGAGCTTCTCGCGGAAGACCGGGTCGATCTCGAAGGGGATCGGCTCGCCGGCCTCGGTGATGGTCTGCGTCTCGAGATCCACCGTGAGATGGTCGAGCCCGGCGTCGAGGGCGACGAGAAGGCGCTCGGCGTCCTCCTCGCTCACGATCGCCGGCAGGAGACCGTTGTTCACGGCGTTGCCGGCGAAGATGTCGCCGAAGCTCGGCGCGATCACGCAGCGAAAGCCCGCGTCGACGAGGGCGTAGACGGCGGCCTCGCGCGAGGAGCCCGCCCCGAAATTGCGGCGGGCGACGAGGATCCGCGCGCCCGCCCGCGCCGGATCGTCGAGGGCGAGCGCGCCGGTCGGCGCGCCGTCGGCCCCGAAGCGTAGGTCGTGCAGCAGGAAGCGGCCGTAGCCCTCCGCCCGCGGCGTCTTCATGAAGCGCGCGGGGATCAGCTGGTCGGTGTCGACCGAGGCGAGCGGCAGCGGGCAGGCGACGCCCTCGAGGCGGCGGAACGGCTCCATGGTCAGACCCTCCCCTGGAGCAACGGCCGCGCATCGGCGAGCCGGCCGGCGACGGCCGCGGCGGCGACCATGGCGGGCGACATCAGGTGCGTGCGCGCGCCGGGGCCCTGCCGGCCCTTGAAGTTGCGGTTCGTGGTGGAGGCGCAGCGCTCGCCCGGCGCGACGAGGTCGCCGTTCATGCCCACGCACATCGAGCAGCCGGAGGCGACCCAGTCGAGCCCGGCCTCGACGAAGATCCGGTCGAGCCCCTCCTCCTCGGCCTGGCGCTTCACCAGCGAGGAGCCGGGCGAGACGAGCCCCGGCACGGCGGCCTTGCGCCCGGCGAGCACGGCGGCGGCGGCGCGCAGGTCCTCGATGCGGGCGTTGGTGCACGAGCCGATGAAGACGCGGTCGACGCGGATGTCGGTGAGCTTCTGGCCGGGCGCCAGGCCCATGTAGCGAAGCGCCTCGCGGGCATGGGCGGCGCGGGCGGGATCGGCCATGCGCTCGGGGTCCGGCGCCGCGCCGGTGATCGGCGCCGCGTCCTCCGGGCTCGTGCCCCAGGTGACGATCGGCGCGATCTCGCCCGCCGCGATGACGACCTCGCGGTCGCAGGCCGCGTCCGGATCGCTCGCGAGCGCCAGCCAATCCTCCGCCGCACGGTCGAACAGTGCGCCCTCGGGCGCGAACGGGCGGCCGCGGACATAGGACAGCGTCATTGGATCGGGCGCGATCATGCCGAGGCGCCCGCCGCCCTCGATGGAGAGATTGCAGAGCGTCAGCCGGCCTTCCATCGACAGCGCCGACACGGCCGAGCCCGCATATTCGATGGCGTGGCCGCGCGCCCCGTCGGCGCCGAGCTTGGCGATCCAGGCGAGGGCCATGTCCTTGGCGCCGACGCCCGGCGCCAGCTCGCCCTCGAAGGCGATGCGCATGCGCTTGGGCTTCTTCTGCCAGAGGGTCTGCGTCGCGAGCACGTGCGCCACCTCCGAGGCGCCGATGCCGAAGGCGAGCGCGCCGAAGGCGCCGTGGGTCGAGGTGTGGCTGTCGCCGCAGACCATGGTGAGGCCCGGCAGGGTGAGCCCCTGCTCCGGCCCGACGACGTGGACGATGCCCTGGCGCGGATCGTCGAGGCCGAACAGCAGGATGCCGTGCGCCCGCGTGTTGGCCGAGAGCTTCTCCACCATCGACCGGACGCCCTCGTCGGCGATGGCCGCCTCGCGCCGGCGCGTGGGCACGTAATGGTCCGCGACGCCGAAGGTGAGGTCCGGCCGCGCCACCGCGAGGCCCTTCTCGGCGAGCTTGCCGAAGGCGTGATGCGAGCCCTCGTGCACGAAATGGCGATCGATGAAGAGAAGGCTGGTCCCGTCCCCGCGCGTCGCGACGACGTGCTGGTCCCAGACCTTCTCGAACAGGGTGCGCGGCCTTCCGGCTGACGGCGACATGGACGGCGTCCCCTCGGAATTCGCTCTTGACGGACGGTGCTTGTCTTATACTCTCACCAGTAAGCTGTCTCATTTATAGCGCAAACTCCTCCCCTGAGGAAAGCGCTGCTTTCGGAGGATGCCGGCGCAATGGAGACGGGGGCCAAGGCGACGGCGGATGGGAAGGCGGAGGGGAAGACCTCGGTCGAGCCGTCGAAGACGCGCCGGCTCTATCTCCTCCTGCGGGACCGCATCGTCGGCGGCGCGCTCGCCGCCGGCGCGCGCCTGCCGAGCGAGCCCGAGCTCTCCGCCGCGCACGGCGTCTCGCGGGTCACCGTGCGCCGGGCCCTCGACGGGCTCGAGCAGGACGGCCTGATCCGTCGCCAGCCCGGCGCCGGCACCTTCGTGATCGGCAAGCCCGGGCGCGAGGCGATCGTCGCGGATTTCTCGAACATGCTCGCCCATCTCGTCGAGATGGGCCGCTCGACCAGCGTGCGCCTGCTCTCCTTCGGCTACGAGACGCCCGCCCCCGCGGTCGCGGACGCGCTCAAGCTCGAGGACGGAGCGCGCACGCAGCGCTCCGTGCGGGTGCGCTACATCGACGGCGCGCCCTTCTCGCATCTCACGACGTGGGTCCCCGAGCGGATCGGCGTCACCTATTCCGAGGCCGACCTCGCCACGACGCCGCTCCTCGCGCTGCTGGAGCGCTCCGGCGTCACCACCGAGCGCGCGAGCCAGACCATCGGGGCGACGCTCGCCGGCCCCGAGGCCGCCGAGGCGCTCGAGGTGGACGTCGGCTCCGCCCTGCTTTCGCTCGCCCGCACGGTCTTCGACGAGGCCGGACGCGGGGTCGAGCACCTTCATGCGCTCTATCGGCCGGACCGTTACGCGTTCCGGATGGAGCTCATGCGCATCGGCCGGGACGGCGCGCGCCGCTGGAGCCCGGTCGCAACGACGAACGACGAAAAGACCAGAGAGAACGAGACCGGAAGGGACGACAGAGCCCCGCAACGAGGAGACCTCCAGCCGTGACTACCTCCAGCTTCACGCTCACCCGCCGCACGCTCCTCCAGGGGGCGACGGCGGCCGCCGCGCTGATCGGCGCGCCCGCTTATCTCCGCGCCCAATCCGCGCCGATCAAAATCGGCATCCTGCAGCCGATGACCGGCGCGCTCGCCTTCGACGGCCAGCAGGGCCGCATCGGCGCCGAGCTCGCCATCGAGATGATCAATGCCGGCGGCGGCATCGGCGGCCAGCCGATCGAGCCGGTCTTCGGCGACGCGCGCTCGACGCCCGAGGGCGGCACCGCCGAGGTCGAGAAGATGCAGGCCGAGGGCGTCGTCGCCATCGTCGGCGGCTTCGCCTCGCCGATCTGCCTCGCCTCCTCGCAGGCCGCGGCGCGCTACGAGCTGCCCTATCTCGTCGACGTCGGCGTCTCCGACCAGATCGTCTCGCGCGGGCTCACCAACACGTTCCGCTTCGGCCCGGGCTTCGGCAAGGTGACGCAGCAGGCGCTGGAGAACCTCGTCAAGATCAACGAGGCCGCCGGCAACCCGGCGAAGACCGTGGTGCTCGTCCACGAGGACGGCCTGTTCGGCTCCGGCCTCGCCAAGCTGCTCGAGACCGAGCTGCCCAAGCGCGGCTTCGAGGTGCTGCAGACGCTCTCGCACCCGACGCCGGCGCGCGACATGTCGAACATCGCGCTCCAGATCCGCGCCGCCGAGCCCGATCTCGTCATCCCGTCGAGCTATTACGGCGAGTTCGTGCTGCTCGCGCGCACGATGCAGCAGCAGCGCATCCGGCCCAAGGGCATCTACGCCGTCCTCAACGGCGCGGCCTCGAACTTCCGCTTCGTCAAGGAATTCCCGGACGCGGCCGAGAACGTGATGGACTGCAACCACTGGCACGACCCGCGCAAGGACGAGGCGCTCGCGCTGCGCGAGCGCGTCGAGAGCGACGGGCAGGTGTGGACCTACAACATCCCGCTCAACTACTCGAACGTGAAGCTCTTGGCCGACGCCATCGCCCGGGCGGGCTCCACCGAGCGCACCGCGATCCGCGACGCGCTCGCGGCCTCGACCTTCGAGGATCACGTCATGCCCTACGGCCCGACCGAGTTCGTCGAGGGCCAGAACCAGGGCGCGGCGCCGGTCAACACCCAGGTCCAGGGCGGCGACATCAAGGTGATCTTCCCCGAGGAGTTCGCCGACGCCGACGCGATCTTCCCGGTGACGTGAGGCGCGTTTCCAGGTTCCGCTCGCGGCGTCGAAGGCCGCGAGCGGATCTCTTTCCTTCCCTGTAGGGGAAGGTGGCCCGACGCGAAGCGGCGGGACGGATGGGGCACGCCGGAGGCGTGTTCCGCGAAGCGGAAATCGGGCGTCCCGGCACCCCTTCGGCTTCGCCGAACGCGCGTGCCGCGCGCCCCATCCGTCTCGGCTTCGCCGAGACACCTTCCCCTACAGGGAAGGAGATGAATCCGAACGCCCCACGACCCCGGCCCCTCACCACGAGGGAGCGGGAGACACGAGGCTCCGAGAGAGGCTTGCGCATGTTCTCGCCCGAGATCGTCCTGACCGCCGCGCTCAACGGCCTGATGACGGGCGCCGTCTACGCGCTGATCGCGCTCGGGCTCACGCTCGTCTACGGCGTCCTGCACATCATCAACTTCGCCCACGGCGCGACGCTCACCGCCGCCATGTTCGGCGTGCTGGTGCTGAACCAGGCGCTCGGGCTCGACCCCTATCTCGCCATCCTCGCGCTGGCGCCGCTGTTCTTCGCCGTCGGCTACGCGGTGCAGCGGCTCGTCATCGGGCCGGCGAGCCACGGCGAGGACGTCAACATCCTGCTGGTGACGCTCGGCCTCGCCATCATCATCGAGAACGCGCTGCTGGCGATCTTCCGCTCGGACACGCGCAGCGTCGACACGGCCTACGCCTTTTCGGTGGTGGAGGTGGGCGACCTCTTCCTGTCGACGCCCCGCGTGATCGCCTTCTTCGCCTCGATCGGCGTCGCCGTGCTGCTCTGGCTCGTGCTGGCGCGCACCGACACCGGCAAGGCCATCCGCGCGGTGGCGAAGGAGAAGACCGGGGCGGCGCTGGTGGGCATCGACGTCTCCCACGTCTACGCCATCACCTTCGGGCTCGGCGCGGCCTGCGTCGCCATCGCCGCCTGCCTGCTGATGCCGACCTTCTACGTCAATCCGCGGGTGGGCGGCGCCTTCGTGCTCGTCGCCTTCACCATCGTGGTGCTCGGCGGCATGGGCTCGATCCCCGGCGCGCTCGTCGGCGGGCTCTTCATCGGCGTCGTCGAGAGCCTGTCGGGCCTCTATCTCGGCGAGAGCCTGGGCCAGATCGGCATCTTCCTGATCTTCATCCTGGTGCTGCTGTTTCGCCCGACCGGCCTGTTCGGAGCCAAGGCATGAGCGCGCGCGATCTCGCCTCGGGCTTCGGCCCCATCCTCGCCGTCGTCGCGCTGCTCGCGCTGGTGCCGCTCTTCGTCACCGCCAACACGGTGCTGAACTTCCTCGTCTTCACGCTGATCATCGCGCTCGCCGCCCAGGGCTGGAACCTGCTCGCGGGCTATGGCGGGCAGTTCTCCTTCGGCCACGCCGCCTTCTTCGGGACGGGCGCCTACGCCGCCGCGATCCTGCAGGTGACTCTGGGGATCAACGCCTACGCCGCCTTCGTCGCGGGCGTGGGGCTCGGCGCGCTGGTCGGCTTCGGCATCGGCTTCCTCTCCTTCCGCTCCGGGCTGAGGGGCTCCTATTTCGCCCTCGTGACGCTCGCCTTCGCGGAGGTGTTCCGCATCCTCGCCAACGCGGCGACCTTCACCGGCGGGGCGGCGGGCGTGCTGATCCCGCTCGAGGTCTCCGCGGCGAACTTCCAGTTCGAGAGCCGCGCGGCCTATTACTGGATCGCGCTCGCCCTCGTCGGCACGGTGCTCGTCCTCAATCGCGGCATCGAGCGCGCCCGCTTCGGCGCGCAGCTCGTCGCCGTGCGCGAGAACGAGGCCGCCGCCCGGGCGCTCGGCGTCGACGCGCTGGCGGTGAAGCTCAAGGCCATCGCGCTGTCGGGCGGCATCACCGCCGCGGCGGGCTGCCTCTACGCGCAGTACTTCCTCTATCTCGACGCCACCATCGCCTACGGGCCGTGGATCTCGATCGAGGCGCTGCTCGCGCCCATCGTCGGCGGGCTCGGGACGGTGTTCGGGCCGCTCGTCGGCGCGCTCGCGCTGCACGGGCTCTCGGAGGGCTCGAAGATGTTCACCGGCGAGATCCCCGGCATCGACCTCGTCGTCTTCGGCGTGGTGCTGATCGTGATGGTGGCCTTCGCGCCGGACGGCGTGATGGGGCTCGTCGGCCGAGCGCGTCGGCGGCTCGCCGGCAAGGCCGCCACGGCGAAGGTCCCCTCCCCGGCCGCGGCGCCGGCCCGCGAGGAGACGGCGGCATGAGCCTGCTTCGCGTCGAGCACGTCACCAAGCGCTTCGGCGGCCTCGTCGCCGTCGACGACGCCTCGCTCGAGGTCGCGCCGGGCTCGATCACCGGGCTCATCGGGCCGAACGGCGCGGGCAAGACGACGCTCTTCACCGTCATCTCCGGCTTCGAGCCGGCGACGCAGGGCCGCGTCCTCTACGAGGAGCGCGACGTCACCGCCGTTCCGGCGCACGAGCGGGCGCGGATGGGGATCGCGCGCACCTTTCAGATCGTCCAGCCCTTCGCCGCGCTCTCGGTGGTCGAGAACGTCGCGGTCGGCGCCTTCCTGCACCATGCCCGGCGCGCCGACGCCCTCGCCGAGGCGCGGCGGGTCGCCGCCGAGGTCGGGCTCACGCCGATGCTCGATCAGCCGGCGAAGTCGCTGACGGTGGCCGGCCGCAAGCGGCTCGAGCTCGCCCGCGCGCTCGCCACGAGCCCGCGGCTTCTCCTGCTCGACGAGGTGCTCGCCGGCCTCAACCCCTCCGAGATCCGCGACATGATCCCCGTCATCCGCGGCATCCGCGAGCGGGGGATCACCATCCTCATCGTCGAGCACGTGATGCAGGCGGTGATGAGCCTGTGCGACGACATCTACGTGCTGGCCCAGGGCCGGATGATCGCGCAGGGACCGCCCGCGCGCATCGCCCGCGATCCGGCCGTGGTGGAGGCCTATCTCGGCCACGGCGCTGCGCAGCGGCTGCAGGCGAAGGGCGGGCTTTCGGCAGATGTGGAGGCGGCCCATGCTCGCGGTGCGTGATCTCGTCTCCGGCTACGGCGGCGTCCCCGTCCTGCGCGGCGTCTCGCTGGACGTCGGGGCGGGCGAGGTGGTGGCCGTGCTCGGCGCGAACGGCGTCGGCAAGACCACGCTCAACGCGACGATCTCGGGCCTGGTGCGGGCGTCCGCCGGCGAGGTCGTCTTCGACGGCGCGCGGATCGACGGCCTGAAGCCGCCGGAGATCGTCCGGCGCGGGCTGATCCACGTACCCGAGGGCCGCAAGATCTTCCCCAACCTCACAGTGCGCGAGAACCTCGAGCTCGGCTCCTACGCCCGCGCCCGCGCGGCCCGTGCGGCGAATCTGGAGCGCGCCTTCGACACCTTCCCGCGCCTGCGCGAGCGCGCGGGCCAAGCGGCGGGGACGCTGTCGGGCGGCGAGCAGCAGATGCTCGCGATCGGCCGCGGGCTGATGGGCGAGCCCAGGCTCCTCGTCCTCGACGAGCCCTCGCTCGGCCTCTCGCCGCTCCTCGTCGACGAGCTGTTCCGGCTGATCGCCGACATCGCCAAGGGCGGGCTCGCGGTGATGCTGGTGGAGCAGAACGTGGTGCAGTCCCTCGAGCTCGCCGATCGGGCCTACGTGCTGGAGAACGGCGCGGTGACGATGGCGGGCGCGGCGCGCGACCTCGCCGCGAACCCCGAGCTCGAGAAAGCGTATCTGGGGATGTGATGGCATGCGCGTGATCGCCGAACCCGTCCTGAAGCGCCCCGAGACGCCGGCCTGGGCCGTGCAATGGGGCCGCTTCGCCGAGCGCCTGCGCTACGAGGATCTGCCGGCGGAGGTCGTCGCGCGCACCCGGCTCGTGCTGGCCGATTCGGTCGCCGCCATCGCCGCCGGCGCGCAGGAGCCAGAGACGAAGGCGCTCGCCGAGACGCTGCTGGCGACGAGCGGCATCGGCCCGCATCCGCTGATCGGCGCGCGCATGCGCGGGTCCGCCGCGGCGGCCGCCCTGTTCAACGGCACGGCGGGCACGATGCTCGAGCTCGACGAGGGCAACCAGTACGCCCGCGGCCATCCCGGCATCCACGTCGTCCCGGCGGCGCTCGTCGCCGCCGCGCGGACCGGCGCCGCCGGGCGCGACCTGATCCTCGCGATCGCGCTGGGCTACGAGGTCGGCGCGCGCATCGGCATCGCCTCGAAGCTGCGGGTGAGCATGCATCCGCACGGCACCTGGGGGACGATCGGCGCGGCCGTCGCGGTGGCGAAGCTGCACGGCGCGAGCGCGGCGCAGATCGTCGAGGCGATGAGCGTCGCCTCCTCGCTCGGCCTCACCACGAGCCGGCGGACGATGCTCGAGGGCGGCACGGTCCGCAATTCCTTCGCCGGCTTCGCGAACCAGATCGGGCTCACCGTCTGGGATCTCGTCGCCTCGGGCTTCACCGGGGAGGCGGACGGCGTCGGCACGGTCTACGGCACGATCGCCGCCGAGGATTGGCGCCCGCAGGAGATGGTGGCCGAGCTCGGCCAGCGCTGGGAGATCGCGCGCAACTACTTCAAGCGCCACGCCTGCTGCCGCTACAACCACGCGGCCCTCGACGCGCTGTCGCAGATCACCGCGCGCGAGCGGATCGCGCAGGAGGACGTGCGCGCGATCGAGGTCGAGACCTACGTCTGGGCCGCCCAGCTCGCGAGCCAGGAGCCGCACAACATGCTGGCGGCGAAGTTCTCGCTGCCCTTCTCGATCGCCACGACCCTCGTCCACGGCGCGGCGACCGTGGAGGCCTTCCGCGAGGGCGCGCGTCGGGACGAGCGCGTCCGCGACCTCGCCCGCCGGGTGAGCGTGCGCGAGGACCCCGCCCTCACCGACCGGCTTCCGGCGCAACGGCCCGCGCGCGTGCGCGTCACGCTCGCCGACGGCCGCACGCTCACGGCGGAAGCCTTCACCAATCGGGGCGACACCGAGGATCCCTACGGCCCGGCGGAGATCGAGGAGAAGTTCCTCGAGCTCACGAGCCCCGTCTGGGGCGTGAGCCAGGCGCGCGCCCTCTACGACATGCTGAGCCGGCTCGAGACCGCGTCGGGCCTGGACGAGATCACCGCGCTTCTCGCGCGTTGACCGGAGATCGGAATGGGTTACCCCGCAAGCTTGAAACACCGCCTGAACGAACGCTCGATCGTCGTCGCGCCCGGCGTCTACGACGCGCTCACCGCGCTGCTCGCCGTCGAGGCCGGCTTCGGGACGCTCTACGTCTCCGGCGCGGCCCTCGCCTACACCCGCCTCGGGCGCCCCGACATCGGCCTCGTCTCGATGAGCGAGGTGGCCGAGCAGGTGACGATGATTCACGACCGGGTCGGCGCCGACCTGATCGTGGACGCCGACACCGGCTACGGCAACGCGCTCAACGTCCAGCGCACCGTGCGGCTGCTGGAGCGCGCCGGGGCGCGCGCTCTGCAGCTCGAGGACCAGACCTTCCCGAAGCGCTGCGGCCACCTCTCCGACAAGAGCGTGGTGTCCACGATGGAGATGGTCGGCAAGATCAAGGCCGCGGTCGACGCGCGGGCGAGCGAGGACACGCTGATCATCGCCCGCACCGACGCCGTCGCGGTCGAGGGCTTCGAGGCGGCGATCGAGCGCGCCCACGCCTATGCCGAGGCGGGGGCGGACGTGCTGTTCGTCGAGGCGCCGCGCACCCGCGCGCAGCTGGAGGGCGTCGTCTCCGCGCTCTACGGCGTCGCGCCGCTGATGGCGAACATGGTCGAGGGCGGGCACACGCCGCTCACCGAGGCGGGCACGCTGGAGGAGATCGGCTTCTCGCTCGTGATCTTCCCCGGCGCCATCGTTCGGGTTCTCGCCAAGACCGCACAGGCCTTCTACGGCGCCCTCGCGGCCGAGGGCGCGTCGACGGCGTGGTCGCAGCGGATGTTCACCTTCGACGAGCTCAACGCCGTGATCGGCACCCCGGAGATGCTGGCGCTCGGTCGCGGCTACGAGGGCGGCGGCTCGGATGGAGACGCGTCGTGAGCGCGCTCGATCCCGTCACCTTCGCCGTGCTCAAAGGCCGGCTCGAGCAGATCGCCGACGAGATGGACGCGACGCTCTACCGCTCGGCCTTCAACCCGATCATCGCGGAGGCCCGCGACGCCTGCCATGGGCTCTATCACCGCGAGACCGGCGACACGCTGGTCCAGGGCGCCAAGGGCCTGCCGATCTTCGTCGGCGCCATGGCCTTCGCCGTGCGCGCCGTGATCGAGCACGTGAACCGCACCGGCGACCTCTCGCCGGGCGACGTGTTCCTGTTCAACGATCCCTATGCCGGCGGCACGCATCTCAACGACTTCCGGCTGGTGCGCCCGATCTTCCGCGACGGCGCGCTGTTCTGCTGGCTCGCCTCGGTGGGCCACTGGCTCGACATCGGCGGCAACGTGCCCGGCGGCTACAATCCCCGCGCGGTCGAGTGCTTCCAGGAGGGCGTCTTGATCCCGCCGGTGCGGCTCTACCGGGCGGGCGTCCTGCAGGAGGACATCGTCGCCATCCTGCGCGCCAATTCCCGCGTGCCCGATTCGAACTGGGGCGATCTCAACGGCCAGCTCAACGCGCTCGATCTCGGCGAGCGGCGTCTCCACGCGCTCGTCGACGAATACGGCGAGGCGACGATCGAGACGGCCTTCGAGGCCTTCTCCGCCCGCGCCGAGGCCTTGATGCGCGAGGCGATCCGCTCGCTGCCGGACGGCGTCTACGCCTACGAGGACTATCTCGACAACGACGGCATCGTCGACGAGCGCCTCACCATCGCACTCGAGGTGACGATCGACGGCGACGCGATGCGGCTCGACTTCTCGCGCTCGTCGCCGCCCTGCCAGGGGCCGGTGAACATCGCCCGCTCGACGGCGGTGGCCGCCTGCTACGTGGCGCTCAAGCACGTCTTCACCGAGGTGCCGGCGAACGCCGGCTGCCTGCGGCCGATCGCGTTCGACATCCCCGAGACGACCTTCCTCGGGGTCTCGGCGCCCAGGCCGGTCGCCGGCTACACCGAGACGATCCTGCGCATGATCGGCGTCGTCTTCGGCGCGCTCGCCAAGGCCGATCCGGCGCGAGCGACGGCGGGGCCGTTCGGGACCATCAACGCGCTCTCGCTCTCGGGCCACCGCCCGGACGGCAAGCGCTGGGTGATGTTCTCGTTCTTCGGCGGCGGGCTCGGCGGCAATCCCGCGAGCGACGGGCTCAACCACGCCAACAACCCGATCTCGACGGCGACCATGCCCCCCGCCGAGATCCTGGAGGCGTCCTACCCCGTGATGTTCACGCAATGGGCGCTGCGGCCCGATTCGGCCGGCGCGGGCGCGCATCGCGGCGGCGTCGGCGCGGTCTACGAGGTCGAGGCGCTCTCCGAGGGCGGGGCGGAGGTGTCGCTGCTCGGGGAGCGCGGCAAGTACCCGCCGCTCGGCGTCGCCGGCGGCGCGCCCGCGGCCGCGAACCGCTTCGTCTGGGACGGGCCGGAGGGGCCGCAGGAGCCCCCCTTCGTCTCGAAGGTCACCGGCGTGCGCATCGCGCGAGGCGGGCGCGTGCGGCTGGAGAGCCCCGGCGGCGGCGGCTGGGGCGACCCGATGCGTCGCGCGCCGTCGGCGATCGCGCGCGACGTCGCCAACGGGCTCGTGAGCGTGGCCGCCGCACGGCGGGATTACGGGGTGGCGGTGGACGCGCGCGGGGCGGTGGACGAAGCCGAGACCGCGCGGTTGCGGGAGGGCGCGCGATGACGGACGCAACGCTGTCATCCCGGATTGCGAAGCAAGTCCGGGACCCAGAACCTCCGCCCTCCGGTCGAGCGCGCATGCCGCGCTCGCTGCTCCGCCCCGAACACCGCGGTGGGTCGCGATGCGGCGTATACGCCGCAAGACGCGCGTCGGCGGTTCTGGGTCCCGGGTCCGCTTCGCGGCCCGGGATGACATCACCTCGCACGTCTGACGCTCCCGCGCAGGGCCCCCGTCCATGACCCCCTCCCGCACCCTGGTCGGCGTCGATGTCGGCGGGACCTTCACCGATCTCGCCTGCTTCGACGAGGCGACGCGGACCTTCCGCACCGCCAAGGTGCCGTCCAACCGCGGCGACGAGGCCTCGGGCTTCCTCGACGGGCTGTCCGTCTTCGGAGACGTCGCCGATCTCGGCGCCATCGTGCACGGCACGACGGTGGGCACCAACGCGCTGCTCGAGCGCAAGGGCGCGCGGATCGGCGTGATCACCACGGCGGGCTTTCGCGACGTGCTGGAGATGCGCCGGCGCGACCGGCTGCACACCTGGGGCCTGTGGGGCGACTTCACCCCGGTGGCCGAGCGCCGCTTCCGGCTCGAGGTCGCCGAGCGCACGCTGTCGGACGGGACGATCCGGCAGGCGGTGGACCCCGCGGAGGTCGCCCGCGCCGCGCGCGCGCTGCTGGCGGAGGGCGCGGAGGCGCTCGCCATCGTCTTCGTCAATTCCTACGCCAACCCGGAAAACGAGCGCGCGGCGATGGAGGCGGCGCGCGCCGTGTGGCCGAACCCTCATGTCTGCGCGTCCTCCGAGATCCTGCCGGAGATCCGCGAGTTCGAGCGCGCCTCGACCACGGCGCTCAACGCCTACCTGATGCCGGTCGTCGCCACCTACCTCGCGAAGCTCGAGGAGGCGCTCGCCTCCGCCGCCTTCCCCGGCTCGTTCCACATCGTCCAGTCGAACGGCGGCGTGATGTCGACGGGGACCGCGCGGCGCCTGCCGGTGCGCACGGCGCTCTCCGGCCCGGCGGCCGGGGTCATCGCGGCCGCGGCGATCGCGCGGGCGGCGGGATTCGAGAACGTCATCACGGCGGATCTCGGAGGCACCTCCTTCGACGTGTCGCTGGTCGCCGGCGGCGAGGCGGCGCTGGCGGCGCAGACGACGATCGATTTCGGCCTCGTCGTCCGCACGCCGATGATCGAAATCGCGACGATCGGCGCCGGCGGCGGCTCGATCGCCTCGGTCGACGCAGGGGGGCTGATCGCAGTGGGGCCGGAGAGCGCCGGCTCGCGCCCGGGCCCCGTCGCCTACGGCCAGGGCAACGAGCGCCCCACCCTCACCGACGCCAACGTCGTTCTCGGCCGGATCAACGCCGAGCGCCCGATCGGCGGCAAGCTCGCCCGGCTCGACGTCGAGGCGGCGAAGGCGGCGATCGCGCGCACCGTCGGCGCGCCGCTCGGGCTCTCGGCCATGGAGGCGGCGGAGGCGATCGTGAAGGTCGCCAACGCCAAGATGGCGGGCGCGATCCGCCTCGTCTCGATCGAGCGCGGGCACGATCCGGCGAAGTTCGCCGCGGTGCCGTTCGGCGGCGGCGGGGCGCTGCACGTCGGCGCGCTCCTGACGGACGTCGGGCTCAAGTCCGCGCTCGTGCCCCGCTATCCGGGCGTGACCTCGGCCCTCGGCTGCATCATCGCGGACATCCGCCACGACCAGGTGCAGACCCTCAACCTGATGCTCGACGGGCTCGACGCCGCCGCGCTGCAGGAGCGGGTCGCCGCCGCCGGGCGGGAAGCGCGGGCCGTCGTCGAGAAGGCGGGGCTCGCGACGGAGGCGATCGAGACCGTGACCGAGCTCGACATGCACTATCTCGGGCAGACGCACACGGTGACGGCGCGCCTGCCGGCGGGCGTCGGCGAGGCGCGGCCGGTGACGGCCGAGATCGTGCGCGCGGCCTTCGAGGCCGCCTACGGCGCCGCCTTCAGCCGGCTCCTGCCGGGCATCCCCGTCAAGATCGTCTCGCTGCGAACCGCCGCGATCGGCCGGCGCCCGACCTTCGACCTGAAGGCGCTCGCGCCCGCGTCGGACGCCACGGTCGAGGCCGCCGCGCGGGGCACGCGTCCCGTCTGGTTCGAGGGCGCCTGGCGGGAGGCGGCGATCTACGACCGCCTGGCGCTGCCCGTCGGCGCCGCCATCCCCGGCCCCGCCATCCTCGAGCAGCCCGACGCCACCACCGTCGTCGACCCCGGCCTCGTCGCCCGGGTGGACGATTTCGGCAATTTGATCGTGGAGCCCGAGCAATCCCGATGATCGACCCCCTGCGCACCGCCCTTCTCGTCGTCGACCTCCAGAACGACTTCCTCCATCCGAAGGGCGCGTACGCCCGCGGCGGGCAGACGTCGGAGGCGATCGCCGCCCTTCCCGCAAAGGTGGCGCCGCTCGCGAACGCGATGCGGGAAGCGGGCGGGCTCGTGGTCTCGACGCAATTCACGCTGCAGCCGGGACGGGGCGGCGAGCCGATCGTCTCGCCGCATCTGCGCCAGCTCCGCCCCTTCCTGGGTCGCGGCGACTTCGCCCCGGGCTCCTGGGGCCACGCCCTCGTCGAGGAGCTGCAGCCGGCGGACGTCGTCATCGAGAAGGTGGCCTATTCCGCCTTCTACATGACCCGGCTCGAATGGGTGCTGCGCAAGCTCGGCATCGACCGGCTGCTCGTCTGCGGCATCGTCACCAATGGCGGCGTCGCCTCCACCGTGCGCGACGCCCATGTGCGCGACATCGAGCCGATCGTGCTGACCGACGGCTGCGCCGCCTTCTCGGCGGAGGTGCACGAGACGGCGCTCGCCGCCCTCGCCCCCGTGGCGCGGCTCGCCACCATCGCCGAGGCGATCGCCGCCGTGGAGGGCGCATGAGCCCGGTCGCGTTCGAGACGCCGGCCTACGACGTCGAGACCCCGGTCCTGGTGATCGGCGCCGGCGCGGCGGGGCTCGTCGCGGCGCTGGCGGCGCGGGACACCGGCGCGGAGGTGGTCGTGCTGGAGCGCGACCTCCTGCCCCGCGGCTCGACCGCGCTGTCCGCCGGCCTGATCCCGGCCGCCGGAACGCGCTGGCAGACGGCCGCAGGCGTCGTCGACGATCCGGACCTCTTCGCCCGCGACATCCTGGCCAAGGCCGAGAACGAGCCCGACCCGGGCGCCGTCGCCACCCTCGCGGGCCTGTCGGCGCCGGTGCTCGAATGGCTCGCCGACCGGCACGGGCTCGCCGTCTCGCTCGTCGAGAACTTCCGCTATCCCGGCCATTCCGCCTATCGCATGCACGGGCTGCCCAGCCGCTCCGGGGAGGAGCTGGTCGACCGGCTGCGCGAGGCGGCGGAGGCGGCGGGGGTGGCGCTCGTCTGCGGGGCGCATGTCACGACGCTCTTCGCCGACGCGGAGCGGCGCGTCACCGGCGTCGAGATCGCCCGTCCGGACGGGGCGCGCGAACGGATCGGCTGCGGCGCGCTGGTGCTGGCCTGCAACGGCTACGGCGGCAACAAGGAGCTGGTCGGCAAGCACATCCCGGAGCTCGCGGACGCCCTCTATTTCGGCCATCCCGGCAACCAGGGCGAGGCGGTGCTCTGGGGCGAGGCGCTCGGCGCCGCGACACGCCACCTGTCCGGCCACCAGGGCCACGGCTCGGTGGCGCATCCGCACGGCATCCTGATCACCTGGGCCTGCGTCATGGAGGGCGGCTTCCAGGTGAACGCCGAGGGCCGGCGCTTCGCGGACGAATCGCACGGCTATTCGGAAGCGGCGGCGGGCGTCATCGCCCAGCCGGGCGGGATCGCCTGGACGATGTTCGACGCCCGCATCGCGGGAATCGCCCGCCAGTTCGAGGACTTTCGCAACGCCGAAGCGCAAGGCGCGGTGATCACCGGTGATTCGCCCGAGGATCTGGCCGCCCGCCTCGGCCTGCCGACGGGCGCCCTGGCGCAGACCTTCGCCGAAATCGACCGGCTGAAGGCCGAGGGCGCGACGGACGGCTTCGGCCGCGCCTTCGCCGGCGTCGCGCCCCTCGCGCCGCCCTTCCACGCGGTGAAGGTGACGGGCGCGCTGTTCCACACCCAGGGCGGCCTCCTGGTCGACGGGACCGCGCGCGTGCTCGATACGACCGGCGCGCCGCTGCCGAACCTCACCGCCGCCGGCGGCGCCGCCTGCGGCGTCTCCGGATCGAAGGCCTCGGGCTACCTCTCCGGCAACGGCCTGCTCTCGGCGATCGGCTACGGCTACGCCGCGGGGCGGGCGGCGGCGGCAACAGTCTAGCGGGAGGTCGCCGCCGACGACCTCCCCTCTCCACGAGGGCTACTCGATACACACATCGTCCCGCGCCGTTGGTCGCGATCTGCGAGCGGCGCCAGCCGCTCGTCCTTCTCCCTTGTGGAGAAGGTGCCCCCGAAGGGGGCGGATGTGGGTCGCGGTGCAGCCCGAGACGTCTCGGGACGAGATCGACGTTCCCGGTTCGAGCGGCATCGAGGTCGCGACAGTTCTGCACGACCCACACCCCCGGCCCCTCGCCACAAGGGCGAGGGGAGTCCGGCGGCGCTCTACGCTTCAGGTCGCGACTGCCTGGCGGAACGCCTTCGCCGAGCGAGATGTGTGCATCAGCTAGCCACGAGGGAGAGGGGAACTCAACGACCGAGCGCCGCCAGCACCTGCTCCACCCGCCCCCACGCCTCCGCGTCGCACGGGAGGCCGAAGCGGAGGCGGCGGGGGTCGTCCTGGAAGCGCCTCACCCAGATTCCCGCGCGCCCGAGCGCGGCGAAGATCTCCGGCGCGCGGTCGGTCTCGATCGTGCGGAACAGCGTCGTGCCGACCGCCTCCCCGGCGAGCGGGGCGAGCAGCGCGTCGAGCCGCGCGGCGTCGGCGCGTCGCGCCGGCGCCGCCTTATCCAGCCAGGCCGCGTCGTCGAGCGCGGCGCGGCCGATGGCGAGCGCGGGGCCGGAGACCGCCCACGGCCCGAGCGCCGCGCGCAGCCGCGTTCCGAGATCGCCACGCACGAGGGCGAAGCCGAGGCGCACCCCCGCGAGCCCGTAGGTCTTGCCGAAGGAGCGCAGCACGAGCGCGCCCTCCGGCAGGTCCGCGGCGAGGCTCTGGGCGGCGTCGAAGTCCGCGAAGGCCTCGTCGACGACGAGGAGCCCGCCGCGCGCGGCGAGCCCTCCCGCGAGGTCGCGCAGGGTCGCGCGGGGCCAGAGGCGGCCGTCGGGATTGTTCGGCGAGACGAGGACGAGCGCGTCGGCGTCGCCCGCCGCCTCCGGCCCGCAGACCTCCCGGACCCGCGCCCCCGCCGCGCGCCAGGACCGGGCGTGCTCGCCGTAGGTCGGCGTGACGACGGCGACCTCGCGCGCGTCGACGAGGAACGGCAGGAGGCTGATCAGGACCTGCGTCCCCGGCGCGGCGATCACGCAGGCCGGGTCGGCGACGCCGTAGGCCCGCGCCGCGGCCGCCTCCAGCGCGGCGTGGTCGGCGGGTTCGGGCAGGCGCGTGAAGGCGGAGGCTGGCAGGGCGGGCGGCGGATAGGCTATGGGATTGATGCCCGTCGAGAGGTCGATCCACGGCTCGGGCGCGCCCGGGAACAGCCGGCGCGCCTCGCCGAGATCGCCTCCGTGCCAGATCCGCTCGTCCGCCATCCCGGTCTCCGATGCTCGTCGAATCGCTCGCCCTCGTCACGCTCGCCCTCGTCGTCGAGGCGGCGATCGGCTATCCGGGGCGTGTGTACACGGCCATCGGCCATCCCGTCACCTGGATCGGCGCGCTGATCGCCGCCCTCGATCGCGACCTGAACCGCGAGGACGCCTCCCCCGCCGCCCGGCGCATGGCGGGACTGCTCGCGCTCGTCGCGATCCTCGCCGTTCCCGGCGCGCTCGCGCTGGCGGTCCAGGTCGTGCTCTCCGGGCTCGGGCTCTTCGGCCTTCTGATCGCCGCCGTGCTCGCCTCGAGCCTGCTGGCGCAGCGCTCGCTGTTCGAGCATGTCGCCGCCGTGCGCGACGGGCTGCGGGAGGGCGGCCTCGCCGGGGGGCGAAAGGCGGTCTCGATGATCGTCGGGCGCAACCCCGAGAGCCTCGACGAGGCGGGGGTGAGCCGCGCCGCGATCGAGAGCCTCGCCGAGAACTTCTCCGACGGGATCGTCGCGCCGGCCTTCTGGATCGGGCTCGGCGGGCTGCCGGGCGGCGTGCTCTACAAGGCGGCGAACACGGCCGACAGCATGATCGGCCACCGCACGGCGCGCCACGGCGCCTTCGGCTGGGCGGCGGCGCGGTTCGACGACGTGATCAACCTCCCCGCCTCGCGGCTGACCGCGGTGCTCCTGATCATCGCGGCGGCGCTCCACCCGCAGGCCTCGGCGCGCAAGGCGTGGGCCGCCGTGCGGCGGGACGCCGGCAAGCACCGCTCGCCCAACGCCGGCTGGCCGGAAGCCGCGATGGCGGGCGCGCTCGGGCTGCGGCTCGCGGGACCGCGGACCTACGGCGATGCGGTCGTCGCCGACGCCTGGATGGGGGACGGCCGCGCAGAGGCTGATGCCGAGGACGTCGACCGGGCGCTCGCCCTCTACCGCACCGCCTGCGCGCTTCTGATCGGCCTCGCGGCGCTCCTCGCCGTCACGGCGCTCGCGCTGTCTCGCTGATGGCGAGGAGCCGGTCGCAATCGACATGCGCCGCGAGGTGGTCGGCGAAGCGGTCGAGAACGTCCTCCACCAGCGCCTCGTAGGCGAGAGCGCTCGTACGCGCGCCGAGCCTCGCGAGCCAGGCGGCGCGCTGCGAATCGTCGGCGAAGAGGCCGTGGACGTAGGTGCCGACGACGAGACCGTCCCGCGAGACGGCGCCGTCGGGACGTCCGTCGGCGAGGCGGGCGAACGGGCGCTCGGCGTCGGGGCCCGCGGTCTCGCCGACATGCATCTCGTAGCCGGAGAACGGTGCGTCGTCGGCGAGGGCGGTCCCCGAGACCGCCTCCAGCTTTTTCACGCCGGTGAGCCGGGTCTCGAGGTCGAGGAGGCCGAGCCCCGGCACCACCCGCCCCGCCGGACCCTCGATCCCGTCGGGATCGGCGATGGTGCGCCCCAACATCTGGAAGCCGCCGCACAGGCCGAGCACCCGCCCGCCGCGGCGCACGTGAGCGGCGATGTCGACGTCCCAGCCCTGGGCGCGCAGGAAGGCGAGGTCGTCGATCGTGGTCTTCGAGCCCGGCAAGAGCACGAGCGCCGTCTCCGCCGGGATCGGCGTTCCCGGCTCGACCAGGACGAGCCGCACGCCGGGCTCCTCGCGCAGGGGGTCGAGATCGTCGAAGTTCGAGATGCGCGGCATCACGGGGACGGCGATGGTCACGCCCTGCCCCTCCGAAGCGCGGGGCTCGCGCTCGAGCCCCAGCCGATCCTCCGCCGGCAGGCGCGCGGCGTCGGCGAAATGCGGCACGAGGCCGAGCGCCTCCCAGCCGGTATGCGCGGCGACGATCCGCATGCCCTCGTCGAACAGCGAGGGGTCGCCCCGGAAGCGGTTGACGACGAAGCCGGCGACCATCGCCGCATCGTCCGGATCGATCACCGCCCTGGTGCCCACCAGGCTCGCGATCACCCCGCCGCGGTCGATGTCGCCGACGAGGATCACGGGCGTGCCGGTGGCGCGAGCGAAGCCCATGTTGGCGATATCGCCGGCGCGCAGGTTGACCTCGGACGCCGATCCCGCGCCCTCGACGACGACGAGATCGGCCTCGTCCCGCAGGCGCCCGAACGAGTCGAGCACGGCCTCCATCAGGCGGGGCTTCCAGGCCTGGTATTCCCGCGCCTTGGCCGTGCCCACCATGCGCCCCTGCACCACGATCTGCGAGCCGATCTCGCTCTGGGGCTTCAGCAGCACCGGGTTCATGTGCACCGACGGCGCGACCCCGGCGGCGCGGGCCTGGAGCGCCTGGGCGCGCCCGATCTCCCCGCCGTCGACGGTGACGGCGGCGTTGTTCGACATGTTCTGCGGCTTGAACGGCCGCACGACGAGCCCACGGCGCGCGAAACGACGGCACAGGCCGGCGACGAGCAGCGACTTGCCGACGTTGGAGCCCGTCCCCTGCACCATCAGCGCGCGCGCCATCAGAACTCGATCCCTTCCTGCGCCTTCACGCCGGCCGCGAAATGGTGCTTGACCAGCGTCATCTCGGTGACGAGGTCGGCGGCCTCGATCAGCTCCGGCTTGGCGTTGCGGCCGGTGACGACGACGTGGAGGTCGGGCCGGCGGGCGGCGAGCGTGGCGACCACCTCGTCGAGCGGCAGGTAGGCGTAGCGCAGCGCGATATTGAGCTCGTCGAGGATCACGAGGCGGATCGCGGGGTCGTCCATCAGCTCCTTCGCCTTGGCCCAGGCGCGCTCGGCGGCGGCGATGTCGCGCGCCTTGTCCTGCGTCTCCCAGGTGAAGCCCTCGCCCATCGTGTGCCAGGAGATCTGGTCGTCGAAGCGCGCGAGCGCGAGCTTCTCGCCGGTCTCCCAGGCGCCCTTGACGAACTGCACCACGCCGACCCGGAAGCCGCGGCCGAGCGCGCGCAGCATCAGCCCGAAGGCCGCCGTCGACTTGCCCTTGCCGGGGCCCGTGTTGACGATGAGAAGCCCCTTCTCGAGCGTCTTGCCCGCCACTTCCGCGTCCTGCACAGCCTTGCGCTTGGCCATCTTCTCGCGATGGCGGCGGGCCTCGGCGTCGTCGTCGGTCGTCATGTCGTCCTCACTTCACGCTCATCGGCAGCCCGGCCACCATGAAAATCACCGCGTCCGCCCGCGCCGCGAGCCGCTGATGCAGCCGCCCGGCCTCGTCGCGGAAGCGGCGGGCGAGGGCGTTGTCGGGCACGATGCCGAGCCCGACCTCGTTCGACACGAGCACGACCGGCCCCGGCGCGTCCAGGCATGCGGCTTCCAGCGCCGCGCCGGCCTCGGCGACGTCGCGCTCGGCCAGGATCAGGTTCGTCACCCATAGGGTGAGGCAATCGACCAGGATCGGCGCCCCGGCCGGTCCCTCGCGAATCGCCTCCGGCAGGTCCAGGGGCGCGTCGCGGGTGATCCAGCCCTCGGGACGCCGCGCGCGATGCTCGGCGATTCGCGCCTCCATCTCCGCATCGAACGCCTGCGCCGTCGCCACGTAGATCCACGGCGAGGCCTGCGCCTCGACGAGCGCCTCCGCGTGCCGGCTCTTGCCGGAGCGTGCGCCGCCGAGGACGAAGGTGAGGCGAGGTAGGGGTTTCACCGAGGGCATGAGGAAGGTCGTTGAAGTTCGGGCACGCGGCGGCTAATCATGGTCGCGACGGTGCCCCGGAGACGGGGTGAAAAGGGAATGCGGTGCGATACCGCAGCTGCCCCCGCAACTGTGAGCGGAGAGCCCGTCGCTCTCATAGTCCACTGGGCGCGTCCCGGGAAGGCTGAGCGACAAGAGGGGCGTGGACCCGCGAGCCAGGAGACCTGCCGTCGACCGCTTTCATGGGCTTTCCGGCCGGGGTGCGCCGGGAGGTTTGCCGGCCGATCGGCTTTCGCCGTCGGTCGTCCCTCTCCGTGAAAGCTCGAGAACTGGAGCGCCGAGGGCGCCCGACGGAGAGCGACATGACCGGATCGAACACCCTGAAGACCCGTTTCCTCCTCGCCGCGGGCGGCCTCCTGGCCGCGACGCCCGCGCTCGCCCACCATCCCCTGGGCGGCGCGACGCCCGGCACCCTCGTCGAGGGCCTGCTGTCGGGCCTCGGACATCCGATCGTCGGCGTCGACCATCTCGCCGCGCTCGTCGCGGTCGGGCTGATCGCGGCGCGCTTCGGGCGCGCCTTCACCCTGCCGGGCGCCTGGCTCGCCGCCATGGTCGCGGGCGTCGCGATCCATCTCGCCGCCATCGACCTGCCGCTCGGCGAGACCCTCGTCGCGCTCTCCGTCGTCGCGCTGGGCGTCGTCGCGGCGATCCGCCCGAACCTGCCGCTCGCCGCCGCCGCCGGGCTGTTCGCCGTGGCGGGCCTGATCCACGGCCACGTCCTGGCGGAGATGATCATCGGCGCGGAGACGACCCCGCTCGCGGCCTATCTCGCCGGCCTCGTGGCGGTCCAGGGCGCGATCATGGCCGCCATCGCGCTCGCCGCGCAGCGCCTGTGGGCGGGCGTGACGACCGCCGCCCCCGCGCAGCTGCGGCTCGCCGGCGTCGCGGTGGCCGCGATCGGCCTCGCCTTCCTCACCATCGGCCTGCCGGACCTGATCTGACCATGAGCGCTTCCCCCGCGGAGATCGTGCTGCACGTGTGCACCACCTGTCGTCCGGCCGGCGGGCCGGACGCCAAGGAGGACCGGCCCGGCTCGATCCTCCTGCGCGCGCTGGACGACGCGCTCGCCGCCCGCGCGGCGGCGGGCGCACCCCTCCCCGTGCGCCTCGCGCCGGTCGAATGCCTGTCCGTCTGCAAGCGGCCCTGCACGGTCGCCGCGACGGCGCCCGACCGCTGGACCTACGTCTGGGGCGACCTCGACCCGGCGACTCATGTCGAGGAGATCCTCGAGGGCGTGGCCAAGTACGCCGCCAGCGCCGACGGGATCGTGCCCTGGCGCGAGCGCCCGCAGATCTTCAAGAAGGGCGTCGTCGCCCGCATCCCCCCGTTCCCGCTCCCGACGGCCGACGCCGCCGAGTAGGAGCCGTCAATCAGGAGCCCATGATGGCGAGCCTGTCGAAAATTCCCTGCACGGTCCTCACCGGCTTCCTCGGCGCGGGCAAGACCACCCTCGTGCGCCATCTCGTCGAGAACGCGGGGGGGCGCCGCATCGCCGTCCTCGTCAACGAGTTCGGCGATCTCGGCTTCGACGGCTCCTTCCTCGAGGGCTGTGGCATCGAGGGCTGCACGGCCGAGGACATCGTGGAGCTGCCCAACGGCTGTATCTGCTGCACGGTGGCCGACGATTTCGTGCCGGCGCTGACGAAGCTCCTCGACCGGGAGAACCCGCCCGAGCACATCCTCATCGAGACCTCGGGCCTCGCGCTGCCCAAGCCGCTGGTCAACGCCTTCAACTGGCCCGCCATCCGCTCGCGCGTGACGGTCGACGGCGTCGTCGCAGTGGTGGACGGGCCGGCCGTCGCGTCCGGGCTGTTCGCGCACGATCACGACAAGCTCGCCGCCCAGCGCGCGGCGGACGCCTCCGTCGAGCACGAGAGCCCGCTCGAGGAGGTGTTCGAGGACCAGCTCCTGTGTGCCGACGTGGTCGTCCTCAACAAGGTCGACGCCATGTCGGTCGACGAGCGCCGGCGCGTCGCCGCCGACATCCGCGAGCACCTGCCGCGCGCGGTCGAGATCCTCGAGGTCGCCCACGGCAAGGCGGAGCCGGCGGCCCTGATCGGGCTGGGCGCTGCCGCGGAAGCCGATCTCGCCGCAAGGCCCTCCCACCACGACGACGCCGGCGAGCACGATCACGACGACTTCGAGAGCGTCGCCATCCCGGTCCCCGCGGTGGAGAGCCCCGACGTCCTGCTGCGGCGCGTCGCGAAGGCCGCCGAGGTGGCGGGCGTGCTGCGCATCAAGGGCTTCGTCGAGGTGACCGGCAAGCCGATGCGCCTCGTCGTGCAGGGCGTCGGCACCCGCGTCTCGCAGAGCTACGACCGGCCCTGGAAGCCGGGCGAGCCGCGCGCGGGGTCTCTCGTCGTCATCGGCCTGCACGACTTCGACCGCGACGCCGTCGCGCGCGCGCTCGCAGGCTGAGGGACGCGGGCCGCCCGCCATGCACCTCCTGCCCGCGAGCACGGTCTCCCTCGACGAGGGCGAGAGCGCCGTCGACCTGGCCCAGCCGCCGGGGGACGTCGTCGTTCTCTCCTTCGCCGATTCGGACCTCTCCGCGCTCGCCGCCGCGCGGGCCGCGGCGCCGGACGGGCTCGCGGTGCGGCTCGCCTCGCTCAGGCGGCTGAAGCACCCGCTCTCGGTCGACCTCTACGTCGAGAGCACCGCGGCGAAGGCGCGCTTCGTGCTGGTGCGCTGCCTCGGCGGGCTCGACTATTGGCGCTACGGCGTGGAGCGGCTCGCCGAGACGGCGCGGGCGAACGGCATCGCGCTCGCGGTGATCCCCGGCGACGACCGGCCGGACCCGCGGCTCGCGGATGTCTCCACGGTTCCAGCGGCCTGCTGCGACGCGCTGGAGGCCTACTTCACCGCCGGCGGGGCCGAGAACATGGGCCGGCTGCTGGCGGGCATCGACGCCTGGCTCGGCGGCCGGCGCGCGGCGATCGCGCCGCCGATCCCGACGCCGCGAGGGTTCGCCTGGTCGCCGGAGCACGGGCCGGAGGCGCCCGAGGCGGCGCTGGCCCGGTTGCCGGCGGATCGTCCTCTCGCGCCGATCCTGGTCTACCGCTCGGCCGTGCTCGCGGGCGAGACCGGGCCGGCGAGAGCGCTGTCGGAGGCGCTCGCCGCGCGCGGG
This sequence comes from Salinarimonas sp., assembly GCF_040111675.1. Taxonomy (NCBI): domain Bacteria; kingdom Pseudomonadati; phylum Pseudomonadota; class Alphaproteobacteria; order Hyphomicrobiales; family Salinarimonadaceae; genus Salinarimonas; species Salinarimonas sp. Next base: position 2,292,157 of record NZ_CP157794.1, on the reverse strand, counting down.
CTCGCGCCGCTGGTGCTCGCGGTGTCGAGCCTGAAGGACCCCGAGGCGGTCGATGTGGTCCGCCGGGCGCTGGCCGCCCGAAAGCCGGCCGTGATCCTCGCCACCACCGCCTTCTCCGCCCGCGAGGGCGCCGGCTTCGTCCTCGACGGCGCCGATTGCCCCGTCCTGCAGGCGATCCCGGTCGGGACGACGCGGGAGGCCTGGGCCGCCTCCGAGCGCGGGCTCTCGGCCGCCGACCTCGCCATGCAGATCGCCCTGCCCGAGTTCGACGGACGCATCGTCGCCGGGCCGATCTCGTTCAAGGCCGAGGCCGCGCCGGACCCGGCGCTCGCCTTCGCCCGGCGCGAGAGCGCGCCCGATCCGGCGGGCATCGCCTCGGTGGCGGACCAGGCCGCCGCCTGGGCGCGGCTTTCCGCGACGCCGCGGGCCGAGCGGCGGCTCGCGCTGATCCTGTCCGACTACCCCGCCCGCGGGGGGCGGACCGGCTTCGCGGTGGGGCTCGACACGCCGGAAAGCGCGGTGGCGATCCTCGATTTCCTGACGCAGGCCGGCTACGACGCCGCGCGAGGCATCGACGCCAAGGCCCTGATCCCGCGGCTCCTCTCCGGCCCGGAGACGCTGCGCGTGCCCCTCGACGCCTACGAGGCCTGGCTCGCCCGGCTCCCCGCCGCCCGACGCGCCGAGCTCGCCGAGACCTGGGGCGCGCCAGCGGACGATCCGGCCTGCGAGGGCGACGCCTTCGTCTTCCGCGGGATCCGCGCCGGGAAGGTGCTCGTCGCCCTCCAGCCCGATCGCGGTCGCGGCGACCGCAAGGCCTCCTACCACGACCCGAACCTGCCCCCGACCCACGCCTATTGCGCCTTCTACGCGGCCCTGCAGGACCCGGCGCGGATCGACGCGCTGATCCATCTCGGCACCCACGGCACCACCGAATGGCTCCCCGGCAAGGCGGTCGCGCTCGCCCCCGACGACTGGCCGCGGCTCCTCACCGGCGCGACGCCGGTGATCTATCCCTTCGTCGTCGACGATCCCGGCGAGGCGGCGCCCGCCAAGCGCCGGATCGGGGCGGTGACGATCGGGCACCTCACGCCGGAGGTCGCCGAGGCCGGCCTCGACGGCGAGACCGCGGCGCTGAAGGAACGGGTGGAGGAGTTCTCCTCCGCCCAGGTGCTCGACCCGCGCCGCGCCGACCTCGTCGCCGCCGACATCCTCGAGCGCGCCCGGGCGAGCGGCCTCGCGGCGGGCTGCGGCGTCGACGCCGACACGCCCATGGACGAGGCGCTCACGCGGCTGGACGCGCATCTGTGCGACCTCGCCGAGACCGGCTTCCGCGACGGGCTGCACGTCTTCGGCGTCTCCGGCGATCCCGCCAGCGCCGCCGGCGAGCGGGAAGGCCTGCTCGCCGCCCTCGACGGCCGCTTCGTCGCGCCCGGTCCCGCCGGCTCGCCCTCGCGGGGGCGCGTCGACGTGATGCCGACCGGCCGCAACCTCACGACCCTCGACCCGCGCGCCATCCCCACCCGCGCCGCCGCGGAGCTGGGAGGGCGCGCCGCCGCCGAGATCGTCCGCCGGCATCTGCAGGAGGAGGGCGATCATCCGCGCCGGATCGTCATGGACCTCTGGGCCTCGCCGACGCTGCGGACGGGGGGCGAGGACATCGCCCAGGCGCTCGCCCTGATGGGCGTCGCGCCGGTCTGGGACCACGCCACGACCCGGGTCACCGGCTTCGAGATCCTGCCCATCGCGAGGCTCGACCAGCCCCGTGCGGACGTGACGGTGCGCGTCTCCGGCGCCTTCCGCGACACCTTTCCCGACCAGCTCGCCCTCCTCGACCAGGCCGCCCGCGCCGTCGCGGCGCTGGAGGAGGAGGACGACTGGAACGCCCTCGCCGCCGCCCGCCGCGCAGGCGCCTCGCTCGCGCGCGTCTTCGGCCCGGCGCCGGGGGACAACGGCGCGGGCGTCGCGAGCCTCGCCCTCGACGGCACCTGGGAGACCCGCGCCGACCTCGGCCGCGCCTATCTCGCCAACACCTCCCACGCCTACGGCGCCGGCGGCGTCGGGACGGCGGAGGCGTCCTTCGACGCGCGCGTCGCGGCCGCCGACGCCTTCGTCCACACGACGGACGTCGCCGAGCGCGACCTGCTCGACGGCGACGCCATTCCCGACGCGGTGGGCGGCTTCGCGGCGGCCGCCGAGGCGCTGGGCGCCGCGCCTGCGCTCTACAGCCTCGACACGACCCGCGCCGCCCCGAAGGCCCGCACCCTCGCCGAGGACGTCGACCGGATCGTGCGCGGGCGGCTGACCAACGCGCGCTTCATCGAGGGCTGCCTGCGCCACGGCTGGCGCGGGGCGGCGGAGCTGGCGCAGGGGGTCGATGCGCTCTACGCCTACGGGGCGACGACGGACGCGGTCTCCGCGCACGCCTTCGAGGCCGTGTTCGCGGCGCTGATCGCCGACGAGCGGGTGAACGCGAAGCTGCGCGAGGCGAACGCGCCGGCGGAAGCCGCGATCCGGGAGCGTCTCGCGGACGCGCTGCGGCGGGGCCTGTGGGTCACGCGCTCGAACTCGGTCGCGGCGGCGCTCGCCGGCGAATCCCGGGAGGCCGCGGAATGAGCGCAGCCTCGATGCGACGCGGCTGGTGCCCCGGGGCGCGCCGCCCGATGGAGACGGGCGACGGGCTGCTGGTGCGCGTCCACCCGCCGCGCGGGGCTCTCTCGGCGACGCAGGCCTCCGCGCTCGCGGATGCGGCGGAGGCCTGCGGCAACGGTCTGCTCGATGTGACGGCGCGCGGAAACCTGCAGATACGCGGCGTGAGCGAGGCGACGCATCCTGCTGTTCTCGAACGCCTTTCCGCAGCCGGCCTGCTGGAGGCGGCCGGGGACGGGCCTTATCGCCTGACGCTCGTCTCGCCGCTCGCCGGGATCGATCCGGAGGAGGAGGCGTTCGACGCGGCGGCGCTGGCGGCGGAGATCGAGGCGCGGGTCGGGGATGCGGCCGCTGATTTGCCGGCGAAGTTCCATGTTGCCGTGGACGGCGGCGGAACGCTGCCGCTCCCGCCCGGGGCGGACGTCCGGGTCGCGCCGGCGCAGGGCGGGGTCGCGATCGGGCTCGCGGCGGGGGACGGGTATGTGTGGTATGGGCCCGTTCCGTTGGAGACGGCGGCGGAGACCGTGGCAACCGTCCTCGCCGCCTTCCGCGACAAGCGCGGCGACGCCCGCCGGCTGCGCGACATCTCGCCCGACGCCGCTGAGACGTTCGCCACAGCGATGGCACACGCGACACCTCTCTCCTTCCCTGTAGGGGAAGGTGGCTCGGCGGAGCCGAGACGGATGGGGCGCGCGGGACGCGCGTTCGGCGAAGCCGAAACCGACAGCGCGAACCCGGACACGGCGGTTTCCGCTTCGCGGAACGCGGCGCCGGTGCGCCGCGCCCCATCCGTCACGCCGCTTCGCGGCGCGCCACCTTCCCCTACAGGGAAGGACAGAGGCGTCGCGGGCTTCATCTGCGACGGAGCGCTTCTCCTCGCCCTGCCCTTCGGGCGCGCCACCGCCGCGCAGCTACGTGCGGCGGCCGACTGGGCGCAGGCCCACGGCGGCGGCGAGATCCGCCTCTCCTTTACCCGCGGCGTGCTGATCCCGCACCTCTCCCCTGCCGCCGCCGAGACCATCGGCGGCGAGGCCGAGGCCGCCGGCTTCGTCACGGACCCCGCCGATCCGCGCCTCGCCCTAATCGCCTGCCCGGGCGCTCCCGCCTGCGGACGGGGGAACACTGTCGCGCCGCGGGACGCGCTCGCCCTCGCGGACGCCGTGGGCGCCCTCGCGGCGGCCGGCGCGCGCATCCACGTCTCCGCCTGCCCGAAAGGCTGCGCGCATCCGCGCGCGGCGGATCTCACCCTGGTCGGCCGGCCGGACGGACGCTACGACGTCGTCCCCGGCGGCGCGGCGGGGGATGCGCCCGTGGCCGCCCTGCCCTCGTCCACCATCGCCGCGATCCTGCGGCGAACGCACGACCCGCGCGGCCTCGCCGCCGCCTTCGAAGGACAGACCTGTTGAGCGGCTACGACTACATCCGCGACGGCGGCGCGATCTACGCGCGCTCCTTCGCCATCATTCGCGAAGAGGCCGACCTCGCCCGGTTCGAGGGTGCGGCCGAGCGGGTCGTCGTGCGCATGATCCACGCCTGCGGCATGACCGACCTGCCGAAGGATGTGGAGATGTCCCCCGATTTCACCGAGGCCGGCGTCGCGGCCCTCCAGCGCGGCGCGCCGATCCTGTGCGACGCCAAGATGGTGGCGAACGGCGTCACCCGCGCGCGTCTGCCCGCGGGCAACGAGGTGATCTGCACCCTCGACGACCCGCGCACCCCCGATCTCGCGAAGGCGATCGGCAACACCCGCTCGGCCGGGGCGATGGAGCTGTGGCGCGAGCACATGGAGGGCGCGCTCGTCGCCATCGGCAACGCGCCGACGGCCCTGTTCCGGCTGCTCGAGCTCCTCGACGCCGGCTGGCCCAAGCCGGCGGCGGTGATCGGAATTCCCGTCGGTTTCGTCGGCGCGGCGGAATCGAAGGAGGCGCTCGCTGGTGACGGGCGGGTGCCCTTCGTCGTGGTTCACGGTCGCCGCGGCGGCTCGGCGATGACGGCGGCGGCGATCAACGCGCTCGCGAGCGCGGTCGAATGAGCGCGAATCCCTCCATCGTCGGCATCGGCCTCGGGCCGGGCGACCCGGACCTGATGAGCGTACGGGCCCGCGCGGCGCTCGAAGGGGCCGACCGGCTCGCCCATTTCTGCAAGGCGGGCCGGCGCGGCAATGCGCGGACCATCGCCGACGCGGTGGTCGGCGCCGATCCGGCGCGGGAGATCGCCATGGTCTACCCCGTCACGACCGAGATCCCGGTGGAGGACCCGGCCTATGCGGAGGCTCTGGCCGGCTTCTACGAGGCGTGCGTCGCGCGGCTCCTGGACGAAGTCGCCGCAGGGCGCAGCGTCGGCGTCCTCTGCGAGGGCGACCCCTTCTTCTACGGCTCGTGGATGCATCTGTGGCGGCGGCTGAAGGACCGCACCCCGGTGGAGACCATCCCCGCGATCACCGCCATGTCCGGCGCCTGGACGGCCGTCGAGGCGCCGATCACCTGGGGCGACGACGTGCTCACCGTCCTGCCCGGCACGCTCCCCGCGGCCGCGCTCGCGCGTCGGCTGGCGGACACCGACGCCGCCGTGATCATGAAGCTCGGCCGGAACTGGCCCAAGGTCCGCGACGCGCTCGCCGAAGCCGGGCTTTCGGCGCGGGCGGTCTACGTCGAACGCGCGACCATGGCGGGCGAGCGGGCGATCCCCGTCACGGAGGTGCCGGAGGACCACGTCGCGCCGTATTTCTCGCTCGTGATCGTCCCCGGCGACGGGAGGCGGCCGTGACCGATCCTCTCGTCGGGCGTCTCACCGTCGTCGGTCTCGGCCCGGGCGATCCCGACTGGATCACGCCCGCCGCCCGGCGTGCGCTCGACGAGGCGAGCGACGTGATCGGCTACGGCCCCTACGTCGACCGCCTGCCGGACCGTCCCGGGCGGACGAAGCACGCCTCCGACAACCGCGTCGAGATCGACCGCTCCCGTCACGCCCTCACGCTGGCGGCCGAGGGCCGGCGCGTGGCGGTCGTCTCCGGCGGCGATCCCGGAATCTTCGCCATGGCGGCGGCCGTCTTCGAGGCGCTGGAGGCGGGCGATCCGGCTTGGCGGGCCCTCAACATTCGCGTCGAGCCCGGGATCTCGGCGATGCTCGCGGCCGCCGCGCGGCTCGGCGCGCCCCTCGGCGGGGATTTCTGCGCGGTGTCGCTCTCCGACAACCTGAAGCCTTGGGACGTCGTCGAAAAGCGGCTGCGGCTCGCGCTCGAGGCCGATCTCGCCATCTGCCTCTACAACCCGATCTCCAAGGCCCGCCCCTGGCAGCTCGGCCGCGCCTTCGAGATCGTGCGGGAGGTGCGCGCGCCGGAGCATCTGATCCTCCTGGCCCGCGCCGTCGGCCGGCCCGACGAGCGGCTGACGATCCGCACGGTCGCCGACGCGCGGGCGGAGGAGGCCGACATGGCGACGCTCGTGATCGTCGGCGCCTCGACCACGCGGCTGATCGCGCGCCCCGGCGACACGCGGCCGTGGGTCCTCACGCCGCGCAGCTACGGAGCGGGCGCATGACCGCGCTCCAGCCACGCGAGCGCCTCCTGCGGGGTGGCGACCGTCTCGACGCCCTCCGGGCGCGCCGGGCGCGCGACCACGATCACCGGCAGGGAGAGCGCGCGGGCCGCGTCGAGCTTCGGGCGGGTCGCGGCGGCGCCGGAATTCTTGGTGACGAGCACGTCGATGCGCTCGGCTTCCATCAGCGCGCGCTCGGCCGCCTCGTCGAAGGGCGGGCGGTGGCGGATCTCGACCAGGTCCGGCAGGGCGACCTCGCCCACGGGGTCGATGGTGCGCACGAGATAGGCGTGCTGCGGGGCGGCCTCGAAGGCGGCGAGCTCGAGCCGCCCCACGGTGAGGAACACGCGCTTGGGCGCCACGCCGAGCGCCGCGACCGCGCCGGCCATGTCCGGCACGATCGTCCAGCGATCGCCGGGGCCGGGCGTCCATTCCGGGCGCACGAGGGCGAGGAGCGGCACGCCGGCGCTGCGGCAGGCCTCGGCCGCGTTGCGGGACATGCGCGCGGCGAAGGGATGCGTCGCGTCCACCACGGCGCGGACGCCCTCGCTCCGCAGGAACGCGACGAGCCCCTCAACGCCGCCGAATCCGCCGATGCGCGTCGGCAGCGGCGCAGCCCGCGGGGCGCTGGTGCGGCCGGCGAGCGAGAGGGTCGCGGGCAGGTCCGGGCGCGCGGCGAGGCGATGGGCGAGCGCGGTCGCTTCCGTGGTGCCGCCGAGGAGGAGGATCGTCATGCCTGACGTATCCCCCGCGCGGCGCTGGCTGTCCATCGTCGGCATCGGCGAGGACGGGCGCGACGGCCTCTCCCCCGCCGCCGCGGCTGCGCTCGATGCGGCGGAGCTGGTCGTCGGCGGCGCGCGCCATCTCGCGCTCGCGGCGCCGCTCCGCGCCGAGACCACGACCTGGCCGAGCCCGATCGCGGACGGCTACGCCGCGATCGAGGCCCGCCGCGGCCGGCCGACCTGCGTGCTCGCCACCGGCGACCCGTTCCATTACGGCGTCGGCGCGGAGCTGGCGCGCCGCATCCCGGCCGACGAGATCGCGGCCTATCCGCAGCCCTCGGCCTTCTCCCTCGCGGCGGCGCGGCTCGGCTGGTCCCTGCCGGAGGTCGCCTGCGTGAGCCTGCACGGGAGGAGCTTCGAGCGGATCGCGCCGTATTTCCAGCCGGGCGCGCGCATCCTCGCGCTGTCGTGGGACGAGACCACCCCCGCCCGGCTCGCGGCGCTGCTCGCGGAGCGCGGCATGGGCGGCTCGGAGATCGTCGTGCTGGAGGCCATGGGCGGGCCGCGCGAGCGGGTGCGCTCGGCCCACGCCGAGGGGTTCGCGCTCGAGGGCGTCGACCCGCTCAACACCGTCGCGATCGCGATCGCGGCCGGTCCCGATGCGCGTGTGGTGCCCCTCGCCCCCGGCCGCGACGACGCCTGGTACGAGACCGACGGCCAGCTCACCAAGGCCGAGATCCGCGCCGTCACCCTCGCCGCGCTCGCGCCCAGGGCCGGCGGGCTGCTGTGGGACGTCGGCGCGGGATCGGGCTCGATCGGCATCGAATGGATGCTCGCCCACCCCGCGAACCGCGCCATCGCCGTCGAGGCGCGGGCGGACCGCGCCGCGCGCATCGCCGCGAACGCCGCGCGGCTGGGCACGCCCGACCTGCGCATCGTGGAAGGCCGCGCGCCCGACGCGCTCGCTGGCCTGCCGGCGCCGGACGCGGTCTTCATCGGCGGCGGCGCGACCGTGCCCGGCGTCGTCGAGGCGGCCTGGGCGGCGCTGCCTGCGGGGGGACGGATCGTCGCGAATGCGGTGACGATCGAGACCGAGGCGCGGCTCGCCGCGTTGCACGGGGAGCTCGGCGGAGCCATGCGCCGCATCGCCGTCTCCCGGCTCGAGCCGGTGGGCGGCATGCACGGCTGGCGGCCCGCCATGCCCGTCACCCAATGGATCGGAGTGAAGCCATGATCGTCGCCGGCGTCGGATTGTCGAGCGCAGCGCGCGCGCAGGATATCATCGCCCTCGTGGGCGCGGCCGGGGTGCAAGCCGGCGTGCGCCCCACCCTGCTCGCGAGCGTGGTGGACCGCGCGACGCTGCCCGCGTTCGAGGAGGCCGCCCGCGCCCTGAAGCTGCCCGTGATGAAGGTCTCGGCCGAGACGCTCGCGGCCGCAGCCGAACGGGTCGAGACGCAGTCGCCGCGCGCGCAGGAGGCCCACGGGGTCGGCTCGGTCGCGGAGGCGGCCGCGCTCGCCGCCGCGGGCGCGGACTCGACGCTGCTTCTGGCCCGCATCACGGGCGAGAAGGTCACCTGCGCGATCGCGCGGGGCGAGGAGGCGGCGTCGTGACCGTCCACTTCATCGGCGCCGGGCCCGGCGCGGCGGACCTCATCACCGTGCGCGGCCGCGCCCTCGTCGAGCGCTGCCCGGTCTGCCTGTTCGCCGGCTCGATCGTGCCCCCCGAGATCCTCGCCTGGTGCCCCGCGGGCGCGCGTGTCGTCGATACGGCGCCCCTCGACCTCGACGCCATCCTGGCCGAGATCGAGGCGGCGCACGGCGCGGGGCACGACGTCGCGCGGCTGCATTCCGGGGACCTCTCGGTGTGGAGCGCCATGGGCGAGCAGATCGCGGGTCTCGAGGCGCGCGGCATCCCCTATACGGTGACGCCCGGCGTCCCGTCCTTCGCCGCCGCCGCCGCGGCGCTCGGGCGGGAACTGACCGTTCCGGAAGTGGCCCAGTCCGTGGTGCTCACCCGCACACCCGGGCGCGCGTCGAGGATGCCCGAGACGGAGCGGCTCTCGGCCTTCGCGGAGACGCGCGCCACGCTCGCCATCCATCTCTCGATCCACCGCATCGAGGACGTCGTCGACGACCTCCTCCCCGCCTACGGGCCGGACTGCCCCGCGGCAGTGGTCTGGCGCGCGTCCTGGCCGGACGAGCGGGTGATCCGCGCGCCGCTCTCGGGTCTCGCCGCGGCGGTGCGCGACGCGCGGCTCGAACGCACGGCGCTGATTCTGGTCGGCCCGGCGTTGGCCGGCGCCGGGGCTGCACGTTCGCGGCTGTATGCGGCGGACTACGACCGGCGCTTCCGGCCCGGCTGGGAGGGCGGGGCATGAGGCGCAGCCGTGTCGTCCCCGGCCGGAGCGCCGTCGGGCCCTGCGCCGCTTCGCGGCTCCGGCCGGGGATGCCAGCGCTCCCCCTACATCACCGGGTGGAAGGGCATGCGCCCGACCAGCGCGCCGTTGCGGTCGAAGACCACGATCTCGAGCGCGATCGGCGCGCCGCGCAGCGCCTTGGCGGCTGTCTTCCAGGCGTGGGCGGCGACGATATCGCCGAACGGAAGGCCGAGCGCCTGGGCCGCGCGCAGCACCTCGAGGGCGGTGTTGGCCTCGCGGGCGCGCGCCACGGCGTCAGCCGGCGCGCCGGCCTCCGCCAGGCGCTCGGCGAGCCAGGCGAGATCGACCGGCCCGGCGCGGGAATGCAGGTCGAGCATGCCCTGCCCGAGCTTCGCCATCTTGGCGATGCCGCCCGCGACCGTGACCTGCGGCACGGGATTCTTGCGCAGGTATTTCAGCATGCCGCCGGCGAAGTCGCCCATGTCGATCAGCGCCTGGTCGGTGAGCCCGTGGAGGCGCTTGACCGCCTCCTCGGAGGTCGAGCCCGTCGCGCCGGCGACGTGGACGAGACCGCCCGCACGGGCGACGTCGACGCCGCGGTGGATCGAGTGGATCCAGGCCGCGCAGGAATAGGGCACGACGATCCCCGTCGTGCCGAGCACCGAGAGGCCGCCCACGACCCCGAGCCGCGGGTTGAGCGTCTTGAGCGCGACCCGCTCGCCGCCGGGAATGGCGATCGCGACCTCGACGTCCGGCGGCCCCTCCCCGAGGGCCGCGGCGGCCTCGGCGAGGTTGTCGCGGATCATCTGCCGGGGCATGGGGTTGATGGCCGGCTCGCCGGGCGGGATCGGCAGGCCCTCGCGCGTGACCGTGCCGACGCCCTCGCCCGCGCGGAACGTCACGCCGCTGCCGGGCGCGCCCGGACGGATCGTGGCGCGCACCTCGAGCCCGTGCGTGACGTCCGGATCGTCGCCCGCGTCCTTGATCACGCCGACCGTCGCGGCGCCCTCCCCCAGCGCATGGCGGGCGAGGGCGAATTCCGGCCGCTGGCCCTGCGGGAGGACGATCTCCACGGGATCGGGAAAGGCGCCGGTGCGCAGCGCGACGAAGGCGGCCTTCGCCGCGGCCGTGGCGCAGGCGCCCGTGGTCCAGCCGCGCCGGAGCGCGCCGGCGGGCTTGTCCCCGAGCTCGATGTCGGGATCGGACGGGCTCGCCCCGGTCTCGCGGGATGGATCGCTCATGCGCGGTCCTGTACACGAAGCACAGCTCGAAATCACCGTTCTCACGAAAACCGGAGGCCCGCATGACCGACCTCTCGCGCCTGTCGCCCGTCTTCTCGCCGGGAGAGGTCTGGCTCGTGGGCGCGGGGCCCGGCGATCCGGGCCTGCTGACGGTGCACGCGCTCAACGCGCTGGCCCAGGCCGACGCCGTCGTGCACGACGCCCTGATCGGCGAGGGCGTGCTCTCGCTCGCCCGCGACGGGGCGGTGCTCGAATACGCCGGCAAGCGCGGCGGGCGCCCCTCGGCCCAGCAGGACGCCATCTGCGAGCGGCTGATCGCGCTGGCGCGGGCCGGCAAGCGCGTGCTGCGGCTGAAAGGGGGCGACCCGTTCGTCTTCGGGCGCGGCGGGGAGGAGGCGCTGGCGCTCGCCCGCGCCGGCATCCGCTTCCGCATCGTGCCGGGGGTGTCGTCGGGCCTCGCGGCGCTCGCCCAGCACGGCGTGCCGGCGACGACGCGCGACACGAACCACGCCGTGATCCTCGCCACCGGCCATTGCGCGGCGGACGGCGAGAGCGTCGACTGGGAGGCGCTCGCCCGCGCCGGCGCGCCGATCGTGCTCTACATGGCGGTCGCCAATCTCGGCGGGATCGCCGAGGCGCTGATCCGCGGCGGCCTCGCGCCCACGACGCCGACGCTCGTCGTCCACGGCGCCACGACCGCGCGCGAGACGCTGCTCGAGGCGCCCCTCGCGCAATTGCCGAGCCTCGCGGACGGGGGGGCCATCGCCTCCCCCGCCATCGTCGCGGTGGGCGCCATCGCGGCCTTCCGGCAGGCGATCGCCGAGCACGTCCAGGCCTTTCGGCAGGCGGTGGGGTCATGAGCGGCGCGCCGCGCGGCATCCTCGTCTCGGCGGTGCGCTCCGGCGCAGGCAAGACCACGATCACGCTGGGCCTGCAGCGCGCGCTCGCGCGGCGCGGGATCGCCGTGCGCGGCGTCAAGAACGGGCCCGATTACATCGATCCGGCCTTTCACGCCGGCGCGACGGGCGCGCCGAGCGTCAACCTCGATTCGTTCGCCATGTCCGATACGACGATCGCCGCGATCGCGGCGCGCTCCCTGGCGAGCGCCGAGCTCGTCGTGGCCGAGGGCTCGATGGGCCTCTTCGACGGCGTGCGCGGCGAGACCGGCCGCACGGGCGCGAGCGCGGATCTCGCGGCGCTCTTCGGCTGGCCGGTCGTGCTCGTGCTCGACGTCTCGGGCCACGCGCAATCGGCCGCGGCGGTGGCGCTCGGCTGCGCCTCGCTCGACCCGCGCATCCGCCTCGCGGGCGTGATCCTCAACCAGGTGGCGAGCCCGCGCCACCGGCGGCTCGTCGAGGACGGGCTCGCGCGCATCGGCCTTCCGTTGCTCGGCGCGCTCGCCCGCAACGCCGATCTAAAGCTGCCGGAGCGCCATCTGGGCCTCGTCCAGGCGCACGAGACCGCCGATCTCGAGGCCCGGCTCGAGGCGCTCGCCGACGCGGTGGAGGCGGCGGTCGATCTCGACGCGCTCCTCGCCGCCGCCGCGCCGATCGTCGGCCTCGCGGAGGCGCCGGACGCCGCCGCCCTGCCCCCGCCAGGGCAGCGCATCGCGCTCGCGCGGGACGCGGCCTTCTCCTTCGTCTATCCGCACCACCTCGCCGCCTGGCGCGAGGCGGGGGCCGAGATCGTCCCGTTCTCGCCGCTGGCCGACGAGCCGCCGCCTTCGGACTGCGACGTCTGCTGGCTGCCGGGCGGCTATCCCGAGCTCCATGCCGGACGCCTCGCCGCCGCCGAGCGCTTCCGCGCGGGCGTGCGCGCCTTCGCCGAGACGCGCCCGGTCCATGGCGAGTGCGGCGGCTACATGGCGCTCGGCCGCACGCTGACCGACGCGGAGGGCGCCACCCATCCGATGCTCGATCTCCTCCCCGTCGAGACGAGCTTCGCCAAGCGCAAGTTCAACCTCGGCTACCGGATCGCGACCCTGATCCACGACGGCCCGCTCGGCCCCGCCGGAGCGCGCCTCGTCGGGCACGAGTTCCACTACGCCGCCGTGGTCGCCCGCGAGGAGGCGCGCGAGACCGCCTTCGCCGACCTCGTCGACGCCGAGGGAGCGAGCCTCGGCGCGGCCGGGCACCGCGTCGGGCATGCGAGCGGGACCTTCTTCCACGCCATCGCGCGGCGCTGAGGCGCAGAGCCCGCAGGCGGATTGCGCATTTCCGCCCGGCCGAGCCCCGTCGCGCTGCGGCGGGGCCGTTAACGCAGAAGGTCGGCTGCCGCAGAGGCTTGTCGCGTCGCAGCTAAAACATCCCTAATGCACATGAAATTTCGACTTGCTACATCTCAGTATCGATAAACATAGCCTCGATTGAAATAAGTAAACGCCTCTGCAATAGTCACGCTCCGCGAAAAAAGGCGACCGTCTCCCAACGGCCTCGCGGACGGGGGCAGCATCCGAGGAGGACACGATGAGGCGTCTCAAAGCCTGTCTCGTCGCCGGAGCCGCGCTGCTCGCGCCGTTCGCGGCCCAGACCCACGCCCATGCCCAAGCGACGCCGCCGAGCGACGCGCTCGAGCGGCTCAGCGACTTCAAGACGACCGGCACGACCGAGTTCACCTATATCGACCAGGACACGGAGATGGCGGACAACGTCCGCAAGGTGCTGGAGCGGATCGAGCTGCCGCCGGGCTTCGAGATCTCGCTCTACGCGCTCGTGCCGGACGCGCGCCACATCGCGGTGGGTCCGCAGGGCGTCGCGACCTTCGTCGGCACGCGCAAGACCGACGTCTGGGCCGTGACCGACCGCGACATGAACCGCGTCGCGGACGAGGTGAAGCGCTTCGCGCCCTCCCTCGCCTTCGACATCCCCAACGGCCCGTGCTTCTCGGATGACGGGATGCTCTACATCGCCGAGCGCAACCGCGTGCTCGTGTTCCCGGCGGCGGAGTTCTTCTACGAGAGCCCGGACGTCGCGGCGTTCAACGTCATCCCCCAGGGCGAGCTGATCCCGCCGGAGGAGGAGAGCTTCAACCATTCCGCCCGCGTCTGCCGCATCGGGCCGGACGGCAAGATCTACATCTCGCTCGGCCAGCCCTTCAACGTCTACCCCGAGGAGAAGCACGAGCTCTACCTCGACACCGGCATCGGCGGCATGATCCGCCTGAACCAGGACGGCACCGGGCGCGAGGTCTACACGACCGGCATCCGCAACTCGGTCGGACACGACTTCCACCCGGGCACGGGCGAGCTCTGGTTCACGGACAACCAGGTCGACGGCATGGGCGACGACATCCCACCCGGCGAGATCAACCGCCAGACCGCCGCCGGGCAGAATTTCGGCTTCCCCTGGTACGGCGGCGGCGACGTGCGCACGAACGAGTGGAAGGGCGCGGAAGTCCCGGCCGACGTGATCTTCCCCGTGGTCGAGACCATCGCCCACGCGGCCGATCTCGGCATGACCTTCTACACGGGCGACATGTTCCCGAACGAGTACCGCAACGCCATCTTCTCGGCGCAGCACGGCTCGTGGAACCGCACGACCCCGGTCGGCGCGCGGGTGATGGTCACCGTCATCGACGAGGAGGGAAACGCCACGACCGAGCCCTTCGCGGAGGGCTGGATCAACGAGAACGGCGAGTATCTCGGACGGCCCGTGGACGTGGCGCAGCTGCGCGACGGCTCGCTGCTCGTCTCCGACGACCTCGTCGGCGCGCTCTACCGCATCTCCTACACCGCGCCCACGCAGCAATGAGGCTCCCCGCCGCCGGCGCCTCCGCGCGCCGGCGGCGGATGTCGGTTCATCCAGCGAGGCATCATGATCCGCGTTCTCCCGGCGGCGCTCGTCGCCTTCGCGCTCGCCCTCCCCGCCTCCGCCCAGACCGTCTCCGGCGACCGCGACGCCGGACGCGCCAAGGCGGGCCAGTGCCGCACCTGCCACGGGATCGACGGGATCGCGACGATCCCCATCGCCCCGCACATCGCGGGGGAGAATTTCGTCTACCTGCAGACCCAGCTCCGCGCCTTCCGCTCCGGCAAGCGCGAGCACGAGATCATGTCCGTCGTGGCGAAGACGCTGTCCGACCAGGACATCGACGATCTCTCCGCCTGGTACTCGGCGATCGAGATCACGGCGACGATCCCGGAGTGACGGCCGGGATCAGCGCCCCCCACGCTGGACCAGCACGACGCCCGTGATCGCCAGGGCGATGGCGGCGAGGACCATCGGCGAGGGCAGCGTCGCGAAGGCGATCGCCGTCATGGCCGCGCCCCAGATCGGGACGAGGTTGAGGAAGACGGAGGCCCGCGCCGGCCCGATGGCGGCGACGCCCCGCGACCAGAGCCAGAAGGCGCCGAGGGTCGCGAGCACGCCCATGTAGAGCACGGCCGCGACGTCGAAGGGCCGCATCGCGGCGATCTCCGCCGGCACGTCGGTGGCCAGGGCCGCCGCGGGCGCGAGCATCAGCGCGCCGAGAACGAGGCTCCATCCGGTGACCACGGACGCCGGATGCGCGGCCAGCGCCCGCTTCACCTCGATCGTGTAGACCGACCAGACGATCGCCGCCGCGACGAAGAGGAGGTCGCCGAGGAGCGTTCCCGCCTCCACGCGCCAGCCGCTCGCCCGGGCTTCCGGGACGACGGTGACGAGAACCGCGGCGAAGGCGCAGGCGAAGCCGGCGATCTGCGCCGGCGTCACGCGCGCCCGCAGCATCGCGAGCGAGAGCGCCGCCGTCCAGGCGGGCGTGGTCGCGATGATCACGAGCCCGTGCAGCGGCGTCGACAGGTCGAGGGCGATGGTGAAGAGCACGTTGTAGGCGAAGACGCCGAGAAAGCCGATCCGCGCGAACAGCGCGATCTCGCCGAGGCTCGCCGCGGCGAAGCGCCGGGTCAGCGCCACGACCACGCCCACCGCGAGCGCGCCCACCGCGAAGCGCGCGGCGGCCAGGAAGACGGGGTCGAGGACCTCGAGCGAGATCTTCCCCGCGACGAAGACGCCCGCCCAGAACAGCGTCGCGAGCGAGAGCCGGACATAGGTGGCGAGGTGCGAGGCGGCGCCGGCGACGGCAGGATCGGGCTTCACGGTTGCGTTCTCGTCGGGCATGCTCTCCTCCAGCAAGAACGGGATCGGAGCCTCGCCCATGCCGCACCCCGCCGGGCCGCGTCTTGAACGATCGTGCGCCGCCGCCGCGCCGGACGTGATCCGAACGGGCGCCGGCGCGCCCGGCGTCGAGCGGATCGCCGCGCGTTTCTCGGGGCACGCCTACGATCCGCACCGGCACGACACCTATGCGATCGGGCTGACCCTGGCCGGCGTTCAGAGCTTCGACTATCGCGGCTCGCGGGCGGACGGCCTTTCGGGCTGCGCCCTCGTCATCCACCCCGACGAGCGCCACGACGGCCGCGCCGGCGCCCAGGGCGGGTTCGCCTACCGGATGGCCTATGTCGAGCCGCGCCTCGTCGCCGAGGCGGCGGGGGCGCGGCTCGGCGCCCTGCCCTTCCTGCGCGACCCGGTCTCCCGCGACCCGCGCCTCGTCGCCGCCGTGCGGGCGCTGTTGTGCGATCTCGAGGGTCCGCTCGAGCCGCTGGCCATGGACGCCGCGCTCGCCGAGCTCGCGGAGGCGCTCGTCGCGCTCGACCCGGGCGCCGTGCGCCGGCCGGAGCGGCCCGGGATCGCCGCCGCCGTTGAGAGAGCCCGCAGGCATCTCGCGGCTGATACCGGGGACATCGTCCGGTCGGAGGATCTGGAGGCGCTCACCGGCCTCGATCGCTTCACCCTCGCCCGGCACTTCCGCCGCCGCCTCGGTACGAGCCCCTACCGCTATCTCGTCATGCGCAGGCTCGACGCCGCCCGCATCATGATCCGCGCCGGCGCCGCCCTCGCGGACACCGCCTTCGCCGTCGGCTTCGCCGACCAGAGCCACCTCACGCGGCAGTTCAAGCGGGCGTTCGGGGTCACGCCCGAGCGGTGGCGCCGCCTCGGCATCGCAGCCTGATCCCTCTTCCCCGCCACCTCGCGCCGTGGCATCACCCGCTCCCGTTCGCTCGCCGGAGCCCTCCATGCCCGCCCGCACGAACCACGCCGCGCCCGCCGGCGCCCTCCCGCGCGCGATCCGCGACGCGGTGCTCGGCATCGGGTTTCTCTCCGCCATGGACGCCGCCGTGAAGCTCGCGACCGTCTCGCTGCCGGTGACGCAGGTGACGTTCCTGCGCTTCGCCTTCGGGCTGATCGCGGTAGCGGCGGCGATCGCGTGGACCCGCCCGCGGGTCCCCACCGCCCAGGCGCTGCGGATCAATTTCGTGCGCGCCCTCCTCGTCGTGGCGACGGGGCTCGCCTTCTTCACGGCGCTCTCGCGCCTGCCGCTCGCGGAGGCGACGGCGCTGACCTTCCTCGCGCCGGGCTTCATGGCGCTGTTCGGCGCGCTCTTCCTGAAGGAGCGCGTGAGCGGGCGCATCGTCGCGGCGCTGGCCATCGGCTTCGCCGGCATGCTGGTGATCGTGTTCGGGCAAGGCGGCTTCTCGTCCGGCGTCACCCTCGATCCGCTGGGCGTCGCGGCGGGGCTGTCGGCGGCCGTGTTCTACGCCCTCGCCATGGTCCTGGTGCGCGCCCGCGCGCATCTCGACGGCGTGGTCGTCATCGTGGCGTTGCAGCACCTGTTTCCGGCCCTCGTGCTGGCCGGGCCCGCGGCCTATGTGTGGGAGCCGCTGACGGGCGATCTCGTCTGGCTGTTCTGCCTCGTCGGCACGCTCGGCGTCTGCGGCCACCTGCTGCTCGCCCGCGCCTTCCGCTCGGCCGAGGCCGCCCGCATCGCGCCGATCGACTATACGGCGCTGGTCTGGGCGGCGCTGCTGGGGCTCGTTCTGTTCGGCGAGATCCCCGGCTGGGCGACGCTCGCCGGCGCGGCGCTGATCGTGGCGGGGGCGGTGGTGGCGTCGCGGCGGTGAGGCGGCGGCTCAGGCGACCCGGGATACCGGACCGGGCAGGACCCGCGGCTTCGGCCGCAGCGGCGGCCAGGGATTGAGGTAGATCGCCTCCTCCGGCACCGGAAAGCCGTAGACTTGGCCGAAATCCTCGTGCTCGGGCCCGAGCGGCGCGTCCGTGATGTATCCGAACTCCAGGTTCGGCCAGATCTCGGGCGCGCGCTCCGCGTCGCGCGTGACCTCGGTCGGGACCAGGACGTCGGTGTGGTAGACGGCGCTGTAGAAATCCTGGGAATGATCCTCCGGCACGGTACGCGGCAGGGCGCCGACGGGCGCCCGTCGGGGGCGCAGGGGCGCGAGCCCGCGATTGTGCCAGGTGCAGCTCGCCGCGCCGTCGAGGCCGGTGCCGCCGTTGCCGATCGAGCGCAACGCCAGGTCCATCACCTGGTCGACGGCGTCGGGCAGGCTCGCCGCCTCGCCTTTCGCCACCATCTTGTTCGCCCAGTGGCCGGCCGAGTTGATCGAGATGAGGAGGCCGCCGGGGATACGCCGGTCGTGGTTCCAGGTGCCGTGAGCCGAGCTGTAGAAGAGGTTGGCGCCGGCCTTGTAGAGGCGCACGCGATCCGTGCGCAGCGGCACGGCCTCGGTGTAGAGGATGTCGGCCTCGACCGGTGCGAACTCGACGAAATAGAGGTCGGCGACGTGCCGGCAGATCTCGACGAGCGCGTCCGACGGCGGGCATTCGGCCAGGCGCCGGCTGTTGAGCATGACGAGGAACCCGCTCGGGCCCCCGTCGAGCGCCTGCGCCTTCCAGGCGCGCCGCGCCGCCTGGATGCGGGCGCGCAGGTGCTCGTCGCCCGCGGCGATGTCGACGTCGTCCAGCCAGCAGACCGCGAGGCCGATTCCGCGCAGGCCCCTGGACGCCATCCGTCCGAACAGGCAGGGCTGATGGCGCGCCGCCCAGGCGAGGAAGGCCGCGCAGCGCTCCTCGTGCGACCGCGCGGGGTCGAGGATCGTCTCGTGCGCCGCATCGATGTCGGGGCCGAACGCAGGTGGACCCGCCGCCGGCTCCAGCGCCCGGAGCCGTTCCTCGAGCGAGGGCCGTCTCGGGATGTTTTCATGCAGAAGCATGTTCCAGCAATCTCCGGGTTGATCGACCCGAGATTGCGTCGAGGCGACGCATCCGTCAAGTGCATCCGGCACGCTACGCATTTCTAAGATTGCTAAACGAACGGCGATGCCTTAGAGGCGGTGGATCGAGATCGCGAGAGGCCACACGCATGCAGCCCGGAACGCGGGAGCCCGATGTCCCGGCGCAGGCCGCGTCGCAGCACGGCGATCGGCGGCGGCAGCGCGCCGTGGCGGTCATGGCGATGATCGGCTCGGCGGCGTGCTGGGGCTCGGCCACGGTGATGTCCCGCGACCTTCTCTACGACATCCCGCCGGTGACGCTGCTCGTCCTGCAGCTCTCCGCCAGCGTCGCCTTCCTGGTCCTGCTCGCGGGCCCGCGGGCGCTGCGACGCCATCGCACCCGCGCCTTCGCGCGCGCCTCGTCGATCGGGCTGCTCGAGCCCGGAGCCACCTATGCGATCGGGCTCGTCGGGCTCGCGCTGACGACCGCGGGCAGCGCCTCGGTGATCGGCGCGTCGGAGCCCGTGCTGATACCGCTCGTCGCCTTCCTGCTGTTCGGCCATCGGCCGACGCGGCGTCTCGTCGTGTGCATCGCCGTCGCGACCGCCGGGCTGCTCCTCGTCTCCAGCGCCTCGACGAGCCTGCCTGGGGCGAGCCCGCTCGGCGACGTGCTGATCGTCGTCGCCACGATGACGGCGGCGACCTACGTCGTCCTGTCGGCCCGGATCGCCGCGGACTTTCCGCCCGCGACCCTCGCGTCCGGGCAGCAGGCCGTCGGGCTCGCCTTCGCGCTGGCGATCTTCGCCGCGGTGGTCGCCACGGGAGCGGACGCGAGCGGCTTCGAGGTACTCACGCCCGGGCTGCTGGCCTATGCGGCGGCGTCCGGCGTCGTTCAGTACGCGCTCGCCTTCTGGCTCTACCTGATCGGCCTCAGCCGGGTGTCGGCAGGCGCGGCCGGGTTGTGGCTGACGCTGATCCCGGTCTTCGGGCTGCTCGGGGCCTATCTCGTCCTCGGCGAAGTGCCGACGACGCCCATGCTGCTCGGGGCGACGATGATCCTGGCCGCGGTGACGCTGGGGCGCAACGAGGCGTGACGCCGGAGCGCGCCATCCTTGACACGCCGGCCGCGTCCATCTATCTCGCAGGCACGCTTTGGCACTCTCTCGCATCGAGTGCCAACAGCCCTGAGCAACCCGGACGGCGGGCGTGTTCTAGCCGAGCGCGCCCCGCCTGCATAGAGGACGCCACCCCATGAACTTCCGTCCCCTGCACGACCGCGTCGTCGTCCGCCGTATCGAGGCGGAGGAGAAGACGAAGGGCGGGATCATCATCCCGGACACCGCCAAGGAGAAGCCCCAGGAGGGCGAGGTCGTCGCCGTCGGGCCCGGCGCCCGCGACGAGACCGGTAAGGTCCAGCCGCTCGACGTCAAGGCCGGCGACCGTGTCCTGTTCGGCAAGTGGTCGGGCACCGAGGTGCGCATCGACGGCCAGGATCTCCTCATCATGAAGGAGAGCGACATCATGGGCGTCGTCTCCGCGTAAGCGGGCGGGTCCCATCGTCGACCTCATCCGAGCAAACCCGCCCCCGTCGCGCGCCGGCTCCGCGCCGGTCCCGGGGGCCACGAGACCCGAAGGAACGAACACATGGCTGCCAAGGACGTGAAATTCTCGTCCGACGCCCGCGAGCGCATGCTCCGCGGCGTCGACATCCTCGCCGACGCGGTGAAGGTGACGCTCGGCCCGAAGGGCCGCAACGTCGTCATCGAGAAGTCGTTCGGCGCGCCCCGCATCACCAAGGACGGCGTCACCGTCGCCAAGGAGATCGAGCTCTCGGACAAGTTCGAGAACATGGGCGCCCAGATGGTCCGCGAGGTCGCCTCCAAGACCAACGACCTCGCCGGCGACGGCACCACCACCGCCACCGTGCTCGCCCAGTCGATCGTGAAGGAGGGCGCCAAGGCGGTCGCCGCCGGCATGAACCCGATGGACCTCAAGCGCGGCGTCGACATGGCGACCGCGGCCGCCGTCGCGGACATCCAGTCCCGCGCCCGCAAGGTCGAGGCCTCCTCGGAGGTCGCGCAGGTCGGCACCATCTCCGCCAACGGCGACCAGCTCATCGGCGAGATGATCGCCAACGCGATGCAGAAGGTCGGCAACGAGGGCGTCATCACGGTCGAGGAGGCGAAGACCGCCGAGACCGAGGTCGACATCGTCGAGGGCATGCAGTTCGACCGCGGCTATCTCTCCCCGTACTTCATCACGAACGCGGAGAAGATGATCGCCGAGCTCGACGATCCCTACATCCTCATCCACGAGAAGAAGCTCTCCTCGCTTCAGGCGATGCTGCCGATCCTCGAGGCGGTCGTGCAGTCGGGCAAGCCGCTGCTGATCGTCGCCGAGGACATCGAGGGCGAGGCGCTCGCCACCCTCGTCGTCAACAAGCTGCGCGGCGGCCTCAAGGTCGCGGCCGTCAAGGCTCCGGGCTTCGGCGATCGCCGCAAGGCCATGCTCGAGGACATCGCCATCCTCACCGGCGGCACCGCCGTCTCCGAGGACCTCGGCATCAAGCTCGAGAACGTGACGCTCGACATGCTCGGCCGCGCCAAGCGCGTGCGCATCGAGAAGGAGAACACCACGATCATCGACGGCGCCGGCTCGAAGGACGACATCGAGGCCCGCGTCCAGCAGATCAAGGCGCAGATCGAGGAGACCACCTCGGACTACGACCGTGAGAAGCTGCAGGAGCGTCTCGCCAAGCTCGCGGGCGGCGTGGCCGTCATCCGCGTCGGCGGCGCCACCGAGGTCGAGGTCAAGGAGAAGAAGGACCGCGTCGACGACGCCCTCAACGCCACCCGCGCGGCGGTCGAGGAAGGCATCGTCCCCGGCGGCGGCACCGCTCTGCTGCGCGCCAAGAAGGCGGTCGCGAAGCTCGAGTCCGACAACCCGGACATCCGCGCCGGCATCAAGATCGTGCTGCGCGCGCTCGAGCAGCCGCTGCGTCAGATCGCCGAGAACTCGGGCGTCGAGGGCTCGATCGTGGTCGGCAAGATCAACGAGAACTCCTCGGAGACCTTCGGCTTCAACGCCCAGACCGAGGAATACGTCGACATGATCCAGGCCGGCATCGTCGATCCGGCCAAGGTCGTGCGCACGGCGCTCCAGGACGCCGCCTCGGTGGCGGGCCTGCTGATCACCACCGAGGCCATGGTCGCCGAGGCTCCGAAGAAGGAGTCGGCCGGCGGCGGCGGCGGCGGCGGCATGCCCGACATGGGCGGCATGGGCGGCATGGGCTTCTGAGGCCCGCCGCTCGCGCCAGACGCGAGACGCGAATCGGAGGCCCCCGGGGAGACCCGGGGGCCTCTTTCGTTTCTCCGCTAGCGGCACCCCGTCGAAGGCCGGTGCGGTCGCCGCCGACGTCGAACCGCCGTGCGCCCCTGCCGAGTATTGCCGACCGCTCTGTTGCCTCGAAGCCACGTTGCGAGGAAAGCTGCCGGGAAGCCCTGGATGGTGCTTCGTGATGACGTAGGGTATCGCGAGAAGTCTGTCGTCGCGAGGATGGTGGACGCTGCGGGTGATCGATGGTTTTTCGGCTGCGACAAGAACGGCAAGACGGCAGGCGAGGAATTACGCTGGTCGCTAGCGCCGTACTCATGTCGGTCACCGCGCCCGCATACGCGCAGGTCTCCTGGGACGGCAGCCTTTCGACGGATTGGTTCACAGCCGGCAATTGGACGACCAACACGGTGCCCGGCACGTCCGACGCGGTCTTGCTGAACACGGTCTCACCGAGGCCCACCGTGATCGCCGGCGGCTCGGCGCAGACGGCCGACTTGACCGTCGGGCAGTTCGGCACCGGCCAGCTGAGCGTCGAGACCGGCGGCGCCATCTCCACCACCCGAGGCTATGTCGGTCGAAACTTCGGCGGCTCCGGCACGGTGACGGTCGTCGGCGCGGGCTCCATCTGGAACAGCGGCAACCTCCTGGTCATCGGCGGGTCCGGAACGGGCAGCCTGAGCATCGAGGCCGGCGGCAGCGTCACGAACGCACTGAGCGTCCTCGGCGACAATTTCGGCGGCGCCGGCGTCGGCACCGGCACGGTGACGGTCACCGGGACGGGCTCGACGTGGAACAGCACCGGCAACCTGACGATCGGTGCGTCCGGCACAGGCACGCTGCGCATCGAGGCCGGCGGCAGGGTCTCGAACACGACCGCCCTTCTCGGACTGGCCTCGACCGGCGTCGGAGCGGTGACCGTCACCGGCCCGACCTCGACCTGGGAGAACAGCTCGGATCTGTACGTCGGCTATGCCGGCGCCGGCGAGATGAGCGTCGAGGCAGGCGGCAGCGTGTCGAACGCGGCCGGCTATATCGGCCGCTCGTTCAACGGCGCCGGTGTTGTGACGGTCGCCGACGGCTCGACCTGGACCAGCAGAGACGGGCTGTATGTCGGCTTCTTCGGCAGGGGCACACTGAGCGTGGCGAGCGGCGGCACGGTGTCGAGCGCGGCCGGCTACGTCGGTATGAACCCCAACGGCGTCGGAACGGCGAGGGTTACCGGCGCGGGTTCCACCTGGGTGAACGATACGGATCTGTACGTCGGCTTCGCGGGCGCCGGCGAGCTGATCGTGGAAGCCGGCGGCCGCGTTGCGAGCACGGCCGGCTATCTCGGCGGAACTCTCATCGCCAGCGGCTCGGTGACCGTCACAGGTCCGGGCTCGGCCTGGACCAGCAGCGGCTCCCTGCTGGTCGGTGACTCGGGAAGAGGGTCGCTGACCATCGTGGACGGGGGCACGGTTTCCGTGGCCGCGGGCTCGGGACAGCTCGGCATCGCCGCGAACCCGACCGCCTCGGGAACGGTCTCGATCGGCGGCGCAATCGGCGATCCGGCGGGGGCGCCGGGCGTGCTCGAGGCCGCGCAGGTGATCTTCGGCGCTGGACGGGGCAGCCTCGTGTTCAACCACACGTCGGCGCGCCACACATTCCCGTCTGCGATCTCCGGACCCGGCGCCATCTCGATCCTGGCCGGCGTGACGGAGCTGACCGGCGATTCGAGCGGCTTTACCGGCACGACCACGATGTCGAACGGCACGCTGCTCGTGAACGGCAGGCTGGGCGGGACGCTGAACGTCGCGAGCGGTCGCCTCGGTGGGTCCGGCACGATCGGGTCGACGACGATCGCGGCAGGCGCGACGATCGCGCCCGGCAACTCGATCGGGACGATGACCGTCGACGGCGACCTCGACCTGCTGTCCGGCTCCGTCTTCGAGGTCGAGACCGATCCGGCGAGCGGCGCCAGCGACCGCATCGTCGTGACCGGGACGGCGAACCTCGCCGGAACGGTCTTGCATATCGGCCAGACGGGCGCCTATGCGCCCTATTCAGACTACGTGATCCTGACAGCGTCGAGCCTGAACGGAAGCTTCGCCGGGGCGAGCTCGACCTTCACCTTTCTCCAGCCGCTGCTCGTCTATTCGCCGACGAACGTGACGCTTCGGCTCGTGCGCAACGGCATCTCGCTTGCGAGCGTCGCCCGCACGGACAACCAGATCGCCGTCGCCCGAGCGCTCGACGGCGTGGGGATCGGAAGCGACCTGTACAGAGCGCTCATTCTGCTCGACGCGCCGACCGCGCGAGCGGGCCTGACGCAGCTCGCCGGCGATTTTCATCCCAGCGTGCAGGGCGCCCTCGTCGATGGCGCCGGAACGGTGCGCTCCGTTATGCTGAACCGGTTCCACGGGGGTGCCTATCGCGGGGTTGCGGAGAGCGGGCCCTTCGCCGCCTACAGCGCCTTCGAGAGCGCCGCCGAGGTCCCGGCGGGTCGGGGCCTCGCGGCATGGGGAGAGGTTTTCGGGTCTTGGAGCCGCGTCGGAGGCACGGTGGGAACGCCGAGCATCGAGCGCGACGAAGGCGGGTTCCTCGTCGGCCTCGACGGGATGGTCGGGGAGAGCATCCGCGTCGGCCTGTTCGGCGGCTACGGCCGCTCGACCATCGCGGCGGACTCGCTCAACGCCTCCGGCGAGAGCGACGATGTCCATCTCGGCGCTTATGCCACGGGGGAGCTCGGTCCCTTCCGTATCGGCGCCGGGGCGATCCACACCTGGCACCGAATCGAAACGCGGCGCACGATCGCGTTCCCCGGCTACGCCGACGCGCTCTCGGCCGACTACGATGCGCGCAGGACGCAATTCGCCGGCGAGGTCGGCTATCGCCTCGGAACTGGCGGCTTCGCGCTCGAGCCCTTCGCTGGCCTCGCCTATGTGCATCTCGATACCGACGGCTTCAGCGAGTCCGGCGCCAGTGCAGCGCTTACCGCCCAGGGCAGCACGCTCGCGACCGCCTATTCCACGCTCGGCCTGCGCCTGTCCACGGCCTTCACCCTTCGAGGCTGGCAGGCGACCGCGCGCGCGATGGTCGGATGGCGGCACGCCTTCGGTGACACGCAGCCGACCACGACCTTCCGCATCGCCGGCTCGGACGCGTTCGTCGTGGCGGCTACGCCGATCGAGGAGGACGCCGCCGTCGTCGAGGCCGCGCTCGACTTCGAATTGCGGGAGCAGGTGACGCTCGGTATCGCCTACGGCGGCAGCTTCGGCGACCGCGGTGCGGCGCATGGGGCGACCGGGCGTTTACGGATCGAGTTCTGATCATGCGGCCTGCTCTCGCCTCGATCCTCGTTGTGGTTGGGCTGACCGTTTCTCCGCTCCCGGTGAAAGCGCAGGCGCCCGCGGCGCCGTCGTCCCTGCAGGAAACCTACGGCGACTGGACCGTCGCTTGTGCGACGCGCGCGGGCGCGAGACGCTGCGTCATGGCGCAGCGTCTCGTCCAGCAGGACGGCCGCCAGATCGCCGGCATCGAGCTCGCCGAAACCGACGTAGGCCTGTCCGGCATGCTCGTCATGCCCTTCGGGTTGCTTCTGGATGAAGGGACGGCGCTCTCGGTCGACGGCGCCCTTCTGACGCAGGCGCGCTTCAGCACCTGCCTGCCCGGCGGGTGCCTCGTTCCCCTCGTCCTCGATCCCGTCGCGGTATCGCGTCTCGCCGGAGGCGAACGCCTCGAGATCGCGGCCACCGCGAACGAGACGCGCGAGCCGTTCGGCCTCGGCATGTCGCTCGAAGGCTTCAGCGCCGCGCGCGAGCGCCTGTCGGAGCTGGCGCGATGACGTGACGCTGCCCGGGGGCTCCTCCCGAAGGTCCGCAGCGCCGCGGGTGCTGATGCGCGTTTCCGGCTCCGCGTCAGCGCTCCCGTCCCGCGTCCTCCTCGCGCCGAAAGGCGACTTCGGGCTCGTGCTCCGAATGCGCCATGCCGGAACGGTCGCGCACGCGCAGGCGCGCGAGCAGCGCGCGCCGCCAGCGGCGGATGGGCTTCGCCACGCGCCGGTGCGCGCCGATGATGCCGGGCGGCTGGGCGTAGGTCTCGCGCTCCTCCGGCGTGAACGCCTCGGGGTAGAGGCGGACGTGGTGCTTGCGCACGTGGTAGCTGTCCGTCTCCTGCAGGAGCGCGACGAAGCGGCGGAACAGGCGGCCGTTCCAGGGCCAGCGCGCGCCGATGCCGAGGCTGACCTGGAAATCGATCAGGTTCGGCCGCCCCTCGCCGTCCACGATGACGTTCTCGCGCTTGTGCAGGTCGACATAGGCGATGCCGCGGGCGTGGACCTCGGCGAGCAGGCCCTCGAGCTGACGGGTGAAATCGGGCGCGATGCCGTTGCGGTCCTTGAAGGGCCGGCCGGCGATATAGACCCGCGCCACCGCGTTGTCGGCAACGCGTCCCCCGACCTCGACCGGGCCGAGCACCTCCGGCACGAGCGGCACGTCGGCGAGGCGCGCCAGGAAGCCGGCCTCGCGCCGCGCCAGGGTACGGCCGAGCCAGCGCATCGGCACGATGAAGATCGGCTGGATACGGTTGAACTTTACGGTGATGAAGCGCTCGTCCGCCGCGTAGAGCGCCGTCGCCGCCCAGGAATCGTGCTTGAACACCGTCACGCGCGCGTAGTCGACGCCGTCGACGCGCACCATGGCGGGCGGCTCGGCCGCGCCCAACGCCCGGAAGAGCGGCGGCCTCGGCCGGACCTCGCCGGCGCCGGTTGTCGTCATCGAAGCCCCCTGCCCCCCACGAGCCGTGAGATGCCAAAATGCGGCCAAAGGACGGCTCGCGCAAGGTGAATGCCGCGGACGCGGCGGCGAACCAACGCCGCCCTTCACGGTTGCCCTCGCGGCGTGCGATGCCCTATGCGGGCGGCGAACGAAACGCGACGACACGAAGGCCTGCTCGATGACCGAACTCAAGCGCGACGAGGCGACCTGGTGGCGACACGCGGTCGTCTATCAGATCTATCCGCGCTCCTTCCAGGATTCGAACGGGGACGGCATCGGGGATCTCGCCGGCATCGCCCGCCGGCTCGACCATCTCGTGACGCTCGGCGTCGACGCCGTCTGGATCTCGCCGATCTATCCCTCGCCGATGAAGGACTTCGGCTACGACGTGTCGGATTATCGCGGCGTGGACCCGCTGTTCGGCACGCTCGCCGACTTCGACGCCCTCGTGGCCGCGGCGCACGGGCGGGGGCTGAAGGTGCTGATGGACTTCGTGCCGAGCCACACGTCCGACGAGCACCCCTGGTTCCGCGAGAGCCGTTCCTCGCGCGAGAGCCCGAAGCGGGACTGGTACGTCTGGGCCGATCCGGGGACCGACGGCGGGCCGCCCAACAATTGGCTCTCCGAGTTCGGCGGGCCGGCCTGGAGCCTCGATGCGGCGACCGGCCAGTACTGGCTCCACATCTATCTGCGCGAGCAGCCGGCGCTCAACTGGCGCAACCCGGCCGTCCAGGAGGCGATGCTCGACGTCATGCGCTTCTGGTTCGACCGCGGCGTCGACGGCTTCCGGGTCGACGCGGTGGAGCATCTCGTCCCGGACGCGCGCCTGCGGAGCAACCCGCCGGACCCGCATTGGCGCCCGCCCATGCAGGAGGCCCGCGCGCTCCACCGCGCCTTCACCGCCCACCAGCCGGAAGTCTTCGACGCCGCCCGCGCCATGCGGCGGGTCGCCCGAGAGTACGAGCCCGAGCGGCTGCTGATCGGCGAGGCCTACGGCACGCTGCCCGAGGTGATGGCCTATTACGGCGGCGAGGGCCTCGACGGCTTCCAGCTGCCCTTCAACTTCCAGCTGATCTTCGCCGATTGGCGGGCCGAGACCATCGCGGGCCTGGTCGACGCCTACGAGGCGGCGCTGCCGGAGGGCGCCTGGCCGAACTGGGTGCTGGGCAACCACGACCGGCCGCGCATCGCAGGCCGCGTCGGCCCGGCGCAGGCACGCGTCGCGGCCATGCTGCTGCTCACGCTGCGCGGCACGCCGACGATCTACCAGGGCGACGAGCTCGGCATGGTCGACGTGCCGATCCCGCCGGAGCTGGTCCACGACCCGATGGAGAAGAACGCGCCGGGCCAGGGGTTCGGCCGCGACCCGGTGCGCACGCCGATCCCTTGGGAGGAAGGCCCGACCGCCGGCTTCACGACGGGCGCGCCGTGGCTCCCGATCGGCGGCGCGGCGCCGGTCGCGGCCCAGGCGCGGGACCCCGGCTCCATGCTCGCCCTCATCCGCCGGCTGGCCGCGCTGCGCCGCGCCGAGCCCGCCCTCGCGCTCGGCGCCTACCGCACGCTTTCGGCCGCGGACGACGTTCTCGTCTTCGAGCGCCGGCACGGCGCGCGGCGGATCGTGGTCGCGCTCAACTTCGCCGACGCGCCGCGGCCGCTGGCCGAAGGCGGGCGCGTGCTGCTCTCGACCCACGAAGGCGCGCGGGAGACCGGGCGGCTCGCGCCGAACGAGGGGCGCGTGACGGAGGGGTGAGGCCGCGTCGCGACCTCAGCCGAGGGCGCGCCTCGCCTGGGGAAAGCGCTGGAGGAAGCGCGGCTCCTTCTCGGCGGCGATGCGCACGAGGAAGTCGACGCGATCCTCGGCGTCCGTGCGCCCGAAGATCTCCGCCTGCTCGTAGAGCCAATGCGCGCCCGCCCCGTCGGCCGGGTCGAGCGTCACGGCGTAGGTCGGGCGGCCGCGGGCGATGCGGTCCTCGACCACGCGCAGGAGCTCGTCGATCCCCTCCCCCGTCACGGCGGAAACGAGCGCGGGACGTTCGGCCGGGTCCATGCGCGCGATGATCGCCTCGAGCCGCGCCCGCTCGTCGGCGTCGATCAGGTCCGCCTTGTTCCAGACCTCGACGATGCGCGCACGGTCGTCGGGGTCGATGTCGAGATCGCGCAGCACCTGCCGGACATCCTCGGCCTGGGCCTGCGTCTCGCCGTGCGAGACGTCGCGCACGTGGAGCAGCACGTCGGCCTCGATCACGTCCTCGAGCGTGGCCCGGAAGGCGGCGACGAGCATGGTCGGCAGGTCGGAGATGAAGCCCACC
Organism: Salinarimonas sp.; assembly: GCF_040111675.1. Taxonomy (NCBI): domain Bacteria; kingdom Pseudomonadati; phylum Pseudomonadota; class Alphaproteobacteria; order Hyphomicrobiales; family Salinarimonadaceae; genus Salinarimonas; species Salinarimonas sp. The sequence continues at coordinate 2,263,191 of NZ_CP157794.1, read as the reverse complement.
GTGTCCGACAGGATCGCCTTCTCGCCGTGCGGCAGCGCGATGGCCCGCGAGGTGGGGTCGAGGGTGGCGAAGAGCATGTTTTCCGCCATGACCTCGGCGCGGGTCATGCGGTTGAAGAGCGTCGACTTGCCGGCATTGGTGTAGCCGACGAGCGCGATGATCGGGTACGGCACGCGGCGGCGCGAGGTGCGGTGGAGCGCGCGGGTGCGCGTCACCGTCTCGAGGTCGCGCTCGATGCGGGTCATCCGCTCCTGGATCTGCCGGCGATCCGCCTCGATCTGCGTCTCGCCCGGGCCGCCGAGGAAGCCGTAGCCGCCGCGCTGGCGCTCGAGATGCGTCCAGGAGCGCACGAGCCGGCTCTTCTGGTAGTTCAGGTGCGCCAGCTCGACCTGAAGCCGGCCTTCGCGGGTGCGCGCGCGGCGCCCGAAGATCTCGAGAATGAGCCCCGTGCGGTCGATGACCTTGGCGCCGAGCTCCTTCTCGAGGTTGCGCTGCTGCACCGGGGAGAGCGCGCAGTCCATCACCACGAGACGGATCTCGTGGGCGGTGACCACGCCCTTGAGCTCCTCGACCTTGCCCTTGCCCAGGTACGTCGCCGGCCTGAGCGCCGAGAGCGGCGTGACCAGCGCCTCGACCACGGCGAGATCGATGGCGCCGGCCAGGCCCACGGCCTCCTCCAGCCGCGCCTCGAAGGCGCGCGGGTTGACCGGCGCGCTCTCGCCCTCCCCGCCCGCGCGACGGCGCGTCAGGTAGGGGCCGACCACGAGCGTCGGGGTCCCCGAGGCGACCTCCTTCTCGGGCTCGGCCAGCCGCTGGAGCCTCTCCTCGACGGGCGGCTTCGGCTCGCTCACGGCTCAGCCTTTCTCGCCGCCCTCGTCCCCCTGCTCGAACAGCTGGATCGGATGCCCCGGCATGACCGTGGAGATCGCGTGCTTGTAGACGAGCTGTGAGTGTCCATCGCGGCGCAACAGGACGCAGAAATTATCGAACCACGTGACAACGCCTTGGAGCTTCACGCCGTTCACCAGGAAGATGGTCAGGGGGACCTTGTTCTTCCGCACGTGATTGAGAAACGTGTCTTGCAGATTCTGCGCACGCTCGCCCGCCATGAGTTTGCCTCGCCACCCTGCCGCCGCCGGTCTTGGAAGTCAGGAGCCATGGAACTTAGATCGACCGCCTGCTGGCGGCCCTGAACCGGCACGCCCATTACAGATGGGTCCTATCGCCAAGGCAAGTCCCCTTGTCGCCGTCACGCGCGCTTTTTCGCGCGCGACCATGGTCAGGCGTTCACGCCGAGCGACTTCAGCTTGCGGTGGAGCGCCGAGCGCTCCATGCCGATGAACTCGGCCGTGCGCGAGATGTTGCCGGAAAAACGTGCGATCTGGGCCATCAGGTACTCGCGCTCGAAGATCTCGCGCGCCTCGCGCAGCGGCAGGCTCATCAGCTTCTCTCCGCCCGCCCCGCTCGGCGTCGCCGGCACGAGCGCGCCGACCTCGGCGGGGAGCATGTCGGCGGTGATCTCGATCTCGGGATCGCCGCTCGCCAGAATCATCAGGCGCTCGACGTTGTTGCGCAACTGGCGCACGTTTCCGGGCCAGTCGTGCGACTGGAGCACCGCGAGCGCGTCCGAGCCGATGCGACGCGGCGGCAGGCCGGTCGCCCGCGAGATCTGCTCCATGAAGAAGCCGATCAGCTCCGGCACGTCCTCCCGCCGCTCGGCGAGGGACGGCACGCGGATCGGCACGACGCTGAGGCGGTGGAAGAGGTCCTCGCGCAGGCGCCCCGCCGCGATCTCGGCCTTCAGGTCGCGGCTGGAGGACGAGACGATGCGCACGTCGACGTGAACGCGCGTCGAGCCGCCGACGCGCTGGAAATTCTGCTCGACGAGAACCCGCAGGATGCGGGCCTGGGTCTCCTTTGGGAAATCGGCGATCTCGTCGATGTAGAGCGTGCCGCCGTGCGCCTCCTCGAGGGCGCCGACGCGGCGGTCGCGGCTCTCGCCCGATTCGACGCCGAAGAGCTCGGCCTCCATGGTCTCGGGCGTGATCGTCGCCGCGTTGATCACCACGAAGGGGCCGTTGGCCCGGCTGGAGAGCGCGTGCATGGTGCGTGCGACGAGCTCCTTGCCGCAGCCCGGCGCGCCGGTGACGAGAACGCGCGCGTTGGTCGGCGCGACGCGCTCGACCGTCTGGCGCAGCTGGTTCATGACCGGCGACTTGCCGCAGATCCGGCTCGCCTCGGCCGAGCGGGCGCGCAGCTCGCGCACCTCGCGCTTGAGCCGCGAGGCCTCCAGCGCGCGCTCGGCGACGAGCACCAGCCGGTCGGCCTTGAACGGCTTCTCGATGAAGTCGTAGGCGCCGAGCTTGATCGCGGAGACGGCGGTCTCGATGTTGCCGTGGCCGGAGATCATCACCACCGGCAGCTCCGGATGGCTCGCCTTGATCTGCTCGAGGACCTGCAGCCCGTCGAGCCGCGAGCCCTGGAGCCAGATGTCGAGGAAGACGAGGTGCGGGCGCCGGCTCTCGATGGCGGCGAGCGCCTCGTCCGAGCCGCCGGCGGTGCGGCTGCGGTGGCCCTCGTCCTCCAGGATTCCCGCGACCAGATCGCGGATGTCGGCCTCGTCGTCGACGATGAGGATATCGGCGCTCATGGCGTGGTCGCCCCCGAGATGCGCGCCGCGTCGGCGCTTGGTGTGGTCTCGCCCGCCTCGCGGGCGGGCTCGGCCGGGAACCAGAGGCGCACCCAGGCGCCCCGCCCGGCGGGATTGTCGCGAAGCTCGACGCCGCCGCCGTGCTCCTCGAAGATCTTGGCGACGATCGGCAGGCCGAGTCCGGTGCCCTTGTCGCGCGTGGTCATGTAGGGCTCGAGCAGCCGCTGGCGGTTCTCGGTGGGGAAGCCGCGGCCCGTGTCGACGACGTCGATGGCGACGACGCCCTCCTCGAGGCCGACCGCGACCGTGATGCGACCCTCGCCGGGCGTCGCATCCGGCGATTCGGCGATGGATTCCGCCGCGTTCTTCAGGATGTTCGCCACCGCCTGTGACACGAGCCGCCGGTCGAACCGGGCGAGAAGCGGCTCCTGGGGCAGCTCGTCCTCGAAGGCGATGTCGGGGTGGGCGATGCGCATCATGAAGAGCGCCTGGCGCACCGTGTCGGACAGGTCCTCGCGCTCGACGATCTTCGGCTTGGGCATCCGGGCGAAGGACGAGAACTCGTCGACCATGCGCTTGATGTCGTCGACCTGACGCACGATCGTGTCCGTGCACTGGTCGAACACGGCGCGGTCCTCGGTGATGACCTTGCCGTACTTGCGCCGGATCCGCTCGGCCGAGAGCTGGATCGGGGTGAGCGGGTTCTTGATCTCGTGGGCGATGCGGCGCGCGACGTCGGCCCAGGCGGAGGTGCGCTGGGCGGAGACGAGATCGGTGATGTCGTCGAGGGTGACGACGAAGCCCTTCTCGTCGCCGCGCGCCTGCTCGGAGGTGACGCGCACGTCGACGGTGCGCTCGCGCCCGCCGCGCTGGATGGCGATCTGGGCCTGCGTCAGCCGCGTGCGCGCGCTGCGCGCCGTCTCGACGAGGCCCGCGAGCTCCGGCAGGACGTCGGCGGCGGGACGGCCGACGGCGTTCGTTTCGGAGAGGCCGAACAGCCGCTCGGCCGAGGGGTTCATGATGGTGACCGCCCCGTGCGCGTCGAGGCCGACCACGCCCGCGGAGACGCCCGAGAGCACCGCCTCGGTGAAGCGCCGGCGCCGGTCGATCAGGTCGCTCGCGGCGGTGAGCCCGTCGTGCTGGCGGCGCAGCTCCGACGTCATGGCGTTGAAGGTCTGGCCGAGGAAGGCGAGGTCGCCTTCCGTCCGGCGCACCGGTACCTGGACGTAGAAGTTCCCTTCCGCCACCTGCTGCGTCGCGCGGATGAGCCGACGGATGGGAGCGACCAGCCGGTCGGCGGAGCCGAGCCCGAACCAGATCGCCGCGAGCAGGATGATCAACGTGATCACCGCGAGCATGGAGGCGAAGGCGATCTGGATGCCCGAGGAGAGCTGGGCGAGGAGGTTGTAGTAGTTCATGCCCGCTTCCGCTTCCGCCGGGAAGTCGAGGGCGCGCCGGTCGACGAAGCGCGTGACGAAGAGGATGCGGCCGTCGTGCTCCTGAAGCTTGAGGATCGAGCGCAGCACCGAATCCTCGCGCGGCACGAGGCACAGCGCGTCCTCCTCGTCGGCGTCCGCGAGGTCGCGCGGGCCCGGCACCTCGAGGCCCGGGATCGGGACGTTGACGATCTCCTCGACGACGCGCCCGTCCGGCTCCACCACCATGGCGACCGGAAAGCCGAGGAAGGTCGCGCGCGAGCGCATGAACTCGCGAAACAGGTTCGGATCGGCGTCGTAGAGCACCTTGGCGCGGTCGAGATCCGCGGCCATGAGCGTCGTCTCGCGCGCGAGCGTCCGGCACTGCAGCTCGCGGTATTCGTGGGCGATCTCCACCGTGTTCTGCAGGAGCGTGCCGACCCAGCCCGAAAACCAGGGCTCGAGCCCACGCGCCAGCGTGATCGAGGCGACGACGGCGACCACGACGACGGGGACCGTCGCGATCCCGCTGAAGAGGGCGACGAAGCGCAGATGCAGACGCGCGCCGGCCGCGCCGGCCCGGCGCGCCCGGACCAGCCGCTTCGCCTGCACGGCCATGATCGCGCCGAGCGCGAGGATGAAGCCGAGATTCACCGCGAGCGCGTTGACCGTGACCGATTCGGTCGGCTCGATCGGCGTGAGGCCGGACAGGATCAGGAAGGACGCCAGCGCCGAGACGAGCGCGGCCACGACCACGACGAGGCCGACCCAGCCCGGCCCCGTGGCGGCGATCTCGTCGTCCGCGCTCGTCTTGCCCCGCATCTGTTTCACGTCGGCCTCGCCGCGGGGCCCCCGCCCCGATTCGCCCGTTTGCGCTGATGCGTTCACACAACAGTGTGGCGAAACTAATACACTGCCGACGGGGAAGCGAAAGGGGGGCGTGGCGAGCCGCCGCCGTCAGCGGCTCGTGCGGATCACCGGCAGGTCGAGGTCGCGGACCTTCTTGCGCAAGGTGTTGCGATTGAGGCCGAGGAGCTCGGCGGCGCGGATCTGGTTGCCGCGGGTGGCGGTGAGCGCGGCGGCGATGAGCGGCCCCTCCACCTCGCGCAGGATGCGGTGATAGAGCCCCGGCGGCGGCAGCGTATCGCGGAAGTTCGAGAAATAGCGGGTGAGGTGGCGCTCCACCGACCCGGAGAGCGTCTCCGGCGCCTCCGCGCCGTCGCCCCCCGCGGCCACGGGCGACTCGATCGGGCGCACGTCGAGCTCGCCCTCGATGATCGGCGCGGTGATCGTGTCCTGCGGATAGAGCGCGGCGAGGCGGCGGATCAGGTTCTCGAGCTCGCGCACGTTCCCCGGCCAGCGGTAGCGCTTGAGACGGTCCATCGCCTCGGAATCCATCTGCTTGCGGGCGAGGCCTTCCTTCTCGATCTGGGCGAAGAAGTGCCTGGCGAGGTCGGGAATGTCCTCGACGCGCTCGCGCAGCGGCGGCAGGCGCAGGGGCACGACGTTGAGGCGGAAGAACAGGTCCTCGCGGAAGAGCCCCTGCTGGATCGAGATGCGCAGGTCCTTGTTGGTGGCGGCGACGATGCGCACGTTGGTCTTGATCGGCGTGCGCCCGCCCACCGTCGTGTACTCGCCCTGCTGGAGCACGCGCAGGAGCCGCGTCTGCGCCTCCATCGGCATGTCGCCGATCTCGTCGAGGAAGAGCGTGCCCCCCTCGGCCTGCTCGAAGCGCCCGGCCGAGCGGGCGGTGGCGCCGGTGAAGGCGCCCTTCTCGTGGCCGAAGAGCTCCGATTCGATCAGGTCCCGCGGGATCGCCGCCATGTTGACCGCGACGAAGGGGCCGGAGCGGCGCTTGCCGTAATCGTGCAGCGCGCGGGCGACGAGCTCCTTGCCGGTGCCGCTCTCGCCCGTGATCATCACGGTGAGGTCGGTCGGCATCAGCCGCGCCAGCGCCCGGTAGATCTCCTGCATGGCCGGCGAGCGGCCCACCAGCGGGATGTCCTCCCCCTCCCCGTCGGCCGAGGAGACGGGCCCGCGCGGACGCGAGAGCGCGCGGCCGACGACGGCCACGAGCTCCTTCAGGTCGAAGGGCTTGGGCAGGTACTCGTAGGCGCCGCGCTCGGAGGCCTTGATCGCGGTCATGAACGTGTTCTGGGCGCTCATGACGATGATCGGCAATTCCGGCCGCAGCCGCTTGATCCGCGGCAGCAGGTCGAAGGCGTTCTCGTCGGGCATCACCACGTCGGTGATGATGATGTCGCCGTCCCCCTGCGCCACCCAGCGCCACAGCGTCGCCGCGTTGGAGGTGGAGCGCACCTCGTAGCCGGCCCGGGACAGCGCCTGGTTCAGCACGGTGCGGATGGCGGCGTCGTCGTCGGCGAGGAGGATGTGTCCGCTGGGCATGGATCGCACTCTCGGGGATGGGTCGTTAACGCGTCACGAGCCGCGCCCGTCCTCGGCGGCGTGCATCGGCAGGAGCATGCGGAACGTGGTCTTGCGCGGCGCGGGATCGCACTCGACGATCCCGCCGTGGTCGCCCACGATCTTGGCCACCAATGCAAGTCCGAGGCCAGAGCCGTTGGCCTTGGTGGTCACGAACGGGTCGAACAGGTCGGAGACGAGCTCCTGGGGAATGCCCGGCCCATTGTCGCGCACCGCGATCTCGATGGGGAGCGAGACGCGCTCCGCCGAGCCCGGCACGGCGAGGCGCACGCCGGTGCGGAAGGCGGTCGAGAGCACGATCTCGCCCTCGAGCGCGTCCGGGCCGATGGCCTCGGCCGCGTTCTTCACGAGATTGAGCACCACCTGGATGAGCTGGTCGCGGTTGGCGAGCACATGCGGGATCGAGGGGTCGTAGCTCTCGATGATCCGCAAATGGCGCGCGAAGCTCATCTGCGCGAGGCGCTTCACGTGGTCGAGCACGCTGTGCACGTTGACCGGCGCACGCTCGACGGGGCGCTGGTCCCCGAACAACTCGACGCGCTCGACGAGCTTCACGATTCGGTCCGCCTCGTCGCAGATGAGGCGCGTGAGCAGCCGGTCGTCGTCGGCGGCGGATTGCTCGAGCAGCTGCGCCGCGCCGCGGATCCCGGAGAGCGGGTTCTTGATCTCGTGGGCCAGCATGGCGCCGAGCGCGGTCACCGAGCGCGCCGCGGTGCGGTGGGTGAGCTGGCGGTTCATCTTGTCGGCGATGGTGCGCTCCTGGATCATCAGCACCACGACCTCGGGCGCTTCCGCCATCGGCGAGGCGAACACGTCGACGATGCGCTCGAGGCCGAGCCGCGGGCCGCCGATGTCGACCCGGTACTCGCTGACCGAGACGCCGCGGCGGCGCACCTCCTCGATCAGGCTCAGGACCGGCGACCCGAAGGGGATGAAATCGCTCAGCTTCTGGCGCTGGAGGACGCGCTGGCTCGCCTCCAGGAAGGCTTCCGCCGCCGCGTTGACGGCGAGGATGACTTGATCCGGGCCGACGGTGAGGACCGGCAGCGGCAGGGCGTTCATCACCGCCTCGGACGTGGGGGTTCTCATGCGGCGTCTCGGAGGGGATGGGCGTAGGTGGCCTCGATCAGGCGGACGACCTCGGCGGGGTCCTCGCTCGTGACGAGACGGGACCGGAGCGGATCGGGCAGCGCGAAGCCGTCCGTGCGGGCGTGATCGGCGAAGGCGGCGAGGTGCTTGCGGGCGTGGCGCACGGCCATGGCGCGGCCGTAGAGGGCGAGGAGCCCCTGGTAATGGGCGCGCATGGCGGCGACCTTCTCCGCCGGCGCGGGCTCCTCCGCGGGCAGGCCCGCGAGGGCCGCGCCGATCGTGGCGACGAGCCAGGGCCGGCCGAGCGCGGCGCGGCCCACCATCACGGCGTCGGCGCCGGAACGGGCGAGGCAGGCGCGCGCGTTGTCCAGGCTCGCGACGTCGCCGTTGGCGACCAGCGGCAGGCGCGTCGCCTCGCGCACGGGCCGGATCGCATCCCAATCGGCGACGCCCTTGTAGAATTGCCGGCGCGTGCGGCCGTGAACGGTGATCGCCCGCGCGCCCGCGGCCTCCGCCCGGCGGGCGAGCTCCGGGGCGTTCATCGAGGCCTCGTCCCAGCCGAGCCGCATCTTGACGGTCACCGGCACGGCCACCGCGGCGACGGTGGCCTCGATCAGCGTGGTCGCGTGGTCGAGGTCGCGCATCAGCGCCGAGCCCGCCCAGCCGCCGGTGACGCGCTTGGCCGGGCAGCCCATGTTGATGTCGACGATACCCGCCCCGTTCGCCTCGGCGAGGCGCGCGGCCTCCGCCATCCAGCGCGCGTCGCAGCCGGCGAGCTGGACCACGTGGGGCGAGACGCCCTCCCCTTCGGCGCGCAGCCGCGTCTCCTCGTCGCCGTTCACGAAGTCGTCCGAGGCGACCATCTCGGAGACGACGAGGCCCGCGCCGAAGCCGGCCGCGATCCGGCGCAGGTGCACGTCGGTGACACCGGACATGGGCGCGAGCACGGCGCGACGGGGGATCGGCACGGGACCGATACGCCAGGCGGCGGCATTCGCGGGAGAGATCGAAGCGGGGCTCATGGTCGGGCGACTCGTCATTCTGCTCAACAATTAGACAAGCCCGCCAAATTGGCAAGCCTGGGCATGCGCGATCGGACGGGACGGCGCCGATTGCCTCTCGCGGCGGCATTCTCTATCACCGCGATCGTGACAGCCGATCGAGGAAACCGCGTGTCCCAGAGGCCCCGCATCGCCGCCCTGATCGTCGCCGCGGGTCGCGGCTCGCGCGCCGGAGCGGGCGATCCGAAGCAGTACCGGCTCGTCGGCGGCGAGAGCGTGCTCGGCCGGGTGCTCGCGCTCTTCGGCGCGCATGAGACGATCGACCGCATCCTGACGGTGACGCACGCCGACGATTCGGACTTCTACGCCCGAATCGTCGCCGGGCTCGCTCCCGCGGCGCGGGCGAAGCTCGTCGCGCCGGCGCAGGGCGGCGCGACGCGGCAGATCTCGGTGGCGAACGGCCTCGCCCGCCTGGCCGAGGTCGGGGCGCCGGACATCGTCCTCGTCCACGACGCGGCGCGCCCCTTCCTGACGCCGGCCCTGATCGACCGCGCGATCGCCGCCGCCCGCGAGACCGGCGCGGCGATCCCCGGCGTCGCCGTGGTCGATACGATCAAGCGCGTCGACGAGAGCGGACGCGTCGTCGAGACGCCGCCGCGCGCCAGCCTGCGCGCCGTGCAGACGCCCCAGGCCTTCGCCTTCGCGGCGCTGCGGGACGCGCACGAGGCGGCGCGGGCGGCGGGGCGCGACGACTTCACCGACGACGGCGCGCTGATGGAATGGGCGCACCACCCCGTTCACGTCTTCGACGGCGAGCCGGGCAACCTGAAGCTCACCCGGCCGGAGGATTTCGCCGCCGGGACCGGCACGGAGAGCGGCATGATCACGCGCATGGGCACGGGCTTCGACGTCCACGCCTTCACGCAAGGCGACCACGTCTGGCTGGGCGGCGTGCGCATCGCCCACGAGCGGGGCGTGCTCGCCCATTCGGACGGAGACGTCGCGCTGCACGCCCTGACCGACGCCCTGCTCGGCGCTCTCGCGGAGGGCGACATCGGCACCCATTTCCCGCCCTCCGATCCCCGCTGGAAGAGCGCCTCCTCCGACCGGTTTCTCGCTTTCGCCGCCGAGCGCGTGCGCGCCCGCGGCGGCGTGATCGACCTCCTCGACGTGACGATCCTGGCGGAAGCGCCGAAGGTCGGCGCGCATCGCGAGGCCATGCGCGAGGCGATCGCGCGCGCCGCCGACGTTCCGGTCTCGCGCGTCTCGATCAAGGCCACGACGACGGAGAAGCTCGGCTTCACCGGCCGCCAGGAGGGGCTCGCGGCGCAGGCGGCGGCGACCATACGGCTTCCGGAGGACGCGGCGTGATCTTTCCCGACGAGATGCGCGATCGCGCCACCGCGCTGCTCGACGCCTACAAGACCGCGGGGCTGACGATCGCGACCGCCGAAAGCTGCACGGGCGGGCTGATCGCAGGGCTGCTCACCGATATCCCGGGCTCGTCCTCGGTGGTGGAGCGCGGCTTCGTGACCTATTCCAACGAGGCGAAGAGCGAATGCCTCGGCGTGTCGGCCGACACCCTCCTCGCGCACGGCGCCGTGAGCGAGGCGACGGCGCGCGCCATGGCCGAGGGTGCGCTCGCGGCCTCGCGCGCCGACGTCGCGGTGTCCGTCACGGGGATCGCCGGACCCGGCGGCGGCTCGGCCGAGAAGCCGGTGGGCCTCGTCCACCTCGCCTGCGCGAGGCGCGGCGGCGAGACGCGTCACCGCGTCGTGCGCTACGGCGACCTCGGCCGCTCCATGGTGCGCCTGCGCACGGTGGCCGATGCGCTCGACCTGCTCGAGGACGCGTTGCCCGGAAGCTGACCGGCGACCGGCGGCGGGCGACCGGCAGGGCCGACCGAGCGGCCTCACGCAGCGGCCTCAGGCCGTCGCGGCCGACGCGCCCGCTCCGGATGCCCCGGCCGCGCGCTCCGCCCTGGAGCGCGCGCCGCGATCAGGCCTCGCCCTCGTCGAGATCCTCCGCCGTCGGCGTCGCCTCGTCCAGGATGCGATCGGCGAGCACGCCGGAATTCTGGCGGATGGCGGTCTCGATGCGCTGGGCGACGTCGGGATTGTCCTTCAGGAAGGTCTTGGCGTTCTCCCGGCCCTGACCGAGCCGCTGGCTGTCGTAGGAGAACCAGGCGCCGGACTTCTCGACGATGCCGCCCTTCACCCCGAGATCGAGCAGCTCGCCGACCTTGGAGATCCCCTCGCCGTACATGATGTCGAACTCGACCTGCTTGAACGGCGGGGCGACCTTGTTCTTGACGACCTTGACGCGCACCTGGTTGCCGATCGCCTCGTCGCGGTCCTTGAGCGTCGAGGTGCGGCGGATGTCGAGGCGCACCGAGGCGTAGAACTTGAGCGCGTTGCCGCCCGTCGTGGTCTCGGGCGAGCCGTACATGACGCCGATCTTCATGCGGATCTGGTTGATGAAGATCACCATGGTCTTCGAGCGCGAGATCGAGCCCGTGAGCTTGCGCAGGGCCTGCGACATCAGGCGCGCCTGCAGCCCCGGCTGCACCTCGCCCATCTCGCCCTCGATCTCCGCGCGCGGCGTGAGCGCCGCCACCGAATCGACCACGAGCACGTCCACCGCGCCGGAGCGCACCAGCGTGTCGGTGATCTCGAGCGCCTGCTCGCCGGTGTCCGGCTGGGAGATCAGCAGGTCGTCGAGATTGACGCCGAGCTTCCTCGCATAGACCGGATCGAGCGCGTGCTCGGCGTCGACGAAGGCGCACACGCCGCCCTTCTTCTGCGCCTCGGCGATCGTGTGGAGCGCGAGCGTCGTCTTGCCCGAGGATTCGGGCCCGTAGATCTCGACGATCCGCCCGCGCGGCAGGCCGCCGACGCCGAGCGCGACGTCGAGCCCGAGCGAGCCCGTGGAGACGGTCTCGATCTCGACGGGCTGCTGGTTCTTGCCCATCCGCATGATCGAGCCCTTGCCGAAGGCGCGCTCGATCTGGGAGAGCGCCGCGTCGAGCGCCTTCGTCTTGTCCTTGTCCATGGAGGAACCTTCCACCAGCCTCAGCGAGGTCTGAGCCATATCGCGAATCCCTTATTGCACGGGGTGGAGACGAATCTCAACGCGGCGTCGACACCACCAAAGTACCCGATTTGTTCCCCCATGCAAGCACTAAAACGAAATGAGAACGAGAAAGGCCCGTTCATGCGCGGGCGCGCTCCGCGCCGGCGCGAGGCCGGGCCCGCGCGCGCGTTTCGGGCTCGCCGCTTGCGCACAGGCAAGGTCCGGGAGGGCGGGGCGCGACGCGGTCCCGCGCGTCTCGCCGCCTCCCGCATCCACAGGAAAGGCGTCCGCCGCGACGCTTGCGCGCAGGCCGCCGCCGGGAGCCCGCCGGCCGCCCGTCAGCGCGCCATCGTCTCCTTCACCGTCTCGACCAGCTGCTTCAAGGTGAAGGGCTTGGGCAGGAAGGCGAAGTCCTCGCCCTCGGGCAGGTTCTTCTTGAAGGCGTCCTCGGCGTAGCCGGAGACGAACACGACCTTGAGGTCGGGACGGGTCTTGCGCAATTCGCGCAGGAGCGAGGGCCCGTCCATCTCGGGCATCACCACGTCGGAGACGACGAGGTCGACCGGCGTCTCCGCCTCCTCGATCACCTCGAGCGCCTCGACGCCCGAGGCCGCCTCGAGCACGGTGTAGCCGCGGGCGGTGAGGGCGCGGGCGTTGACGGCCCGCACGGGGTCCTCGTCCTCGACGAGGAGGACGACGCCCTGGCCCGTGAGGTCGGCGGCGGGGCGCTTGTAGACGTCCAGGCGCTCGGCGGCGACCTCGGCGGAGGTCTGCACGTGGCGCGGCAGGTAGACCTTGAAGGACGCGCCCTCCCCCGGCTTCGAATCGACGTAGACGAAGCCGTTCGACTGCTTGACGATGCCGAACACGGTCGAGAGGCCGAGCCCGGTGCCCTTGCCGATCTCCTTGGTGGTGAAGAAGGGCTCGAAGATCTTGTCGATCACCGCGGGCGGGATGCCGGTGCCGGTGTCGGCGACCTCGATGAGCACGTAGTCCGCCGCCGGCATGCCTCGGCGCTCGAGCCGGCCGGCCTCCTCGGCGGCGACGTTGGCCGTGCGGATGGTGAGCCGGCCGCCGTCGGGCATGGCGTCGCGGGCGTTGACGGCGAGGTTGATGACCACCTGCTCGAGCTGGTGCACGTCCGCCTTGATCGGCCACAGGTCGCGCCCGTGGCGCAGGTCGAGCTCCACGCGCTCGCCCAAGAGGCGCTTGAGCAGCATCGTCAGGTCGGACATGGTCTCGCCGAGATCGAGCACCTCCGGCCGCAGCGTCTGGCGCCGCGAGAAGGCGAGCAGCTGCCGCACCAGGCTCGCGGCCCGGTTCGCGTTCTGCTTGATCTGCATGATGTCCTGGAAGGCGGGATCGGTCGGCCGATGGTTCGCCAGAAGCAGGTCCGAGTAGCCGATGATGGCCTGGAGCACGTTGTTGAAGTCGTGCGCGACGCCGCCGGCGAGCTGGCCCACGGCCTGCATCTTCTGCGCCTGGGCGAACTGCGTCTCGAGCTGGCGCTGCTCGGTGGTCTCGAGCGCGTAGACGATCGCCGCCTCGCCCTCCCCGTCGCTCTCGCTCACGGGGCTCGTCCAGATCCGGGCGGACCGCTCGCTCGGACCGGCGACCGTGATCTCCACGGGCTCGGCCGCGCGGGATTCGCCGGCCGCGTCGAGAGCGCCGGCGAGCGCCTCGCGGTCGCGCTCGAGCACGCGGTCGAGCAGGCTCGGCTCCTCGCCCCCGGGCTCGGCGCGGGGCATCGTCCCGAACAGCCGCACGAAGGGGGCGTTGGCGCGCAGGATGCGCCCGTCGCGCCCGAGCGTCGCGATCGCGATGGGGGTATTGTTGAAGAAGCGCGCGAAGCGCACCTCCGCCGCCCGCTGGGCGTCGGCCGAGCTCTCCTCGCCGGCGGAGCGGTTCAGCACGAGGGTGCGGGAGGCGCCGCGCTCGCCGTCCATGCCGAAGGCGACCCGGTGGTAGAGGCGCGCCGGCAGCGCCTGCCCGCCGCGCCGCAGCATGTCGATGTCGAAGCTCTCGGTGCGCACCTCGCCCGGCGCGCCGTCGACGGACGCGAGCAGCGTCGCCACGTCGCCGGGCACCATGTCGTCGAGCGCGAGGCCGCCGGAGCCGACCTTGGCGAGGTCGTGATCGAGCCAGGCGGCGAGCGTCGCGTTCATGTAGGCGACGGAGCCGTCGGGCTCGACGGAGAAGAAGCCGGCGGGCGCGTGATCCAGGTAGTCGATGGCGTGCTGGAGCTCCTGGAAGACGTTCTCGTGGCGCTCGCGCTCGTGCGTCACGTCGGCGATGGACCAGAGCACGGCGGGCTTGCCGCCGGGACGCGGCAGCGGGCGCACGCGCACGCGGTACCAGCCGTAATCGGCGCGCCCGCCGAGCGCCGGCGAGAGGCGGATCTCCTCGGCGAGCGCCCGCTCCTCGCGGGCGGCCTGGGCGAGCCGGTAGATCGCCTCGGACACTTCCGGCGCGCCGACGAAGAGCCGCTCGACGGTGCGCACGTCCGAGAGGTCCCCCGCGCCCGCGAACGAGAGATAGGCCTCGTTGGCGTAGGCGATGCGCCCGTCGGCCTCCACGGCGACGAGGCCCTCCGAGGAGGTGTCCGCCATGGCCTTGGTCAGGTCGTTGCGCGCGCCCTGCCCCGCGAAGTGCAGCGCGCCGATGGCGTAGGCGGTGACGAAGAACACGCCGGCCATGGCGAGCAGCGCGAGCAGCGCCGTGATCAGCGGCTGGGCCTGCTCGCTCGTGAAGAAGGAGAGGCCGAAGAACGCCGCCGGCAGGACGAGCGCGAGCGCGACCAGGAGCCAGATGCTCCCCGGCCTGTCGGTGCGCTCCACCGCGCGGAGGGGCTTGTCGCTCGTCTGAGCCATGGCAGTCATCGCCTGTCAACTCTCTCGCTTATGCCCGACGGCGCTTGAGCCGCAAGACGTAACCGATCACTTCCGCCACGGCGGCGTAATGTTCCACGGGGATTTCACGGTCGATCTCCACGGTCGCGTGGAGGGCGCGGGCCAGCGGCGGGTTCTCGACGATGGGAACGTCGTGCTCGCGCGCCTTCTCGCGAATCTTGAGGGCGAGGGCGTCGACGCCCTTCGCCACGCAGACGGGCGCCGGCATGCCGCGCTCGTATCTCAGCGCGACCGCGTAGTGCGTCGGGTTGGTGACGATCACCGTCGCCTCCGGCACGGCGGCCATCATCCGTCGGCGGGCGCGCTCGATGCGGATCTGGCGGACCTTCGCCTTCACCTCCGGCGAGCCTTCGGTCTGCTTGAACTCCTCCTTGATCTCCCGCCGCGTCATGCGCTGGCGCTTGAGCCAGGAGAAGCGCTGGTAGAGCGCGTCGCCGATCGCGACGAAGAAGAACAGCGCCAGGACGCCGCCCAGCAGCTTCACCGAGAGGTCCTTGACCTCGACGAACAGCAGCGAGGGCTCCATCTGCACGAGCGTGTCGATGCGCGCGCGCTCGGCCCAGAGGATCGCGGCCACCAGCGCGCCGATGATGGCGATCTTGAGCAGGCCCTTGGCGAAGTTGACGAGCGCCTCCATGCCGAAGACGCGCTTGAAGCCCGAGACCGGGTTGATGCGCTCGAGCTTCGGGGTGAGCGGCTCGACGGTCCACAGCGGCCGGTGCTGGATGCCGCCGCCGATCAGGCCGGCGACGAGGAAGATGCCGAAGGGCGCCGCGAGCGCGATCAGGATCATCACCAAGGCCTCGCGCATGACGAAGAGGTGGCCCGCGCCCTCGCTCACCTGGTGCGCGTTGGCGAAGAAGCCGGTCATGCCCTCGAGCAGGCGCTCGGCGGTGAAGCCGGACGTCATCATCGCCGCGAGCGCGAAGCCGCCGAGCACGAACAGCGTCGTGATCTCCTGGCTCTTGGCGACCTCGCCCTTCTCGATGGCCTGATCCAGCTTTCGCTGGGTCGGCTCTTCCGTGCGATCGTCCTGCTCGGTGCTCTCGTCGGCCACGGGCGCGCTCCTAGAGGCCGGAGATGAGGGAGAGGAAGGCGCGCAGGTCGCCGAGGAAGACGCTCATCATCACGCCGACCACGACGAGCAGCACGAGGAAGCCGCCGAGGATGGTCGCCGGCAGCGCCAGGAAGAAGACCTGCAGCTGCGGCATCAGCCGCGAGAGCACGCCGAGCCCGAGATTGAACAGGATGGCGAAGACGATGAAGGGCGCCGAGATCTGCACGGCGAGCGCGAATCCGCGGCCCACGGCCTCGATGCCGAGCCGCGCGACGTCTCCGGCCTCGGGCAGCCCGCCGGGCGGAAGCATGTCGTAGCTCGCCCGCACGGCGGCGATGGCGAGGTGATGCAGGTCGGTGGCGAAGATCAGCGTGATGCCGAGCAGCGAGAGAAAGTTGCCGACCGCCGTCTGCTGGCCGCCCATGGTGGGGTCGACGGTCATGGCGAAGCCGAGGCCCATCTGCTGGGCGATGATGGTGCCGGCCGTCTGCAGGGCGCCGATCACCATGCGCACCGCGAGCCCGAGAATGAGCCCGACCAGGATCTCGGAGAGGAGCAGCGCCACGGTGGGGGCGCCCGGCAGGCCGTTCTCGGACGCGACGAGCGGTCTCACCGCGGGATAGACCACGATGGTGAGCAGAACCGCGAAGGCGAGGCGCACGCGCGGCGAGATCAGCTGCTCGCCGATGCCCGGCAGGAGCATGACGAGCGTGCCCACCCGCGCGAAGGCGAGGAGGAAGGTCGAGGCCGTCTCGGGCGAAAGCAGCTCCATGCGCGGCGACGGTATGCGATTCGCGCGTCCCGCGCGCGCCGCGACGAGAGCCCCCGCGCCGGCCATCATCCGCCCGCGACGATGCGTTCGGCGACGCGGGTCATGTAGCCGGCGAGCGCGTCGCTCATCAGGGGGAGCATGATCAGCAGCGACGCGAAGACCGCGATGATCTTCGGCACGAAGACCAGGGTCTGCTCCTGGAGCTGGGTGAGCGCCTGCAGCAGCGAGATCGCGAGGCCCACGGCCAGCGCGATCAGCATCACCGGCGCCCCCACCTTGAAGAAGGTCATGATGCCGTCGCGGGCGATGTCGAGGATGGCCATGCCGGTCATGGGGCGTCGTTTCTCTCGTTGCTGTGACGTGCGGGCGCGCCGATCTCAGATCGGCATGCGCATGATTTCCTCGTAGGCCTGGATCACGCGGTCGCGCACGGCGACGAGCGTGTTGAGCGCGGCCTCGCTCTCGGCGACGGCGGTGACGACGTCGACGACGTCGGCGCGGCCCGCGGCGGCGGCCGCAGCCTGCGCCTCGGCGGCCTGGCCCGCCTCGGCCACGGAGCCGACCGCGCCCTGGAGCATGGCCGAGAAATCCGGGCGCTCGCCCCCGGCGCCGCCGAGGCGGCCGGCGGCGTTGGGCTGCCCGAGCCCCTGCGAGAGGCCCTGGACCGAGGCGTAGGCGTTTGCGGCGAAGAGGTTGCTGGACATGGTTCGCCCTCCGTCTCAGGCGTCACGCGCGCAGGATGTCGATGGTGCGCGAGAGCATGCGGCGCGTCGCGTTCACGAGGTTCAGGTTCGCCTCGTAGCTGCGCTGCGCCTCGCGCATGTCCATCGATTCGACCAGCGAGGAGACGTTGGGCAGCTGCACCTGCCCCTCCTCGTCGGCGGCGGGATGGCCCGGGTCGAACCGGGTGCGGAACTCGCTCTGGTCTTCAACGACCCGACCGAGCGCGACCGTTCGCACGCCCAGCTCGCGGTCGAGCTTCTCGACGAAGGTCGGGACGCGGCGGCGATACGGGTCGACCCCGGGCTGGGACGCGGTGGAATCGGCGTTGGCGAGGTTCTCGGCGATGATCCGCATGCGGCCGGACTGGGCCTTGAGGCCCGACGCCGCGACCGCGATCGTCTTCAGGAAGTCCATGGTCGCGCTCCTTCACTCAGCGCCGGCCGACGGCCGTGCGCAGCATCGCCAGGCTCTTCTCGTAGAGCGAGGCGGCGAGCTGGTAGTCCGCCTGGTTCTGGGCGACCTTCAGCATCTCCTCCTCGAGATTGACCGCGTTGCCCGAGGGCCGCGTCTCGAAGCGCAGGGCGTCCGTCTCGGACACGCCGCGGGCGGGCCCGCCCGCGGCGGCGAGATGCATCGGGCTCGTGCGCGCGGGCTCGAGCCGCTGCGCCACGGCGCGGCCGTCCGCGCCGAAGCGGGGCTCGGCGACGTCGCGGGGCGCGAAGCCCGGCGTGTCGGCGTTGGCGACGTTCTCCGCGAGCAGCTTCTGGCGCGCCTGATGCCAGTGCAGGCGCGTCTTCAGCATCTCGATGAGCGGTAGCCCGGCTGCGCTCATGTCTCGCTCCTTCGACGGTCGGCGTGTCGGCGCTCGGCCCGATTCCGGCCGCGCCTTGGGCAAAAATTGCCGCCAGGATGGTTAACGGCGCGTTAAGGGGAGGACCGTCATCGGTGGTTCCCTGTTAACCGCTCGATGGTTATGGTGCGACCCGCGCTCGCGGGCGCGAAACGGTAGACGCGCCTCCGGCCGGCGCGCGGCGGCTTTCCGGCCGGCGCGCAGCACCGCCGGCGACGCCGTTCAGTAGAGAGCGCGAAGACCTGCCATGCTCGGCTTCGAGAACACGTCCCTCATCCAGTACCTGATCGCCTTCGCCGTCGTGATGGGGCTCCTCGCCCTGTTCGCCTGGCTCGCGCCGCGCCTTCTCGGGCGCCGGGTCGGCGGCCAGGGGCTCGCTTCCGGCAAGGCCAAGCAGCCGCGCCTCGGCATCGTCGACGTCTACGATCTCGACCGCCAGCGTCAGCTCGTCCTCCTGCGCCGCGACGGCGTCGAGCACCTGCTGCTGATCGGTGGGCCCAACGACGTCGTGGTCGAGACCGGCATCGGCCGCGCCCCGCCGCGCCCGATGCAGCGTCCAGGCGGCGCCCAGGCCCCGGCAGGCCCGGCCCAGGCCCCGGCAGGCCCGGCCCAGGCCCCGGCAGGCGCCGCCCAGGCCCCGGCAGGCGCGCCGGCTCCGGCTCCCCTCGCGGCGGCGCCCCCCGCGACGCCGGTTCCGCCGCAGCCTCCGCAGCCGGCCGTGGCCGGGCCGATCGGCGAGCCCGTCCGGGCCGCCGAAGCGCGCGCCGCCTACGTGCCGACGCCCGAGGAGGCGCGGGACCGCAGCCGTGTCTCGGACGCGGCCGTCGCCGCGCAGGCGCCCGAGGTGGTGCTGCCGGAGGCGCCCGAGGCGGCCGCGCCGACACCGCCGCCCGCACCGGAAGCGCCTCGCCCCCTCACCGAGCGTCCTTCTCTCGAGCGGCCTCCGCTGGAGCGGCCTTCGCCCGCCGCCCCGGCGCGGGCCGCGCCTCCCGCACCGCCGACGCCCCCCGCTCCCCAACCCGCCGTCGCGCCCGAGCCGCCGCCTCCGCCGCCCCGCCGGGGGCTGATGGATCTCGCCCGGGCCGCGACGGGCGTCGCGACGCCGTCGCGCTCGCGCGCCACTCCCACCCTGCCGCCGGAGCCGGCGCCGGATGCGCCCACGCGCCGCGAGCCGCGCTTCGAGGGGCCGCCCCAGCGCCCCGCCGCGCCCCCGTCGCCGCCGACGCCGACGCCTCCGGCTCCGCCGCCGCGAGCGACGCCCGAGCCCGCCGCGCCCGAGGACGCGGCGGTCCTCTCCGACATGGCGCGCCAGCTCGAGGAGGCGCTGAAGCGGCCGCTGCCGCCCGGCGCGCAGCCGCGCCGCCCGGCGTCCGAGGCCACGCCCGCCGAGGCGAAATCGACGGCGCGCGCGGCGCAGCGGGAGGGGGCCGGCTCGGAATTCGATTTCGCGAGCCTCCTGCGCCGTCCCGCCGAGGCGCGCGGCCCGCAGGCGGGCGAGACGCAGCCCGCCGAGCCGCCCCCGCGCGCGGCCGGGCCGATCGCGCCGGCGCCGCCGATCCCGCCCGCGCCGCCGCCGCCCGTCGAGGCGCCGGCTGGTCCGGAGCCGAGCCCGGAGCCGACGCCGGAGACGCCCCGCGAGCCTCCCGCGCCGGAGCCGGCGCGCAACGAGCGCGTCGAGGCGGAGCGGATCGCGGCCGACGCCGCCCTGGCGCGCTTCGGGGCCGACGAGCCGTCGGGCGAGCCGGTCCGGACCGAGCCGCCGCGCTTCAGCATGGAGCCCGAGGAGAGCCTGGACACCGGGCCCGAGTCGCCGGCCGATGCGGAGATCGTGCCCCAGGCCGAGCCCTCCGCCGCCGAGCCCGAGCCGGTGGAGGTCGAGCCGGTGGAGGCCGCCGAGCCGGAGGCCGCCGAGCCGGAGCCCGTCGAGCCCGAGCCCGTCGAGCCCGAGCCGGAGCCCGAGCCGGAGCCCGTCGAGCCCGAACGCGAGCCCGAGCCGGAACCGGCGGAGCCGCCGGCGCTGCGTCGCGCGCAGGAGACGGCGGCGGCTCCGCCGCCGGCTCCGGAGGAAGCCGGCGCCGCCGAGGCGGAACCCGACCCGGAGCCGGAGCCCGAACCCGAGACCGCGCGCGAGCCGGAGAAGCCGGCGGCGAAGCCCATCGACCCGTTCTCGGTGGAGGAGATCGAGGCCGAGTTCGCCCGCCTGCTCGGCCGGGCGCCGGGGAGCGACAACAAGACCTGATCTTGTCCAGAGCCTAGGCGGCGGCGCGGCTTGCGTCGCCGCCGTCGATTGCGCAGCGTCGCGAACGTGGCGGCAATCGGCGAATCACCAGGGACATGACAGGCTTCGACCTCGGCGCGACGGTGCGCACCCTGCGTCGCAGGGCTCGGCCCCGCCTTGCGGCGGCCGGCCTCGCTGCGGCGCTCGCGCTCGTTTTGGCGCTCGTGGCCGAGCCGGCGCTCGCGCAGTCGATCACCCTCGATCTCGGCGAGGGCGACGGCGTCACCGAGCGCGCGCTGCAGCTCGTCGCGCTGATCACGGTCCTCGCGCTCGCGCCCTCAATCCTGGTGATGATCACCTCGTTCACCCGGATCGTCGTCGTGCTCTCGCTGCTGCGTTCGGCCATCGGCACGCAGACGGCGCCGCCCAACGGCGTGATCATCTCGCTCGCCCTGTTCCTCACCGCCTTCGTGATGGCGCCGACGCTGCGCGAATCCTATCAGGCGGGGATCGAACCTCTGCTGGCGAACGAGATCGCGGCGGAGGAGGCGTTCGAGCGCGGCATCGCGCCGTTCCGGACCTTCATGCTCGCCCATGTCCGCGAGCGGGATCTCGAGCTCTTCGTGCGGCTCTCGAACGAGCCCGTTCCCGCCACGCCCGAGGAGCTCGGGCTGCACGTGCTGGTGCCCGCCTTCATGATCTCGGAGCTGCGCCGGGCCTTCGAGATCGGCTTCCTGCTCTTCGTGCCCTTCCTCATCATCGACCTCGTGGTCGCGTCGATCCTGATGTCGGTGGGCATGATGATGCTGCCGCCGATCACGGTCTCGCTGCCGTTCAAGCTGATCTTCTTCGTGCTGGTGGACGGCTGGAGCCTGGTGGCGGGCTCGCTCGTGCAGAGCTACGGCGGCGGATAGCCGCGGTCAGAGCACGCTGCGGCCGTCGTCGAGGCGCGCTTCCGGAGCGGGCGCCTCGGCGGGCGGCTCGGCGGCGGGCGGCTCGGGCTCCGGCGCGGGATCGACCACGATCGCCGGCGCCACCGAGAGCGCCTCGTCCGGGTAGCGCGCCTCGAGCGCGGCGAGGAAGTCGGCGAGCGTGTCCTCGTTGGAGATCGCGCGCGCCGCGTCGCGGAAGGCGGCCGTCGCGAGCGCGTCCGGGTCGCCCAGGAGGGCGAAGGCGTCGGCGGAGGCGGAGGCCATCATCTTGTCGGCGAACTTGGCCTTGAGCCGGTCGAGACCGATCTCGTCCTGGCCGAGCGTGAAGGCGAGCGCCGCGCGCAGGACGTCGGTACGCTCGCGCGCCGTCAGCTCGCGATCGTCCTGCCAGCTGGTGCCGGCGAGCGCCTCGTGGGCCTCCCCCGCCTCGCGCCAGCGCCGGCCGGTCCACCAGATGTCGGCGCGCAGCCGATCGATCTCGGGCCCCCGCTCCGCCGCGATCACCTCGAGCGCGAGATCCGTGCGCGAGAGATCGGACAGCGCCCGGGCCTCGATGAGGTTGCGCATCCGGCGCACCGACCGCGGCAGCTCGGCGATCCGGGTGCCCTCGATCGTGCGCAGGGCGTCGGCGGGATGGCGGTTCATGAGGTGGATGGTCGCGAGCCGCGCGGCCACGGCGGCGCGCCCGGCGCCCTCGAGCCGGTTCTCGACCTGGTGGGCCAGGAGCTCGGCCGCCTTGTCGAGGAGGCCGAGCGCCACCAGCCGGTCGGCGAGGCGTCGCACGATCTCGTCGCCGCGCCGCCCGACGGGCAGGAATTCCTTGAAGTCGAAGAACAACGCCAGCGTCTCGACCTCGTCGAGATCGCCGTCGCGCCCCTCGAGAAAGAGCTGGTCGAAGGCGCGCGCCGTCTCCTCGTGCAGCGCGAGCGTGGTCGGGTGGTCGGGGTAGATCAGGTTGGCGGAATGCGCGGTGAAGAAGGCCTCGCGCCACCGGTTCTCCGCGGCGTAGAGACGCCCGAGCAGGCCCATTGCGGCGATCTCGACATCGCCTCCGCGCCAGGCGATGCCGAGCCGCTCGAGCGCCGCGATGGCGTCGGACGGCGTGATCTCGCCCAGCGCGAGGCCCAGCTCGATGCGGGCGAGCTCCGCCTCGGCGGCGATGGGACGGGACGCCTCCTCGGCGAGGCGCGTGAGCTCGGCATACGCGAAATCGGTGCGCCCGGTCTCCTTGTCGACGAGCGCGCGCAGGAGATCCACCTCCTCGGTGGGGACGGCGCCCGGATGCAGCATGGCGATGTCCGAGAGCTGATCGTCGGCATAGCCGAAATCGCGCATGCCGATGGCGGCCCGCGTCGCCGCGAGGCGCATGCGGCCCTGCAGGTCGTCGGCGTAGAGGTCCATCATCCGCCCGGCCCGGCGGAAGCCCGCATGCGCCGCCTGCCAGCGCTCGCGCTTCGCATCGACGTAGGCCTGCCAGAGAACGGCCTCCGGCTTGTCCGCGAGCGCCACGCTCGAGAGCAGCGCCTCCGCTTCCTCGTAGCGCCGGCGGCTCGCGGCGAGGATCGCGTCCAGCAGCTGCACGCGGGTGCTCTCGGCGAGCTCGGGATCTTCCTGGAGGGCGTAGCGGAACACGCCCGCGGCCTCCACCGCGAGGCCGTTGGCGAGAAGCGCCACCGTCATGTCGAGGCGTTCGGCGCTGCGCTCGCGGGCGGGGGCGTCGACGACGGCCGTGAGCCGCTCGCGGTAGCTGTGCAGCACCGAGCCGCGCTGAGCCTCCATCCACGCCTCGCGCGGCAGGACCGGATCGATCGGGGGCTGCCCGCCTCGTTCGCTCTCGAGATCGGGCAAGGCGATCGAGAGCCCGTCGCCACGGGTGACGTGGACGCCGTCGAGATCGGCGCGCACGACGACGTCGTCGGCGAGCGCCGCGACGACGATGCCGTGCGCCGTCGGCAGCAGCTCCAGCTCGGCGAACCGGCGGGTCGCGGGCGTGTTGCGCGCGGGCGCCGGCGCGGTGACGACGGCGAGCCGCTCGCCGCCCTCGTGCAGGCGCATCCAGTGCACGCCGGTGGCGTCGAGGAGGTCGAGCGCGAGCGCGCTGCGGCCCGCGTCATCGACGACCGAGCCGACCGCGACGGGTTCGGGCGCGGCCGCGGCCGGGGCGCCGATGGACAGCGCCCAGCGACCGTTCTCGGGCGCCAGACGCGCGACGCGCGCCTCCGGAAGGCGCAGGCGCGCGGTGACGAAGGGTCCCTCGCGCACGATCTCCTCGACCACGGCGTAGTCGCCGGCGGGGCCGGCGAGATCCGGCCGGTGCAGCGTCCGAGGGGTCTGGAAGACGACGATCACGGAGCCGGCGCGGGCGAAGGCGGCGGCGGGGGTCGTCGCCTCGAACGGAAAGGCGATGCGCAGGCCGTCCTCGTCGACGCCGACCGTGGGAGGGAGATCGCCGGCCGGCGCCGGCGCGGGGTCTGCGCTGGGCTCCTCGGCGGTGGGCTCTTCGGCGCGCGCGACCGCAGGGGTTGGCGCCGGAACGGGCGCGGTCGCGGTGTCCGGCGCCGGAGAGGCGGCCTCCGATGCGCTCGAATCGCGGCGCGGGGGCGGCGTCGGCGCGGTCGGCGGCGGGGCGGCCCGGTCGTTGCCGGGCAGGAACGGCACGAGGCCGAGCGCCGCGCGCACCGGGTCCGCGCCGCCGGCCGCCGCGGTCTCGCCGCGCGGCTCGATGTCGAGCACGAAGCCGTCCGCCTCCTGGAAGCCGCGGGCGCCGTAGCCCTCCTCCAGCACCACGCGCACGTAGAGCGCCTCGCCGGTGTCGTCCTCCTCGACGGCCGCGATCCCGGGGACGGCGGCGAGCGGACGCTCGGGATCGAGGGCGAGGCGCGCGTCGAACAGGAGCGCGATGCGACGGTCCTCGCTGCGCGCCTCGACGGGCACGCCGGCGGGCGTCGCGAAGACCAGTCGCGAGAGGCCCGGAAGCTCGGCGACGCGCACCGGCATCGCGACCGGCTCGCCGGCGCGGCGCTGGGCCTGCTCGGCGGCGAAGCGCGCCTCCGCCTCGCGGGCGCGCCGGGCGAGCTCGGCGACGACGTCCTCCGGCAGGCCCGGCGGCAGGCCGCGCCAGGCCTCGGGCAGGAGATCGATGAAGACGATCTCGCCGGCGGGCAGGACGCTCGCCGTGAAGTTCTGCGACAGCGCCATGCGCAGGCCCGTCCCGTCCGGGTCGCGGCGCACGATGGAGACGTAGGAGGGGATCTCCTCCGCGATCCGCTCGCGGGCGATCGAGACGGGCTCGTCGAAGCCGATCACCAGGACGCCGTTCTCGGACCGGGCGGAGACCGCGACGGGCCGCTGGAAATCGAGGCGGATGCGGCCGTAGCCCGGCTCCTGGCTCGCGCGGGCCTGCGCCCAGGGGCGCTCCGACGGCCTCTCCTGGCCGAAAGCCGGCTGCGGGAGCGCCAGAGCGAGTGCGAGCGGGGAGACGCCCGCGAGGGCGAGCGCGAGCGCCACGCTCGGGCCGGACAGCCTCGCCCGGCGGAATCGCGATTCGGATCGATGCACGCGCAAAACGCCGACGCCTCCGCGGCGCAAACCGCGCGCCGCGCGATCTTTGTAAAGCGTCGCGGTTAACGACCCGGTTAAGGACGTGGCGTCAGCTCTCGGCGAGCAGCGTCGCGTTCAGCGCCGCGCCGTAGAGGAGCGCGGCGGCGCCGACGAAGAAGAACAGCAGCGTCGCGAAGGCGGCCGCGAAGGGGCCGTAGAGCGTCTGCGGCGGAGCGACGTGGGTCTGGTAGAGGGCGAGCAGGTTGACGCTCGCGATCCAGGCGACGACCGAGACCGCGATCCCCGGCGCCGCGGCGCGCGCCGACAGCCGGCCCCGCGCGAGCCGCGTATGGGCGACGAGGAGGCTCGCCGTGACGAGGAGGAGGCCGCCGAGCGTCTGGGCGGCGAAGAGCAGCGGCCCCGCGCCGGGCGGCGGCGTCGCGGGCTCGACCGCCGGCGCGGTCGGCGGCAGATCGACCATCGCGGCGACGAGCAGCGCGGCCCCGAAGGCCGCCGCGGCTGCGACGCCGGCATAGCCGAAGGCGCGAAACCGCTGGCGCAGCGCGTCTTTCGCTGGCGCGTGCGAGGGCGCGTAGAAGCGCTCGAGCCCGCGCCGCAGCACGTCGAGGGCGTTGCCGGCGAGGACGAGGAAGGCGAGCGCCATCAGGGGAAGCGCCGCGACGGAGAGGTCCTCCGAGGCCTGCTCGATCGCCTGCGCGACGGGCCGCGCGATCAGCTTCGGCCACAGCGCGAAGACGCCGCGCTCGGCGGCGTAGAGCACGTCCGGCTCCTCCAGCCAGCGGGCGGCCAGCGCGATCGTGACGAAGAGCGGCAGCACGGCGAAGGTGGCGCTCATGGCGAGGAGCGCGGCATAGGCGGCGCCGTCCCGCGCGCCGAACAGGGCCGCGGCGCGCCCGAGCGGGGCGAGGCGGGCGCGACGAGCGGTCATCCGCCGCCCGCCTCCAGGGTCGCGACCTCCAGGAGCGCGGCGCGGGCCTCCTTGCCCATGGGGCAGCCCCGGGCGAGCCACGAGGCCCGCGCCCGCGCCATGGCGGCGCTGACCGCCGGGCCCTTCGGCACGCCGGCGGCGATCAGGTCGGAGCCGCGCAGCGGCAGGGTCGGCACGCGCCCGGGCTCGGCCTCGTAGGGCGCGAGCGCATCGAGCGCGTCGGGCGCGATCACGGGGCGCGGCTCGCCGGCTAGAGCCGCGAGGGCGTCGCCGACGGCGGCGGGGGGATGGTCGGCGACGAGGCGGCGGATCTCCACCGGGTCGACGGGCGCGGCCGCGTCGTGCAGGCGCTCGATCAGGCGCGCATAGGCGTCGAGGCGCTTGCGCTCGGCGTTCGAGAGCCGCAGCGTCTCACCGATGCGCTCGGCGTCGTCGCGCGAGAAGACCGCCAGCGCGCCGAGGCGGCCGATGGCGTCGCGCTCCGCCGCCGCCGCGCGGGCGAGGCGGGCCGTGTCGCCGATGCCCCCGACGAGGCGCCCGAGGACGCCCGCCTGCGACAGGGTCGCGACCACCTCCGCCGCGCGCCGCGCCGTGAGGAGGCGCAGGAGCTCCGCGCGCACCCGCTCGCGCGAGAGGATGGCGAGGCCCTCGCGCTCGACGATGGCGGCGTGGAAGCCCTCCGCGTCGAGATCGCCGCGGGCGAAATCCGCCGAGAAGCGGAAGAAGCGCAGGATCCGCAGGTAGTCCTCGCGGATGCGCTGGCGCGCGTCGCCGATGAAGCGCACGCGCCCGGCGGCGAGGTCGGCGACGCCGCCCGCATAGTCGTGGAGCTTGCCGCCGGCGTCGAGCGAGAGCGCGTTGATGGTGAAGTCGCGCCGCAGGGCGTCCGCCGCGAAGTCGCGCCCGAAGCGCACGACCGCGTGGCGCCCGAAGGTCTCGACGTCCTCGCGCAGCGTCGTCACCTCGTAGGGCTCGCCCTTGACGACGACGGTGAGCGTGCCGTGGGCGAGGCCCGTCGGCACGACCTTGAAGCCCGCCGCCTCGGCGCGGGCGCGGGTCACGTCGGGGGGCGCGGTCGTGGTGAGGTCGACCTCGTGGACATGGCGCCCGACGAGGGCGTTGCGCACCGCCCCGCCGACGATGCGGGTCTCCTCCCCGTCCCCGTCGAGGACGCCCAGCAGCAGCGAGAGCCGCGCGTCCTCCAGCAGCGCCAGCATCCGCCCGTGGTCGAGGCTCATTCGAAGCTGCCCGGATTGATCACCCCGTCCTCGTAGGACGGCGGCGTGTAGACCCCCGTCGAGCGCGGCGCGACGACGCCGGTATAGATCAGCGCGCCCACCACCATGAGCAGGCCGATGATGGCCAGCGGCGGGATCGACTTCTCCCAATGCTCGAAGGCCAGCGGGTTGCGCTGGCGCAGCAGCAGGTAGACGAAAAAGATCGCGAAAGGCACGAAGAAGAACAGCGCCTGCCCCAGAAGCCCGCGGGTCATCGATCCTCCATCCTTTCGGGCGTCGCACCCCGCACCCGCTCCACGAAATGGCGCAGGATGCCGGCCGTCACACCCCAGACGTACCGACTTTCGTGAGGAAGAGCATAATACCGGCGCAGCCGGCCGTTCCAGTTGCGCACGTGCAGCTCGAACCGATCGTCGTCGCAGACGACGGCGAGCGGGATCTCGAAGGCCTCCTCCACCTCGGCCGGGTTGAGGCGCAGGCGCAAGCCCTCCCCGACGAGCCCGACCGCGGGCGTGACCAGGTAGCCCGAGGTGGAGAGATAGGTGTCCGAATAGCCGAGCGGCTCGACGAGGCGCTCGTCGAGCCCGATCTCCTCGCGCGCCTCGCGGAGCGCCGCCGCCAGCGGCGAGGCGTCGGCGGCGTCGATGCGACCACCGGGGAACGAGATCTGGCCGGAATGGGCGCGCAGCGCCCCCGAGCGGCGGGTGAACAGCAGGGTCGGCCCGTCCGGGCGGCGGATGACGGGAATCAGCACCGCCGCGCGCTTGGGATCCGCCTCGCGCGGCGCGTCGGCGTTGAGGTCGTGGTCGCCCCGGGCCTCCAGCACGTGCCCGATCGGCTCCGGCCCCAGGGCCGCGCGGGCGCGGGCGAGGAACTCGGCTTCGGTCATGGGGCGCTCGCGATGGATGGGGGCGGGACCCTGTCATCCCCGGCCGGAGCGCGCTTGCGCGCGGAGGGGAAGGGGACCCAGCAGATATGTGGCGCCGAAGGCGCTCGATGCGGCGGCGACCAGCCGCCTGGACGGCGGCATGCAGCGCGCCTTCGGCGCACATTCTCGCGCTGGGTCCCCTTCCCCTGCGCCGGCTTCGCCGGCTCCGGCCGGGGATGACAGCCCGTGCGCACGCGGCTAGCCCACATCCGCCGCGTCCATCATCTCGAAGAACGCGCCGCCGGCGGCGACGCCCCAGGCCTCGCGGCCGTCGATGCGGCGCAGCTCCGCCATCTCGGCGAGGTCGTAGGCGAGGGCGCGGGTGACGAGCGCCCAGAGCTCGCCGCGCACCTTGACGTAGGGCTTCACGCCATCGTGATCGTCGCGGGCGAAGACCAGCGGATGCTCCGGCCCCACGGTGACGACGTCGTCGACATTGGTGCGCAAGGCGAGCCGGCGACCCTCCCCCTCGCCCTCGACCGCCATCTCGACGGCGAGGAACGGCGCGTCCTCGACCGCGATGCCGACGCGCTCGACGGGGGTGACGAGCACGAAGCGCTCCGGATCCTTGCGCAGCACGGACGCGAAGAGCTTGACCAGCGCCGGCCTGCCGATGGGCGTGCCCTGGTAGAACCAGGTGCCGTCGGCGGCGATGCGCATGTCGATCTCGCCGCAATAGGGCGGGTTCCAGCGCTCCACGGGCGGGACGCCGCGCCCGCCCTTCGCGGCCGCGATCAGCCGCGAGAGCGCATCCCCACCCTCGGCCTCGCCGCGCGCCGTCCCGATCTCGTGATCCGCCGTTCGATCGACCATTCCGTCTCCTCGGGCTCGCATTCGTCCCGTCGCGCGCCACATCACTCCAGTCCTACACATGGGCCGGCGACGCGCGTTTGTCGACGACCCGGGCGGGACCCGCGGGCTCCCGTGGAACGTTCGTAGAAGTCCGGCCTGCGGCGGCGCGCCTCGCTTGCCACGACGCCGCCGTCGGCTCCAGACTTGCATCCCGGGGCACGGCCGGGACCGGACCCGGCGTCGCCGGGTCCCGCGCGCAGTCGGCGCATGAACACGGAAGGTGGCCGCATGTCTCAGTCATCCGCACCCTCGACGACCGTTCTGGACGAGGCCATCGCCGCGAACGCCGAGCGCACGCTCGAGACGATCGGCCGGGCGCGGGAGGCGATCCATTCGGTCATCTTCGGGCAGGAGAAGGTCGTCGATCTCGCGCTGATCACGATTCTCGCCGGCGGCCACGGCCTCCTCGTCGGCGTCCCCGGTCTCGCCAAGACGAAGCTCGTCGAGACGCTGGGCACCGTGCTCGGCCTCGACGCGCGGCGCGTGCAGTTCACGCCCGACCTGATGCCCTCCGACATCCTGGGCTCGGAGATCCTGGAGGAGACGGCCGACCGGCGCCGGCATTTCCGCTTCATCAAGGGGCCGATCTTCGCGCAGCTGCTGATGGCGGACGAGATCAACCGCGCGAGCCCGCGCACCCAGTCGGCGCTGCTGCAGGCCATGCAGGAGCACCACGTCTCGGTGGGCGGCGAGCGGCACGACCTGCCGCGGCCCTTCCACGTGCTCGCGACCCAGAACCCGATCGAGCAGGAGGGGACCTATCCCCTGCCCGAGGCGCAGCTCGACCGCTTCCTGCTCGAGATCGACGTCGGCTATCCCGACCGCGTCGCCGAGCGGCGCATCCTCATCGAGACCACCGGCGCGGAGGAGGCCCGGGCCGCCGCGGTGATGACCTCCGAGGACTTGATGAACGCCCAGCGCCTCGCCCGGCGGCTGCCCGTGGGCGAGAGCATCGTCGAGGCGATTCTCGACCTCGTGCGTTCGGCCCGCCCCGGCGAGGGCGACGCCTCGGTGACGGACAAGCTGCTCTGGGGGCCGGGCCCGCGCGCCTCGCAGGCCCTGATGTTCGCCGTGCGCGCCCGGGCGCTGATCGAGGGGCGGCTGTCGCCGTCCGTCGAGGACGTGGCGGCGCTCGCCGAGTCGGTGCTCAAGCACCGCATGGCGCTGACCTTCGCCGCGCGCGCCGACGGCGAGACCATCCCGCGGCTCGTCCAGCGCCTGTCGGCGCGGATCGCCGGCTGAGGAGCGGCGCATGGCGCGGGTGCGGGTGCACGAGCCGGAAATCCGGACGCCGGGGCGGACCGTCAGCGACGCGGCGCTCGACCTCGCGCACCGCCTGCCGCGGCTCGTGCTCGAGGCGCGGCGCGTCTCGGCGACCCTCGCCCACGGCATCCACGGCCGCCGCCGCGCCGGGCCGGGCGAGAGCTTCTGGCAGTTCCGGCCCTTCTCCCCCGGCGAGCCGGCGAGCCGCGTCGACTGGCGCCGCTCGGCCCGCGACGATCGGCTCTACGTGCGCGAGCGGGAATGGGAGGCGGCGCATTCCGTCTTCGCCTGGATCGACCGCTCCGCCTCGATGGCCTACTCGTCCGACCTCGCGCAGTGCCCGAAGATCGAGCGCGCCCTCGTGCTCGGCTTCGCGCTGGCGGACGCCTTCGTCGAGGCCGGCGAGCGGGTCGGGCTGATGGGGCTCCTGCCGCCGCGCGCCTCGCGGCGCATCGTCGAGACCTTCGCGGAGGCGATCGCGGCGGACCGGGCGGGGATGGAGGCCGACCTGCCTCCCGAGACGCCGCTGCGCGCGCAGGACGAGGCGCTCCTCGTCTCCGACTTCCTCACGCCGATCGAGACGCTCGCGCCGCGGATCGAGAGCCTGTCCTCGCGCGGCGCGCGCGGGCACCTCCTGATGATCGCGGACCCGGTGGAGGAGACCTTCCCCTTCGCGGGCCAGGCCGTGCTCGAGGACGTCGAGGGCGGCGGGCGGCTGCGCGTCGGCGACGCCGCCGCCTGGGGCGCGGGCTACCGGGCCCGGCTCGACGCGCATCGCGGCGCGCTCGCCGATCTCGCCCGCCGGCGGGGCTGGACGCTGACGCTGCACCGGACCGACCGGCCCGCGAGCGAGGCGGCCTTGCGCGTCCTCACCCTCGTCGGCGCGGCCCGCGCGGGGATCGCGACAGCGGGAGCGGCCTGACGATGAGCTTCGCCTTTCCCCTCGTCCTCACCGCGCTGATCGCGCTCCCCGCCATTTGGCTGCTCCTGCGGGTGACGCCGCCGCAGCCGCGGCTGATCGCGTTCCCGCCGCTGAGGATCATCCGCGACCTCCTGCCCGAGCGCGAGACGCCGGCGCGGACGCCGTGGTGGCTGCTCGCGCTGCGCCTTCTCGTCGCCGCCTTCCTGATCCTCGCCGCGGCCGGGCCGATCCTGAACCCGCCGCCGGCGCTCGAGGGCGATCCCGACGCGCCGGTGCTCCTCGTCGTCGACAACGGCGCGCTCGCGGCCGGAGACTGGCGCCGGCGGGCGGAGGTGCTCATCGAGCAGGGCGAGGCGCTCGCCCGCGAGGGCCGCTCCATCGGCGTCGTCGCGACGGCGGAGGAGACGCCGACGATCCCGCTCCTCGCGCCGGCCGCCGCGCTGGAGCGCCTGCGCGCCATCCGCCCCGCCCCGCATCTCCCGGCGCGCGACGGCGCCCTGCCCGCCGTCGAGGCCTTCCTCGCCGAGCATCCGGACGCGCAGGTCGTGTGGATCTCCGACGGCGTCGCCGGCCCGGGCGAGGAGGGCTTCCCCGCCGATCTCGCGGCGATCGTCGGCGAACGCCCGGTCGTCGTCTTCGCCGAGACCCGCGCCCCGGCGCGGGCGATCGCCGGCACCGAGAACGCCGCCGCCGGCCTCTCCGCCACGATCGTGCGCGCCGAGCCGAACGGCCGCGACGCGGGCGTGCTGCGCGCGGTGGATCTGCGCGGGCTGCCCGTCGGCGAGACGCCCTTCGCCTTCGATCCCGGCGCGACGCAGACGAGCGCGCGCTTCGACCTGCCGATCGAGCTGAGGAACGCCATCGCCCGCGTCGAGATCTCCGGCGAGGGCTCGGCGGCGGCGGTGTCCCTCATCGACGAGCGCTCGCAGCGCCGGCGCGTCGGCATCGTCTCCGGCGCGAGCCTCGACCAGGCGCAGCCGCTGCTCGCGCCGACCTTCTACATCGAGCGCGCGCTCGCCCCCTATGCCGAGATGCGCGAGGCCCGCGGCAGCGCGTCGGAGGGCGTCGAGCGCATGCTGGACGAGCAGGTCTCGGTGCTGGTCCTCGCCGATGTCGGCTCGCTGGAGCCGGAGGTCGCGGCGCGGGTCGAGGACTTCGTGGCGGATGGCGGGCTCGTCCTGCGATTCGCCGGCCCGCGGCTCTCCGCGGGATCGGACGATCTGGTGCCGGTGCGGCTGCGCCGGGGCGGGCGCACGCTCGGTGGCGCGCTCTCCTGGGACACGCC
Source organism: Salinarimonas sp. (assembly GCF_040111675.1). Lineage (NCBI taxonomy): Bacteria > Pseudomonadati > Pseudomonadota > Alphaproteobacteria > Hyphomicrobiales > Salinarimonadaceae > Salinarimonas > Salinarimonas sp. Next base: position 2,231,081 of record NZ_CP157794.1, on the reverse strand, counting down.
GCGCACGCTCGCGCCCTTCACCCGCGAGAGCCCGTTCCAGGGCCTCGCCGTGCCCGAGGATCTCGGCGTGCGCCGGCAGATCCTGGCCGAGCCCGACGCGACCCTGCCCGAGCGCACCTGGGCCTCGCTCGAGGACGGCACGCCCATCGTCACCGCCGAGCGGCGGGGCGACGGGCTTCTCGTCCTCTTCCACGTCACCGCCGACGCCACCTGGTCGAACCTGCCGCTGACGGGGCTCTTCGTCGACATGCTCCGGCGGACCATCGCCTTCGCCTCGGCGCCCGCCGCCGCGCAGGCCGACGCGGACGAGGCCGGCGGCCAGCCGGTCGCCCCGCGCCAGACGCTCGACGGCTTCGGCGCCTTCGTCTCGCCGCCGCCCAACGCCATGCCGGTGACCCGCGGCTTCACGGGCCGGGCGCAGGCCGAGCACCCGCCGGGCTTCTACGGGCCGGTCGACGCCTCGCTCGCCGTCAACGCGCTCGCGCCCGGGGACAGGATCGCGCCGCTCGACCTCGCGCCGCTGGACGTGCGCGGCGCGGCGCTGGAGCCGGCGGAGACCGTGGACCTGCGCGCGCCGCTGCTCACCGCCGCGCTTCTCCTGCTCATGCTCGACACGCTCGCCGCGCTCTGGCTCGGCGGCCATCTCGGCCGGCTGTTCGCGCGCTTCCGCCGGGCCGGCGCTACGGCGGCCATCGCGCTCGCGGCGTTCGGGATCGCGGGCGCCCCGGATCTCGCCCGCGCGCAGGGCGGGTCCGACGAGCTGCCGCCCCTGTCGCGGGAGATCCTGGAGGGCGCCTTCGAGACCCGCCTCGCCTACGTGATCACCGGGGACGAGGCGGTGGACCGCGTCTCCCGCGCCGGGCTCGAAGGGCTCACCCGGGTTCTGGCCGCGCGCACGGCGCTTGAGCCGGGCGACCCCGTCGGCGTCGACCTCGAGCGCGACGAGCTCGCCTTCTTCCCCCTGCTCTACTGGCCGATCACGCCCGACCGGCCCCTGCCCTCTCTGGAGGCGATCCGCGCGCTCGACGCCTTCATGAAGAACGGCGGAACCGTGATCTTCGACACGCGCGACGCGCTGACCGCCCGCTCGTCGGGCCCGACGACGCCGGAGACCGCCTATCTGCGGCGGATGCTGGCGACCCTCGACATCCCGCCGCTGGAGCCGCTGCCGGCGGACCACGTCATCACCAAGACCTTCTACATCCTGCGCGAATTGCCCGGCCGCTACGACCGGTCGGACACGTGGGTCGAGGCCATGCCCGAGCCGACCCCCGAGGGCGAGATCCGCCCGGCCCGCTCCGGCGACGGCGTCTCGCCGCTGATCATCACCGGCAACGATCTCGCCGGCGCCTGGGCCGTGGGGGATCGCGGCGATGCCCTGTTCCCGGTGACCGGGACCGACCCGCGCCAGCGCGAGATGGCCTATCGCGCGGGGGTCAACATCGTGATGTACACGCTTACCGGCAACTACAAGGCCGACCAGGTCCACGTGCCGGCGCTGCTCGAGCGGCTCGGAAACTGAGAGGCGCATCCCCTTGCTGACGCTGTCCTTCTCGCCCCTCGTCCCCGAGCCCGTCCTGTGGGGGCTCGCCGCCCTCGCGGCGCTCTTCGCGCTCTTGGCGCTCGTCGCCCGCGGCGCGCCGGCGGCGCTGCGGGCGCTCGCCCTCGCGGTGCTGGTCCTGGCGCTCGCGAACCCCGCCCTCGTCGAGGAGGAGCGCGAGCCGGTGGACGACGTCGTCGCCGTGGTGATCGACCGATCGGGCTCGCAGGCGCTCGGCGAGCGCGCCGCGATGACGGAGACCGTCCGCGCCGAGCTCGACCGGCGTCTCTCCGCCATGCAGAACGTCAGCCCACGCTTCATCACGGTGGAGGACGGCGCGGGCGACGACGGCACGCTCCTGTTCCAGGCGCTGGCCAACGGCCTCGCCGACGTGCCGCCGGACCGGATCGCGGGCGTGATCGTGGTCACCGACGGCGTCGTCCACGACGTGCCCGAGACTGCGGGCCAGCTCGGCTTCCGCGCGCCGCTGCACGCCCTCGTCACCGGCCGCGAGAGCGAGAGCGACCGGCAGATCAAGCTCGTGCGCGCCCCGCGCTTCGGCATCGTCGGCAAGGAGCAGACGATCGAGGCGATGGTGGAGGAGCGGAACGGCACCGGCGCCGCGACCGTCACCGTGCGCCGGGACGGCGAGGTGCTCGCCCGCCGCTCGGTGCTGACGGGCCGGCCCTTCGACGTGCCCGTGCGCATCGATCGCGGCGGGGCCAACGTCGTCGAGATCGAGGTCGAGCCGCTCGACGAGGAGCTCACCCGCGCCAACAACCGCGCCGTCGTCGAGATCGAGGGGATCCGGGAGAACCTGCGGGTGCTGCTCGTCTCGGGCGAGCCGCACGCGGGCGAGCGCGCCTGGCGCAACCTGCTGAAGTCCGACGCCAACGTGGATCTCGTCCACTTCACCATCCTGCGCCCGCCGCACAAGCAGGACGGCACGCCGATCGACGAGCTCTCGCTGATCGCCTTCCCGACCCGGGAGCTGTTCCAGGAGAAGATCGACGAGTTCGACCTGATCATCTTCGACCGCTACGCCAACCAGTCGATCCTGCCCTCGATCTATTTCGACAACATCGTGCGCTACGTCGAGGAGGGCGGTGCGGTGCTCTTCGCCGCCGGGCCGGAATTCGCCTCCGTCGCCTCGCTGGCGCGCACCCGGCTCTCCCCGATCATCCCCGGACGGCCGACCGGGGAAATTCTGGAGGAGCCCTACAAGGCGCGGATCACGGCGGTCGGCGGGCGCCACCCGGTCACCCGCGGGCTCGAGGGCTCGGACGTCTCGCCGCCGGCCTGGGGCGAGTGGCTGCGCCTCCTCGACGCCGACGTGCGCACGGGCGCCACCGTGATGTCGGGCGCCGACGACAAGCCGCTCCTCGTGCTGGAGCGCTTCGAGGAGGGCCGCGTCGCGCTCCTCCTCTCCGACCACGCCTGGCTCTGGGCGCGGGGCTTCCGCGAGGGCGGGCCCTATCTCGACCTCCTGCGTCGCACCGCCCATTGGCTGATGAAGGAGCCGGCGCTCGAGGAGGAGGCCCTGCGCGCCGAGGCGAACGGCCGCTCCATCACCGTCACGCGGCAATCGATGGGCGAGCGACCCGGGCCCGTGACCCTCACCGCGCCCTCGGGCGAGCAGGTGCGCGTGCCGCTGGAGGAGCGCGAGCCCGGCCTGTTCGAGGCGCGGGTGACGCGGGCGGAGCTCGGGCTGCACGAATTGCGCGCCGACGGCCTCGTCGCCTTCGTCAGCGTCGGGCCGGCCAACCCCCGCGAGATGCGCGACGTGTTCTCGACGACGGAACGGCTCGCGCCGATCGCAGAGGCGACCGGCGGCTCGGTGCGCCGGGTGGCGGAAGGCGCGAGTTCCGTCGACGTGCCGCGGGTCCAGACCGTGCGCTCGGACACCCGCATGTCCGGCGCCGACTGGATCGGAATCCGCCCGAGCGAATCGGCCATCGTGCGGGGCGTGTCGGTGACGCCGCTGGCGCTGGGCTTCCTCGGCCTCGCGCTCCTGCTCGGCGCGGCGCTCGCGGGATGGCTGGCGGAGGGCGCGCGCAAGCGGGGAGCGTGAGGCGCGGCGCCCTCCCCCCGTGATTCCCCGGATCGACTGGAGCATATTCGCATATTAGAAACTCCTCAGAAACAGAGGAGACCTTCGATGCGACCCGTCTCGAACCTTCGCGAGCGCTACAGCCCGCTCTACTTCCTCGCCGCCCTCGGCGCGGGCGGCCTCGCGGTCAGCTTCTTCATGTACCTGATGTGGATGACGCCGCACGACGGCTCGCCCATCCCGACCTTCGCGAGCCTCGCGGCCGCCTTCCCCGCGGCCTCGCTGCCGATGCAGGCGCTCATCGCCGTCTCGGTGGCCGCGATCGCCGTCTTCGCGGCGCTGCACGTCTGGCTGCTCGTCTGGAACATCCGCGAATACAACGCCTTCAAGCGGACCCCCGCCTACGCCACGCTGCGCGCGGGCAACGGCGAGAGCCAGCTGATGGCCTATCCGCTGGCGCTGGCCATGGCGGTGAACGTCGGCTTCATCGTCGGCGCCGTGTTCGTGCCGGGCCTCTGGTCGGTGCGCGAGATCCTGTTCCCGATGGCGCTCCTCGCCTTCGGCGCGATCGGCGTCTTCGCCTTCCGGATCTATCTCGACTTCCTCGGCCGCGTGCTGACCGAAGGGGGCTACGACTGCGCCAAGTCGAACTCGCTGGGCCAGATGCTCTCCGTCTTCGCCTTCGCCATGGTCGGCGTCGGCTTCTCGGCGACCGCCGCCATGAGCCACGTCCCCGCCGTCTTGGCGATCGGCTTCGTCGGCGCGACCTTCTTCACCGTTGCGGCGGTGGTTCTGGGCCTCGTCAAGCTCGTGCTCGGCTTCCGCTCGATGATGGAGAACCGCGCCGCCGGCGAGACCACGCCGACGCTCTGGATCGTGGTGCCGCTCGTCACGGTCATCGGCATCGCGCTCTACCGGATGAAGATGGCGCTCGCCCACAATTTCGGGGTCGAGGTCGCCGCCGGCGAGGTCTTCGCCCTGCTCTCGACACTGTTCGCCATCCAGATCCTGTTCGGCCTCATCGGCTGGGCGGTGATGAAGCGGGTCGGCTATTTCGGCCGCTGGGTCGTCGGCCCCGAGAAGTCGCCCGGATCGTTCGCGCTCGTCTGCCCCGGCGTCGGCCTGTTCGTGATGGGCAACTTCCTGATCAACCCGGGCCTCGTCGGCATCGGCCTCGTCGAGCCGCTCTCGCTGGGCTACGCGATGCTCTACCTCCCGCTCGTGGCCGTCCAGCTCGCGACCGTGTGGCTGTTCGTCAAGCTCACGGGCAAGCTGATCCTCGCGGCGCCGACCCCGGCGCGCGGCGCGGACGCGCTCACCGCGGCCGAATGATCCCGGTCCGCGCCCGCGCGGAGCACGCCCCGGACCGCAGCCGCGGCCCGGGGCGTTTTTCCGCGACCGAACGAAACCGGCCCGCCCCGCGTTGAGCGACGGCGAAGCTTCGAGACGACGAGTGGAGGAGAGCCGTGGGTCAGCAGCTCGATTGGAGATGGATGTTCACGACGCCCGAGGGCCGGATCGAGCGCGGGCGCTGGTGGATCGGCGTCGCCGTCCTGTTCGTGGCCTGGCTGATCGCGCGCATCCTGTTCGGGACCGACGGGCTCCTCGCGCTGGTCGTCGGCATCGTGATCTTTCTCGCCGGCCTGATGCTGCACATCAAGCGCTGCCACGACCGGGACAAGTCCGGCTGGTGGTGCCTCCTGCTGCTGATCCCCGTCGTCGGCTTCCTCTGGGCGCTGATCGACCTCGGCATCCTGGAAGGCACGCCGGGCGAAAACCGCTACGGGCCGGACCCGCTGGCGCGGGAGAAGGTCTGAGGCGGGTTGACCGCCGACACGCTCGGGGTGTAATCCGACCGTGTTCGCTCATGGAGCCTTGATGTCAGAGCTTGTCGCCGTGCGCTGATCGGGCCGCCGCCGTCGCGGCCCCTCGGCACGCCCGCCTGTCGAACCGGACGAGGCCATGCCCTCCGGCGACGCGGGCGCACGTCCACGCGACGAGAGCTCACGACATCCATGAACGTATCCAAGACCGAGCAGCGCGTGCTTCACGCGCTCGCGCAGGGCGGCTTCATCCGCCATATCCGTAGCGGCAGCCGCATCGTCGGCGCCGATTGCTTCAACCGGGAAGGCCACCGCCTCGCAGGCTTCACCCTCGACCTGTTCGAGCGGCTGCGCCGGCGCGGGCTCATCGCCTCGCGCGGGGGCCGACCCTATCGCATCTCGCAGCGAGGGCTCGGCGCCGTGCGCGCCCAGCTCGACAATCGCTGAGACGGGAGGCGCCCGCCGCGCGACGCGGCGGGCGCGCTCACCACCGGCGATGCCTCACAGCCAGCCCTGCAGCTCGCGGGCGACGACATGGTTGATCACGCGCATGCCCTCCTCCGAATCGTTGAGGCAGGGCAGGTAGGCGAACTTCTCGCCGCCATTGTGCTCGAAGATCTCGCGGTTCTCGCCGTCGAGCTCCTCCAGCGTCTCCAGGCAGTCCGCCGAGAAGCCCGGCGCGACGATGGCCATGGACTTCACGCCGCCCTTGGCGAGGCTCTCCACCGTCTCGTCGGTGTAGGGCTGGAGCCACTCGTCGGGCCCGAAGCGGGACTGGAAGGTGAGCTTCCAGCGCTCCTCCGGCCAGCCGAGCGTCTCGCGCAGGAGCCGCGAGGTCTTGGCGCAATGGCAATGGTAGGGGTCGCCCTGGAGCAGGTACTTGCGCGGCACGCCGTGGAAGGAGGCGAGAATCACCTCCGGCTCGAAGTCGAGGGCGGCGAGGGACTTGCGCATCGAATCGGCGAGCGCGTCGATGTAGACCGGGTCGTCGTGATAGGGCGGCGCGACGCGCACGCTCGGCTGCCAGCGCATGCCCATCAGCGCCTCGAACGCCTTGTCGCAGGCGGTCGCCGAGGTCGCGGCGGAATATTGCGGGTACATCGGCACCAGCAGGATGCGGTCGCAGCCCTGGGAGAGCAGGTTCTCGAGGGCGGGCTTCACCGCCGGCTTGCCGTAGCGCATCGCCCAGTCGACCACGACGCGGTCGCCGGCGACGTCCTTCAGGTAGGCCTGCGCCTGCTCCGCCTGCGAGCGGGTGATGGTCTTGAGCGGCCCCTCGTTCGCGTCCTTGTTCCAGATCAGGTCGTAGTCGCGGCCCTTCTTCTTCGGGCGCGTCTGGAGGATGATCAGGTTGAGGATCGGCCACCACAGCCAGCGCGGGGTCTCGATCACGCGCTTGTCGGAGAGAAACTCCTTCAGGTAGGCGCGCATCGGCCAGTAGCTCGTCGCCTCGGGCGTGCCGAGATTCATGATCAGCACGCCGAGCCGGCCGGCCTTCACCTGCGGATGGTCGCTGGGGAGGCGTACGGCGCGGAACGCGGCCTCGCGCGCGTCCTGCGGCTGACGGGTTCCAAGGTCGAGCATGGCGGGCTGGACGATCTTGTTCATCGAGCGGGGATCCTCGGATCACTTCTGGTCGGCGCCGGCGCGACGACAGGCACGCGCGCACGCCGCGCCCGTCGAGCCCCCTACATAGAGACCCGGCGGCGCATCTCCAACGCATACGCACATTTTAGGAAAGGAGATGGCTGCGCGACAAGACAAAGCGTCCATCGGGCGCTATTGTCGCGCCCGTGCTGCTTTCACAGGGGCAATCCGACATGTTCAAAGCTACCATGCGCGGCCTCCTCGCCGGCGCCGCGGTCCTCGCCACGTTCGGCGCCGCGACGGCCCAGGAAGAGACCAACGTCACGATCAGCTTCGTCTCGGTCAACGACATCGACCGCATGGGCGAGAGCCGCGACGGCCGCGGCGGCGTCGCCCGGCTCGCGGCGGTGCTCGAAGGCGAGCGGGCGGAGAACCCCAACACCTTCCTGATCCATGCCGGCGACACGATCTCGCCCTGCCTGCTCTGCGGCTTCGACGCCGGCGCGCACATGATCGCGCTGTTCAACGAGCTGGAGCCTGCGGTCTTCGTGCCCGGGAACCACGAGTTCGACTTCGGGCCAGAGGTCTATCTCGAGCGCGCCGCCGAGGCGACCTTCCCGATCCTCGCCGCCAACCTGCGCGGGGCCGACGGCCAGCCGCTGCCGGGCCACGAGGACACGCGTCTCGTCGAGGTCGAGGGCGTCACGGTCGGCTTCCTCGGCCTCGTCACCGCCACGACCGTCCAGGTCTCGAGCCCGGGCGATCTCCTGTTCGCCGACGAGCTCGGGACGGCCGCCGCGCAGGCCGCCGCCCTGCGCGATGCCGGCGCCGACATCGTCGTCGCGGTGGCGCATTCCGGACGCGACGTCGACTTCGCGATGTACGACGGGCGCGTCGCGGACGTCGTCCTCACGGGCCACGATCACGACCTGCGCGTCGTCTACAACGGGCGCACGGCGATGGTGGAGAGCTCCTCCCAGGCCGATTACGTCGTCGTCACGCATCTCGACGTCACCGTCGAGGTGGATGGTGACGAGCGCGACGTCTCCTGGCGCCCGCGCTTCGAGATCGTCGACACGGCGACCGTCGAGCCGAACGCCGAGATCGCCGGCCTCGTCGCCGGCTACGAGGCCGAGCTGTCCGAGGCGCTGGACGTCGAGATCGGCGCGACGCAGGTGCCGCTCGATTCCCGCCGCGCCAGCGTGCGCTCGATGGAGACCACGATCGGCAACGTGATCACCGACGCCATGCGCACCGCCACCGGCGCCGACGTCGCGCTGACCAACGGCGGGGGCATCCGCGCCGACCGGACCTACGACGCCGGCACGACGCTCACCCGCCGCGACGTGTTCTCCGAGCTGCCCTTCGGCAACGGAACCGTCCTCGTGACGCTCTCGGGCGCCGACCTGCTCGCAGCGCTCGAGTACGGCTATTCCCGCCTGCCGGAGGCCTCCGGCGCCTTCCCGCAGATCTCGGGGATGACGGTCGTGCTCGACATCACGCAGCCGGCGGGCGCGCGCGTCGTCGCCGCCACGGTCGGCGACGCGCCGCTCGATCCGCTCGCGACCTACCGCGTCGCCACGAACGATTTCCTGCTGCGCGGCGGCGACGGCTACGGCATGCTCGGCAACGGCGAGACGCTGGTCGACGCCGCGGCCGCCCAGCTGATGGCGAGCCAGGTGATCGACTACATCGTGGCGAACGGCGGCATCGGCACCGACGTGATCGGCGACCGGATCGTCGTCCGGCAGTGACGCCCGCCCGATGACGGGACCGATGACAGGGGCGCTCGCGGACTTCCGCGGGCGCCATGAAAGCGCAGCCCACAATTCGGGCTGGACCACCCTGCCCTTCTTCCGCGACGGCGGGGCGGAGCGCGTGGCGCAGGCCGTCGACGCGCGGCTCGCCGAGGGCGCGCGCCTCGTGCCGCCGCCGGAGCAGGTCTTCGCGGCGCTGACGCTGACCCCGCTCGAGCGGGTGCGGGTCGTCGTGCTCGGACAGGACCCCTACCCCACCGTTGGGGACGCCCACGGGCTCGCCTTCTCCTATGTCGGGGCGCGCCGCCTTCCCCCGTCGCTCAAGACCATCCTCGCCGAGTGCGCCCAGAACGGCGCGCGGGTCGCGCCGGGGCGCGGCGATCTCTCGGGCTGGGCGCGCCAGGGCGTGCTCCTCCTCAACACCGCGCTGACCGCCGAGGCGGGAAAAGCCGGCGCGCATCTCAAGCTCGGCTGGGCGCGGCTCGTCGACGACGCGGTGGCCGCGGTCTCGGCAACGCGCCCGCACGTGGTCTTCCTGCTCTGGGGCGAGAAGGCGCGCGCCCGGGCGAGCCTCGTCGACCGCGACAAGCACCTCGTGCTCGAGGCCGGACACCCCTCGCCGCTCAACCGCCACCGGGACTTCCTCGGCTGCGGCCATTTCGCCAAGGCGAACGCCTGGCTGGAAGGCCACGGGCTCGGCGGGATCGACTGGAGCGTCTAGAGGAGCATCATCTCGTCCACCAACCGGATTCCACTTGGTGGGATGATGCTCTAGCTCTTCTCGTCGGCGTTCCGCACGCCGCGGGCGCGGACCTGGTCGGCCGGGAGCAGCGCGATCGCCGTGCCGCGCTCGAGCCCCGAATGGTCGATTTCCTCCCGGCTCTCGAAGACGACGCGGCCCTCGCGCAGGAAGACGAGCCCCGCCCCGTCCTCATGGTCGGCGAGCGCCTCGTCGGCGGGGACCGGCGCGAAGCGCCAGCCCTCGGCGTGGCGGCGCTCGTACTCCGCGAACGGCATGCGCCCGAACAGCTTGCCGCGCCAGTCCCGGTCGAGCTCCTCCTCGAGGTCGAGATCGCCGGCGGCGGGAAGCTGGAACACGCGCTCGCGGCCGAGCTCGGGACCGAGCCGGGCACAGACGAGGGCGTTGTAGACGTCGTCCTTCGTGGCGACGAGGGCGTAGTCGAGCGGGCTCTCGGAGAGCCGCTCCTCGGCCTCCTCCGAGAGAATCTGCGTCTGGATCGCCGCGACGCCGGCCGCCCGCGCGCGGCGGGTCGCGCTCGCATAGGTGTCGATGAGCACGACCTTGACGCCCGTCTGCTTCAACGCCTGCGAGAGGTCCACCGCCCAGGGCGAGGCGCCGATGATGGCGACCGCCGGCTCCTCGCCCGCGGAGAGGCCGAGCGTCCGCGCGAGCGGGCGCAGGGCGAAGCCGTGGATGACGACGGTGGTCGCGATCACAGCGAAGACGACCGGCTCGATGAGCGCCGCCGAGCCCTCCCCGCCCTCGGCGAGCCGATGCCCGGCGAGGCCGGCGACCGCGGCGGCGACGATGCCGCGCGGGGCGATCGCGCCGGTGAGGACCCGCTCGCGCCAGTCGAGATCGCTGCCGATGGTGGCGAGCGCGATGGCGAGGGGGCGCACCAGCAGGAGCATGGCGAGCGTCAGCGCCGCGATGGGCCAGGACAGGGCGGCGAAGATCGCCGGGTCGAGATCGGCGACCAGCACGATGAACAGCGTCGAGACGATGAGGACGACGAGGCCCTCCTTGAAGCGCTTGAGCTCGGAGAGGCCGGGGACCTCGATGTTGGCGAGCGTGATGCCGAAGACGGTGGCGGCGACGAGCCCCGCCTCGCTGATCGCGAGGTTGGCGAGCGCGTAGACGCTCAGCGCCAGCGCGAGCAGCATCGGCGTCTTGAGGATCTCGGGCGTGAGGTCGGCGACGAAGAGGCGGCGCACCAGGAAGGCCGCGCCGACCCCGAGCGCGACGGCGAGCGTCAGCCCGAGGCCGAAGCGCAGGCCGACCTCGACCAGCGCCTCGTCGTCGCCGACGCGCAGCAGGATCAGCAGCTCGAGCACCGCGGCGGCGAGGATCGCGCCGACGGGATCGTTGAGGATCGCCTCCCATTTGAGGAAGGAGGCCGAGCGGCGCTCGAGCCGGGCCTGGCGCAGCAACGGCAGGATCACGGTGGGCCCGGTGACGACCATGATGGCGCCGAACAGGATCGCCGTGCCCCAGTCGAAGCCGCCGATATAGGCGGCGGCGAGCGCGCCGAGGAGCCAGTTCAGCGGCAGCGCCACGACGGTCAGGCGCACCACGCCCTCGCCGGCCGCGCGCAGCTCCTTGAAATTGAGCGCGAGCCCGCCCTCGAAGACGATCAGCGCCACCGCGAGGCCGATGAAGGCGTGCAGGTTCTCGCCGAGCGCCTCGCTCGGATCGATCAGTCCGATGCCCGGCCCGACCGCGAGCCCGGCCGCGAACAGGATGACGATCGCCGGCAGCGCGAAGCGGAAGGCGATCCATTGCGCCGCCACCCCGCCGGCCACCAGAACGACCACGGCGAGCGCGACGTCCTCTTCCATGCTGCGCGAATGCCTCCCGAGCCGGTTGCGCGTGGATGCTGGAACGCGCGGGGCGCGATGTCGGTTCGCATGGACGCTCGCGGCCGATCGCCCTAGCCTGCCGCCGATTCTCGACACCGAAACGGAGCGAACCCTATGGCGAAGGCGATCCACACCATGATCCGCGTGCTCGACGAGGCGCGCTCTGTCGACTTCTACACCCGGGCCTTCGGGCTCGAGGTGGCGGACCGCTTCCCCTTCGACGACTTCACGCTGATCTACCTGCGCAATGCGGAGGCCGACTTCGAGGTCGAGCTGACCGTCAATCACGGCCGCACCGAGCCCTACCAGCTCGGCGACGGCTACGGCCACGTCGCCTTCGCGGTGGACGATCTCGACGCCGAGCACGCCCGCTTCGAGGCGCTCGGCCTTTCGCCGCGCAAGATCGTCGCGTTCGAGCGCGACGGCGCCCTGATGGCGCGCTTCTTCTTCGTGGAGGACCCGGACGGCTACAAGATCGAGGTTCTCCAGAAGCACGGCCGCTATCGCTGAGGCCTGCGCGATCGGCCCCTTGCGCCCCGCCCGCGCCCGCCGCAAGGTGCGGGCATGCTCACGACCTTCTTCGCCGAATTGCGCGCCGCCAAGGTGCCCGTGTCGCTGCGGGAATATCTCACGCTGCTCGGCGCGCTCGAGCGCGACCTCGCCGAGAAGCGGGTGGAGGACTTCTACTATCTCGCCCGCGCCACGCTGGTGAAGGACGAGCGCAACCTCGACAAGTTCGACCGGGTGTTCTCGCGCGTGTTCAAGGGGCTCGGCACCATGGGCGAGGCGCTCGAGGCCGCCGAGATCCCCGAGGAATGGCTGCGCAAGATCGCCGAGCGCTACCTCACGCCCGAGGAGAAGGCCGAGATCGAGGCCAAGGGCTGGGACCGGCTGATGGAGGAGCTGAAGCAGCGCCTCGCCGAGCAGAAGGGCCGCCACCAGGGCGGGAACAAGTGGATCGGCACCGCGGGCACCTCGCCCTACGGCGCCTACGGCTACAACCCCGAAGGCATCCGCCTCGGGCAGGACGGCAACCGGAACTTTCGGGCGGTGAAGGTCTGGGACAAGCGCGAGTTCAAGGACTTCGACGACACGGTCGAGCTCGGGACGCGCAACATGCGGGTCGCGCTGCGCCGTCTGCGCCGTTTCGCGCGCACCGGCGCCGCCGACGAGCTCGATCTCGACGGCACGATCCGCGAGACGGCGAAGCAGGGCTTCCTCGACGTGAAGATGCGCCCCGAGCGGCGCAACGCCGTGAAGGTGCTGCTCTTCCTCGACGTGGGCGGCTCGATGGACTGGCACGTCGAGCGCGCCGAGGAGCTGTTCTCTGCGGCGCGGGCGGAGTTCAAGCATTTCGAGCATTTCTACTTCCACAATTGCCCCTACGAGGGCCTGTGGAAGGACAACCGCCGCCGCCACGCGGAGACGATCCCGACGCTCGACGTGATCCGCACCTTCGGCCCGGACTACCGCGCGGTGTTCGTCGGCGACGCCTCGATGAGCCCCTACGAGATCCTGATACCCGGCGGCTCCGTGGAGCACTGGAACGAGGAGCCGGGGCAGGTCTGGCTCGAGCGCATTCTCGGCCATTTCGGCAAGGCCGTGTGGCTGAACCCGATCCCGCAGGCGCATTGGGGCTACACGCACTCCATCGGGCTCGTGTCGAAGCTCATCGAGGGGCGGATGTTCCCGCTGACGCTGGAGGGGCTCGACGGAGCCATGCGGGAATTGGTGCGGTGACCGGTAGCCATCCGGCGCGGTCGGCATACAATGGAGGCATGATCGCTTTCCCCCCACGTCGGCTCGTCTCCCCGGCGCTCCTCGCGCTGACCCTCGTCATCCTCGCGGCCCCCTCGCCCGCCGCGGCGCAGACGGCGCTGGCGCCGTGCGGGCCGCGCACCTTCGAGGGCACGCGCTTCACCGTGTGCGAGATCGATCTCGACGCGCACCGGCTCGCGCTGTTCGCGGAGAACGGGGACGGGCTGCCCTACGGCCGTTTCGAGAACCTGCCGCGGGAAATCGACGGCGCGCCCCTCGTCTTCGCCATGAACGCCGGCATGTTCGACGCCGAGCTCGACCCGATCGGCCTTCACGTCGAGGACGGCGTCACGCTGAACGAGGCGAACACCAACGAGGGGCCCGGCAATTTCCACATGATGCCGAACGGGGTGTTCTTCGTCGCCGAGGGTCGGGCCGGCGTGATGACGACCGAGGCCTATCTCGCCGCGCGGCCCGATGCGGAGCTCGCGACGCAGTCCGGACCGATGCTGGTCATCCAGGGCGCGCTGCATCCGCGCTTCCTCGCGGATTCCGATTCGCTCAAGCGCCGCAACGGCGTGGGCGTCGGGCCTGGCGGCGAAGTCTATTTCGCCATCGCCGACGAGCCGGTGACCTTCCACAAGTTCGCCCGGCTGTTCCGGGACGGGCTCGGCGCGGACGACGCGCTCTTCTTCGACGGCGGCTTCGTGCCGAGCCTCTACGCGCCGCATCTCGAGCGGGCCGACGGCTGGCTGCCGCTCGGGCCGATGATCGCGGCGTACGCGCGTCAGTAGCGACAAAACCCGCGATTCGGGCGGAATTTCGCATCCGTCTGGGCCGAAAGGCTCGACTTTTGCCCCGTTGCCGCCCGCTTCCCGTCCCGCTAACCTGCGGCGCGCATCGAAGGGCGCGTCCGCGCACCGGGGAGAAGCATGAGCACGACGGACCAGATCGGCGCGGCGGCGCGAGCCGTCGCGCTCGGCTGCATCGCCGACGACTATACCGGCGCGACCGATCTCGCGAACACGCTGGCGCGGGCCGGCCTCTCCGTCGTGCAGACGATCGGCGCGCCCGACCCCGCCTTGGCGCTGCCGGCGACGGACGCCGTCGTGGTCGCGCTCAAGATCCGCTCGATTCCGGCCGCCGACGCGGTGGCGCGCGCGAAGGACGCCTACGCCGCCCTGAAGGCGGCCGGCGCCCGGCACGTGCTCTACAAGATCTGCTCCACCTTCGATTCCACGGACGCCGGAAACATCGGGCCGGTGACCGACGCGCTCCGCGCCGAATCGAGCGCCGGCGTCGCGGCGGTGACGCCGGCCTTTCCGGGCACGGGCCGCACGGTCTACCAGGGTCACCTCTTCGTCGGCGACCGGCTCCTGTCCGAGAGCCCGCTCAAGGACCACCCGCTGAACCCCATGCGCGACGCCGATCTCGTGCGCGTCCTCGCCCGGCAGAGCGCGGCGCCGGTCGGCCTCGTGCCGCTCGCCACGGTGCGCGCCGGCGCGGACGCGATCGCGGCGCGGCTGGACGCGCTCGCGGCCGAGGGCGCGGGCGCGGCGATCGTCGACGCGGTGGCGGACGAGGACCTGATCCCTCTCGGCCAGGCCGCCTTGCGCCAGCCGGTCTCGACCGGGGCCTCCGGCCTCGGCCACGGACTCGCCCGGGCGCTGATCGCCGCCGGCCTCGCGAGCGAGAGCGCGCCGGCGCCGCTGCCGGCCGTCGGCGGACCGGCCGTCGTGCTCGCCGGAAGCTGCGCGGCCGCGACCCGGGCGCAGCTGGCGGCGGCGGAAAAGATCATGCCGGTCCAGCGCATCGACGCCGCCGCTGCGGTGGCGGATCCGGAGGGCGCCCTCGCCGACGCCCTCGCCTTCGCGCGCGAGAAGCTGCCGGCGGGCCCCGTCGCCATCGCGACGAGCGCCGATCCGGACGCCGTCGCCGCCGTTCAGGCGCGCTACGGCGCGGCGCAGGCGGGCGCGGCGCTCGAGGGGCTCCTCGCGCGCATCGCCGAGCATCTCGTCGCCTACGGCCTGCGTCGGCTCGTCGTCGCCGGCGGCGAGACGTCGGGCGCCGTCGTCGACGCGCTCCAGGTCAAGGCCCTGCGCATCGGCCGCGAGATCGCGCCCGGCGTGCCGGCGACCCTCGCGCTCGGCGCCCCGGCCGGGGCGCTGGCGCTCGCGCTGAAATCCGGCAATTTCGGCGACGACGACTTCTTCGCCCGCGCGCTCGAGGCGCTGCCCTGACGCGTGGCGAGATCATCCGGGCGGCGCAGACCGTCCGGCTCGGTTCAACGAAGCAAGACCTCTGGGAGGACCAAGGCAGATGATGCATCAGACCCTCAAGGCCGCGCTCGCCGGCGCGGCGCTCGTGGCGCTCGGCGTCGGCGGCGCGCAGGCGCAGCAGGAGCTCAAGCTCGGCTACTCGCTCGCGCCCACCTCGCATTACGGCGTCGGCGCGACCGCCATGGCCGAGGAGCTCGAGCGGCTCTCCGGCGGGCAGTTCACCATCGCCCAGTTCCCGGCGAACGCGCTGGGCGGCGAGCGCGAGATGGTCGAGGGCGCGCAGATCGGCACGGTGGATCTCGTCATCACCTCGACGGGCCCGGTCGGCAACTTCGTGCCGGACACGCTGATCACCGACATCCCCTTCCTGTTCCGCGACTACGAGCACGCCCATGCCGTGCTCGACGGGCCGATCGGCCAGGAGATCCTCGATCAGTTCCCGAACCACGGCCTGGTCGCGCTCGCCTGGGGCGAGAACGGCTTCCGCAACCTGACCAACAACGTGCGCCCGATCCGCACGCCGGAGGACACGCAGGGCCTCAAGGTGCGCACCATGGAGAACCAGGTGCACATGCGCGCCTTCCAGGAGCTCGGCGTGCTGCCGACCCCGATGGCGTTCCCCGAGCTGTTCACCGCGCTCCAGCAGGGCACCGTCGACGGCCAGGAGAACCCGATCGGCGTGATCCTGTCGGCGAACTTCGCCCAGGTGCAGGACCACCTGACCCTGACCCAGCATGTCTACTCGCCGGCGCTGATCATCATGTCGCCGATGGTGTGGGAAGGCCTCTCCGACGAGGAGAAGGGCTGGTTCGAGCAGGCCGCCCAGGCCGGCGCGGCGGCCATGCGCCTCAAGGTGCGCGAGGACGCCGAGAACGGCGTCGCGACGCTTCAGGAGCAGGGCATGCAGGTGGTCGAGGACGTCGACCGCGCGGCCTTCGAGGCGGCCCTCGCCCCGGCCTTCGCGGAGTTCGCCGAGCGCTTCGGCCAGGAGAAGATCGACGCCATCCGCAACACCGGGATGTGATCGATCGCCCCTCTCCCGAACGGGAGAGGGGCTCCCTCCGCCGGACCTCGGTTCCCTGAAAGGACCGAGCGCCACCTCTGTCATCCCGGATTGCGAAGCAAGTCCGGGACCCATTCCCGCCGAGGTTTGCTTGCGCGCGCATGCCGCGCGCACAGCTCCGCGGCTGCGAGTCGACGGTCGTGCGATGCGGCGTGTACGCTGCAAGACGGTCGTCGGAGGTTCTGGGTCCCGGGTCGCCGTCGGCGCCCGGGATGACAGGCAGATCGGATCGCCATGCTCACCGCCCTCAAGCTCGTCGACCGCACCGTCTTTCACGTCACGCTGACGCTGGCGATGCTGCTCCTCGTCGCCATGGCGAGCGTGTCCTTCTACCAGGTGACGACGCGCTTCGTGTTCGAGCAGCCCTCGACCTGGTCGGAGGTGACCTCGCGCAGCCTTCAGATCTGGATGGTCTATCTCGGCCTCGTCGCGGCCTTCCGGACGGGATCGCTGATGTCGGTGGACATGCTCCAGCGGCTCGCGCCGCGGCGCCTCAAGATCGTCGTGATCTGCGCCATCGCAGGCCTGAACCTCGGCGTGCTCGCCGTGATGTTCTGGTGGGGCTGGGACATGGCCACCCGCGTGCGCTTCCAGACGCTGGCGGGCGTCGACAACCCGTTCACCGGGGGCGGCATCTCGATCGCGCTCGTCTACACCGCCATCCCCGTCGGCGCGGCGCTCTCGATCGTCGCCGTGCTGGCCCGCTTCGCCGAGGACGTGACCCGCGCCAGCAAAGGCGAGCCCGTCTCGGAAGCCGAGGCGGTCGCGCAGCTGAAGCGCCAGGAGATCTGAAGCGCCATGTCGACCTTCATGCTGGCCGGGATGGTCTTCTTCATCGCGCTCGGCGTCCCCATCGCCATCGCGATCCTCGCCGCCTCGATCGGCGGCATCGCCTTCTTCACGCCGCTCCCCCTCGTCGTCGTCGCCCAGCGGCTGATGACGACGATCGATTCCTTCCCGCTGATGGCGATCCCCTTCTTCATCCTGGCGGGGAACCTGATGGAGGCGGGCGGCATCTCGCGGCGGCTCGTCGAGTTCGCCAAGGCGCTGGTCGGCGGCGTGCAGGGCGGGCTCGCGGCCTCGTGCGTGCTCACCTGCATGATCTTCGCCTCGGTGTCGGGCTCCTCGGTCGCGACCACCTTCGCCATCGGCGCGATCATCATCCCGGCGATGATCAAGCACGGCTACCCGAGGAGCTTCGGCGCGAGCCTGCAGGCGACCTCGGCCGAGCTCGGCGTGATCATCCCGCCCTCGATCCCGCTCATCCTCTACGGCGTCGCGGCGGAGGTCTCGATCGGCGAGCTCTTCGTCGGCGGCATCGGGCCGGGCCTCCTGATCGGGGCTGCGCTGATCGCCTTCGTCCTGGTCTATTGCCGGATCAACGGCTGGGGCAAGGAGGACCATGTGGGGCGCCTGCCGCTCCTCGCCGCCACGAAGGAGGCGGCGTGGGCGCTGTTCATGCCGGTGATCATCATCGGCGGCATCTACCAGGGCGTGTTCACGCCGACAGAGGCCTCCGTCGTCGCGGTCGTCTACGCGCTGATCGTCGGCACGCTGGTCTACCGCGCCATCTCCTGGCGCGACCTCGTCGGCGTGCTGCGCCGCTCGGTGATCGCGTCCACCATCATCATGTTCGTCATCGCGGCGGCGGGGCTGTTCTCGTTCCTGATCACCCGCGCCGGCGTTCCGGCGGCGATCTCGTCGTGGATCACCACCGTGGTCTCCGATCCGGCGATGTTCCTGCTCGCCGTCAACGTCTTCCTGTTCCTGGTGGGCATGTTCATCGAGACCTCGGCGGCGATCATCGTGCTCGCGCCGATCCTCGCGCCGGTGGCGATCTCCTATGGCGTCGACCCGGTGCATTTCGGGCTGATCATGGTGGTGAACCTCGCGCTCGGCATGATCACGCCGCCCTTCGGGGTGAACCTCTTCGCCGCATGCCAGGTGGCGCAAGTACCCCTGGAGCGGATCGTCCGGCATCTCGTACCCTTCGTGCTGGTGATCGTCGCCTGCCTGATGATCATCACCTACGTGCCGGATCTGACGCTGTTCTTCCGCAACCTCGCTTACTGAGAGCGCGCATCATGACCGTTCCCGCGCCGAAGCTCCTGATCGGCGGCTCGTTCCACGACGCCGCCGCGGGCGAGCGCATCCCCGTCCTCGACCCCTCCACCGGAGAGCCCTTCGCCGAGCTCGCCCGCGGCCGCGCGGCCGACATCGACGCGGCGGTGAAGGCCGCGCGCAAGGCGCTCGACGGTCCGTGGGGGAAGATGACCGCCACGGAGCGCGGCCGCATCCTCTCGCGGTTCGCCCAGATCGTTCTCGAGCGCGCCACCGACCTCGCCATCCTGGAGGCCCGCGACGTCGGCAAGCCGCACGCCCAAGCCAAGGCCGACGCGCTCGCCTGCGCGCGCTATTTCGAGTTCTACGGCGGCGCGGCCGACAAGGTGCACGGCGACACGATCCCCTACCAGGCCGGCTACCAGGTGATGACCTGGTACGAGCCCCACGGCGTCACCGGCCACATCGTTCCGTGGAACTACCCGATGCAGATCATCGGGCGCTCGGTGGGCGCCGCGCTCGCCATGGGCAACGCCTGCGTCGTGAAGCCGGGGGAGGACGCCTCGCTCACCGCGCTGATGCTCGGCAAGCTCGCCCTCGAGGCGGGGCTGCCGGAGGGGGCCTTCAACGTCGTCACCGGCTACGGCGAGGAGGCCGGCGCGCCGCTCGCCTCGCATCCGGGGGTCGCGCACGTCTCGTTCACGGGCTCCGTGCTCGTCGGGCAGAAGGTGCAGGAGATGGCGGCGCGCAACGTCGTGCCCGTCACCCTCGAGCTCGGCGGCAAGTCGCCCCAGCTCGTCTTCGCCGACGCCGACCTCGACGCCGCCCTGCCCTTCCTGGTGCGCGCCTCCGTCCAGAACGCGGGCCAGACCTGCTCGGCCGGCTCGCGCATCCTCATCGAGAAGCCGATCTACGAGGAGGTGGTCTCGGCGCTCGTCGAGCGCTTCTCGGCGCTCACGGTGGGCCCGGCCCTCGACGATCCCGACGTCGGGCCGATCGTCAACGCCCGCCAGCGGGACCGCGTCGCGGGCTTCATCGAGCGCGCGGAGGCCGGCGGGGCGACGGTGCTCGCCCGCGGCCGCATCCTGGACGACGCGCCCAAAGGCGGCTTCTTCGTCGCGCCCGCTCTGTTCGGGCCGGTGGATCCCGAGGCGGAGCTCGCTCGCGACGAGATCTTCGGGCCGGTGCTCTCGCTCATCCCGTTCGAGGGCGAGGACGAGGCGATCGCCATCGCCAACGGCACCGATTACGGCCTCGTCGCCGGCGTGTGGACCCGCGACGGCGGGCGCCAGCTGCGCATGGCGAAGCGCCTGCGCGCGGGGCAGGTCTTCGTCAACAATTACGGCGCGGGCGGGGGCGTCGAGCTGCCCTTCGGCGGCGTCGGCAAGTCCGGCCACGGCCGCGAGAAGGGCTTCGAGGCGCTGTACGGCTTCGCCAACCTGAAGACGGTGGCGGTGAAGTACGAGTGAGGCTCCGGCGCAAACGGGTGTCATTCCCGGCCGGAGTGAGCGGAGCGAACGAAGGGGAAGGGAACCCAGCGCAACGACTCTGCGCCGAAGGCGCGCTGCATGCCGCCGACCAGGCGGCTGGTCGCCGCTGAAGGAGCGCCTTCGGCGCAGCTGATTCGCTGGGTCCCCTTCCCCTGCGCGCCTTCGGCGCTCCGGCCGGGGATGACACCGGAGCGGTTCCGCGAGAACGAGAGAAGAAAGGAAAAGCACCATGCGTCTTTCAGGCAAGGTCGCCGTCATCACCGGAGCGGGCTCGGGGTTCGGCGAGGGGATGGCGAAGCTGTTCGCGCGCGAGGGCGCGAAGGTGATCGTCGGCGACATCGCCGAGGAGGGCGGGCGCCGCGTCGCCGCCGAGATCGGGGAGGCCGCGCGCTTCGTGCGCGCCGACGTGACGAAGGCCGCCGACGTGCAGGCCATGGTGGACGAGGCGGTCTCCGCCTTCGGGCGGCTCGACATCCTCGTCAACAATGCGGGCTACGCCCACCGCAACCGCCCGATGCTCGAGGTCGACGAGGAGACCTTCGACCGGATCTACGCCGTCAACGTGAAGGCGATCTTCCACGGGGCGCATGCCGCGATCCCGGTGTTTCGGAAGCAGGGCGCAGGCGGCGTGATCCTCAACATCGCCTCGACGGCGGGCGTGCGGCCGCGCCCGGGGCTGACCTGGTACAACGGCTCGAAGGGGGCCGCGATCACGCTGACCCGCTCGATGGCGGTGGAGCTCGCGCCCGAGCAGATCCGCGTCGTCGCGATCAACCCGGTCGCCGGCGAGACCGGCATGCTCGCGACCTTCCTCGGCGAGGACACCGAGGAGCGCCGCGCCATGTTCCGCGCGACGATCCCCATGGGCCGCCTGTCGCAGCCGACGGACATCGCCAACGCCGCGCTCTTCCTGTGCTCGGACGAGGCGGAGTTCCTCACCGGCGTGTGCATGGAGGTCGACGGCGGGCGCTGCATCTGAGCGCCGCCGCCGCTGCGCCGCGGACGATCGTCAGATCGCCGCGGCGGGGTCCTGCGCCTCACCGGCGCCGAGATCCTCGTCGTGCTCGTCGTGCCGGCGGCGGCGCGCGCCGCGCAAGCCCTCGCGGCGCAGGCGCCGGCCGCCGTCCAGCAGCGCGTCGGCGAGCGCCTTGAACGGCGCGAAGGCGCGCTGGGCGTCGTCGGCGCGCTCCATCATCCGCTCCCCGCGCTTCAGCTCGCGGTCGAGCCGCGCCATGGTGCGGGCGAGGTCCGGGCTGTCGTCGTCGTACCAGGTCTCCATCACGTTGGCGAAGACGAGGACGGCGCCCTGGATGCGCAGCGGCCCGAGGGAATCCTCGGTGGGGATGCTCGCGGCCGCCAGCATGAAGCGCTGGGAATTGAGCGCCACCTGGTTGAGCGCGGCCAGCGTCAGCGGATCGCGCCGCACGGCCACGTTGATGCGCTTGAGCGCGGCCTTGTGCGGCGTCAGCGCGTCGATGCGGCGCATGTAGACGTCGAAGAGCCGCTCGCGCGCGGGCTCGTCGGCGAGCTCGTCGGAGGTGCCGGCGAGCACCTCGACGTCGATCCTCTTGGCGAAGGCCCCGAGCACCGCGCCCTTGGAGGGGAAGGCCTCGCGGAAGGCGGCGAGCGTGATGCCGGCGCGCTCGACGATGTCGGAGAGCTCGATGTCGTCCCAGGGCCGCTCGGCGGCGAGCGCCATCAGGGCGTCGATGATCGCGTCGCGGTCGGGCGTCGTCTTCGCGGCTTTGGCCATGGCTCATCTCCTCACGCTGCCGTTTGCGAAGATAACGCGCGAGACGCCACAGTGAAGCATGGTCGATGAGCGAAAAGGCCGCGCCGCGGCAAGGACGGCGCGCAAGTCCCTCAGGCGGCCCGTCGCTCGGGCCCGCCGGCACCGTGCTCCAGGATCGCCGACACGAAATCGTCCACGGCGCGCGACAGCGCGTCCGCCTGACGGGTGAGATCGCTCGCCGAGGACAGCACCTGGCTCGCCGCCGAGGCCGAGGTCGTCGCCGCCTGGTCGACGCCGAGGACGGCGCTGGAGACCTCGGACGCGCCGGCCGAGGCCTCCTGGACGTTGCGGGCGATCTCCCGCGTCGCGGCGCCCTGCTCCTCCACAGAGGCGGCGATGGCGGCGGCCGTGCGGCTGAGGCCGGCGATGGCGCCCGTGACCTCGCCGATGGCCGCGGCCGAGGCGGCGCTCGAGCCCTGCATGCCGGAGATCTGGCCGCGGATCTCGACGGTCGCCTTCTCGGTCTGGTCGGCGAGGCTCTTCACCTCCGCGGCGACGACCGCGAAGCCGCGGCCCGCTTCGCCGGCGCGCGCCGCCTCGATGGTGGCGTTGAGGGCGAGGAGGTTGGTCTGCGCCGCGATCTCCTGGATCAAGGCGACGATGTCGCCGATGCGCTGGGCCATCTCCGCCATCTCGCGCACCTGTGCGGCGGTGCTCTCCGTCTTGCGGCTCGCGCCCTGCGCCATCTGCGTCGACTCGCCCACCTGGCGCCCGATCTCGGCGGTGGAGGCGGCCAGCTCCTCGGCGGCGGCGGCGACGGTCTGGATGTTGGCGGCCGCCTGCTCCGAGGCGGAGGCGACGGCGGAGGCTTGCCCCGACGCTTCCTCCGAGGTCGCGGTCAGCATGCGCGCGGCGCTCTCCATCTCCTTCGCCGCCCCCGCGACGCGGCCGACGATGCCGCCCACGGCAGCGCGGAAGCGCTCGGCGAGATCCGCCATCGCCGCCTCGCGCTCCCGCACCGCCTCGCGCTCGCGCGCGGCCTCGGCGGCGCGCTCCGCCTCGGCGCGGGCGAGCGCGTTGGCCTCGATGCCGGACACCGCATCGGCGAGGGCGCCGATCTCGTCGGGCCGGCCGCGGCCGTAGATGGCGACGCCGGTCTCGCCGTCGGCCAGCCGGCGCAGGGACTCCGCGAAGGCGCGCAGCGCCCGCGCGATGGAGCCGCCGAGCCAGAACGCGAGCGTCGCGCCCAGGACCGAGAACACGACGCCGACGGCGAGCGTCATCGCCGTGAGGCGGGCGACGGTCGCCTCCGTCTGCGGCCCGAGCTCGGCTTGGTAGGCCTGGCTCTCGGCCGCGACGGTCCGCAACATGGTCGCGATCTCGGCGCTGCGCTCGGCGAGGTTTCGGCTCAGCGTTATGCGCATGGGCGCGATCTCGGAGAGCCGGGCCAGGTCGGCTTCGAGCGTCTCGAGAGAGCTGCGCAGCGAGGCGATCTCCTCCCGGGCGCGACCGTCGCGGAGGACCGCCTCCAGCTCCGGCAGCACGGCGATGGCCCGGTCGATGGCGTCGGCGCCGCGGACGCTCTGGGTATCGTCGAAACGCCCCACGAGCCGCTGCGCGTAGAAGCGGGCGAGCAGAAGATCCTCGTTGACCTGCGCCGCCGTGAGCGCGGCCGCCGGCCTGCCTTCGGCCGAGACGCCGTCCGTGAGCGCGGTCAGGCGCTCGCGCGCGCTGCGCCCGATGGCGTACATCTGCTCCTCGAGCGCCGCGATCTCGCTCGCCAGCGCCTCGTAGGTGGCGAAGGCGGTGCGGAAATCCGCGACGCCCTGGTCGGCGAGCGCCAACGTTCCGCGCGCGGGGTGCGCCTCGAAGCGGGCGATCGTCTCGTCCTTGGTCCGGGAGAGCGCGTCGAGGAGGGCGAGCGCGCGCTCGGCCGCCTCAGGCGTCGGCGCCAGGCGGAAGCGCTCGAACGCGACGGCCGCGCGGAGGAAGGCGCCGTCGGCCTCGAGCAGGGAGACGTTGCGGGCGGCGGCCTCGCGATACTGGCCGAACAGGGATTCCACCCGGTTCAAGCCGAGCGTCGCCGTCGCGGCGAGCGCGACCACGGCGAGGACGAGGACGCCGAAGCCGCCGAGGAGCTTCGCGCGCAGGGACAATCGCAGCATCAGGGGCCTCCGGTGCAATCGGAAGGAGGGGCAACACGAGATAAGTTGCCCGACCCTGGCAGATGCACTCTTAAGGCGTTATTAAATTGCTGCGCATTCGTCGGGAGCGGGGCCGGCTTCGCTTGAGCCGTGTCGACGAACGCGATCGGACGGGATGCGGTAGAGCACGTGCGGCCGCAGCCGGTGCCCTTCGGGAAAGGCCGGATGCGCGAAACCGCCACGCCGATCGCGCCGCAGGCCGAGGCGTTCCATCACGGCGACGGAGCGCTCGTTGAGCGGCGTGGTGAAGCTGACGATCTCGGGAAGGCGCAGCCGCTCGAAGCCGAAGCGCAGCGCCGCGCGCGCCGCCTCGGTGGCGTATCCCCTCCCCCAGGCCGCGCGGGCGAGCCGCCAGCCGATCTCCATCGCCGGCGCGAAGGGGAGCGTTTCGGGCGCCGGGTTGAGCCCGGTGAAGCCGACGAAGGCGGGCCCGCCCTTCACCTCCACCGCCCACAATCCCCAGCCGTGGCGATCGAAACGGGCGCGAAAGCGCGCCGCCGCCGCATCGCTGTCGAGCCGGTCGAGGACCGCGGGAAAGAACGTCATCACGGCCGGATCGGCGTTGAGCGCCGCGAAGGGCGCGCGGTCGGCGTCGCGCCACGGCCGCAGGACGAGCCGCTCGGTCTCGAGCGTCGTCGGCGGCGTGACGGGCCAGATCGTCGGGACGCACGGGTCGCCTCGCATGGACGCGAGATAACCGCGCCGATCCGGGCCTGTCCAGATGCGTCCGGACCCTCGGGTCCGGGAACTGCGGCCGACGCTCGCGCGCTGTGCCGTGCGACGACGCGACGGAGGGCATCGCCGTGACGACGACATCCGCGGGGGCGACGCCGCCGCACGTGGTAGTCCTGGTGGAGGAAGAGCAGGACGAGCGCGACGCCATCGCGCGCCACCTGAACGACGCCGGCTTCCAGGTCCTCGCCGCCGACGACACGGCCGGCGGGCTCCAGCTGCTCGAGAGCGCGCGCGCCGTCACGGCCCTCGTCACCGACGCGCACGTGCCGGGACCGATCGACGGCTTCGAGCTCGCGGCGCAGGCGCGCCGGCGCTGGCCGGACGTCGTGGTGATCATGACCTCCGGCCATTCCGACGCGACGAGCGGGCCGCTGCCCGACGGCGCGGCCTTCATCACGAAAGGCTATCTCACCGCGCGGCTCGTGCCGACGATCCGGGAGAAGATCGGCGCGCGGTGAGCTCCCTCACGCGGCCTTGCGGCGCTCCCGGGCGAGGAGGCCGTCGAGGTGGCGGGCGATGGCGCGCATGCCGGACACGCCCGCTGTCGCCTCGGCCTCGGGATTGTAGTTCGTGTTGGTGTTGACGTCGTAGGCGAAGCGCCGCCCGGCCTCGTCGACGATCACCTCGATCCCGGCGATGCCGATGCCGTTCTGCGCGAGAAAGCGCTCGAGGGCCGGGATGTCCGGGTTCTCGTAGCCGGGCACGACCGCGAACTTGGCCGCGGGCGCGACGGCCGGGCAGGCGGCCTCGCCGATCGCGGCGGCCTCCACCGTGCAGGCGTCGGCCGGGCAGAGCTCGAAGCCCTCCGACGTATCCACCCGAACGGCGTAGAGAAAGCGTCCGCCGACGAATTCGAGCCGGGTGACGAACGGCTCCGGCGCCGTCACGTAGCGCTGGACGAGGGTGATCCCGTCGATCGGCTCCTCGAAATCCGGCGAGGCGAGATGCTCGGCGAGCGCCGCCTCGCCGAGGAACAGCCGCACGCCGAGCCCCTTGCCGCCGCGATTGTGCTTGAGGATCAGCGGATAGCCGAGCCGCGCGGCGGCGTCGGGGATGTTCTCGCGGCCGATGACGGCGAGCGTCTCGGGCGTCGCGATCCCGTGGGCGGCCAGCGCCTCGTACTGCGCGACCTTCGAGACCTCGAGCCGCAGCGCCCTCGTGTCGTTCACCACCGTGCGGCCGTGGCGCTCGAGCCAGGCGAGCACGGCGCCCGTGTATTCCGCGGCGAAGCGGTGGTCGCGGGTGTGCGAGGAGGCGCTCATGCGGTTGTAGAACACGCCCTCCGGCGGCGGCGCGCGCAGGTCGAGCACGCCGCGATCGAGGAACCATTCCTCGACGGGCGTCCCGAGCTCCGCGAACGCCTCGCGCAGCGGGACCACCCAGGCGTCGTTCTCGTGGATGACGTGAACCTTGGACATGGCGTGCCTCTCCTCGTGCAGGAGGAGAGATAACGCCGGCCCGACGGGAAATAAAGATATTTCCCGCTCACAAGTGCGTTTAGCTAATTAGACACATGGATCCGCGTGAAATCGGGGCCGGTCGAGCCCGCGATGCAGGCTCTCCCCTCGCCCTTGTGGCGAGGGGCCGGGGGTGTGGGTCGTGCAGAACTGTCTCGACTCGGATGCCCTGCACTTCCGTCGCGAGCCAAAAGAGAAAGGGCTCGCGCTGCCCGACGACCCACCTCCGTCGGCTTCGCCGACACCTCCTCCACAAGGGAGGAGGAAGGGAGCGCGCCGGCGTCGCGGGTCGAAAAGGACCGTCCCGCCGTTGTGTTCCCCCTGCCCTCACCCCTCCTCCAGCGGCTTCATCACCGCATAGAGCGCGCTCTTCGCCTCGAAGCCGATGCCCGGCACGTCCGGCATGGCGATGCGGCTGTCGGAGACCGGGGTGCCGTCGGCGAAGCCGCCGAAGGGGGCGAAGACGTCCGGGTAGCTCTCGTTGCCGCCGAGCCCGAGGCCGACGGCGATGTTGAGGGCGAACTGGTGCCCGCCATGCGGCACGCAGCGCCGCGGCGACCAGCCGTGCGCGCGCAGCACGTCGAGGGTGCGCAGGTACTCGACGAGGCCGTAGGAGAGCGCCGGGTCGAACTGGAGGACGTCCCGGTCGGGCCGCAGGCCCCCGTGGCGGATCAGGTTGCGCGCGTCCTGGTGCGAGAACAGGTTCTCGCCGGTGGCGAGGGTGGGCGCGTAGAGGGTCGCCAGCGCCGCGTGCTCGAGATAATCGAGCGGGTCGAGCGGCTCCTCGTACCAGCGCAGGCCATAGGGCGCGATCGCGTGGCCGAAGCGGATCGCCTCCTCGAGCGAGAAGCGGCCGTTGACGTCGACGCACAGCTTCGACCCGTCGCCGCCGAGCACGTCGAGCACGGCCTCGATGCGGGCGAGGTCCTCCTCCAGCGGCACGAGGCCGACCTTCATCTTCACCGTGGAATAGCCCCGGTCGAGATAGGAGCGCATCTCGTCCTTGAGCTCCGCCACGCCCTTGCCGGGATAGTAGTAGCCCCCCGCCGCGTAGACCCAGGCCGTCTCGTCCGCCCGCCCGCCGTTGCAGCGGTCGGCGAGCAGCCGCCAGAGCGGCACGCGATGCGCCTTGGCGAGGGCGTCCCAGAGCGCCATGTCGAGCACGCCCACCGCCACCGAGCGCTCCCCGTGCCCGCCCGGCTTCTCGTTCTTCATCATCAGGTCCCAGGCCTTGTGCGGGTCGATGAACCCGTCCGCGCCCTGGTAGGCCTCGGGCGCGGCGTCGCGCAGGCGGGGAATGAACCGTTCCCGCAGAATGCCTTGCGGCGCGTAGCGGCCGTTCGAGTTGAACCCGAAGCCCACAACCCGGCGCCCGTCCACCACGACGTCCGTCTCGATCGCGACCACCGAGGCCGTCATCAGGGAGAAGTCGATATAGGCGTTGGCGATGTTCGACTTGATGGGCGCGACGATGTCGCGAATGGCGGTGATCTTCATGGGGGCGGGCTCCGGGCTCGGGACGGGGCGCGGAGGATAGGGGCGCGGGGGACGCCGGGGAAGGCGCGGGGGTGGGGAGACGGTGTTGGGACGCGGGTGCGGCGAGGGTGGAGAGAGGGTCGCAGGATTGTGCGATTCCGCTTGATACCAACCGACGCGCATGTCAGTCTGGTTTCGACGTCAACGATGACGGAGGTTGACATGCCGGGCACGCGCAAGCCGATGACCACGCCCGACGAGCGCCTGCTCTTCGCCACGCCCGAGAGCCGTGCCGCGCGCCACCTCCTCGTGCGCCGTACGATCGCCGGGCGCCCCGTCCCGCGCGACCCCGCCGCCGAGCGCCAGCTCCGGCGCATCAAGGCGGTCGTGGAGGAGGCGTACCGCCGGCGGCCGATCGGTGAGCGTTGAGCGGTGAGCGGTGAGCGGTGAGCGGTGAGGCATGGCGGCGAACGACCGTGACGTCTACGAGCATCTGCTCGCCCGCGAGGATCTACCGATCCCGGTCTCGATGCTCGCCTTCGCCTTCTACGCCGAGGAGAAGCGGG
Organism: Salinarimonas sp.; assembly: GCF_040111675.1. Classification (NCBI taxonomy): domain Bacteria; kingdom Pseudomonadati; phylum Pseudomonadota; class Alphaproteobacteria; order Hyphomicrobiales; family Salinarimonadaceae; genus Salinarimonas; species Salinarimonas sp. Next base: position 2,202,902 of record NZ_CP157794.1, on the reverse strand, counting down.
ATTGGATCGAGCACTTTCGGCAGCGGAACGGGCGAGAGCCGAGCCAGACCGAAATCGAGGAGTGGATCGTAAACTTGCCGGAAAATCGATTCGACAAGATCAGCGCCGAGGCGATGAGCTTCTTCGACCTGTCGGCACGGGACTACCTCCGCGGCGAGATCGAGCAGATGCGCGAGCATATTCTCCACACCGAGATCGTCCGGCAAGTCCGGGCCGTGAGCGGGTGGTGGCGGCAGCTGGCCATCGCGCTGATGACGGCGATCCTCGCGCCACTGCTGATCGGCGCCGTCATCGTCTCGGCGCTCGCGTACGGCACCGCGCTTCCAAGCCTCGTCGACCTCTCGGCGGGCCTGCGTGAAGTCGCGCCCTTCGGCGGGGAGTGAGGCCGCTGCGAGCGTTGGCCGGACCTGTTCTCCGTCCGGCTGGCGTGGTCCCGAGTCCTGACCGACGGCCGTCGCCCTCATCGGCCGCTCCGCGGTTCTTGCGCGGAAGGGCCGATCGCGGCTACGCGTGCGGCGAACGGAAGGACGAGGGAGAGAAGCGCATGAGGGTGCTCACCGAACGCGAGGCGAGACTGGAGGGTGACCTCGTCCGGCTGCCGGACGGTGGCATGCTGCTCGAAGCCTTCGACGGCTTCGTCGTCGGCCTCGCGCTCTGCCCCGTCGACGTGCCCGCATCGGAATGGCTGCCCTTCGTTTTCGACGCGACGCCCGAGCCGACGTTTCCGGAAGGCCTCGAGATGCCCGACACGCTGCTCGAGGACCTGCTCTGGTATTGCGACCGCATCGCGCGAACGCTCGCGCGCCATCCGGACCGGTACGAGGCGTTGCTGGGCCGTCTCGAGCGGGACGACGTGCCCGAGGACGAGGTTATCTGGGAGCTATGGGCCAATGGGTTCGGGCTCGGCTTGAATCTCCGGCCGAAGGCGTGGACGACCTACACGCTCGATCGTCGAGCCAACCAGGCGCTCCTCGGCCTGATGGCGCTGGCGGGCATCGCCGCCCGTCGGGAGGAAGGGCTGGCCGATGAGGCCGACCCTTCGCTCTTCCCGGAGCTGAACGAGACGATCGACGCCACCGCGCCGGACGTGATCACCACATGGGTTCGCATCATCGCGGAGCATGCGAGGGCCATGGCGGCTCCTGCGGTGCAGCCGGGCCGCAACGACCCGTGTCCTTGCGGTTCCGGGCGAAAATTCAAGAAGTGCTGCGGAGCGGACTGAACCGGACCGCATGCCTCACCCCTCCCCCGCCATCCCCCTCAGCTCCGTCTTCAGCACCTTCCCGTAATTGTTCTTCGGCAGCGCCTCCACGAAGCGGTAATCCTTAGGCCGCTTGAAGCGGGCGATGCGCTCCAGGCAATGGGCGTCCAGAACCGCCGCGTCCACCTGCGTCCCCTCCACCGCCACGATGAAGGCGACGACCTCCTCGCCCCAGTCGGGGTGGGGGCGGCCGACGACGGCGCATTCGGCCACCGCGTCGTGCTCGAGGAGCGCCTCCTCCACCTCGCGCGGGTAGATGTTGGCGCCGCCCGAGATGATCAGGTCCTTCGAGCGGTCCTTGAGGGTGAGGTAGCCGTCGGCGTCGAGGCTGCCGACGTCGCCGGTAAAGAGCCAGCCTTCGCGAAGCGCCTTGGCGGTGGCCTCGGGCGCGTTCCAGTAGCCCGGCATGACGGCGACGCCGCGGGCGAGGATCTCGCCGGTCTCGCCGGCGGGGAGCGGATTGCCGTCGGCGTCGGCGATGCGGATCTCGCTCACGCATTGCGCACGGCCGGCGGAGCCGAGGCGCTCGCGCCAGCGCGGATGCGTGCGCTCGGCGACCTCCTGGCGGGAGAGCGCGGAGATGCACATCGGGCACTCGCCCTGCCCGTAGATCTGCACGAAGACCGGCCCGAAGCGCTCGACCGCCTCGATGATATCGGCGACGTACATCGGCCCGCCGCCGTAGACGATGGTCTTCAGGCCCTCCCCGCGCCGGTCCGCCTTTCGGGCATGGTCGGTGAGCCGACGCACCATGGTGGGCGCCATGAACATGTGCACGCGCCCGATCCGGCCGGCGAGGTCGAGCGCTTCGCCGGGATCGAAGCCGCCGGACGGCGGGCAGGCGTGGCGCGCGCCGACCAGCACGTGGACCATGACGTAGAGCCCCGCCCCGTGCGAGAGCGGCGCGGCGTAGAGCGCGGTGTCGTCCGGCTCCGCCCGGTCGACGTCGACGAGATAGGCGAGGCTCATGGCCGAGAGCATGCCGTGCGTGATCATCACGCCCTTGGGCCGCCCGGTGGTGCCGGAGGTGTAGAACAGCCAGGCGAGGTCGCCGGGATCGCGGGGCGCGGGCGCCACGGGTCCCTCCCTGGAGAGCGCGGCGGCGAAGGGATCCGTGCCGGCGACGAGGGTCTCGACGCCGTCCGGCGCCGCGTCCGCGAGATCGGGCGTGACGACGATCAGCCGCGCGCCCGCGTTCTCGACGATCCAGGCGATCTCGCGCGGATGGAGCTTGGCGTTGATCGGGAGGGCCGCGGCGCCGGCCCACCAGATTCCGTAGAGCGCGACGAGGTAGTCGGGCGTGTTGCGCATCAGGAGCGCCACGCGGTCTCCGGCCGCGATCCCGCGGCCCGCGAGGAAGCCGGCGAAGGCGGCGGCGCGGCGGGCGAAGGCGGCGTAATCGGCGACGACCGCCTCGCCCAGCATCAGGGCCGGCGCCGCCCCGCGCGCCTCGGCCGTGCGCCGCAACCATTCCGCCTGATTCATCGCTCCCCTCCCCTCGGACGCCGCGCCGCCGCGCGGCCGCGTCCGCCCAGTGTGCCGCGGCGCTCGACGGAGGCAAGCGCGCGGACCCCGATCCCATGATGCGCTGACAATTCTCAACGGCCTTTCGGTCGGACGCTCCCAGACTTTCCGCAGGCCCGGCGACGCGCCGGGCGCACGAGAACGAGGAGGGCACGCCCATGACACGCATCTCGCTCATCGCCTGCGCCGCGGGGCTGGGCCTCGTCGCCGGCGCGGCGCAGGCCCAGGACGCCGCCACGGACGGGCGCATCGACATCGGCGCGCGCGAGTACCGCAACAGCTGCGCCGCCTGCCACGGCATGGAGGGCAAGGGCGACGGGCCGCTCGCCGACCAGATCGGCATCGAGATGCCGGACCTCACCACGATCCAGGCCCGCAGCGACGGCGTCTTCCCCTATGCGCGGCTCTACGACATCGTCGACGGGCGCGCGGAGGTGAAATGGCACGGCTCGCGGGAGATGCCGGTCTGGGGCGACGCCTACCGGGCGGAGGCGCCGTGGTATGTCGGCCCCTACATGACGCAGGCGGACGCCGAGGCCTACGCCCGCGGGCGCATCCTGGCGCTCCTCGGGCACATCCACGAGCTCCAGGAGGAGTGAGCCGCGCCGGCGGCGGGCTTTGCGTCGGGCGCGCGGCCGGTCTATGCCGTTCGGCTCACGCCGCCGGAGACCGCCGATGACCGCGCCCGACCTGCTCGCCCTCGACGTCCGCCTCGGCTGGCCGGCCGATCTGCGCGTGCTGCTCGAGCGCTACCCGCGCGAGGTCTGGCCCGACCATCCCAATCTCGGCCACACGGCGCGGTTCTGGCTGCAGCGCCACGCCAAGTTCCGCGAGCTCGGCGGCGCGCTCCAGGCCGGAACCGGCGCGTTGCGGGAAGGCGAGGTCGCGCCGGGCGCCTTCAAGGGCTGGTTCGTGCCCCGCCTGCGCTTCTTCCTCGGCGAGCTCGAAGGGCATCACCAGATCGAGGATCACGCCTATTTCCCGATCTTTCGCGCCGCCGACGCGCGGCTCGCGCGCGGCTTCGACGTGCTGGAAGGCGACCACGAAACCATCCACCACGCCCTCGAGCGCACGGCGGAGCGGGCGGGCGCCTTCCTGCAGGCGCCCGAGCACGACCGCGACGCCGTGCTGCGCGCGGCCGACGCCTATGCCGACGAGGCCGACGCCCTCCTGCGCCGGCTCCTGCGCCACCTCGACGACGAGGAGGACCTCATCGTCCCGATGATCCTCGACCGCGGCGAAGGGGATCTCGGAATCGCCTGAAACAATAGAAACAGTCCTCCCCCTCCGCAGACCGAAAGCAGACATCGACACCCCTTAGGAAAACGCGCCGACACGACCGGTGCGAGGGACCGAACGATGAGCGACGGGACGACCTGCGGAGCGGGGCTCGAACGCATGCTCGACGCCGTGCCGACGCGGATCTGGCTCATCGACGCGGACGATCGCGTACTCTGGTGCAACGCGCGGGCCGCCGAGCTGCTCGGCTGCGCGCCGGGGGCCGTCGTCGGCCTCTCGCTGCCCGAGACCTTCGGCTCGCCCGCCATGCCCGACAGGGAGGCCCGCGCGGCGGCGCTCGCGGGCGAGGAGGCCTCCTGGCGCGGCTGGGCGGACTATGCCGACGGCGTGCGGCGCTACACCGAGCGGCGCTTCACGCCCCATCGCGACGAGACGGGACGCCTCGTCGGCTATCTCGAGTTCACCTCCGACCAGACCGAGCTCATGGCCGCGCGCGACGCCGCCGCCCGCGCCGAGACGCGTCTCGCCGACGCCATCGCGAGCCTGCCCGACGGAGTCGCGGTGGAGAACCCGGACGGGCGGCTCGCCGCATGCAACGGGGTCTATGCCGGCGTCTACGGGCTCCCGGCCGAGCAGCTCGTCGGGATGGATTTCGAGGAGCGCATGCGCGTCATGCGTTCGCGCGTCACCATCGTCGAGGGCACGCCGCTGGATGCCGATCCGAAGGCGGCGCAGGGCCGGCTGCGCCGGCTGCGGCGCGAATCCCTCGACCCGATCGAGGCGAAGCACGTGGATGGCCGCGAGCTCGTGATCCAGCGCGCGCCCACCGCCGAAGGCGGCCGGGTGGTGCTGATGACGGACATCACCGCCCTGCGCGCCCGCGAGCGCGAGGCCTCCGAGGCGCGCGCCCTCCTGGAGGACGCCGTGGAGGCGGTGGCGCTGGGCTTCGCGATCTTCGACGCCACGGGCGCGCTCGGCCTGTGCAACCGCAGCTTCGTCGAGACGCTGGGACCGGAGGCGGCGCGCGTCGGCGCGACCTGGACCGAGATCCTCGCCGCGAGCGCCGAGGCGGGCCGCTTCCTCCCCGGCGAGGGAGAGACGGCGCGCTGCCTGTCGCGGCGGATCGAGGCCCGCCTGCGCTGCGCCTGCGAGGAACGCCTCGCCCATGCGGACGGGCGGCTCTTCGCGGCGTCGCGCTCCGAAACCCGCGGCGGCGGCGTCGTGATCACGCTGCGCGACATCACCGAGACCGCCCGCGCCGAGGCCGTTCTGCGCGACAGCTGGGAGACGGTGAAGAGCGTGCTCGAGGCCTGCCCGACGCCGATCACCATGTCGCGGCTGCGCGACGGGCGCATCGTCTACGTCAATCCGGCGGCCCGGGAGATGATGCGCATGCAAGAGGCCGACGGCTCGACCCTGGCGCACTGGCGCACGCTCGAGGACCGCGCGGATTATGTCGCGCGGCTCGTCGCCGAGGAGCGCGTCGACGGGCTCGAAGCCTGCTTCCGGCGCGGGGACGGCGAGGACATCTGGCTCGCCATCTGGTCGCGGCTCGCGGAGTTTCGCGGCGAGCCGGTGATCGTCACCGCCGCGGCGGACCTCGCCGAGCGGCGCGCCCGCGAGGCCGAGCGCGCCCGCCAGCGCGAGGTGATGCATCAGGCCGAGAAGCTCGGCGCGCTGGGCGAGGTGCTCGCGGGGGTGAGCCACGAGCTCAACAATCCGCTCTCCGTCCTGGTCGGCCAGGCCGCGATCCTGCTGGAGACCGCGCCCGATCCGCATGTCCGTCGCCGCGCCGAGCGCATGGCGGAAGCCTCGGCCCGCTGCGCGCGCATCGTCAAGAGCTTCCTCGCCATGGCGCGCCAGCAACCCGCCGCCTTCGGCCGCCTCGACCTCCGTGCGGTCGTCCGCGAGGCGCTCTCGGCCGCGGGACCCGAGATCGAGGCGGCGGGGGCGCGCGTCGCCCTCGACCTGCCGGAGAGCGGCGCGCCGACGGCGGGCGATCGCGAGCAGCTGCGGCAGGTGATCGTCAATCTCCTGACGAACGCCGCTCAGGCCATGGCGCACGGGCCCGGCCCACGCCGGATATCCCTCGCGCTCGGCCTCGACCCCGCCGCCGGCGTCGCGCGGCTCAGCGTCAGCGACAGCGGGCCCGGCGTGCCGGAGCGCATCGCGTCCCGCATCTTCGAGCCGCTGTTCACGACGAAGGCCGGCAAGGGCTCGGGCATCGGGCTCGCCTTGTGCCACCGGCTGGTCACGGCCCATGGCGGCATGATCGGGCTCGACCGCGCCTTTCGGGAGGGCGCGCGCTTCGTGGTCGAGCTGCCGCTCGCGCCGAGCGCGGACGCGGAAAGGACGCTCTCGCCCGCGCCGAACCGTTCCGTGGGGCGCACGGTGCTCGTCGTCGACGACGACGAGGAGGTGCTGCGCACCACGGCCGAGCTGATCGAGATCGACGGCCACCGCGCGCTCCTCGCCCGCTCGGCGACCGAGGCCTTGCGCCTCCTCGCCGGAGAGGCGCCGGACGTCGTCTTCTCGGACGTGCGCATGCCGGACATCGACGGGCTCGAGCTCTACGCCCTCATGGTCGCGCGCCGGCCCGAGCTCGCCGAGCGCGTGGTCTTCGCCACCGGCGACGCGCTGCGCCCCGACATCGCCCGCGCGCTGGCCCGGATCGGCCGGCCGTGCCTCGAAAAGCCCTTCCTTCCGGAAGACATTCGCGCCATCCTCACACAGGTCGCTCGGCGCCCGGGCGACTGACAGCCGCGGTTCGAGCCCGTGACAGACAAGCCTCGCATCCTCGTCGTGGACGACGAGCGCGACGTTCGCGAGACCCTCGCGGACTACCTCGCCCTCCATGGCTTCTCGCCGGAGCTCCTCGACGGCGGCGCCGCGCTGCGCGCCCGCGTCGCCGACGGCGCGCCCTTCGACGTCGTGCTCCTCGACATCACCATGCCGGGCGAGGACGGCCTGTCGCTGGCGCGCTGGCTGCGCGAGGTGACCACGGCCGGCATCGTCATGGTCACGGCGCACGGCGACCCGATCGACCGCATCGTCGGCCTCGAGGTCGGCGCGGACGACTACATCCCCAAGCCCGTCGAGCTGCGCGAGCTCGTGGCGCGCATCCGCGCCCTGATGCGGCGCATGGCCGACGCCGCCCTCGCGGCGCCGGCGGCGGCGGTCGAGGCCGCCGCGCAGGCCGTCGCGGCGCCTCAGACCCGTCGCATGCCCATCGGCGAGATGATGCTCGACCTCGACGCGCGCCGCCTGCTCGACGCCGACGGGCGCGACGTCGCCTTGACCGCGATGGAGTTCGACCTCCTCCAGGTTCTCGCCGAGCGCCCGGACAGGGTGCTTTCCCGCGAGCAGCTGCTGGAGCTCTCCCACAAGGACCCCGACGAGCCCTTCGACCGCTCCATCGACATCCGCATCGCGCGCCTGCGCCGCAAGATCGAGCGCGACCCGGCCCGGCCGGAGATGATCAAGACCGTGCGCGGCGTGGGCTACGTCTTCGCCAGGCGACCGGGCGATTGAGCATCCGTCGGCGGGTCTCGGCGAGCCGGCCCAGACCCGCCCCGGCCCCGCTCCCGCGTCGGCGAGCGGCCTCTTGCCAAAACCTGAAACATGAACCATGCTTCATGTCAGGCTCGGCGACCGGGCCGGGAGCCGGCGGCAAGACCGGCGCGAGGCGAGGCGAGAGGGCCCGCGACAGGCGGGACCCCAGGGAGGAATCGATGAGATCGAGGGCATTCGTCGCCGGCGCGGCGATGGCGCTCGCGGCCGCGCTGGGCGCGGGCGCGGCTGGCGCGCAGGAAGAGATCCGCATCGCGCACGTCTACGGCAAGACGGGCGCGCTCGAGGCCTACGCCAAGCAGTCCCACACGGGGCTGATGATGGGCCTCGAATACATGACCGACGGCACGATGGAGATCGACGGCCGCAAGATCGTGGTGATCGAGAAGGACACCCAGCTGAAGCCGGAGATCGGCCGCGCCATGCTGGCGGAGGCCTTCGGCGACGACGACGCGCATATCGCGGTGGGGCCGGTCTCCTCCGGCGTGGCGCTGGCGATGCTGCCGGTGGCGGAGGAGTACGAGCGCATCCTGATCGTCGAGCCGGCGGTGGCCGATTCGATCACGGGCGAGAACTGGAACCGCTACGTCTTCCGCACGGGCCGCAATTCCTCGCAGGACGCGATCTCGAACGCGGTGGCGCTCGGCGAGGAGGGCGTGACGATCGCGACGCTGGCGCAGGACTACGCCTTCGGCCGCGACGGCGTCGCCGCCTTCCGCGAGGCGCTGGCGGGGACGGGCGCGGAGCTCGTGCACGAGGAATACGTGCCGACCGACACGCAGGACTTCACCGCCGCCGCCCAGCGCATCTTCTCCGCGCTCGAGGGCGAGGAGGGCCGCAAGATCGTCTTCGCGATCTGGGCCGGCGGCGCCAACCCGCTCGGCAAGCTCGACGAGATGGCGCCCGAGCGGCTCGGCATCGAGCTCGCGACCGGCGGCAACATCCTCGCCGCCATGTCCGCCTACAAGGCCATGCCCGGCATGGAGGGCGCGACCTACTACTATTACGAGATCCCCGACAACGCGATGAACGACTGGCTGGTCGAGCAGCACATGGCCCGCTACGGCGAGCCGCCGGACTTCTTCACGGCGGGCGGCATGGCGGCGGCGTCCGCCGTGGTGACCGCGATCCGCGAGGCGGGGTCGACGGACACCGAGGCGCTGATCGAGACCATGGAGGGCATGGCGTTCGAGACGCCCAAGGGCACGATGATGTTCCGGCCGGAGGACCACCAGGCGCTCCAGTCCATGTACCACTTCGAGATCCGCGTCGAGGACGACGTCGCCTGGGGCATCCCGGAGCTCGTCCGCGAGCTGACGATCGAGGACATGGACATCCCGATCCGCAACCAGTGAGGGGATGCCGCGTCTCTCCCCCTCCCGAGGGAAATCTCTCTCGGAGAGGGGGCGGGGACGAGGGGCGTGCAGGATCGGCGCCGGACGCTCTCCTTCCCTGTAGGGGAAGGTGGCTCGGCGAAGCCGAGACGGATGGGGCGCGGCGCGTGAGCGACGCATTCCGCGAAGCGGAAGGCCCCGGCGGCGACCGTACCCCGTCGAATTCGGCTTCGCCGAACGCGCCTGCGGCGCGCCCCATCCGTCACCGCGCTTCGCGCGGCGACACCTTCCCCTACAGGGAAGGACAGGGCCCTTCATCCACCAGCGAGCACCGGACCATGAGCGAGCATCCCGTCCTCGAGACCCGCGACCTGACGATCCGCTTCGGCGGGCACGTGGCGGTGGACGCGGTGTCCTGCGCCTTCCGGCGCGGGACGCTGACCGCCATCGTCGGCCCGAACGGGGCGGGCAAGACGACCTATTTCAACCTGGTCTCCGGCCAGCTGAAGGCGACGTCCGGGCGCGTGCTGCTCAACGGCGAGGACGTGACGCGGCTCTCGGTGCCGGAGCGCTGCCGGCGGGGGATCGGGCGGGCCTTCCAGCTGACGAACCTGTTCCCGGGCCTCTCCGTGCGCGAGAACGTGCGGCTCGTCGCCCAGGCGCGGGCCGGGCGCGGGGCCAGACTGTTCACGATGGCCGAGGCCGACGTGGCGCTGATCGAGAAGGCCGAGCACGTGCTCGCCGAGGTGGGGCTGCTCGCCCGCGCCGATCTGACGGTGGGCGCGCTCTCCCACGGCGACCAGCGCAAGCTCGAGGTCGCGCTCCTGGTGGCGCTGGGCTCCGACGTGCTGATGTTCGACGAGCCGACGGCGGGGATGAGCGTCGACGAGGCGCCGGTGATCCTCGAGCTGATCCGCACGCTCAAGGCCGACGTCTCGAAGACGATCCTCCTCGTCGAGCACAAGATGGACGTGATCCGCTCGCTCGCCGACCGGATCGTCGTCCTGCACAACGGCGCCCTCGTCGCCGACGGGGAGCCGGCGCGGGTGATGGCCGAGCCCGTGGTGCAGGAGGCCTATCTCGGCGTCGATCTCGAGGAGGCCTCCGATGCCGCGTGAGCCGCTGCTCGAGCTGTCGGGCGTCCACACCCATATCGGGCGCTACCACATCCTCCAGGGCGTCGACCTCGTCGTGCCGGAGGGCGGCGTGACGGTGCTGCTCGGGCGCAACGGCGCGGGCAAGACGACGACGCTGCGCACGATCATGGGGCTGTGGGCGGCGTCCACGGGCGAGATCCGCTTCGCCGGGTCCTCGCTGCTCGCCACCGACACGCCGGGGCGGGCGCAGGCGGGCATCGCCTTCGTGCCGGAGAACATGGGCATTTTCACCGATCTCACGGTACGCGAGAACATGATCCTCGCCGCCCGCGACGGCGCGCCCGATCCGGAACGGCTGGAGCGGATCTTCGCGCTGTTCCCGCCGCTCGAGACGTTCTGGGCGCTCTCCGCCGGCAATCTCTCCGGCGGGCAGAAGCAGATGCTCGCCATCGCCCGCGCCATCGTCGAGCCGCGCCGGCTGATCCTGATCGACGAGCCGACCAAGGGCCTCGCGCCGGCCATCGTGAAGAGCCTCGTCGCCGCGCTCCAGGAGCTCAAGCGCACGGACACGACGATCCTGCTGGTCGAGCAGAACTTCGCCATGGCCAAGGCCGTGGGCGACACGGTCGCCGTGATGGACGACGGGCGGGTGATCCACGCCGGGTCCATGGCCGATCTCGCCGCGGACCGCGCCCTGCAGGAGACGCTGATGGGCCTGTCGCTGGAGACGCACGGATGACGACGACGAGCGCGATCCGCCCCCGCTTCCTCGAGCTCACCCCGGCCGAGCGGCTCAAGGCCGCCGCGCCGGTGCTGCTCACCCCGGCGCTGGCGCTGATCGGCCTCGCGGCGATCGGCGATCTCTCGATCTGGCTGACGCTCACGGTCGCAGGTCTCGCCATGGGCATGATGATCTTCATCATGGCCTCGGGCCTCACCGTCGTCTTCGGCCTGATGGACATCATCAATTTCGGCCACGGCGCCTTCATCGCGGTGGGCGCCTTCGTCGGCTTCACCCTGCTCGCGCGGATGACGGGGATGACCGGGGCGGACAGCGTCACGCTGAACCTGCTCGCCATGTTCGGCGCCATCGTCGTCGCCATGGCCGCCACCGCGCTCATGGGCTACGCCTTCGAGCGGGTGATCGTGAAGCCGGTCTACGGCTCGCATCTCAAGCAGATTCTCGTGACGATGGGCGGGCTGATCGTCGTCCAGCAGCTGATCGTCGTGATCTGGGGCCCGGACCGCATCCACCTCACCCGGCCCGAGACCCTGCGCGGGGCGATCATCGTGGGCGGGGCCGCGATCGAGAAGTACCGGCTGGTGGCGGTGGCGATCGGGCTCGCGCTCTTCGTCGCCATGCGCCTCGTCCTCACCCGCACCAAGGTGGGGCTCCTCGTGCGCGCGGGCGTCGAGAACGGGGAGATGGTCGAGGCGCTGGGCTACCGCATCAAGCGGCTCTTCCTCGTGACGTTCATGGTGGGCTCGGCGCTGGCCGGCCTCGGCGGGGTGATGTGGGGGCTCTACCAGGAGACGATCACGGCCCATATGGGCGCGGAGATCATGATCCTCGTCTTCATCGTGGTGATCATCGGCGGGCTCGGCTCGGTGGAGGGCTGCTTCATCGGCGCGCTGCTGGTGGGGCTGATGGCGAACTACACCGCCTTCCTGGCGCCCAAGGTGGCGCTCGTCTCGAATATCGGCCTCATGGTCGCGGTGCTGATGTGGCGCCCGCAGGGGCTCTATCCCGTCGTCAAGGCGAAGTGAGGAGGCGTCCGTGCTCGTCAAGCTGATCTCCGGCGACCGGCCCGGCAGCCCGCTCCTCGCGCTGGTGCTCGTCGCGATCCTGCTGGGCCTCGCCTTCGCGCCCTTCCTGTTCCCGGGCACGCGCTCGCTCGACACGGCGGCGCGGATCTGCATCTTCATCGTGCTGGTGGCGAGCTACGACCTGCTGCTCGGCTATTCCGGCATCGTCTCCTTCGCGCACACGATGTTCTTCGGCATCGGCGCCTACGGCGTCGCGATCGCGCTCGTCGCCATGGGGCCGACCTTCCCGGCGATCGCGCTCGGGCTCGTCGGCGGCGTCGTCTTCGCCAGCGTGCTGGCGGTGGCGATCGGGCTGTTCTCGCTGCGGGTGAAGGCGATCTTCTTCGCCATGGTGACGCTCGCGGTGGCGAGCGCCTTCGCGGTGCTGGTCTCGCAGCTCTCGACGATCACCGGCGGCGAGGACGGGCTGACCTTCCGCATCCCGCGCGCGCTCTCGCCGGCCTTCCGGCCGTTCGATGGAGAGCTCTTCGGCGTTCGCATCAACGGGCGCATCCTCGCCTATTATCTCGTCTTCGCCGCCGCGCTCGCGGCCTTTCTCGTTCTCCTGCGCATCGTCAACTCGCCCTTCGGGCGCGTGCTGCAGGCGATCCGCGAGAACGCCTTCCGGGCGGAGGCGATCGGCTACCGGGTCGTGCTCTACCGCACGGCGGCGACGGCGCTCTCGGCGGCGGCCGCCGCCTTCGCGGGGGCGCTGCTCGCGATCTGGCTGCGCTACGTGGGCCCGGCCTCGACGCTGTCGCTCGAGATCATGGTCGACATCCTGCTGATGGTGGTGATCGGCGGCATGGGGACGATGTACGGCGCGGTGATCGGCGCGACGCTGTTCCTCTTGGCGCAGAGCTACCTGCAGAACCTGATGGGCGTCGCCTCCGAGGCGGTCTCAGCCGTGCCGCTGGCCTCGGCGCTGATCCACCCCGATCGCTGGCTGATGTGGCTCGGCGTGCTGTTCATCCTCTCCGTCTACTTCTTCCCCACCGGGGTGGTCGGGCGGCTGCGCGGCAAGGCGTGAGATCGTGCATCTGCGCGAGGCGGGGAGCGGCCCGCCGCTCCTCCTCCTGCACGGCTGGACCTGCCACGGCGGCTTCTTCGACGACCTCGCGGCGCGGCTCTCCGCCGACGCGCGGGTGATCGCGCCGGACCTGCCCGGCCACGGGCTGACGCCGAGGGACGCCCATCCGCTCACCATCGAGGGGGCGGCCGACGCCTGCGCCGCGCTTCTCGCCGCGCGGGGGCTGCGGGACGTCGTGGTGGTCGGCTGGTCGATGGGCGCGGCGGTGGCCTGGTCGATGATCGCGCGGCACGGGACCGGGCGGCTCAAGGCGCTCGTCGTCGAGGAGATGTCGCCGCGGGTGCTCAACGACGCGACCTGGCGGCTCGGCATGCGCCACGGCCTCGACGCCGCCGGCAACGCGATCGTGCTGGAGCGCATGCGCGCGCGCTGGGAGGCGACCGCCGCCGCGGTGATCGAGGGCGTCTTCGCGGAAGGGATCGCGCCCGACCCCGCGCTTCTGGCGCCGTTCGTCCGCGACGTCCCGCGCGCCGACCCGGACGCGATGGCGGCGCTCTGGGCCTCGCTGACGGCGCAGGACTTTCGGGGGCTGCTGCCGGAGATCGGGATCCCGGTCGTGGTCGCCTACGGCGAAGGGAGCCGGCTCTACGCGCCGGAGGTGGCGCGCTGGCAGGTGGAGCGCCTGCCCTTCGGGCGATTGGCGCCCTTCGCGCGCTCCGGGCACGCGCCGCATCTGGAGGAGGCGGAGGCGTTCGCGGGGATGGTGAGGGGGGTGCTGAGTTGCTGATCGTGGATTGCCTGTGAAGTCTTCTTGCGCCCCTGCCGCGTTGATGTATGCTTCCGACGGGCGCTTTTCCTGCTCCTTTGGATGAGGCGCCCCCGAAGGCGGGCGGATGTGGGTTGCGACGCAGCGCGAGACGTGTCGAGACGGGCGCGACGCTTCCGGCTCGCATGGCATTCGGGTCGAGCTCGTTCTGCACGACCCACACCCCCGGCCCCTCTCCGCGGGGCAAGTCGATTCACGCGTCGTCCCGGGCCGCCGAGGGCCGGAAGAGCGGCCTCTCGGAAGGGCTCGGCGGGCGCGCCGAGCCTTCTCCTTCCCTGTAGGCGAAGGTGTCTCGGCGAAGCCGAGACGGATGGGGCGCGCGGCACGCGCGTTCGGCGAAGCCGAAACGGACGGTCGAGCCAGACGCCGCCGGGGCTTCCGCTTCGCGGAACGCGCCTTCGGCGCGCCCCATCCGTCACCGCGCTCCGCGCGGCGCCACCTTCCCCTACAGGGAAGGAAAACACGACGCGTCGCTCGCGCACATCATAATCAGGGGATGTGTGCATCGGCTAGCGGACGAAGGCGAGGGCTTCGACATGACTTTCCCGCGCGGCGGCGCGCGCGGCGGCAGGGGAGCGTCTATTTCGGGGATGCGAGCGTCGATCCGGTCCGGTGCGTGCTGGCGGTGCAGGACGTCGCGGCGCGGTGCGCGTGGTTCCGGCTCGCCGCGAAGGATGTGCGCATGCTGCGGATCGAGGAGAACAACGACCTGATGCCGGCGATCGAGGGGCCGGGACGCCCCGTCGCGGCGGAATAGCCGCCCCCCTACCCCACCCTGTCCTTCACGAACACCAGCGCCCGGCCCTCGGCGACCAGCGTCCCGTCCGCGCGGCGGCACTCGGTGGCGAGGTCGACGAGGTGCTTGTCGGGGCGAAGCCGCGTGACGGTGACGCTGGCGGTCAGCGGCTCGTCGTAGGGCGCGGGGGCGAGGAAGCGGGTCTCCTGCTTGAGGTAGTTGGTGCCGAAGCCCGGCAGCTCGACGCCGAGCAGATAGGAGAACAGGGCGTTGATCAGCGGCTCGGGCACGGCGGGCGGGGGCTCGGCCGCGCCGGCGAGCGCCGCGAAGGCGGCGGCGTCGGCGGCGGCGAAGGCGCGGGTGGTCTCGGCGCGGTCCCCTACCTTCATGACGTCTCTCCGACGAAGCAGGTCCCCGTCAGCGTCTCGACGCCGTCGGCGAGGCGGCGCACGACCACGTCGAGGACGTCCGGGTCGTCGGCGCGGAGCGTGACCGCGATGGCGAGGGGCTCGCCCGCATAGGAGGGCGCGGGGAACATCAGGTCCTGGCGGGCGTGCCGGCGGCCGGGATGGGCGGCGGCGATGAGCGCCCAGACCTTGGCGTGGATCAGCATGCCGTGGGAGACGGTGCGGCCGAAGCGGGTGCGGGCCGAGAAATCCGGGTCGACATGGATCGGGTTGTCGTCGCCGGAGAGGCGGGCGAAGAGGTCGAACTCCGCCTGCGTCGGCGTCCAGACGGCGAAGAGCCCGTCCTCGGGGGGCGTGTCGGTCATCGGTGCACCGTCGGGCTCTCTCCACGAAGGACGTGCTTTTGCACCTTGCCGGCGGCGGTGCGGGGGAGGTCCGCGCGCAGGACCACGTCGCGCGGGACCTTGTAGGCGGCGAGCCGCGCACGGCAGAAGGCGCGGATCGCGTCGGGATCGGGGGCGGCGCCGGGGCGCGGCACGAGGAAGGCGCGCCCGCTCTCGCCCCAGCGGGCGTCCGGCACGCCGACGACGACGGCCTCCATGACGTCCGGATGCTCGACGAGGACGCGCTCCACCTCGGCCGGATAGACGTTCTCGCCGCCCGAGATGTACATGTCCTTGATGCGGTCGACGATGACATAGTACCCGTCCGCGTCGCGGCGGGCGACGTCGCCGGAGCGCAGCCAGCCGTCGGCGGTGAAGGCGGCGGCCGTCGCCTCCGGGTTCTCGAAATAGCCCGGCGTCACGCCCGGGCCGCGGATCTGCAATTCGCCGGTCCCCTCCCCTGCGACGATGGAGCCGTCGGCGGCGGCGAGGCGCACCTCGGCGAGGATCTGCGGCTTGCCGACGGAGCCGATCTTCTCGGTCGCGGCGGCCTCGTCGATCAGGAAGACGGTGGGGCCGGTCTCGGTCATCCCCATGCCGTTGCGGACCCTGACGCCGCGCGTCGCGTAGAGGCGGATCAGCGGCTCGGGCAGGGGCGCGCCGCCGCAGCCGAAGGAGCGCACGCGGGAGAGGTCGATGTCGGCGAAGCGCGGCGAGAGCGCGAAGGCCTGATAGATCGCCGGCACGCCGAAGAAGGCGGTGACCTCCCCCGCCGCGAAGAGGTCGAGGCAGGCGTCCGGGTCGAACTTGCGCAGGACGTGGCTCGCGCCGCCGGCGAGGAAGACCGGGAGGGCGTAGAGGTTGATGCCCGCCGTATGGAACAGCGGCAGGAAGTTCACCGTGCGCTCGGCGGAGGTGATGTCCACCGCCTGGCCGATGTTGATCGCGTTCGCCCAGGCCATGCCGAAGGTCTGGATCACGGCCTTGGGCAGGCCGGTCGTGCCGGAGGTGGTGAGCAGGTACCAGGTCTCGTCAGCGCCGCGGGCGCCGTCGCTCGGAGGCTCGGGGCTCTCGGCGGCGAGCAGCGTCTCGAGGTCGTGGTCGGCGGCGCAGCCGGGCTCCAGCGCGATGCGCCTCATCGGGCGCTCCCCCGCGAGGGCGCCGGCGGTCTCGGCGCAGGCGGCGTCGTGCAGGAGGATGTCCATGCCGGCCTGCGCGACGATCGGGCCGAGCTCGGCGGCGGGCTGGCGCCAATTGAGCGGGACGAGGATCGCGCGCGCCTTCTGCGCCGCGAACAGGAGCGCGAAGAAATCCGGGCGATTGTGGCAAAGCACGCCGACGCGGTCGCCGGGCGCCGCGCCGAGGCGGGCGAGCGCCCGGGCGAGGCGGTTGGCGCGCGCCTCGACCTCGGCGAAGGTGATGGCCGCGCCGGTCTCCACGTCGCGGAAGGCGACGGCGCGCCCGGAGAGCTCGGCGCGCTTTGCCGCCATGTCGGTCACGAACCGCATAGGACGTCTCCCTTCGGATCCAACCGATACGGACATCGGCTCGCGCCGTTCGACGCCCGGAAACATGGCCTCGTGGAAGAGCTAGGTGGGCGCGCCGACCCTTCTCCTTCCCTGTAGGGGAAGGTGGCTCGGCGAAGCCGAGACGGATGGGGCGCGCGACACGCGCGTTCGGCGTAGCCGAAATCGACGGTCGAGATGGACGCCACCGGGGGCTTCCGCTTCGCGGAACGCGTCGCTGCGCGCCGCGCCCCATCCGTCACGCCGCTACGCGGCGCGCCACCTTCCCCTACAGGGAAGGAGCGATGACGCGTTGCGCGTGCACGACCCGGAGGGTCAGGCAGTCCACATCCTGCTCGATGAGATGCGTTCATGCGTCCACCCTCGGGCTATGCCGCCGGCCGGCCGCGGCGGGCGAGGAAGGCCTCCATGCCCGCGCGGGTCTCGGGGCGGACCACGAGGGCGAGGAAGGCCTGCCGTTCGGCCTCGAGCCGCAGGGCGAGGGCGGCGCGGCGGGCGTCGTCCCAGACGAGCCGGCGCGCGGCGCGCAGGGTCTCGCGGTCCTGCTCGGCGATGGCCGCGAGCCAGGCCGAGACGGTGTCCTCCAGCGCGGCGGCGGGCGTGACGGCGTCGGCGAGGCCGAGGCGCAGCGCGTCCGGCGCGGCGATGCGGGCGTTCACCGCCTGGGCGCCGAGGGCGCGCTGCGGCCCGATGCGCTCGGGCAGGAGGGCCGTCCAGCCGCCGTCGGGGGCGAAGCCGACGGCGCCGTACCAGGGCTGCAGGAAAGCGTCGTCGGCGAGCGCGACGAGATCGGCGGCGAGGACGAGGCCGGCCGCGCCGCCGGTCACCGCGCCCCGCACGGACGCGATGACGGGCACGGGGGCGGCGACGAGGTCGAGGATCGCGGCGTTGAGCAGCCCGACGATCTCGCCGGCATAGGCGCGCAAGGCCGCCTCGCCTCGCGCGGCCGCATCGCGGAAGGCGCCGACGTCGCCGCCGGTGGAGAAGGAGCGCCCCTCCCCCGCGAGCACGATCGTCCGCGCCGGCGAGGCGCAGGCCTCGGCGAGGGCGGCGCGTAGGTCGGCGAGGAGCTCGGGCACGAGGGCGTTGTGGCGCTGCGGGCGCGCCAGCGTCACCCGCGCGGCGGGGCCGTCGATCGCGAGGGTGGCGAGGCGGCCGGGCGTCACGGGCGCTCCCCCGGCGTGAGCCCGTGCAGGATCATGGCGTGCGCGCCCTCGACGAGCTCCTCGACCGGGCGGGTCTCGCCGAAGACGACGTAGCGCTCGCCGAGGGTGACGGAAATCCCGATCAGCATCCAGGCGCGGGTCTCGTCGTCGCCGGGGCGGATCTCGCCGCGGGCGGCCGCCGCCGCGAGCCCTTCGCGATAGCCGTCGGCGAAGGACTGGAAATAGGCGCGGTAGACGGCGGGGGCGACGAACAAAGCCTCGCGGATGATGCGGTAGAGCGACGGGTGGGCGATGACGAAGGCGAGGAAGGCGCGCAGGCCCGCCTTCTCGGCGGCGAGCCGGTCGGGCGCGCCCTCGGTCGCGGCGGTGAGCGCCCGGCGCAGGGAGCGGCCCATGTCGAGAACGAGCGCCTCGAACACCTCCTCCTTCGAGCGGAAGTAGATGTAGAACGTCCCCGACGCGACCCGCGCCTCCCGCGTGATCGCGGTGATCGAGGCGTCGTTGAAGCCCACCGCCCCGATGACGCGCTGCGCGGCGTCGAGAATGGCGCGGCGTGTGGCCTCGCCGCGGGCGGTTTTCGGGCTGGGCGGCTTGGGGGGCGAGGCGGCTTTGGGGCTCGGGGCGGGCTCGGGCACGGGCGCGTCCACATGAAAGGTGAACCAGTCTTCATATTCGGCCGGAGCGAGGGTTCCGTCAAGCGGGGCTGCGCAGCCGGCGAGACGGAGCGGCGACGCGGTCATCCGATCGGGTGACGCGACGCGACGAAAACCGGCTGAAACAAAAGCGACGCTCCGCGACGTCGTGGGGAAACGCGGCCGTTCCAGGGTGGCGTCCGTCGCGATGCGGCTTTGAACCGAATGCCGGCTCGCGACGACGAAGACCCCAGAGACCAGAGAGACCCCCGATGTCGACCCTGACCGACCGCCACCTCGCCGTCCTCCCCGCCGCCGCCCCGGCCCTGCCGGCGCGCACGCCCTCCGCCCTCGCCCGCGTCGTCGCGACGATCCTCCAGTGGCGCCGCCGCGCCGCCGGCCGTCGGGCCCTCGCCGAGATGTCGCCGCGCATGCTCGCCGACATCGGCGTCAGCCGCTTCGAGGCGGGGGAGGAAGCCTCGAAACCCTTCTGGCGCACCTGAACCAAAGAGGAGACCGCCATGCCCGCCCTTCGCCGCCTCGCCTTCTGTGGCCTTCTCGCCGCCGCCTTCGCCGCACCCTTCGCGCTGAACGCCAGCGTGGCTCCGCAGAAGCACCAGGACCGGCTCCCCGCCTACGGTGCGGGCCCGGCGACGGACAGCGCCGCTCTCGCGGCGTTCGAGCCCGGCCTGAACGGGCGCGGCGACCGGCTCGCGCCGGGCGCGATCGCCCATTGCGATCCGCGTCCCTGGCTGAACGACGCCCCGACCTGCCTGCGTCCCGCGACCGCCGACGAGCCCGCGCGCCTGGTGCGCGTCGTCACGATCGAGCAGCGCGTCGGACCCGCGACCTCCGCCCTCGTGCGCACGACGCTCGAGCAGGTCGCCGCCCGCTGATCCGCCCGCACCCAGGAGGTCCCCGATGTCCGCGACCATCGCCCCCGCCCCGACCGCGCAGCCGAAGGCGCCGTCCTGGCGCGCCGCCACGCTCGGCTTCACGCTCTCGCTCACCGCGACGACCGTCCTCGCCTTCGGCCTCGCCGCCCTCTGATCCCGCCGTCCGGCGGGGTCAGTCGTCGAGCCCGCTCGGATGGTAGATGTAGCCGGCGCCGCGCACCGTCTTGATGTAGCGCGGCCGCGCCGGATCCGGCTCGATCTTGCGCCGCATGCGCGTGATGCGCACGTCGATCGAGCGGTCGAAGGCGTCCGGATCGCGGGCGTCGGCGAGGTCGAGCAGCCGATCGCGCGACAAGACCCGCGACGGGTGATCGTGAAACGCCTTCAGCAGAGCGAATTCCGAGCGGGTCAGCACGAGCCGCCCGCCGTCGTCGTCGCGCAGCTGATAGCTGTCGAGATGCAGCCATTTCGTGCCGAAGCGCACGACGTTCTCCGCCATGTCCGCCGCCGCGCCGTTGCCCGCCGGCGCCGGCCCGCCGGTCGCGCCGCGGCGCAGCACCGAGCGGATGCGCGCGACGAGCTCGCGCAGCTCGCAGGGCTTGGCGACGTAATCGTCCGCGCCGAGCTCCAGGCCGACCACGCGGTCGATCGGGCTCGCGGTCGCGGTGAGCATGATCACAGGAAGGGCGCGCGCGGCCTTGAGCCGGCGCACGATCGAGAGCCCGTCCTCCTCCGGCATGTTGAGATCGAGCACGACGAGATCGGCCGCGCCCCGCTCGAGCGCGGCGAACAGGCTGGCGCCGCCGTCGCACAGGCCGACCTCGAAGCCGTGCATCTTCAGATAGTCGCCGACCATCTCCCGGGCGGCGGGCTCGTCGTCGACGACGAGGATGCGGGCGGCGGCGCTCATGCGGCGGGATTTCCGTTGGACGAGGGAATGCGGATGGTGAAGGTGGCGCCGAGCCCAGGCCCCGGGCTCGTCGCCTGCGCCTCGCCGCCGTGCAATTCGGCGATGCGGCGCACGATGGAGAGGCCGAGGCCGGTGGAGCCCTCGCCGGCGGTGGGCTTGGCGGAGAGGCGCTGGAAGCGGCCGAAGACGCGCGCGACGTCCTCCGGCATCAGGCCGGGCCCCCGGTCGCGCACGGCGACCGCCGCCTCTTCGGTCTCGCCGGTCACCGCGACGGAGATGGGCGCGCCGATCGGGCTGTACTTGATGGCGTTGGAGACGAGGTTCTCGATCGCCTCGCGCAGCCGGTCCTGATCGCCGATGGCCGGCACGGGCGCGGGCGCCTCCAGCGCGATCGCCTGGCCCTTGCGCTCGGCGAGCGGGCGGTTCGCCTCGATCACCTCGCGGGCGAGGGCGGCGAGGTCGAGGGGCTCGCGGCGGATGGAGATGTCGAGGGCGTCGTTCATGGCGTCGGCGACGAGCGTTCCGACCATGTCGGTAAGCTGGCGGGCGGTCTCGCGGATGTGGCCGACCTGGGCGCGCATCGTGTCGCGCGCGGGCTCGGGCATGCCGAGGAGGTCCTCCAGCATCTCGGCGCGGCCGAGGATGACGGCGAGCGGGTTCTTCAGGTCGTGCGCGACGGTGCCGAGGATCTCGCTTTTCAGCTGGTTCGCCCGGCGCAGGTCGGCGCGCTGGTCGGCGAGCCGGCGATTGGCGCGGATCAGCTCGGAGGTGCGCGCCACGACGCGCTCCTCCAGCCGGGCATTGGCCTCCTGCAGCTCCTCGTAGAGAAGCACGTTGTCGAAGGCGACGGAGAGCCGGCTCGAGAACAGCTCGACCAGGGCCCGGTCGGTCTCGGACAGGGGCCGGGCGGATTCGATCACGACGACGACCTCGCGGCCGCTGCCGGTGCGCGAATAGAGCACGGTGCGCACGCCCTCGAAGGCGTGGCCGCGACGCTCCAGCGCGTCGCGCACGCAGGTCCGCAGCTCCTCGCTCAGCGACGAGCCCGAGCCGGAATGGTCGCGATAGCAGCCGGAGCCGGCGAGGACGGCGATGTCCTCCCCCTGCCCGCTCTCGCGCAGGACGAGGATGCCGGCGCAGTCGACGCCCAGCAGCGTCGCGATCTGGGTGAGGACGCCCTGCGCCAGCTTGCGCACGGAGCGCAGGTCGAACAGCATCGAGGCGGCGTCGACGATGATCTCGAGCCCGCGCCGGGTCGCCTCGAGGCGCTCGAGCTGCTGGTAGCCGCGGAGCGCCGCGGTGACGGAGGTGAAGAGCTTGTCGGCGGTGAGCTCGGTCTTCGCCTTGTAGTCGTTGATGTCGTAATCGACGATGACGGCGCGCTCCGGCGCCTGGCCGGGCTGGCCAGTGCGCAGGATGATGCGCACCGTGCGATTGCCGAGCTCGCGGCGGATCTCGTCGACGAGCCTCAGGCCGGCGTCGTCCGTCTCCATCACCACGTCGAGGAGGACGATGGCGACGTCCGGGCGGGCGGCGAGGATCTCCTTGCCCTCGCGCGCCGAGTAGGCGGAGAGGATCTCGAGCGACCGGCCGTCGAGCTCGTAGTCGAACAGGGCGAAGCGCGTGCCCTCGTGCACCGCCGCGTCGTCGTCGACGACGAGCACGGTCCAGGCGCCCGCCTCGGTCGGCTTCCCCTGAGGATCGTCCTCGACGATCTCGACGACGTCTTCGTTCATGACAGATCCCGCACGGTTGGGCGGCTCATCGTCGCCATCATTGTACCAGGTCGACGCCCTTGAACAGATGCCGGCCGAGCGGGTCCATGACGAAACCCACCACTTCCTTACGGGCCGCCATGAACACCACGGAATGGGCGAGCGGGATCCAGGGCCGCTCCCGGGCGACGATCTCCTGCGCCTCGTGGTAGAGCGCCGTGCGCGCGTCCTGGTCGGAGATTTCGCGCGCCCGGGTGACGAGGGAATCGTAGGCCGGGTCGCACCATTTGGCGACGTTGTTGCCGCCGGGGCGCGCGGCGGTGCAGCCGAGCAGCACGTTGAGGAAATTGTCGGGATCGCCGTTGTCGCCGGTCCAGCCGAACAGGCCCATGGGCGCCTCGCCCGCCTGGAGGGTGAGGCGATAGGCGTCCCAGTCGGCGGTCTTCAGCGCGAGGCGGATGCCGAGCTTGGAGAGGTCCGCCTGGATCATCTCGGCGATGCGCTTGCCGTCCGGCGCGTAGGGGCGGCTCACCGGCATGTACCAGAGCGCGCTCTCGAAGCCGTCGGCGAGGCCGGCCTCGGCGAGGAGGCGCTGGGCGGCGTCGATGTCGACGGGATCGGGCGCGATGGCGTCGTTGTAGGCCCAGAGCGTCGGCGGGATCGGGTTCTTGGCGGCGAGGCCGGCGCCGCCGTAGACCGTGTCGATGATCGCTTGCTTGTCGATGGCGTGGCTGATCGCCTGGCGCACGCGCGGATCGTCGAAGGGCTCCATCGTCACGTTCATGGCCATGTAGCCGATGTTGAGGCCTTCCTGCTCGAGCAGGACGAGATCCGGGTCGGCGGCGATGGTCGCGACGTCGGCGGGATCAGGGAAGGCCATGACGTGGCACTCGCCGGCGCGCAGCTTGGCGAGGCGCACGGCCGGGTTCGGCGTGATGGAGAAGACGAGCCGGTCGATGGGCTGGCGCCCGCCCCAATAGTTCTCGAAGGCCCGGTAGCGCACGGCGACGGTCTCGCGATAGTCGACGAGCACGAAGGGGCCGGTGCCGATCGGCCGCGCGTCGAGCGCCTCGGGCGCGCCCGTCTCCAGCAGGGTCGCGGCGTATTCGGCGGAGAGGATGGCGTTGAACGGATCGGCGAGCGTCGCGAGGAACGGCGCGTGGGGGCGCGTGAGCCGGATGCGCACGGTCATGGGGTCGAGCGCCTCGATGGATTCGAGCAGCTCGCCCATGCCGTTGTCCTTGAAATAGTCGTAGCGCCCGCCCGAGACGTGGTGGAAGGGGTGATCCTCCTTCCATTGCCGCTCGAGCGAGAACAGCACGTCCTCGGCGTTCATGGGGCGTGTCGGCGTGAAGTCCTCGCGAGTGTGGAAGGGCACGCCCGCACGCAGGCGGAAGACGTATTCGAGCCCGTCCTGCGAGATCTCCCAGCTCTCGGCGAGGCCGGGGACGAGACGCGCGCCGCCGGCCTCGAACTCGACGAGGGAATCGAACATCGGGCGCGCCGCGTTCATGCCGGTGGTCGTGGTGACGAGCTGGGGGTTGAGCGCTTCCGGCTCGCCCTCCGAGCAGAAGACGAGGGTCTTCGCCGCGGCCGGCGCCGCGGCGAGGGCGAGGCCCGCGAGGAGGAACGAGGCGAGAGCGGCGAGGGTCGGGCGCATCGGTGTCATCCTCATTGGGCGGCGACGTTCACGGGCTCCTCGCCGCGCTCGGGCGAGAGGGGCAGGTCGATGACGAAGCGCGCGCCCTCCCCGGCGCGGGCGTCGAGCTCGATCTTGCCCATCAGCTTGGCGGTGACCAGGTTGTAGACGATGTGCAGGCCGAGCCCCGTGTTTCCGCGCTCGCGGGCGGTGGTGTAGAAGGGCTCGAACACCCTGGCCGCGCTCTCGGGCGCGATGCCGCGGCCGTCGTCGGAGAAGACGATGCGCACGCCGTTCGCGCCGCGGCGCTCCACGACGAGGCGCATGCGGCCGACCTCGCCCTCGGCGAAGGCGTGGTCGACGGCGTTCATGATCAGGTTGGTGAGCACCTGCGCGAGGGCGCCGGGATAGGTGTCGAGCACGAGATCGGCCGGGCATTCGGTCTCGACCTCGTGGCCGCGCTTGCGCAAGGCGGGGCCGAGGCTGGTGAGGAGCTCGCGCAGCCACTCGGCCATGTCGAAGCGGCGGCGGTCCTCGCTCGTCTGGTCGGCGGCGACGCGCTTGAAGCTCTGCACCATGTCGGCGGCGCGGGCGAGGTTCACGTGGACGAGGCCCGCGCCCTCGGTGAGGCGCGCGAGCGTGCGGTCGAGCTCGGAACGCAGGACCCGGCCGCTGGCGACGCTGGTGCGCAGCCGTCCGACCTCGCCCTCGAGCGTCGTCGCCGTGGTGAGCGCGACGCCGAGCGGGGTGTTGATCTCGTGGGCGACGCCGGCGACGAGCTGGCCCAGCGAGGCGAGCTTCTCGGCCTGGATCAGGTCCGCCTGGGTGCGGCGCAGCTCGTCGAGGGCGGCGTCGACCTCGTCCTTGGCGCGGCGCAGGTCGCTCTCGCGCCGGCCGATCTCGGTGACGAAGACGTTGACGGCGTGCGCCATCGAGGTGAGCTCGTCGCGGATGCGCCCGTCGCGGCCGAGCCCCCAGCCCTCCTTGGGCGGCGCGATCACGCCGGCGGTGGGGTCGCGGGCGAGGTGGAGCATGTCCTCGCGCAGGCGCCGAACCGGCCGCGTGATCGAGCGCGCGACGACGAAGGCGGCGAGCGTGCCGAGCAGCAGGCCGAAGGCGGCGCCGAGCACGAGGATGCGCCGCACGGTCTCGCCGATGCGATGGGCGTGACCGGCGAGCACGTCGTTGAGGTCCTGGGCGCCGAGCAGCATCGACTGCGCGGTGCGCCCCATCTCGAGGAGCAGCGCGTTCTGCTCCGAGAGGCCCAGGGCCGTCGTCGACAGCCGCCCGCTCCAGTCCTCGATGGCGTCGATCATCTCGGTCTGGATCAGGGGCGAGATCGGCAGGGCGGCCATCCGCTCGAGCAGCGCCCGGCTTTCGGCGAGGACGGCGTCGACGGTCGCGACGTCGCGGCTCGCCAGGGCGTCGGCGGTGCGCCGGCCGAGCTTGAGGGTCTCGACAGCGACGTTCTGGGTGGCCTGCTCGGTCTCCGCCGCCTCGACGGAATAGGCGAAGAGCTGGCCGGTCTCGTCGTGGAGGGCGCGCTGCTCGCTCGCGTGGATCTTGATCAGGTCGTCGACATAGGCCGTCACCTCGGCCGCGGTCCTGTCGGCGCGGCGCAGGATCCGCTCGGCGCCGCGCGCCTCGACGGCCTCGGCATAGGCCGCGAGCGCAGCCTCGGCGCGAGCGGCCTCCTCGGCGCGCGCCGCCGTCTGCAGGGCGGCGGCGAGATCGAGCGACGCGTTGCGCAGGCGCGCCTGGCCGAAGCGGACGCGGCGGGCGCGCTCCGGATCGAGAAAGGCGCTGGGCGTCGTCTCCCGCGACAGACGCATCGCCTCGAGCGCGAGCACGGCGGCGCGGGCCTCCTGCGCCGCGTCGACGATGTCCCGGGCGAGCCTCATCTGCCGGTCGCCGTCGGCGAGCGTCTCGGCGATGTCGGCGTTGGAGGCGCGCTGACGCTCGCGAGCCTGGTCGGCGAGCGCGATCAGCTCGGAAGCGCGCAGGCCCATCTCCGCGATCAGCGCGTCGGTCCGCGTGGTCAGCGCCACGAGGTCGTCCATCTGCGCGCGATAGGTCCGCAGCGAGTCGCGCAGGCGCCGGGCGGAGGTCTGGCGGCTCTCCTCGACCTCGGCCGAGACGAGGGCGATGAGGGTCGCCTCCGCGCTGTCGGCCAGGATGGAGAAGCGGATCGCGTGCTCCACGCGACGGGTCGGCAGCGCACGGACGTAGTCGTCGCTGGTGCGGGTCAGGTCGGCGATCTCGCGATAGGTCGCGCCGGCGAGCGCCGAGCCGTTGCGGGCGCGCTCCGCCTGGCCCAGCAGCAGCCACGCCGCCACCGCGATCGCC
Organism: Salinarimonas sp.; assembly: GCF_040111675.1. Lineage (NCBI taxonomy): Bacteria > Pseudomonadati > Pseudomonadota > Alphaproteobacteria > Hyphomicrobiales > Salinarimonadaceae > Salinarimonas > Salinarimonas sp. Next base: position 2,176,859 of record NZ_CP157794.1, on the reverse strand, counting down.
GCCGCGATGGCGATCGGGATGCCGCCGACGAGCGCGATCTTGCTCGATATCCGCATGCTGCACGTCGCCCGTAAGTCGCGCCATCCGAACGAGGCGTGGGCGCGACGCGGACGGCGAGGACTCTTACACCCGCGACGCACACGCTCCAAGCGGCACGACGCGTCCCCTCTCCTACGCGCGCGCGATTGCGTGCGCATGTCGTCGTCGGCGGCGTTTGTTTCGCGGCGCGCGCCCGACGAAACATTTACGCCACACGCGGCGCGTCACGCGAAACGAAGGTTCCGATCTGCCCTTTCGCTACGCAATTCGCAGGAAATCCACGGCTCCTACACATCCCGGGCCACACGACGGAGGCCCGAGCGATGCAAGTCTTCTTCAAGCGCCGAGAGCGAGCCGAGGAACGCCCCGAGGAGGCGCGCGCCCGCCGGCTGCGGGAGGTCGCCGCCCTGATCGAGGAGATCAAGGCGCCCCGCCCGCTCGCGGTCTCCGGACAGCGAACCTGAGCACGAGATCACGAGCCATGATCATCGCCCGTCACACTCTCTACGAAGCCGAGAGCGCGCCGCGCCTGCGCCGGCGCAGCCTGCTCGTCCGCGCGTGGCTTCGGCTTCGCCTGAAGCTGCGCCGGCTCGGCCGGCGCGGGCTGCGCCTCGACGACGACGAGATGCGCGAGCGCGGCATCGCCCGCTTCGACATCCGCCTCGCCAACAAGCCCTGAGCGCCGCGCGCGCGCTCGAAACCAGTAACCGGAAAACAGGACCGAACCCAGATGACCCTCTCCAACCGCTTCTTCCGCGCCGCCTTCGTCTTCTTCGCCGTCGGCGTCGGTCTCGGCGTGGCCATGGGCGCGACCAGCGACTTCACGCTCAGGCCGGTGCACGTTCACGTCAACCTGCTGGGCTGGGTCGGCTTCTTCATCTACGGGGCCTTCTACCGCCTCTTCCCCGCCGCTGCGGCGACCAAGCTCGCGTCGGCGCATTTCTGGAGCGCCCTCGTCGGCTTGCCGCCGATGCTCGTCGGCCTCGGCCTGGTCGTCAGCGGCAACGAGGCGATCGGCGTGCCGATGCTGCTCGCCGGCGAGGCGATCACGGTCGTCTCCGTGGTGCTGTTCCTGATCGCCGGCTTCAAGGCGACCCGCACGCAGGTCGCGACGACCGACGCGACGGCGGACGCGGTCGAGACCCGCGCGCTCTGAGCTCGAGACGAGGAAACGCCCGATGAACGCCCCCTTCCCTCTTTGCGCCGTGACCGGGCCGAGCGACGCGCTCGCCCGCGCCATGGCGGCGGGCCCGCGCCCGCTCGTTCCGGCGACGGCGACCTGCGCCGCCTGCGGCGCGATGCGCCAGATCGCGGCGCCCGTCGCGATCCCGTGCCGCGCCTGCGGCTCTCGATCCATCCGCGCGGCCGCCTGAGGCGCGCACCGCGCCCCGGCCCCAGCGACTCAAGCCGACCACAGGAGATCCACATGGACGGCCAGCAACGGCTCAAGGCTTTCGAGCTGATGACGCTCATCCGCGCCTACGAGGAGGCGCTCGTGTCCCTGCACGCCGACGGCAAGGCCGCCGGCACCTGCACCTCCGTCGGCCAGGAAGCCTGCGCCGTCGGCGTGGTGAGCGCGCTCGCGAAGGACGACACGATCCTGACGAACCACCGCAGCGCCGGGCATCTGCTGGCCCGCGGCGCCGATCCCGGCCGGATGATGGCCGAGGTGATGGGCAAGCGCGACGGCTATTGCGGCGGCAAGAGCGGCTCGCTCCACATCGCCGCCGAGGAGCTCGGCGTCGTGCTGACCTCCACCATCGTCGGCGGCGAGCTCGGCCTCGCGACGGGCGTCGCCCTGTCGCGCTCGATGCTCGGCGGGGCGGGCATCGTCGCCTGCTTCTTCGGCGACGGCGCCGCCGCCCAGGGCCGCTTCCACGAGTCGCTGAACCTGGCGGCCGTGTGGAATCTGCCCATCCTGTACGTCTGCGAGAACAATTCCTGGCAGGCCTTCGTGCACCGCAAGGAGACGACGCTCGCCGAGCGCGTCGGCCCGCAGGCGGCGCATTACGGGATGGGCTGGGCGAGCGTCGACGGCAACGACGTCGAGGCGGTGCACGACGCGGCGGCGCAGGCGGCCGCCGAGATCCGGCGCACGCGCAAGCCCTTCCTGCTGGAGCTTTCGACCTACCGCCTGCGCGGCCATTTCGAGCCGGACGACCAGGCCTACGTCGATCCGGTCGAGCTCTCGACCTGGCGCGACCGCGACCCGATCGCGGCCCTGCGCTCCCGCCTCCTCGACGCCGGCTCCCCGGTCCCGACCATCCGCGCCATCGAGGACGCCGCCGCCCAGCGGATCGCCCGCGCCGTCGCCTTCGCCGAGGCGAGCCCCTATCCGGACGTCGCCGAGACGACGACCGCCGTCTACGCCGCCTGAGGAGAGCCGACCATGCCGACCATGACCGCCAACGACGCGCTCGGCGCCGCTCTCCTCGCCGAGATGCGACGCGATCCCCGCGTGATGATCTTCGGCGAGGGCGTCGCCACCAAGCGCCGCGACCTCCTCGCCGAGTTCGGGGCCGCGCGCGTGCGCAACACGCCGCTCGCCGAGGGCATCGTCGCCGGGACCGCGGCGGGCGCCGCGGCGACGGGCCTGCGCCCCGTCGTCGACCTGCTGTTCGCGCCGTTCCTCTGCTACGCCATGGACGAGATCGTGAACAGCGCGGGCAAGCTGCGCTATCTCTCCAACGGCCAGTTCTCCTTCCCCATGGTGGTGATGACCATGACGGGCGGAGGCTGGGGCGTGGGCTCGCAGCACAACCACGACATCGAGGCTTGGTTCGCCCATGCGCCCGGCCTGAAGGTCGTGATGCCCTCGACGCCCGCCGACACCAACGGCCTGCTCCAGGCCGCGATCCGCGACGACAACCCGGTCCTGTTCTTCAACGACATCGCGCTCGGCTACGTCCCGGGCGAGGTCGCCGAGGACGCCGGGCCGATCCCGCTCGGCGTCGCCGCCGTGCGACGGGAGGGGACGGACGTGACCCTCGTCTCCTACGCCAAGACCATGGGCGCCTGCCTCGCCGCCGCCGAGACGCTCGCGGCGGAGGGGGTCTCGTGCGAGGTGATCGACCTGCGCACCATCAAGCCCCTCGACGAGGCGGCGATCCTGCGCTCGGTGCGCAAGACCGGCCGGCTCGTGGTCGTCCACGAGGCGAGCCGCATCTGCGGCGTCGGCGCGGAGATCGCGGCGCTCGTTGCCGAGGAGGGCTTCGCGGCCCTGCGCGCGCCGATCGTGCGGCTCACTGGCCCCGACGCGCCCGCCCCGGCGAGCTTCCCGCTCGAGCAGGCCTACGCGCCCCAGGCGCACGACGTGGTCGCGGCCGTGGGCCGTCTCCTCGGCGTGGAGCGCCTGCGCGACGCGTCCTGACGATCGCGCGATGCGGGACCGCGGTCGCCTCGGGCCGCGGTCCCGCTACGATTCAGGCCTGCAAGCCATCGGGGTCGGCGATCATTGCGAGCCCTCCGAGCCGGTCAGCCGTAAAAAATCCGTTCCGCAACGAAATTTTTCCGTGTCCGATCGCGGGACGCGACGCCCGCCGCCGGCGGCGGCGATCCGATGCACGCGGCACGTGTGAACCATCGCCCTGATCCGTTACGGCGCGAACATGTGCCGCTGCGAAACGGTCTTACCGGAGCGGGCGATCAGCTGCGATCGTGGGACGGAAGCCGCGGCGCGCCCGTTGCGTGGAGACGCTCCAGACGCCCGTGGCAGGGGCACGCCGCTTCCGCCAGCGCCTCCGGATCGCACAACGTGATCCAGCCGCGGCCCCCGTCGATCGTCCCCGCGCTCTGCAGATCGAGGCAGGCCTCCGTCACCGTCGCCCGACGCAGCCCGAGCGCCTCGGACAGAGCCTGATGGGTGATCTCGATCGACGCGGTGCCGGTGCGCGCGAACGCGCGGCTCAGCCACAGAGCGACGCGGCGGTCGGCCCGATGGAGGCGCAGACAGGAGACCGAGACCATCAACTCGGCGATGAAGCGCTGCGCATATGCGAGCATCGCGTCCTGGATGCACGCGAATCGTGGAAACGCCTCCTCGAGCGCCTGCATCGGAACGAACGCCGCTCGTCCGGAAACCTGGACCGTCGAGCTGCTCAAGGCCCGCCGCTCGCGAAACAGCAGGGCGACGCCGACGAAGCCCTCCCGCCCGATGCTCGCCGCCTCGACCAGGCGATCCTCCTCCGCGATCATCAGCGAGACGACGCAGTCGAGCGGGAAGATCGCCTGCGTGAACGCCGTGTCCCGCGAATAGAGCACCTCGCCCGAGCGCACCGTTCGGATCTCGGCATGGCGGGCGACCTCGACGAGGGCATCCGAGCGGAGCGCCGCGAGCACCGCATTGCGGCGGAGTTCCTCGATCAAGGCGTCGGTCCTTTCTCGCATCAAGGCGGATCGTGTGCACGGACGGCGGTTCGCCGGCGCCCGATCTAAAGATCTAAAGCCGAGCTCGCCGCCTCCCGCAACGCGTACCGGGCGAGGTTGTCCGAAAGTCGTAGTCCGCCTTCAAGCGCCGGACCGGGGCCTCCCCTCGACGGGATAGGCCGGGTCGACGAAATGCGGCGCGGCCGTGGCGCCCGCGGGAACGATCGCCGCGACCACCTTCTCGTCCTCCGGCGTCCAGGCGAGACGCAGCGCTTCCTCGTAGGGCGCGAGCTGGTCGCGCGTGCGCGGCCCGACGATGCAGCCGCCCACCAGCGGATTGGCCAGCACGAAGGCGATCGCGAGGGCGCCCGGCGAGACGCCGCGGGCGGCCGCGTGCTCCGCGAGGCGCGCCGCGGCGGCGAGGGTCTCGGGCCGGAATTCCGTCTCGAGCAGGCGCCTGTCGCGGACGGCCGCGCGGCTGTCGTCCGGCGCGGCGGCGCCCGGCGCGTACTTGCCGCTGAGCACGCCGCGCGCCATCGGGCTGTAGGGAAAGACCGACAGGCCGAGCGCCGCGCAGGCCGGCAGGAGCTCGATCTCGGCCGTGCGGTTGAGGGCGTGGTAGAGCGGCTGGCAGACGACGGGCGTTCCGATGCCGGCCTCCTCGCACAGGGCGACGAGGCGCGCCACGCGCCAGGCCTTGTGGTTCGAGACGCCGACGGCGAGCACGTCGCCCGCCCGCACCAGCCGCTCGAGCCCGCGCACGGTCTCCTCGAGCGGCGCGTGCGGATCCTCCTTGTGGAGGTAGAGCACGTCGATGCGATCGGTCGCGAGCCGCTTCAGCATGCGCGGGACCTCGCGGGACATCCAGGCGGGCGAGAGCCCGCGCTGGTTCGGGCCCGGCCCGACAGGGTTGCCGAGCTTCGAGGCGAGGACGATCTCGTCGCGATGGCCGGCGATCAGGCGCCCGACGATCGCCTCCGAGGCGCCGCCGGCATAGGTGTCCGCCGTGTCGAGGAAGTCGACCCCGAGATCGCGGGCGCGGGCGTAGATGCGCGCCGCCTCGGCCTCGTCCGTGCGGGCGCCGAAGGTCATCGTGCCGAGGCACAGGCGCGAGACCCGCAATCCGCTCCGTCCGAGGGGCACGCGCGGCATAAGGTGTCCGGTATTCACGCTCACGCCCGTCTCCTCGCCGCGCTCCGCCGCGCCAGAGAAGCACGAGCCCGCGGGCGACGGCAAGCCGCCGATCAGCCGGCCTCGAGCGGCAGGACGATGCGACAGCGCAAGCCGGCCGGATCGTAATCGAGATCGACCTCGCCGCGAAGGGACTGGGCGAGCGTGCTCTCGATCACCGTGCTGCCGAAGCCGCGGCGGCGCGGCGGCGCGACCTCGGGGCCGCCGCTCTCGCGCCAGTCGAGCACGAGCCGGCGCGCGCCGTCCGCGCCTTCGATGCGCCAGCAGACGGCGAGGCGCCCGCCAGGGCGGCTGAGCGCGCCGTACTTCGCGGCGTTCGTCGCCAGCTCGTGCACGGCGAGACGCAGCGACGTCGCGAGCGCGTCCGGCAGTGCGACCATGGGGCCGTCGAGGACGACGTTTCCACCCTCCCCGGCCCGGTACGGTTCGAGCTCGGAGAGCAGCATGTCGGACAGGGTCGCGCCGATGCCGCCGCCGTCGAGGTGGCGCTGGGTGTCGGCGAGCGCCCCGAGCCGCCCCTGCAGCGCGCGCCGATAGCCGTCGACGCTGTCGGCGCTGCCGGCGCTGAGCCCGACGATAGCGTTGACGAGGCCGAGCGTGTTCTTCATGCGATGCTCGACCTCGGCCGCCAGCAGATCGCGCTGCTCGTCGAGGGCGCGGCGCTCGGTGACGTCGAAGACGACGCCGAGCATCCCGGGCTTCCCGGCGCCGCTCTCGGGATCGACGGGGAGCACGGATCCTTTCTCGGCGAGCCAGCGCACACCGCCCTCGTCGTCGCGGATCCGGTACTCGCTGCGATAGTCCGCCCCGGTGCGCTCGGCCTCGGCGATGGCGGCCCGGAGGGCGCCGATGTCGTCCGGGTGGACGCGCCGGAAGGCCTCCTCGCGCGTCAGCCGCAGCTCCTCCGGCAACCGCCAGATCCGCCGTGCGGCGGCGTCGAGCAGCAGCTCGCAGGCGACCGGATCCCACTCCCACACGCCCATGCGCCCGCCGCGAAGGGCGAGGCGCAGGCGCCGCTCGCTGCGCTCCAGCGCCTCCGAGCGGGTCTTCAGCTCGGCCTCGATGCGCTTGCGGTCGGTGATGTCGCGCACGACGACGGTGAGAACCGTGCGCCCGTCGATCTCCCGCCGCGACAGGGTCGCCTCGATCGGGAACGTGCTGCCGTCGCGACGCAGGCCGACGACCTCGCGTCGGCGCCCCATCAGCCGCTGGCGCGGCGCGGCGTCTCGCGCGAAGCGCCGCACGTCCTCGGCGTGGCCGTCGCGGTGAACGGGCGGCATCAGCATCTCGACCGATCGCCCGAGCGCCTCCGCCGCCTCGTAGCCGAACATGCTCTCGGCCGCCTGGCTGAAGATCAGGATTCGGCCCGCCTCGTCGGTGGCGATGACGCCGTCGCCCACGAGCGCCAGCACGTCGTCGGCGGACGGGGTGAAGCCGGGGGAATGGAACATGAGGACTCGCGGGTACGACGGAACCTGCTCGATCGGTCCCCACGCGCCGGGTCCGCTCGCCGCCTATACCTAGCCGGCTTTACGGATATCACAAGCCTTTGCCGAAACTGACGATTTTCCTCCCGCCACCGGCGACGCTCAGGCGAGCGCGTCGTCGAGATGGTCGTGCGCCGCCGACAGGTCGATCCCGTCGTCGGACGCGGGGACGAGCGCGGCCGCAGCGGGCCCGGTCTCGTCCTCCGGCTCGAGAGCGGCGAGGAGCGCCGCCGCCGCGCCGGAGTCGAGGCCGCTCCCGTCCGGCGCGGCGCCGGCGAGGACGACGCTGTCGGCGACGGCGAGCGCGTCGTTGTCGGCGATCGAGCCGTTGAGCTGGGAGACGGAGCCCGCCTCGCCGTCCAGCGCGGCGAAGACGCCGAGATTGCCCTGCTCCACGCCCGCGATGTTGAGCGCGGTCGCCGCCGCCTCGCTGTCGCCGAGCACGAGGACGCTGTTCTCCGCCGACCCGATGATCGTGCCGGCGAGCGCCACGGCGATCGCGTCGTTGTCGGTGACCGCGAGGTTGACCTGCCCGCCCGCGCCGACGGCTCCGAGCCCGGCATTGAGCTGGGAGAGCGGCGAGACGTTGACGGCGCCGGCCATCGCCACGTTGGGGCCCAGGAAGACGATGCTGTCGACGATCTCCCCGATATAGGTGATCGAGACGGACAGCGAGACCGCGTCTTGGTCGGAGAAGGACGCGTTCAGCTGCATGGGATCCGAGCCGAGGAGCGCTGCGAGCCACGAGCTCGGCGCGGCGTCCGGCGCGCCGCCTCCGGCATCGCCTGCAGCCGCGTCGCCCTCTCCTGCCGCGACGACGCCGGCGACCGCGCCGCCCGCAGCCCACGACGGCGGCGCCACCGCGCTCCCCGAGAGGCCGAACGCCGCGACGGCGACGCCCGACACCTGCGGAACGGATGCTGCGGCGATTCCGCCGAGCCCGGCGAGGGCGCCGCCCCCGCCCGCCCCGCCGGTCGGCTCGCTTCCGTTGCGGACGAACAGCGGCGCTCCCTCCAGGACGACGAGGAAGGCGCTCTCGCCCGACCCCGAGAGCGGCGCGAAGGCGGGCGGGGCCTGTGCGCCGCCGGCGGCGACCGACACGCCGGCCTGGGCGGCGAGCGTCCCGGCCAGCTGCCCGGCGGCGAGGCCGCTCGCGACGGCGAGACCCACGGGCCACACGCCGCGTGCCGCGTCCTGGCGCTCGTCGCCCCGATGGGCCTGCGCGAGACCCTCGCGGATCGGGATGTCGGCGCGAGCCGCGCCGAGGTTCAGTCGCGTCATGGCGTCAATCCTCCCTGAAGGCACGGTCCAGCGTGTCGAGCAGCGGCCCGAGCGCGTAGACGGCGACGGTGCTCTCGCCCGTCTCGACGAAGGCGGCGACGGGCATGCCCGGCACGAGGCTCAAGTCGGCCCGTTCCGCGAGCGCGGTCGCGTCGAGCGCGATGCGCATGCCGTAATAGGGCTGCTCCGTGCGGCGATCGACGAGACGATCCGCGGAGACGTGCACCACGGTGCCGGGCAGCGGCGGCGCGCGCCGCGCCTTGTAGGCCGTGACCTGCACCTCGGCCTTCTGGCCGACCCGCACGACGTCGACGTCCTCCGGCCGCAGCCGCGCCTCGACCACGAGGCGATCGTCGGAGGGGACGAGGTCGAGGAGCGGCTCGCCGGGCTGGACGACGCCGCCGGGCGTATGGACCCGCAGGTCCGAGACGACGCCGTCCTGCGGCGCGACCACGGCCGTGCGGACCAGCCGATCCTGGGCGGCCTCGATCTCCTCCACGAGGGCGAGGATCCGCGTCCGGGTCTCGTGCAGCTCGCGGGTCGCGGTCTCGCGCAGATCGCTGTCGAGGGTCATCAGCTCGGCCCGGGCTTCGGCGATGGCCTGCCGGGCGCGCCAGGTCCGCGCCTCGATCTCGCCGCGGCGACCGTCGAGCTCCGCCTGCTCGCGGTGCAGCGTGAGCAGGCGCGGACGCGTGGCGAGGCCCCGCTCGACGAGATCGGCGACGGTGGCGATCTCCTCGCCGGCGATGCGCGCGCGCGCCTCCGCGGCGTCGCGCTGGGCGAGGAGGCCGGTGATCTCCTCCTCGATCTGGGCGATCCGCTCGGCGATCACGGCCCTGCGGGCGCGGTGGGTCTCCATGCGGCTGTCGAACTGCGCCTCCTGGCTCGCGACGAGATCCGCGACCGACCGGTCGCGCCTCGCGCGCTGCAGCAATTCCCCGGGAAAGACGATGCGCTGGGCGCCGGCGCGCTCGGCGGCGAGCCGCGCCTCGCGCGTCCGCGCGTCGGCGAGCTGGTCGCGCAGCACCGCGACCTGGGTGCGCGCGCGCGTGTCGTCCATCACGATCAGCGGCTCTCCCGCGCGGACCGTGTCGCCGTCCCCCACCAGGATCAGCCGGACGATGCCGCCCTCGAGATGCTGGATCGTCTTGCGGCGGGTCTCGGATTCGACGATCCCCGGCGCCACCGCCGCGCTGGCGAGGGGCGCATGGACCGACCATCCGCCGAGCCCGACGATGAAGGTCGCGACGACGAGGTTTCCGGCGAGCGCGAGCCTGCGGATGCGCGGATACGGGCTCGGCGGCGCGACGAGGAGCGCGCCCGAGCCGAGGCGCGCCTGCCTGGCGGTCTTGGCGGCCTTCGTGGGCGCCGGCGTCAGAGCCATTGCATCATCCCTTCCGACGTCTTGGGAATCCTGATCCGATCCCGCGCCTGCGTCCGCTCGAGGCGGTCCTCCTTCGCCGCGGGGGTGGGCGGCGGCGCGCCGCGCCCGGTTCCGGCCGCGCTCTGGAGGGTGCTGAAGAAGCGCTGGTAGATCTCCTCGCTCGTGCCGTAGGCGGTGAGCGCGCCCTGGCGCAGGATGGCGACCTTGTCGCACAGGTCGAGGATGCCGAAGCGGTGCGTGACGATCACGATCGTGGCCCCGCGGGCCTTGACCTGCTTCACCGCGGCGTTGAGCGCCTTCTCGCCGGCCTCGTCGAGATGGGCGTTGGGCTCGTCGAGGACGACGACGCTCGGCGACCCGAAGAAGGCGCGGGCGAGCCCGATCAGCTGCCGCTGGCCGCCCGACAGAGGCGCCCCGCCCTCGCCGATGAAGGTGTCGTAGCCGTCGGGCAGGCGCAGGATCGCGTCGTGCACGCCGGCGAGCCGCGCGGCCTCGACGACCGCTTCGGGATCGGCGTCGGCGAGCCGGGCGATGTTGTCGCGCACGGAGCCGTCGAACAGCTCGACCTCCTGCGGAAGGTAGCCGAGGTGGCGCGATCCGCCGCCCTTGATCCACAGCGCGATGTCCGCCCCGTCGAGACGCACGCGCCCGACCGAGGGCGTGACGACGCCCGTCATCAGCCGCGCCAGGGTCGACTTGCCGGCGCCGGAGGGGCCGATCACGCCGACGCATTCGCCCGGAGCGATCTGGCAGGTGAACCCCTGCACGACGAGCTGGCTCGTCCCGGGCGGCACCCAGGTGACTCCCTCCAGCGCCACCGCGCCGCGCGGCGCCGGCAGCGGGAACGGGCGATCGTCGCGCGGCGGCGCGCCGTCGCGCAGGACCGACTGGAGACGGCCGAAGGCGGTCCGCGCCCCGCCGCCGGCCTTCCAGCCCGCCACGACGCCCTCCATCGGCGCGAGCGCCCGGCCGAGCAGCAGGGACGAGGCGAAGATGATGCCGGCGCTCAGGTGCTCGCGCAGAACGAGCCAGGCGGCGGCTCCCATGATCAGGATCTGGACGAGGGCCCGCGTCCCGCGCGAGAGGGATTGCAGCGTCTCCGCGCGGCGCATGGCGGACGCGTGCGCCGCGCCGGCGCCCTCCACGTCCCGGCAGACGAGATCGGCGGCGCCGTCGAGCATGCCCATGGCGCGGATCGTCTGGACGTTTCGCAGGGCGCCGGCGAGGCGCCGATGGGTCGCCGCGTCCGCCAGCTGGGCGCGCGCGGCCGGCGCCTTCGTGAGGATCTCGCCCGCGATCGCGGCCGTCAGCATCGCGACGGCGCCGACGGCGCCGATGGCGCCCAGGAGCGGATGCACGAGGAAGAGGACGCCGAGGAAGACCAGCGCCCAGGGCGCATCGAAGAGCGTGACGCTCGCCGGCGAGGCGATGAACTGGCGCAGAGCCGCGAGGTCGCGCGTCGCCTCGGCCGCGACCTGCGCGTTGCCGCGCCGCGCGTATTCGAAGGAGGCCGTGACCACGCCGGGGCGGAGCCGCTCCTCCAGCCAGGCGCCGATCCGCCCCATCGCCGCGCGGCGGACGTAGTCGAGCGCGGCTCCGACCGCCACCGCCATGACGACGACGAGGGTCAGCATGATCAGCGTCTCGACGCTGCGGCTCGCCAGCACGCGGTCGTAGATCTGAAGCAGATAGAGAGGCGGCGCGAGCAGAAGGAGGTTGTAGCCGCAGCTGAACAGGAACACGAGGAGCAGCGAGCCGCGGCTCGCCGCGAGCGCCTTCTGCAGCTCCGTGGGTGCGGGACCTTCCGACGCGTGCGAGCCGGCTCGGCCCGCGGCGGCGATGGACATGGCGTGCCTCGCTGTCTGGATCGGCCGCTGCGGCAGCGACCCGTCTGGCGCGCCGGGCGCGGTGACCGTGAGGGAACCGGACGCCCGCGCCCGGCGCGTCCGGGACGTTCTCTTGTCAGAAGACGTCCAGGACGATGTCGGTGTCGACGATCGTGCCGATGTCGGTCCCGATGCTCGTCTGGGTGACGGGCGAGACGTCGAGCGCGGTGCCCGTCGCAACCGCCGGATTGCCGGCGTTGACGGCGATGAGGTCGGCCATCACGGTGTTGCCGCCGGTCTCGCTGCCGGCGAGAGCCGCCGTGTTGTGGTCGACGATCGCGGCGTTCAGCTGGCTGATGACCGTGTCGATATCGTTCATGTGCTTGACCCTTCCTCCGGGTCCCGGCGGCGCGAGGCCGCCGGGCCGCTGACGATGCGCCGATCACGCGAGATCGAACACGTCCATGTCGTTGAGGAGGTCGACGTCGACCGCCGTGTTGTCCTGCGTCACGGGGGCGAGGTTGGCGGCGGTCGCCGACGAGTTGGCGCCGGCGCCCACGGCGGCGAGCGCGTTGCCGATGTTGATCGAGGTCGCGGTCGCGGTCGCGTCGAGGTCTTGCAGGTTGATGTTGTCCTGATCGATCAAGGTCCAGTTCATGGTGATCTCCTGTTCCTAACCTCTACTCTGGGAGGGTCCGGGAGCGGTTGACGCCAGCACCGGACGCCATCGAGTCTCGCCGACGCCGCGCCCGCCGGCCAGCCGCCCGTCGGGAGCCCCCCGCTCGCGACGGATCCTCGCCGGTACAGCCTCCCGCAGGTCTCCGGATGTCCGTCGACGGAGCCCGTCCCGATGCCGAAAGGCACCGACGGAGGCGGGACGCCGCGCGGACACCCGAGCGGATGACGCCCGTTCGGACGCGGGGACCCGGACGGAGACCTCCGTTCGGGCCGGAGGCGACCTCCGGCCGGCGGCCCGATCGCCGCGCGCGCCCCCTCGGAGCGCTCCGCCGGCGGGGGTTTCGTGCCGGGATCAAAAGGCGAGAGATGAAGACGCGCGGCACGGCGCGGGGGCTCGGGCCGGGTGCCGCCGGGAGCGAGCGATGCCGCGCTACTTCTTCGACCTGGTCCGCAACGGTGAAATCATCCGGGACTCGTCGGGCGTCGACCTCGCGAACGACGACGCGGCGCGGAGGATCGCGCGCGAGGCGATCGACGACTTTCGTCTCGAGGACGCCGCGCTGGCCCTGGACGGCTGGCGGCTCGTCGTCACCGATGAAACTGGAAGATTCGTAGCCGACATCGCCGTGCTGAAGATGTATTCGTAAGCAACAACTTTCAAAAAACAACAACAAAGACCCGATCGAAAGCCAGGCTTTAACAGCTCGGCTTCGGAAGCGATACTTGTTGGCCTTTAAGGTAAATGTGACGGAACTGCGGATATCGATTAAAGTTTTCGCCCTCGTACCCATCGATAGCTGAACAGCCCGTCGCGCTCTCGGCCGACCGCGGCCGCGGGACCGTGCGCCTGTCGCCTTCAACCGTGGGGGAGACCCGCCGTGCATTCCTCACCGCGCCCGAAACCCGCGATCCTCGTCGTCGACGCCCACGAGCTCTCGCGCGCGCTGTTGACCGAAGCGCTCGCGACGCGGCTCGACGCCGTCGACGTGATCGGACTGGCCAGCCCGGACGCGTGGCGCGCAGACGCGACGGTCGTCGCGCGGCTGGCGATCTTCTGCATGCCGGCGCAGGCCGGCGCCGCGGCGGCGGAACGCTGGACGCGGGAGCACCCGGACGGCGGGACGAGCGAGCCCGCCGTTCCGCTCCTCCTCCTGTGCGAGGAGGACGACGCCCGCGCGGAGTGCCGGGCCCTGGCCGCGGGCTTCAAGGGGCTGATCTCGAGCGAGGCGTCGCTCGAGCTCCTGGTCGCGGCCGCTCGCGTGATCATGGCGGGAGGGATCTACTTCCCGCAGCTCGTCTCGGCGGCGGCGCCGCTCGTGGCCGCCCAGGACGCCGGTGCGCCGATCGACACGGGCGCGCCCCGTCGCGCCGACGCCGCGGCTGTCACCGACGCACCCTCCCCCGCCGGGACTCCGGCGCTGACGGCGCGAGAGACCCTCGTCCTCGCCGAGCTGCGCCGCGGGCATTCGAACAAGGTGATCGCCCGCGCCCTGAACATGTCCGAGAACACCGCCAAGATGCACGTGCGGCGCATCCTCGCCAAGCTGCGGGTGCGCAATCGCACGGAAGCGGCCGTCCTGGTCAATACGCCACGGCAATGAAGCCGCCGCTCTCGGATTCGCCGGCCGACCGAAGACTTGTCGAGCGCGCAGGACCGGCGGCGCAAGGCGGCGGCGCGGCGACGCTTGGCTCCCGTTCATATAGATCGATACAGAAACGAATACTTACTAACAGCTTTGCCAGACAAGAATTTCGGCCTATGGGTAGAGCTTCTACAAATTGACCATCCGGTGGCTAGAAGTTAGTCTTTTGGTAATAAATCGGGCGAACGGGAGACGACGCCGTAATCGGCGTAGTCGTTCCGGACCGACGAAGGTCCCGCCCGAACAAACGGGGGCGACGAATACGTGCGCGCTGCTGCGCGCGCGACGTCGCGGCCACGTCACGCCGTGACCTATCCGAATTCCAGGCTTCGCGTCGGCGCATGCGTCATGCGCCGTGCGAAAGCGCGCGTCGCCGCGTCCCGGCGCCGCGCGAGCCGGCCCGCGTGTCACCGCGGCGCCGAACGCATCCCCTCGCCATGGAGGCGCCTCGAGAGACAGCCCGAACCGAGCATCCCGGCACGCGTGGAGACCCGCCGACCAGCGCGATGCGGAAAGCGCGTCCAGACGACGGCCGAATACACACTTTCCGATACGAACATCACCGTGCATCCGAACGGCGACAGCAGACGCATAGAAGAGCGCTGCCCGCTGCGACGATGCTCCAGATCTTCAGGAGATCATCATGTCGATTCCGATTCAGCTTCAGGGTCAAGGCCAGGGTCAGCTCCAGGCGGAGCTGCAGGCGCAGCTGCAGGCGCAGCTCGAGGAGCAGGCGCAGGATCAGGAGCAGGGCCAGGATCAGGGCCAGGACCAGGGCCAGGATCAGGGCCAGGATCAGGATCAGACGCAGTCCATGACCGCCGTCATGGATCTCGCCAACGACAGCAGCTCGGATTCGGAGGCTGACGCCGACGCCGAGGCTGACGCCAACGCGTCCGGCATCGGCGAGGCCATCGCAACGCTGGACTCCGTGTCCGAGAACACGAACGACAACGAGAACGACAATTACAACGATAACGATAACGAGAATGACAACGAAAACTATAACGACAACTACAACTACAATGAGAACGAGGTGACCGTCGACGTGGACGTCGACCTCGATCTCGGGCTCGACGGGATCGTGCCCCGCGACGACGACGTGATCGACATCGACGGCATCCATCACATCGACGATTCGATCGTGATGGCGGACGCCGTCAATCAGACGACGACGACCGGCAACAACTTCGCCGTCGACCAGGTGAACAACCTGGCGGATCAGGACACGGGGAACGGCAACACGGTGAGCTTCGGCGCCAGCGGCGGCCTCGACGTCGATCTCGCGCTGCTCGAGCTCGGCGGTCGCGAGTCCGACTCCGGCGTGTCGTTCAGCCAGACGGTCCGCGCCGACGGCGGTCGCGCCGACGTGATGGACTCCGATGCCGACGTCGGCGCCAGCGGCTCGGCCGGCGTCAACGGGTCGGCCGATGCGGCCGCCTCGGCGGAGGCGTTCACCCAGACCATCACGATGGGCGCCAACGTGCAGTTCAACTCGGCGACCTTCAACGTGGCCGGCGGCGACGTCGACTTCGACGACGTCGTGATGTGATCGGCCATTCGGACCCGCGCCCGTCGGCGCGGGTCCACGGCGTCTCCGGCCGCGCGCGGCGCCTGCCCGCGCGCGGCCTCCTCTCAGTCCGAGACGCGCGGCCGCCGCCCCGGCGCGCCGCGAGAGGACGGCCGCCATGACGAGCGTCACCACCACCGGCGTCACCGAGGCGATCTGGCACTTCGCCGGCTATCTCCATCTCATCGACGAGGTCGCGCGCAGCTGGGCGGTCTACGACGACGAGCCGCCCTGGCGCCCGGACGAGAACCTGCCGCAGACACCGAGCGCGGCCCCGGTCGCACCGCCCCTCGAGCCCACCTACAGCCTGTCCAGCCCCTGGTGGCTGCCGACTCTCGCACCGCCGATCGAGGCCGAGCTTCTGGCCCTGCCCGGCGCTCGGGATTCCGCCTATCGCCGCCCGGACGGCGAGCGCGACGACGACACGTCGCCTTCGTCCATTCCGGCTCCGCGTGATCCGCTGGCCGCCTTCCCGACATTCGGGCTGCAGCTGCGCGCGCCGATCGAGCGGACCGACGCCGCCGGCGAGACCCTGGCGCAGGTGACGCAGCTCAACCGCATGAACGATTCCGACATCCATGTCTGGGGCGAGAACCTGGCATCGGGGCTGCTGACGGTCGATCCGGCGGCGGCGCTCGACGCGCTGATGAGCGCAGCCCGCGAGGCGGCGCCCGAGGCCCTGATCGCGCCGCAGGGGCACGAGGCGGTCGTCGAGGTCCTCGCCGCCCGCCATGCCGCCTTGGCGGCGGGCGACGGCGACGGGACGCTCGACGCCCACGCGGTGGACGGCCCCGGCAAGTTCGTCGACGGAGAGCGCGTGGCGGACGACTGGACGCTGCCCGATCTCGAGACGCGCGCCGGCATGCCGGAGGGACGCAACGGCCACGAGGCCGTCGGCGCGCACGCCGAGCTCGGCGCCAACGAGGCGACGAACTTCGCCGTCGTCCAGGACCTCAACGAGCTGTCCCTGCAGACGATCGTATTCGGCGACTACTACCGTCTCGACGCGATCGTGCAGATCAACGCCATCATGAACGTCGACAGCGTGCTCACCTTCGGCGCGCAGGGGTCGAGCCTCGCGGCCGGGCTCGCGGGCGCGGCCTGGGACGGCGGCGGCGGCGACAGGCTGACCAACGTGGCGGAGTTCCTCGACGAGGACGTCGATCTCGGCGCGCTCGAGCGCCCCGGCTTCGGCGGCCTGCGCTGGAAGGTCGACGTGCTGGAGGGCGATTTCTGGGACGTGAAGGCGCTCTACCAGACGAATCTTCTGGTCGACAACGATCTCTACTCCAAGACCGAGTACGGCTTTTTCTCCCAGGTGCGCATGGGCGAGAACCTGAGCCTGAACCTGGCCGAGTTCCTGCAGTTCACCGGCAATTACGACCTGATCGTCGTCGGCGGGAACGCCTATTCGGCGAACTGGATCGTCCAGATGAACGCGCTGCTCGACAGCGACGGCGTGGTCGTCGGGCACATGGGCGGCGCCGGCGCGCAGACCATCTCGACAGGGCAGAACCAGCTGACGAACGAGGCGCTGATCGCGCATTACGGCGGCGGCGGATTCACGGCGCTCGACGACGACCTCGGCGCGTTCGTCGGACGCCTGCTCACGGACGACTCGCTCGACCCGGCGGAATGGTGGGCGCTGAACGGGATCGGCTCCGCCGACATGAAGGTGCTCTACGTCACCGGCGACTACCACGACGTCAACCTGGTGCATCAGCTCAACATCGTCGCCGATGCGGACCAAGCGGCGCAGATCCTCCCCGCCTTCGCGGCGCACGGCGAGGAGGGCGCCGAGCAATGGATCGCGACGGGCGGCAACCGGCTGACGAACGTCGCGGCGATCGCCGATACCCAGGCCGCCGTCGCGACGCATGTCGGCGGCGAGGTCTACGAGGAGGATTTCCTCGTCCAGGCCGAGATCGTGATCGACGACGACGGATCGGACGAGTTCGGCCTGGCGCCGGAGCTCGTCGCCTTCACCGGCGGCCCGGAGCTCCAGCAGGACGACGACGAGGTGTTCGGCGGCGCGCCGCTCGCGGGAGACGGCGACGCCATGGGCTCGATGTTGACGTGAACCGACGGGCCGAGCCCGGACGGGGGGACCATTCATGGATCGCCACGACGATTACGAGACGCGCGCCGACCTGCCGGAGCGCGAGGAGGCGTTTGTCGACATCGGCCCCGAGGGCTTCGCGTCGGCGCCGACGGCGGGTTCCCTGGTGGGGAGCCTCAAGGCGCTCGAGGCGCGCTACGCGGCGAGCGCGGGAGCGCGCTACATCGGCCCCGACCGCGCGTCGCCGGAGCCGCGGCCAGTGACGGAGCCGACGCCGGAGCGGCCGGTCACGAAGGCCGCCGCCGCGGCCGTGCCGCTCGTCGAGCAGGCCTTGGCGGCGCCTCCCGCACCGTCCGCACCGCCCGCACCGCCGCCCGAAGCACCGCCGCAGCCCGCGAGGGCGGCCACCGCCCAGCCGGCCTTCCCCGTGCCCGAACGGCTGCGGACGCGCCCCGCGCCGCCGCCGCCGGAAGCGCCCGCCGCGCGCCGCTCGAAGCCCGCCGCCGAGGCTGCGCAGCCGGAGCCGCGCCTGCGCGCTCCGGCCGCCCGCGCCGAGCCGCTCGCCCGGACGCGCGCGCAGCCGCCGGCGACCGCCCCCGGCGGCGGCCGGCCTCCGAAGACGCCGCAGGGCGGCGGCGGCGGCGGCGGAGGCGGCGGCAACGACCGTGGCGGCGGCGTCCAGTCCCGCTCGCGCGACATGGACTTCCGCACGGTGCTCACGACGGGTCTCGCGCAGGCGCGGCGAAACCTCGTCACCGTCGCCCTGTTCTCGTTCGTCGTGAACATGCTCGTTCTCGCGATCCCGATCTACCTGTTCCAGGTCTCGGACCGGGTGCTGACGAGCCGCAGCCTCGATACGCTCGCCATGCTGACGCTCATCGTGGTGGGCGCCATCGCGGCGCACGCGCTTCTCGACATGATGCGTCGCCTGATCCTGGTGCGGATCGCGACGGAGGCCGAGAGCAAGCTCGGCGCGCCCGTGCTCTCGGCGGCGGCGAAGGCCGCCCAGAACGGCTCCTCCCGCGAGTTCCAGACGCTCTCGGACCTGCAGCAGCTGCGCAGCTTCATCACGGGTCCGGTGCTGCTGACCATGCTCGACAGCCCCACCGTGCCCCTCTACATGCTCGTCGTTTTCCTGATCCACCCCGAGCTCGGCTTCATCGTCTTCGCGAGCAGCCTCGTCCTGCTCACGCTCGCGGCGATCAACCAGCGCATGACCGCCCTGTCCTTCGCCAAGGCGAACGCCTACGCCAGCCGCGCCAACCTCCAGGCGGACGCGATGGCGCGCAACGCGCAGGTCATCAACGCCATGGGCATGACCCCCGAAGGCGTGGCGATCTGGGGACGGGAGACGGCTGAGAGCCTGACCGCCCAGGTGATGGCGCAGGACCGCAACATCGTGCTCGCCGGGATCTCGAAGTTCCTGCGCCTGTGCACGCAGGTCGCGATCCTCGGCTACGGCGCCTTTCTCGCGCTCGAGGGCACGCTGACCGGCGGCATGATCATCGCCGCCTCCATCGTGGCGAGCCGCGCCCTGCAGCCGGTGGAGGGGACGATCGAGGGCTGGAAGAACTTCGTCCAGGCGCGGTCGGCCTACGCCCGCATCCGGGCTCTCCTGCAGTCCTCGCCGCTCAACCTGGAGCGCCTGCGCCTGCCGCGACCGCGGGGCAAGCTCGAGGTCGAGCGCATCCTGTACGTGCCGCCGCCGAACAAGAAGGTCATCCTCAACGGCGTCACCTTCTCGCTCGAGCCCGGCGAGAGCCTCGCCATCGTCGGCAATTCCGGCACCGGCAAATCCACGCTCGCGCGGATGCTGGTGGGCTCGATCGTGCCCACGGCCGGGAACGTGCGGCTCGACCACATGGAGCTGCGCAACTGGGACCCGCGGCAATTCGGCGAGAGCGTCGGCTACCTGCCGCAGGACGTGCAGCTCTTCCCCGGCACGATCAAGCAGAACATAGCCCGCATGCGCGAGGACGCCACCGACGCGCAGGTCTTCGAGGCGGCCGAGCTCGCCGACGTGCACGAGATGATCTCGCATTTCGCGCAAGGCTACGAGACGCCCATCGCCATGGACGGCAGCCCGCTCTCCGGCGGGCAGAAGCAGCGCATCGGGCTCGCCCGGGCCTTCTTCGGCGAGCCGCGCTTCGTGGTGCTCGACGAGCCGAACTCCAACCTCGACACCCATGGCGAGCGGGCGCTGGCCAAGGCGCTGGTGCGTGCGAAGGAGCGCGGGATCACGATCGTCGCCATCACCCAGCGCCCCACGCTGCTCAAGAGCGTCGACAAGATCATGATCCTGAACGAGGGCAACGTGAAGGCGCTCGGGCCGCGCGACCAGATGCTGCCCGTGCTGTTCGGCAAGAAGGCGGACGGGTCGCGGCTTCCCGGCGCCGACGCCACCCCGCTGATCGACGAGTGAGGACGAGCCATGAGCGCACCGGCACCGCAATCCACGCCCCCCCGCGACTGGTACGCCGCCGTGCCGCGCAGCGCCCGGGGCCCGACGCTCCTCGGCAGCGTCGTGCTCGGGGCGACCTTTCTCGCCTTCGGCGTCTGGGCGAACGCGGCGCCCATCGCCGGCGCCGTCGTCGCGACCGGCGTCTTCGTGACCACGGGCTCGAACAAGACCGTGCAGCACCTCGAGGGCGGCGTCATCAAGGACATCCTCGTGCGCGAGGGCGATCACGTCACGCCGGGGCAGACCCTGGTCCTCCTCGACGAGGTCGCGCCGCGGGCCGAGCTGCGCCGGCTGCAGCTGCGCTTCGCCCGCACGCTCGCGGCGGAGGCCCGGCTCGTCGCCGAGATCGAGGGCCACCAGGAGGTCGGCTTCCCGGAGGTGCTGCTCGCCAAGGCCTCGGACCCGGACGTGGCGGAGATGATCGAGCGCCAGCGGCTCACCTTCAGCGCGCGTCGCCGCCATCTCGACAGCGAGATCGCCACCCTCACCCGCGGCCTCGACGCGCTCCAGGAGCGCGTGGGCGGCAACGAGGTCCAGCTCGGCGCCGTGCGCGAGCAGATCGCCTTCTTCGAGGAGGAGCTCGCCGACAAGGAGCAGCTCCTCTCGCAAGGGCTCGTGCGCCGGCCGGAGGTGCTCGCCCTGCAGCGGGCCCGCTCCAACATGCACGGCGAGATCGGCCGGCTGATCGGGGATCTCGGAGACGCCAAGGAGCGCATCGCCCGCGGGCAGGAGCAGATCAACGCCCTGCGCAACGCGGCGGTGAAGGCGGCGGTCGAGGAGCTCCAGCACGTCCATGCCGAGATGAGCGATCTGCGCGAGCGGATCCGCTCGGCCGAGAACGTGCTGGAGCGCATCCGCATCGTCGCGCCGGTGGAGGGCGTGGTGGTGAAGATGCGCTACCACACGGCCGGCGGCGTGATCGAGGCCGGCAAGAACGTGATGGAGATCGTGCCCGTGGACGAGCCGCTCCTGATCGAGGCGAAGGTGCGCCCGCGCGACATCGACAGCGTCCGCCGCGGCCAGAACGCCTCCGTACGCCTCACGGCGCTCAACCAGCGCACGACGCCGATGGTCGAGGGCGAGGTGATCTACCTCTCGGCCGACACCCTTCCCGAGGAGCGGCCGCTGTCCGCCGACGAGAGCGACCTCTACGTCGTGCGCATCGCGCTCGACGAGGGCTCGGTCGCGCGCGTGCCGCATTTCGAGCCGACCGCCGGCATGCCGGCCGAGGTGTACATCGAGACGGCCGAGCGCACCTTCTTCGAGTACCTGATGCGGCCGCTGAAGGACAGCATGGCCCGCGCCTTCCGCGAATCGTGAGGACGGTGGGCGCCGTCTCCCGCGAGGGCCGCGCGAGCCGCCCGGCCTATCCGCGCCGGGGGCCCGGCGCAGCCGACCCGCGTCCGCGACGGGCGCGGGCCTCGAGATGGGCCTCAAGCCGGGGCAGGAAGGCCCAGATGTCGCGGTTGAGCACGCCGTGCTCGGCGATCGCGCGGGCGAGCTCGTCGAGACGTTCCCGGCTCATCTCGCGCACGCGGCCGAACGACAGGCCGCCGCCGCGCTGCTCGAGCTTCATGAGCCGGGTGTGGGTGATCTCGCCGCTCTGGTTCACGGTGTACATCGAGTGGTTCAGGTCGTTGCGCAGCTTCGTCTGGCGCGAGAACCGGGAGAGGATCCCGTCGAGCTCGCGGGCGAGCTCGGGGTCGGCGATCTTGGCCTTGGCGAGGCGCTCCACGAGATCGAGGCGGGCGCGCGTCGTGTTGAGCGTGCCGAAGACGATGGCGGCCGAGACCTCGTCCGTCTCGAGCAGGAGCATGAGGACGTAGATGAACAGGCTCTCGTTGTTCGACCAGGCGAAGACGAGGTTGCCGATCAGGGCGAGGACCTCGGTCCGCCGGTCGGCGGAGGACGGCGCCGCGGCGGCGAGCGCGTCGAAATCCGGCGCGCTCGGCAGCCGCGAGCGGCGCGACGGAGGCGTCTCGCTCACCACGACCTCAGGCCCGGAGGCGTGAGGATGGCCCCGCTCGCGCTCGGCGACCTGTGGAGGATTCGGCAGGGACGCCGCGCGGCGGTGGCGGCGCTGGCGCCCTTCGTCGACCGATCGCGCGCACGGCGCGCGACGGCGCTCGCCGCGACCGACGACGCGACGGCGAGCGAAACGGACACGATCGGACGGGCGGCGGGGCTCGATCGGCTCGCGGCCCTCGGCGACGTGAGCGACACTTCCGACTCCGTGTGGCTCGATCCGTACCTGATCGGATATCTCGGGACGCTAATCACGCTCACCGCCAAGCGCAAGACGGGGCCGCTGAACGAAGAAGCCCTCGCCGGCGTGCAGGAGACCGCGTGGACGCGCCTCACCGGCCTCGACGGCTCCCTGTTCGGGACCGAGATCCTGCTCCTGAGCCGCACCCCCACCGGGGCGTTTCGAGCCGGCTGCCGGAACGGGGCCGCCTTCTTCTCCGCGCTGACCGGAGAGCCGGTGCCGCCGAGCGACGAGACGCCGGACTGGGCCGTCGGCCTGTTCCACGTGCCGGCCCCCGAGAGCGCCGCGGAGGGCGCGATCCCCGAGGCGCAGATCGCGTCGACGTCGCCGTTCGAAGCCTGGGACCGGTTCGTGGACGCTCGGCTCATGGACCGAGGCTAGCTCGCCCCCCGGGGCCCGACGCTCTTTCCGTCCGGCCCGATTGAGGCCATTCTTCGCGCGGCCGTGGCTTCCCCTGCCCCGATTCGCGCGACGCTGGCGCGTCTTCGGCCGGAAGCGGACGCGGCCGGCGGACGGCGCTGTCCGCATGCGCAGGACCCGGGCGGGCTGACGATGAAGACGGTGATACTCGCGGGCGGTCTCGGCACGCGCCTGTCGGAAGAGACGCACCTGCGGCCGAAGCCGATGGTCGAGATCGGCGGCATGCCGATCCTGTGGCACATCATGAAGATCTATTCCGCCCACGGGATCGACGACTTCGTGATCTGCTGCGGCTACAAGGGCTACATGATCAAGGAGTATTTCGCGAACTACTTCCTCCACATGTCCGACGTGACGATCGACATGGCCGCCAACGCCATCGAGGTTCACGAGCGCAAGGCCGAGCCCTGGCGGGTGACGCTCGTCGACACCGGCGAGGAGACCATGACCGGCGGGCGCCTGCGCCGCGTCGCCGATCACCTGCGCGGCGAGGAGGCGTTCTGCTTCACCTACGGCGACGGCGTGGCGGACGTCGACATCGGCGCCGAGATCGCCTTTCACCGCTCGCACGGCCGCAAGGCGACGATCGCGGCGGTGCGCCCGCCGGGTCGCTACGGCGCGCTGGCCCGCGACGGCGCGCGGGTCTCCGGCTTCACCGAGAAGCCCCGCGGCGACGGCGGCTACATCAACGGCGGCTTCTTCGTGCTCTCGCCCTCCGTCATCGACCTCGTCGCCGGCGACGAGACGAGCTTCGAGGCCGAGCCGCTCGCGACGCTGGCGGAGGCGGGCGAGCTGATGGCCTTCCAGCACGACGGCTTCTGGCAGCCGATGGACACGCTGCGCGAGAAGAACCAGCTCGAGGCGCTGTGGGCGTCGGGCCGGGCGCCGTGGAGGGTGTGGTGATCCCGAGCCGGCAAGCCTTCGCCGGCGCGGACGTCCTCGTGACGGGGCATACCGGCTTCAAGGGAGGCTGGCTGTCGCTGTGGCTCGATGCGCTCGGCGCGCGGGTGCACGGGCTCGCGCTCGACCCGCCGACGCGGCCCTCGTTCCACGAGGCGGTCGGGCTCGGGCGCGTGCTCGCGAGCGATCGCCGCGGCGACATCCGCGACCCCGCGACCGTGGCGGACGCGCTGGCGGCCGCGCGGCCGCGGATCGTGTTCCACCTCGCCGCCCAGCCGCTGGTGCGCGAGAGCTACCGCGACCCGGCCGGCAGCTTCGCGACGAACGTGATGGGCACGGTCCACGTTCTCGAGGCGGTGCGGCGCACGCCGTCCGTCGAGGCGGTCGTCGTCGCGACGACCGACAAGGTCTACGAGAACCGGGAATGGCCGCATCCCTACCGCGAGCCGGACCGGCTGGGCGGGCGCGACCCCTACAGCGCCAGCAAGGCGGCCTGCGAGATCGCGGCGGCGAGCCTGCGCGCCTCGTTCTTCGGCGCGGGCGGCCATCCGGCGCGGATCGCCACGGCGCGGGCGGGCAACGTGATCGGCGGCGGCGACTTCGCCGCGGACCGGCTGGTGCCGGATTGCCTGCGCGCCTTCGAGGCGGGCGAGCCCGTTCGGCTGCGCTATCCGGGCGCCGTGCGGCCGTGGCAGCACGTGCTGGAGCCGCTGTGCGGCTATCTCCTCCTCGCCGAGCGGCTCCTCGGGCCGGACGGTGCGGAGGCGGCGCAGGCCTGGAATTTCGGCCCGGATCCGGAGGGGGACGCGTCCGTCGGCGCCGTCGCCGAGCGCCTCGCCGCGCTGTGGGGGGCGGAGGCGCGGGTCACCAAGGACGACGGTGAGGATCATCCGCACGAGGCGGGGCTCCTGCGGCTCGACAGCACGCTGGCGCGCCTGCGCCTCGGCTGGCGCCCCCGTCTCGCCCTCGATGCCGCGCTGGCGCGTACCGTCTCCTGGCATCGGGACTTCACCGCTGGCGCGGACATGGAGGCGGCGTCCCGGGCGCAGATCGCGGCCTACGCGGGGGGCGACGCATGAGACACCCCGTGTCCACCTCTGTTTTTCTACGCGGCGCATTTTTGCGCGGCGAGATGGCGTGCGGGTTCGTATTCGGCTCGATCTCGCCAGGCATGCCAGAGGATGCGGATCCAGGCGCGTGCCAGGATACGGACGGCGTGGGGGTGACTGCATCCGCGCTGCCTGGCCCGCATGTAGACGTCGGCGGCCCAGGGGGAGGCATGGCGGGAGTTGTCGGCGAAGCAGGTGAGGGCGGCGCGCAGACGGTGATTGCAGGCCCATCGGAAGACGACGCCCCTGCTTTTTCCGGAGGCGTGGGTGACGGGGCAGACGCCGGCCTCCGCGGCGAGCTGGTCTGCGGTCTGGAAGCGCGCGCGGTCGTCGCCGATCTCGGCGAGGATCTGGGCGGCGTTGATGCGGCCGGCGCGCGGGAAGGACATGACGATGCGGCCGTCGGGCAGCTCGGCGACGTCGTGCTCGATGCGGGCGGTGAGGTCGCGGATCGCGGCGACGATGCGCTCGAGGGCGACGACGAGGGCGCGCACGATCTCGCCCTTGGCCTCGCTCTCGTCCCGGCCGGCGAGGCCGATCGGCGCGGCGCGCAGGCGGGCGAGGAGCTCGGCGGCGCTGCGGCGGCCGCTGTAGCGGGCCTGGGCCATGAAGGCGGCCATGCGCTTCTCGCCGAGTCGTGCGGCGCTCTCGGGCGTGGGGTAGCGGGCGAGGAAGGCGAGGGCGACGGGGCTGTCGACGTCGGCGAAGATCGCGGCGGCGCCCGGCCAGAAGCTTTCGAGCAGGCTGCGCAGCTGGTTTGCGAGGCCGACGCGCGTGGCGACGAGGTCGTCGCGCCCGCGCACGAGGGCGCGCAGCGCCTTGACCGCGTCGGAGGCCTGGCGCAGCGGGGCGAAGCGATGCCCGTCGGTGCGCAGGATGTCGGCGAGCATGTAGGCGTCACCCGTATCGGACTTGCCGCCGGCGGCGCGATAGCGCGGACGGCAGGCCTTCACGACGTTCGGGTGGATCGGCACGACCGGATGGCCGGCGGCGACGAGCGTGTCGACGACGAGGCCGGACGGGCGCTCGATCGCCACCGGCATCTCGCCGACGGGCGCGATGCGCGCGAGCGCGGCCACGAGCTTGGCGAGGCCGGCGGCGGTGTGCGGGACGTCGAGGCGTGCGCGGACCGCACCCGTCTCGTCGAGGACGCAGGCCGCATGGCCCGCGCCGCCCCAGTCGAAACCAACAGTGAAAGGCATAGGCGACGTCTCCCGGTTCGGTGTACCCTCACCCGAGCCGGGAGGTCGTGCGGATCGCTCATTGGAAGGCGCTCCGGCTGGCAGGCTCAGGCGCTACACCCCGTGGTCCGTCCGGTCCTCCCGGCACCTGCCGCGCGGCGGGTCTCATACGGGCCCTCGAAGGGCAAGCGACGCCGGCCGTCGCGGCAGGCGCTCGGGCTGGCGAATACTACGCCGCTCCGCGGCTCCGCATCCGCCAGCCCGAAGGTGCACCAATGAGCGGGCGCTTCGACGTCCTCGCCACCGAGATCGAGGGGCTCGTCGCGCTGCGCCGCAAGCCGATCGGCGACGCGCGCGGCTTCCTGGAGCGGATCTATTGCGCCGACGAGCTGGAGCCGGTTCTCGGCGGGCGGCGGATCGCGCAGATCAACCGCACGCTGACCCGGCGCCGCGGCGCGGTGCGCGGCCTGCATTTCCAGCACCCGCCGCATGCGGAGACGAAGGTCGTCGCCTGCCTGCGCGGCGCGGTCTTCGACGTCGCGGTCGACCTGCGCCGGGGCTCGCCGACCTTCCTCGCCTGGCACGGGCGGGTGCTCGGCGCGGAGAACGCCGAGAGCCTCGTCGTGCCGGAGGGCTTCGCCCACGGCTTCCAGGCGCTCGAGGACGAGTGCGAGCTCCTCTACCTCCACACGGCCGCCTACGCGCCGGATGCCGAGGGCGGGCTCGACGCGACCGATCCGCGGATCGGCATCGCCTGGCCGCTGCCGATCGCCGAGCGCTCCGTGCGGGACGAAGGCCTGGCCCGGGCGGACGGCTTCGCGGGGATCGCGGCATGACCGGGATCTGCCGCCATTGCCGGAGCGCGCTGTCGCGCACCTTCGTCGATCTCGGCGCGGCGCCGCCGTCGAACGCCTATCGGCGGCCCGAGCAGCTCTCGGAGCCCGAGATCTGGCTGCCGCTGCGGGTCCTCGTCTGCGAGCGCTGCTGGCTGGTACAGACGGCGGACTTCACCGCGCCGGAGAGCCTGTTCGACGCCGAATACGGCTATTTCAGCAGCATGTCGGCCTCCTGGCTCGCGCACGCGGAGGCCTATGCGGAGGCGATGGTCGCGCGCTTCGGGCTCGGACCGGCGAGCCGCGTGGTCGAGGTCGCGTCGAACGACGGCTATCTCCTGCAATACGTGGCGGCGCGGGGCATCCCCTGCCTCGGCGTCGAGCCGACGGCGAGCACCGCCGCGGCGGCGCGGGCGAAGGGCATTCCCACGCTGGAGGCCTTCTTCGGCCGGGCGCTGGCGCGGACGCTCGTCGCCGAGCACGGGCCGGCGGACCTGACGGCGGCGAACAACGTGCTGGCGCACGTGCCGGACATCGACGACTTCGTCGGCGGCTTCGCCATTCTCCTCGCCGAGGGCGGGGTCGCGACCTTCGAGTTTCCCTCGCTCCTCTCGCTCGTCGCCGAGCGGCAGTTCGACACGATCTACCACGAGCACTATTCCTACCTCTCGCTGACCGCGGTGGAGCGGATCTTCGCGGCGAACGGCCTCGTCGTCTTCGATGTCGAGACGCTGCCGACGCACGGGGGAAGCCTGCGGATCTTCGCGGAGCGGGCGGACGCGCGCCGCCGCGCGGAGGGCGCGGGCCTCGCGGCGCAGCGCACGCGGGAGGCCCAGGCCGGCGTGGCGAGCGCGGCCTTCTACGAGGGCTTCCAGGCGCAGGCCGAGGCGGTGAAGGACGAGTTCCTGCGCTTCCTCCTGGACGCCAAGCGCGACGGCAAGCGCGTGTGCGCCTACGGCGCGGCCGCGAAGGGCAACACGCTCCTCAACTTCGCCGGCGTGCGGCCGGACCTCCTGCCCTTCGTCGTCGACCGCAGCCCGGGCAAGCAGGGCCGGCACATGCCGGGGAGCCGGATCCCGATCGTCTCCGAGGAGCGGATCGCGGAGACGCGCCCGGACCTCGTCGTGATCCTGCCCTGGAACCTGCGCGCGGAGATCGCCGCGCAACTCGCCTACGTCGGCGAGTGGGGCGGGCGCTTCGTCGCCGCCGTGCCGCGGCTGGAGGTGTTCGGATGAGGGTCGTGGTCGTCGGCGCGAGCGGCTTTCTCGGCCGCCATATCCTCGCGGCGCTCGCGTCGCGGGGATTGGAGACGGTCGCGACGTCGCGCTCGGGCGCGGTGGCGCAGGCGTCGGCCGGCCAGGAGACGCTGGCTCTCGACCTCGCCGCTCCGCCGGCGGACCCGTTCGCGGCGCTCGGGCGGCCGGACGTCGTCGTCCACCTCGCCTGGGGCGGCCTGCCGAACTATCGCAGCCTCCACCATTTCGAGACCGAGCTCCCCGCGCAATACGCCTTCCTGGCCGCCCTGGCGCGTGGGGGCCTGCGCCGGCTCGTCGTCGCCGGCACCTGCTTCGAGTACGGCATGGCGAGCGGGCCGCTCGACGAGGCGCTGCAGCCGGCGCCGGCGAACCCCTACGGCTACGCCAAGAACGCGCTGCGCGAGCAGCTGGGGCACCTCCAGGCGCAGACCGGGCTCGCTCTCGTCTGGGCGCGGCTGTTCTACCTGTATGGCGAGGGCCAGGGCGCGCGCTCGCTCCATTCCCAGCTGCGCGCCGCCGTGGCGGCCGGCGAGCGGTCGTTCCCCATGTCCGGCGGCGAGCAGCTGCGCGACTTCCTCGACGTGCGCGAGGCGGCGCGCCTCCTCGTCGCGCTGGCGCTGCACGCGGGCAATGTCGGCGTGGTCAACGTCTGCTCCGGCCGGCCGGTCTCCGTGCGCGGGCTGGTCGAGCACTGGATCCGCGAGAACGGCTGGGACATCGTCCCCGATCTCGGCCGCTACCCCTATCCCGATTACGAGCCGTTCGCCTTCTGGGGCGACCGCGGCAAGCTCGACCGGCTGCTCGGGCCGGCGGCCAACGAAGAGGCGACCCCATGAGCTCGTTCGACGAGGAGCGCGCGGCGCGCATCGCGGCCAATGCCCGGGACGCGGCGCTCGTGCGCGCGGCGTCCGACTTCATGCTGGCGTCCACGGCGCCGAAATACTCCTACAATTTCGAGTGGCTCGGCCGGCCGATCATCCAGTATCCGCAGGACATCGTGGCGATGCAGGAGCTGATCTTCCGCATCCAGCCGGACCTGATCGTCGAGACCGGCATCGCGCATGGCGGCTCGCTGATCTTCTCGGCCTCGATGCTGGAGCTGAACGCGCTGTGCGGCGGGCCGGCGGACGCGCGGGTGCTGGGGATCGACATCGACATCCGCGCCCACAACCGCGCGGCCATCGAGGCGCATCCGATGATGCGGCGCATCGACATGATCCAGGGCTCGAGCATCGACCCGGCGATCGTCGCGCAGGTGGCGCAGGCGGCGTCCGGCAAGGCGCGCGTCCTCGTCTGCCTGGACAGCAACCACACCCACGCGCACGTGCTCGCCGAGCTCGAGGCCTACGCGCCGCTCGTCACCCCGGGCAGCTATTGCGTCGTCTTCGACACGATCATCGAGCGCTTTCCCGCCGAGACTTATCCGGATCGGCCCTGGGGGCCCGGCGACAACGCCATGACGGCGGTCGACGCCTATCTGGCGCGCCACCCGGAATTCGAGATCGACGAGGCGATGGACGCCAAGCTGATGATCAGCGTGGCGCCGCGGGGCTACCTGAAGCGGGTCGGCTGAGCGCCGCGGCGAACAGCATCGCGATCAGCCCGAGCAGGCACCACCACCAGGCCTGCCAGGCGCCGTGGCTGACGAAGGCGACCGCGTAGGCGCCGGCGGCGGTCGCCGTGGCGGCGGGCAGGAGCGGCCCCGCGTGCCGCTCGAGCGCCCGGAACAAGGCCGCGAGCAACGCCGCCCCGAGAAGCGCGCCGACGAGGCCGAGCTCGAACCAGACCTGGAGCGCCCCATTGTGGGGGTGCCCCCAGTTCAAGAGCGCGCGCTCGGCATCGGCGAGGCGCGCCGCCTCGGGCAGCGCGGCGGCCACGTGGCCGGCCTCGATGCCGAAGCCGAGGAACGGCCGCTCCCAGACGAGCGCGGCGTATTCGCGCCAGATCTCGCCGCGGATCGTCAGGGTTCCGTAGCCCACCGCATCGTGCACGGCCCGGGGGATCAGGTCGTTGATCACGGGCGCGAGGAACGGGATGGCGAGCGTCGCCGCGACGGCGACGACGGCGACGAGCCGGTGCGTCGCCACCGGCGCGGCGAGGGCCACAGCCAGGGTGACGGCGACGACCAGGACGCCGAGCTGCGCGGAGGCGCTCTGCGAGCTGAAGATCGCCGCGAGGCCGGCGAGCCAGACGAGGCCGAGGGCGACCGGGCGCCGACGCTGCCGGAGCAGCATCGTGGCGAGCGGCAGCAGCAGAGCGAGGGCGACCGCGGCGCGGTTGAGGCGGAACAGGTCGGTGGAGAAGCCGAGCGCGCCCCGCAGCCGCCCGTCGAAGGCGACGTCGAGCGCCAGGACGAGCCCGGCGAGGGTCATCGCCGCCGCGAGGCCGACGGCCGAGAGCTTCGGCGCCAGAACGCGCGCGTTCGCCAGGGCGACGCCGAGGAGGGCGAGGCTTCCGGCGACGTGCGCCACGTATTCGGCCCCGCGCGTCGGCGCCGGCGTCCAGGTGAGCGAAGCGCCCGCGAGCACGACGAGCCCGATCGCGAGCGCGCCGGGGGCGCTCTCCACACCGGCGCGCAGCGTGCGCAGAACGGAAGCGGAGCGTCCCGCACGCCACGACGAGAGCGCGAGCAGGCCTGCGGCGATCGCGAGCACCACGGGCGCGATGCCGCGCGAGGCGATCATCAGGACCGGCGTCGCGAGGGCGAGCGCGAGCGCCGTGCGGGCGGTCGCCTCCGGGCTCACCCGTCGTCTCCGGCGGCGGCGCGCCGGGCGAGCCGCGCGAGCCCCTCCGGCGTGGCGACGACCGGCGCCCAGCCGATGCCGCGCAGCGCACGCGCATCGACGACGAGGTCCCCGGTCAGGCGGTCCAGCGCCTCCCCGCGCCCGGCCGCCCGCGCGGCGAGCGCGATCATCGCCTGCGGGACCGGCAGGAGGCCCGGCCGGCGGCCGAGCCCCCGGCGCAGGGACGCGATCATCTCCGGCAGGGTCCAGGCGCCGTCGTCGGCGACGAGGAAGGGGCGCCGCAGCGGCCCCTCGGCCTGGATGGCGGCGCGCACGGCCTCTGCGAGGTTCTCGACCGCGAGCAGCGAGCGTCGCGCGTGCAGGGCGCCCAGCGGCAGCGGCCAGGGGCTCTGCGCCAGGCGCACGAGGGAGGCCATGTTGCCCTTCACGCCCGGCCCGTAGACGAGGACGGGCCGCAGCGCCGTCCAGTCGAGCCCGAGGGTCGCGAGCCCCTCCTCGGCGGCGAGCTTCGAGCGGCCGTAGGCGTCGGTCGGCGCGGGCGCACGGCCCTCGTCGACGACGCCCGCGGCGGACGGGCCCGTCTGGGCGCGCACGGAGGACAGGAAGACGAAGCGCCGCACGCCGGCCCGCTCGGCCGCGCGGCCGAGCGCGATCGTCGCCTCGGTGTTGACCGCGCGGTAATCGTCCTCAGGGCGCCCGGACATGGCGTGGGCGATCCCGGCCGAATGCACGACGGCGTCCACCCCTTCGAGGGCGCGGGCCATGTTCACCGGCCGCGCGAGGTCGCCGATCACGGCCGAATCGGCCTCCGGCGCACCGTCGCTCGGCCGGCGCAGCAGGACGCGCACGCGACAGCCGTGGGCGCGCAGGTCCGCGAGGAGATGGCGCCCGACGAAGCCGGTCGCGCCGGTGAGGGCGACGAGGGGCCCGGTCATCGCGCGGACCTCGCCGTGGCGCCGCCCCGCGAGAAGCGCACGAGCACGCCGGCGACGACCGCCGCACCGGCCGCGAGGACGAGGAGATCTCCGATCGGCCCGTCGAGCGCCACCGCGGTCAGGGCCAGCGCGGCGAGCGCGGCGTTCGCGACGAAGATCGTGCCCGACACCGCGAGCGGGGTGAGGCCGTTGTCCGTGGCGCGTTGGTAGAAGTGCGAGCGATGCGCCTGCCAGACGGTTTCGCCGCGCAGGGCGCGTCGCGCCAGCGTGAGGGTCGCGTCCGTGCACGAATAGAGCGGCAGCAGGATCGCGGCGACGAGATGTCCGCTCGCGGCGAGCCCGTAGAGCAGGAAGGCGACGAGAAGCCCGATCGGCAGCGAGCCGACGTCGCCGAGGAAGAGCCGCGCCGCCGGCTTGTTGAAGGGCGAGAAGCCGAGCATCGCTCCGAGCAGCGCGGCGGCGAGCGCGGTCTCCAGCGTACCGACGACGTCGCCCAGGCCGAGCACGGCGATCGTCGCCGCGAGGGGCACGACCGCCGCCACCGTGAGCCAATCGAGACCGTCCATGAAGTTCGTGAGGTTGACGAACCAGAGCCCGGCGAGCGCCGCCAGACCGATCTCGACACCCAGCGGGATCTCGTCCGGCAGCACCCGGCCCGTTTCGGCGGCGGCGATCACGACGAGCGCGACCCCGACGCCCTGCAGCGCGAGTCGCGGGGAGACCGGCAGCGG